>NZ_SCOT01000043.1 GCF_005502465.1 Sphingopyxis sp. L1A2A
GGGTGGGGTTTTGCAAGGTAGCGCAAGGCCGATGGACCCCACCCGCTGCGACTAAGCCAGCAAGCTGGCAAGTCTCGCTGCCCTCCCCTGAAGGGGAGGGCGTAAATTGCTCACGCCGCCATCAACCGCAGTTCCTGTCGGAAATCCTCGTCCACCCCGATGCGGCTTCGCATCGGGGTGACGCTGGTGTCGGCGTCGGCATCGCCCTCTTCGAACAGGGCGACCGCGCCGTCGCCGCCGCGCGCCAGGCTGTACCGCTGCGCGACCTTGCCGGTCGGCCGAAAGCCCAGCTTGCGCAGCACCGCGCCCGACGCCGGATTGTCGAGGAAATGCCCCGCGGTCAGCCTGGGCAGGTGCATCGCGCGCGCAATGCCGACCAGCTGGCGCCCGGCCTCGGTCGCAAAGCCCAGACCCCAATAGGGCCGCGCGATCCAATACCCCAGTTCGGGGTTGCCGGTCTCGTCGGGCTTGATGCCGCAGCCGCCGACGAGGCGCGGGGCGCCGCCGGTGCGTGCAAAGATCAGGAACCGCGGCTGGGCGGGGTCGATCGGCTGGTCCAGAAACGCCTGCGCCTCGGCCTCGCCATAGGGCCAGGGCGCGGTCGCCAGGTTACGGACCACCGCCTCTTCGCCGATCGCGCGGGCCAGCGCCGGGGCGTCTTCCAGCCAGCCGGGCCGCAGCAACAGTCTTTCGGTACGCGCGAACATATTTATCACTCCCAATTGCCCGTCGCCCTGGCGCCAGATGGTGACGCTTTGACGACAGTCGATGCGGAGGGAGATGGATGGCCCGATTTTCACGCCTGCCCGCCAAGCTGCGGACAATGGGCAAGAAAAAAGGGAGTCCGGGGGTGACCCGTCTCCCTCTTTTCGAACTTTGTTTCCGCTGTTGGCGGAAAGGACCGTTCCGGGTCATCCCTTGGTGGGCGACCCGTACAAAGTCGTCCGTTATTCTGCGGCTTCCGCCATGGCATCGACCGACACATATTTGCGGCCGAGCTTGCCATCATGGAATCGGACATGGCCTTCGGCGGTCGCGAACAGCGTGTGGTCCTTGCCCATGCCGACGTTGACACCCGGGTAAACCTTGGTGCCGCGCTGGCGCACGATGATGTTGCCGCCGATCACTTCCTGACCGCCGAACTTCTTCACGCCAAGGCGGCGGCCGGCTGAATCGCGACCGTTGCGCGATGAACCGCCTGCTTTCTTATGTGCCATGACTGATGCTCCTTAATTCGTTTCAGGGGCCGAGCCGCGTTGCCGCGCTCAGGCGTCCTTCTTGGGGGCTGCCTTTTTGGCAGCGGGCTTCTTGGCGGGTGCGGCCTTTTCGGCAGCTTCCGACTTGGGAGCAGCGGCCTTCTTGGGCGCAGCTTCCTTCTTCGGTGCTGCTTCCTTCTTCGGTACTGCTTCCTTGGCGGGTGCAGCGGCCTTGGCTTCGGTCGCCGGAGCGGCTTCAGCCTTCGGAGCGGCTTCCTTCTTCGGCGCGGCCTTCTTGGCTTCGCCGACGGCGAGGATGCGCAGCAGCGTCAGCGACTGGCGGTGACCGTTGCGACGGCGATAGTTATGCCGACGGCGCTTCTTGAACACGATGACCTTTTCGCCGCGCGTCTGGGCGATGATTTCGGCCGAAACGACGAGGCCGTCGGCGCTCTTCACTTCGCCGCCGTCACCGGCCAGCAGGACGTCGCCGAGCGACACGGTGTCGCCAGCTTCGCCGTCGATCTTTTCAACGGCGATCTTGTCTCCGGCGGCGACGCGATACTGCTTGCCGCCCGTGCGCACGATTGCGAACATGGTCTTCCATCCAATCAAAAAACTAAATCACCCGCGCACCAATCACCCACCGGAGCGAGCGATTTTTCCGGCATGCGGGAAAGTCAGCGCCACTAGCGAGCCAGCGCTTCGCTGTCAACCGCCAAATTCCGTGCTTTTCGCGTGAAAAGCGGGTCCGTGACCGAATGGCGCGGCGCTCCGCCGATTCGGTACTTGCTGCCTTGCGCCAGCGCCCATATCAGGGTCGGCGATGAAGCGCATCCTTGTTACCTTGCCGCTGGCTCTCGCTACCTCGCTGTCGCTCTCGGCCTGTGCCGCGGCGCAGAACACCGGTGCGCCCTCGCTCGCCAAACGATCGGTCGAGGGCCGATTCGACGTCGCGCCGCCCGCGGTCGTCGTCACCCCGCCGGGGCCGCTGCCCGCCGATCTGGGCGGCAGGCTCGCGCGCTGGGAAGCCGATGCTGCCGGGGCGCAGCAGGCCTTTGCCGCCGAACGCGCCGGGACCGCATCGCTGGTGTCGGCCGCCGCCGGGGCGCCGGTTGCCAGCGAACGCTGGGTGGTCGCGCAGCAGGCGATCTCGCGCCTCACCGCCACCCGCGCGCCGCTCACCGGGGCGCTCGCCGACATCGACCGGCTCTATCTCGATCGCCGCGTCGATGAAGCGATCGACGGCCTGCCCGACATTTACGCGCTGCGCGAGCGGCTGGCGGATATGGTGTCAACGCAAGATGCGGTGCTGGAAGCAATGAACAGCCAGTTGCCGGGGCAGTAGCTTCACTCTTCGTCACCCCGGGCTTGGTCCGGGGGCCATGCGGCCGCCGTGGTCATGGATGCCGAATCAAGTCCGGCATGACGATGACGAGTGGAGTCGGCCTATTGATTCAACCCATGCTTCTTCAACGCATGGCGGATCTGGTCATAACTCAGCCCCAGCGCCTCGGCGGCGACCTTCTGGTTGAAACGGCAGCGCGCCATCGTGTCCGCCAAGATCTGGCGTTCATAGCTGTCGACCGCGGCCCGCATGTCGCTGACCGGGCCGCTGGGCAGCGCCATCGCGGCGGGGGGCGCGGGGTCGGCGGATGCCGTGGGCGCGCTGCCGCCATCCGCGGGCGCTGGCCCCTTGCGCACCACCGGCTGCCACGGGCTGGCAAAGGGGTCGAAATTCACCGCATCAACCGGCTTTTCGGGATCGGCCCAGCGATAGATGGCGCGTTCGATGACGTTGCGCAGCTCGCGGACATTGCCCGGCCAGTCGTGCCCCTCCATCGCCGCCAGCGCGCGCGGGCCAAAGCCCGGCCATTCTTCCCAGCCGAGCACCGCCGCCATGCGCTGGCCGAAATAGGTGGCGAGCACCTCGATATCGCCCTCGCGCGCGCGCAGCGGGGGCAGGGTGATGACCTCGAACGACAGCCGGTCGAGCAAGTCGGCGCGAAAGCGGCCCGCATCGACCAGCGCCGGCAGATGTTCGTTGGTCGCCGCGACGATGCGGACATCGACGCGGATCGGGCGCGACGACCCGACGCGCGTGACCTCGCCATATTCGACCGCGCGCAGCAGCCGTTCCTGCGCCCCCATCGACATCGTCGCCAGTTCGTCGAGAAACAACGTGCCGCCGTCGGCCTCCTCGAACCGCCCGGCGCGGGTGCGCGTCGCGCCGGTGAACGCCCCCGCCTCATGCCCGAACAGTTCGGACTCGATCAGCGTTTCGGGCATCGCAGCGCAGTTCAGGATGACATAGGGCCGGTCCCAGCGCGTCGACAGGCGGTGCAGCCGCTCGGCGATCAGTTCCTTGCCGGTCCCGCGCTCGCCGATCACCAGCACCGGGCGGTCGAGCGATGCGGCCAGGCTGGCGCGTTCGACCGCGTCCTGAAATGCCGCCGACTGGCCGATAAATTGGGTCTCGGGCTCCATTCCCAATCATTGGCAAAATATCCCGCTCGATGGCAAGTCAAATCGATGAGTCGGACGATTTCCGTGTGAAGTTGCGCGGTTTCGCGCCGCTTTGCACAATTGGCACGGTGTCTGCATTACTTTCAGCGAACCGGCGCAAATCGTGCCGGTGCAGCGAAAACCAAGGAAGGTTGACCCATGAAGTCGATGTTTGCCCAAGCCGCCACTTTCGTGCTGAGCACGGCCGGAGCGCTGGCCATCCTCGTCGGTGTGATCGACCAGCCGCAGGTCGCCGCCAGTTTTACCGGCAACCCCGCCGGTCCGCTGGTCGCCGCTGTCATGTCCCCGGCGGTCAGCGCTTTGGCCTGACCGGCACTGGTGCCGGGGCACTCTCCCCCCTTGCCCCGCCCCGGCACCAGCCTTTTTTCAAGCCTTAAAAATTTCGATTAGGAGTTTCACCATGGGTATTTTTTCACGCACCCGCGACATCATTGCCGCCAATGTCACCGACCTGCTCGACCGCGCCGAGGATCCCGAAAAGATGATCCGCCAGATCATTTTCGAGATGAACGAAACGCTGGTCGAAGTGCGCGCCTCTGCCGCACGCACGATCGCGGATCAAAAGGAAATGCGCCGCCACATCGCCAAGCTCGAAAGCCTGCAGGACAGCTGGAAGGAAAAGGCCGAACTCGCGCTGTCGAAGGACCGCGAAGACCTCGCCACCGCCGCGCTGGTCGAAAAGCAAAAGGCCGGCGACATGGCCGAACGCCTGAAAGCCGAGATCGCCGTTCTCGACGACGCGCTCAAGGGTTATGAGGACGATATCGCCAAGCTGCAGAAGAAACTCAGCGAAGCACGCGCCCGCCAGTCGAACGTGTCGACCCGCCTCGAAAGCGCCGAGAACAAGTATAAGCTGCGCGAAATGACCAATGGCGACCGCGTCGAAGATGCCTTCTCGCGCTTCGACATCCTCGAACGCCGCGTCGACGAAGCCGAGGGCCGCGCCGATGCGCTGAACCTGGGTTACAAAAAGTCGCTCGACGAAGAGATCGCCGAACTCCAGGCCGCCGACAAGGTCGCCGACGAACTCGCCGCGCTCAAGGCGGCGCAGGCCAGCAAGCAGTAAGGATCCAGACCGATGGAAGAAATCATCATCGTCCCGATCGTCATCGGAACGCTCTTCCTCGGTCTGCCCTGGCTGATCCTCCACTACATCACCAAGTGGAAACAGGCCAAGACGCTGACCGGAGAAGACGAACAGCTGCTCGACGAACTGTACGACACGGCGCGCCGGCTCGAAAACCGCCTGCACACCGTCGAACGCATCATCAGCGCCGACCATCCCGACTTCCGCCCCGCGGTACGTAGCGATGAAGACCTGGCGCAGCTCGAAAATACCAGCCGGAGGAACTGAGATGTCTGCCAGCCGCACAAAATTCTACCTCGACAAGCAGAACGCCAAATGGAGCGGTGTGTGCGCCGGGATCGCCGATTACAGCGGTGTCGACGTCCTCTGGGTCCGTGTCGGCGCGGTGCTCCTGACGCTGATGGGGGGCTTTCCCTGGACGCTGATCGCTTACTGGATGGTCGCCTGGATGGGCACGCCGAAACCCTTCGCCCTCTATGGGTCGCGTGAGGAAGCCAAATTCTGGCAGGGCGTGCGCAGCAATCCGACCGCATCGACCCGCGACATCAAGTCGCGCTTCCGCGACATCGACCGCCGCCTTGCCGACATCGAGCAATATTACACCAGCCACAACCGCCGCCTCGCCGACGAGATCGACGCGCTCCGTTAACTCGGGGCGCTGCGCCGGGCGGGCTGTAAGCAACAGGGAGAAGACAGATGAATTTCGGTGGTACCGGTTTCGTCCTCGCCATCATCGCATTGTCGATCGGCGGCTGGATGTTCACCACCTGGATCCGCGCCAAGCACGGCTATCCGGTTGAAAATGAATGGGGTGGCACGGTTCATCGAACCGACCCCGACGCTGATCGAAAAATCGCGCTGCTGACCGACGACAATGCCAAGCTGGCAGGCCAGGTCAGCCGCCTTGAAGAGCGGATTTCGGTGCTCGAACGCATCGCCACCGAAAATCATGGTCAGGCGGCACAGCTTGCCGACCAGATCGACCGCCTGCGCTGAGGGGAAGACACATGAATCTCGATGTCCTGAATACCATCGCCCCCGGCGCCGCCATCCTCGGCCTCGCCGCGATCGGCGGCTGGATCTTCACCACCTGGCTCCGCGTCAAGAACGGCTATCCGCTCGAAAACAGCTGGGGCAAGGCGGTCTATCCCAAGACCAGCGACGAAGCGATGGAACGCGTCAAGCTGATCAGCCAGGAAAACGCCCAGCTGCGCGCCGAGCTTGGCTCGGTCAAGGATCGCCTTGCCGTGGTCGAGCGCATCGTCACCGACGAAGGCAGCCGGCTGAGCCACGAGATCGAGGCGCTGCGGCGCCCGGCGAACTGAGGAGACCTGTGATGGGCGACGCCATCTGGATACTGATCCCCCTCGCTCCCTTCCTGCTCGGCGGCTTCGCCATCTGGTCGAAGCATCAGCAAAAGATGATCGAGAAGCAGTCCGAAATGACCGCCGAAAAGGCCGCGCAATATGCGGCGGCGACCGAACGGCTGGAGCAGCGAGTGCGCGTGCTCGAACGGATCGTTACCGACAAGGGAATTGACGTCGCCGACGAGATCGAAAAACTGCGCGACGCTCCGCTGAACTGAAGCAACGATAACAATATACGAAAGGATCTTCCCCATGGGCCCATTTGAAATGGTCGTCGGCATTGTCCTGATCGTGACGATCGGCAGCATCGTCCGCGCCAAGCACGGCATCCGCCGCGATCATAAGGGTGGCGAATATTTTGTCGCGACCGACAATGCCGAAACCAAGGCGCTGCAATCCGAAATCCGCGCGCTGAAGGACCGTATCCAGGTGCTCGAACGCATCGCCACCGACCACAACCGCGCCGTCACGCTCGATGAGGAAATCGAGAAGCTGCGCGACCGGTCGCCCTCCTGACGACCGTGACGAAGAAGGAGCCGCATCATGGCCACCATTACGTCTGACCTAGCCTCCAACCTGATGATCAGTGCCGTCGCGCTGACCGCGCTGACGATCATGAGCCTGGCGGCGCTGCGCGGCTGGCGCGACTGGATCCAGCTCAAGCGCGAAGAACTCGCCGCGGGGCACAGCATCGGCCACGACGCCGCCGTCCCCCACGCCGGATCGCGGATCGAAATCGCCGATCTGAAAGAACGGCTGCGCAAGCTCGAAGCGATCGCCGCTGGAGTGGATCTGTAATCCTTCTCCCTGAGGGAGAAGGATATGGAGCCTTACCGCGAAGCGGTTAGGCGGAGTTGGATGAGGGGTTCGGCCCTGTCGGCTAGCGCTCAGCCCCTCACCACTGCGACTACGCAGCAAGCTGCCAAGTCTCGTAGCCTCTCCCACAGGAGAGGCGGGAAGAAGTCTTCCCCCATCGCCCCAAATCTGCCAGTGCCGCCGCCATGCGCAGCCTGACCGACATCCACGACGAATATGACTTCCTCGACGGCGACGATCGGTATCGCCTGCTGATCGAACTCGGCCGCGAGCTTGGGCCGATGCCCGAGGCACTCAAGACCGACGCGACGCTGGTCCGCGGGTGCAGCGCCAGCGTCTGGGTCTATCCGGTGCCGCAGGCCGATGGCCGCCTGCACTTTCTGGCCGACAGCAACGCCGCGATCACCAAGGGCATCGTCGCGCTCGTCCTCGCCGCGGTGCAGGACAGGCCCGCCGCCGAGGTCGCCGCGATGGACGTCGCCGCCGCACTTGCGCCGTTCGATCTGACGCGCCAGCTGTCGTCGAACCGCACCCAGGGCGTCCCCAACATGATCGCGCTGGTCCAGGATACCGCCCGCCGCCTCGCCGCGGGCTGACCGGCCGCCACACGCTTTCCGCAAGGCAAAGAAAAAGGGCGCGGGAGTTGCCTCCCGCACCCTCATTCATGTTTATGCCGCGTGGCTTAGAAGCCGACGGTCAGCGTGCCGCTGATCGTGCGCGGGGCGCCGATCTGGGCGTTCGGAACCGACGAACCCTGCGACAGCGACGTGTTGTAGTTGCCGACATAGAGCGAGTCGAAGAGGTTGTAGACGTTGACCTGGAAGAAGGTCTGGTCGTTCAGGCCCAGGAATTCCAGGCTCAAACGCGCGTCCAGGTTGACCAGCCAGTAAGCGTTGGTCTTCGACGGATAGACTATCGTGCCGGCGCAGGTGGACGGAGCGATGATCGTCGGCGTGACGCTGCAAACCGGCAGGTTGGTGTCATAGATGTAACGACCGCCGGTGCGCTTGCCGGTGATGCCGATTTCGACCGGACCAAGGGTACCGCGCACCGTACCGCCGAACGAGTAAGCCGCAGCACCGGCTTCGGCATTGCCCGCGGTCGGCGAGAAGATCGGCTGGCCAACCGTGGTGCAGCCGGCGATGTTGCCGGTGACCTGAGCTTGGGTACAGGCCGAAACCTGAAGGTCGTCCTTGATCTTCGACTTCATGTACGAACCGAAAGCGTAAACCGCGAGCTCGGGGATCGGCTGATACGAGATGCTGCCGTCGATGCCGTATTTGTCGACGCGGCCAAGGTTACGGTAAAGCGTCCGCTGGGTTTCTTCATCGAAGGCCGAAGCGAGGCGGTTGTCGTACTTGGTGTACCAACCCGAAACCTGCGCCTGGATCTTGCTCGAGCGATAGCGCGCGCCGATGTCGAAGTTGTCGCTCGTTTCGGGGGCCGGACGGGCCGATGCCGTCGTCGGTGCGAAGAAGAACGAGTTGTACAGCGCGTCGGTGCCGGGGACCTGCAGACCCTTCGAATAGTTGGCGAACACCGACATCTGGCTGTTCGGTTTGAACACCAGCCCGATGTTGGGCAGGATGTCGTCATACTTCAGCACCCGCTGTTGCGGACCCTGGATCGTCGGGTTCAGCGTGGCGTAAGTGGCATTACGCGGATCGGTTGCGCTGCCAAAACATTCGACGAAGCCCGTATCGCTCGACGTGAAGCAATTGTTGTTCAGGTCGCGCTTGAAGAACGGGGCGCGGATACCGACCGTGGTAATGAAGCGGCCGTCGGCCCATTCGCCGCGATACTCACCCGAAACTTGGGTCAGGATCGCGTAGGACAGGCGGTCACGCTTTTGCAGCACGACGCCGGTGTTGTCGACCTGCGGTGTGTCGGTGACCGGGAAGACGCTGAACGGTTCGCCGTTGAACTGCAGCAGGCCGACTTCGCCGGTCTGGCGGTGACGCGCGCGGTCATAGGTGAAGCCGGCGCGGACGGTGTGGTCATCGTTGATGTCCCAGCGCAGGTTGGCGATCAGGCCATAGCGGTGGGTCTGCGTCTGGCTGGGGGCGAGCATCGCGACTTCGTCGAGAATGTCACCGTCGCCGTTGAGGTCGCGGCCGAAATAGGGACGGCCACCCAGATAACCGGTCTGGCAGTTGACGCCCGCGCCGGTGGTGGTGGTGGTGCAGTTGGCGACGTTAAGGCTGCCCGGCGTGGCACCGGCCGGATCGATGTCGAGGCGACGTTCGCGTGCGAACACCGTGCCGCCGCCATTCGCTTTCACATATTGATAGCTGGGATCGATCGTCAGCACGAGGCCGTCGGTCAGCGTGAACTTCGACGCACCGCGGATGTTGCCCGTGTTCGACGGGTTGTAACGGCGGTCGAATTCGGTGCCGCAGTTCGAACCCGAATCGGCAAGACCCGGACGCGCCACAACGGCGGTGTTGCAGGGCGCCAGAATGTCGTATTCGCGCTCGTCCTTGTCGATCGGGAAGCGGTTGCCCGAACCCGAACCGACGACGCGGCTGGGGTCGAGGCGCAGCGGCACCGAACCGAAGAAGTTGTTGCGGTTGACGTTATAGTGGCCGGCGACCGAGATGAAGTCACCATTGTCGCCGATCGGCTGCCAGATACGGCCGTTGAACTGCTTCTTGCGGATGCGGCCATAGTTGTTGAACGGGTTGTCGTTCGACGTGGTCGATGCCGCCAGGAAGGCGCGGGTGCCGAACGGCGTGAACTCGCCGGTGTCGACCATGCCAAAGATGCGAAAGAATTTGAATTCGCCGGCCGAACCCGACAGCTTGACGCCGAATTCTTCACCCGGGGTGCGGGTGCGATAGTTGACGGTCGAACCGGTCGCGGCGGCGGTCGGGCTGTCGACGTCGGTCGAACCCAGGTTGACGTTGACCTGCTCGATCAGCTCGGGGTCGAGCTGCTGGTTCGAATAAATGGCATAGTTGCCCGAATCGTTCAGCGGCACGCCGTCGAAGGTCAGGCTGATGCGATCGGCCGAAAAGCCGCGGATCGTCAGCTGGCCGCCGGCCGAGCCATAGGCGTCGTTGTTGGTGAAGTTGACGCCCGGGATCAGGTTGATCGTATCGAGAACGGTCTGGCCGGGGTTCTGGCGTGCGATGACTTCCTGACCCAGGACCGACTTCGCCTTCGACGTGTCGGGGACGGAGATGCCGGCGACGTCGGTTGCCGAAACGCCGGTGACGACGATTTCATCGTCGAAATCGACCGAACCGGTCGACTGGGCAAAGGCGGGCGTGGAAAGCAGCGCGAGCGGGATCAGCGCGCAGCTGGCGGCAAGCGTGTGACGGAAGTTCATTTCAGGATGTCCCCTTGTGTGATGTCATTCGGCAGGCGCGCGAAATGGGGCGCGCAAGTTCTGCGAGCGCCCCTGAAGCCCGCATGTGGCACGATTGTGACAGCAAATGTGACAGCGCAAGCGGCGCGCTCTGAAAGCCCGGGCCAAAGGTCAAAAAATCGCGAATTTGCGTGGAGGGCGGCGACTTATCCACAGCTCGCATTGCGTTTTTTCTGGCAACTGTTGCTGCAATGCAACAATTTTAACGGCTGACGCCGGTCGAGTCGCTGCTTTGCTGCGGTGAATTACACACTGTGGGCAGGTGCCCCGATCGACCATTCCGCTCGCGACGGCGGGGCGTGCGAACATCTGCGGCGTTGACGGCAAGGGCAGGGCGGCGCGTGACCACCGGTTCCGCGCCTGCGGGCTAAGCTTAGTAAAGCGCGATACCGGCGACAAACGCCAGCGGCAACGCCATCAGGCAGCGTCGCCCGCCGCTTCCTTCGCCTTGTCGGCATAGACGCGGACCGGATCCTTGCGGCCCTCGACGACATCCTTGTCGACGACAATCTCGACCACATCGGCGAGGTCGGGCAGGTCGAACATCGTGTCGAGCAGGATCGCCTCGACGATCGAACGCAGACCACGCGCGCCGGTCTTGCGTTCGATCGCTTTCTTGGCGACCGCGACCAGCGCATCGTCGGTAAAGGTCAGCACGACCTCTTCCAGATCGAACAGCTTGCGATACTGCTTCACCAGCGCGTTCTTGGGTTCGCCCAGAATCTTGACCAGCGCGTCGATGTCGAGATCCTCGAGCGTCGCGATCACCGGCAGGCGGCCGACGAATTCGGGGATCAGGCCGAATTTCAGCAGATCCTCGGGCTCGATATTCTTCAGCACTTCGCCCATGCGGCGCTCGTCGGGGCCGGCGACATGCGCGCCGAACCCGATCGACTTGCCCTGCAGGCGGTCGCCGATGATTTTTTCAAGGCCACTGAACGCGCCGCCGGCGATAAACAGGATGTTCGTCGTGTCGACCTGCAGGAATTCCTGCTGCGGATGCTTGCGGCCGCCCTGCGGCGGGACGCTTGCGGTCGTGCCTTCCATCAGCTTGAGCAGCGCCTGCTGCACGCCTTCGCCCGACACGTCGCGGGTGATCGACGGATTTTCGGCCTTGCGGCTGATCTTGTCGATTTCGTCGATATAGACGATGCCGCGCTGCGCCTTTTCGACATTATAGTCGGACGACTGGAGCAGCTTGAGGATGATATTCTCGACATCCTCGCCGACATAACCGGCCTCGGTCAGCGTCGTCGCGTCAGCCATGGTGAAGGGCACGTCGAGGAAGCGCGCGAGCGTCTGCGCCAGCAAGGTCTTGCCGCTGCCGGTCGGGCCGACGAGCAGGATGTTCGACTTTGCCAGTTCGACCTCGTCGCCGCGGCCGCTGTTCGCGAGGCGCTTGTAGTGATTGTGGACCGCGACCGACAGCACGCGCTTGGCTTTGTTCTGGCCGATGACATAGGCGTCGAGATGCTGGCAGATTTCCAGCGGGGTCGGCACCGCGCCGTCCTTGCGCGCGGCAACCCCGCCCTTGATCTCTTCGCGGATGATGTCGTTGCACAGTTCGACGCATTCGTCGCAGATGAACACGGTGGGGCCGGCAATCAGCTTGCGGACTTCGTGCTGCGACTTGCCGCAGAAGGAGCAATAGAGGGTGCTCTTGCTGTCCGAGCCGCTCAATTTCGTCATAAAACTTCCTTTGGCAGGCGCCGAAATGGCGGTGCCGTCCTTATCCTAGCCCGCGGTCACCCAATTACAATATGGCAATTGGGTGACATCGCGGCGATGTCCCGCCTAGCGCCAAGGCACCAAACGGGCGTCAACAAATGCGGTTACCAATCCCCGTCGTTCGTCATGCCGGACTTGATCCGGCATCCATATCGCCCCGTGGGCGATGGACCCCGGATCACGTCCGGGGTAACGATATTGGGGATCAGCCGCGCGACTCAGGGCGTCGGGCCTTCGCTGATATCCTTCGGCGCGTCGTCGCCCGGGGCGCCGGGGCGGCGGTCGAACACCTGATCGACCAGACCAAAAGCCTTGGCTTCGTCGGCCTCGAGGAAGGTATCCCGGTCCATCGCTTTTTCGATCTCTTTCAACGACTTGCCGGTGTATTTCACATACAGGTCGTTCATCCGCTTCTTGATGCGCAGGATTTCGCGCGCCTGAATTTCGATGTCCGACGCCATGCCGCGCGCGCCGCCCGACGGCTGGTGGATCATCACGCGGGCGTTGGTCAGCGCAACGCGCATCCCCGGCTCACCCGCGGCGAGCAGGAAGCTGCCCATCGACGCCGCCTGGCCGACGCACACCGTGCCGACGCGCGGGCGAATATATTGCATCGTGTCGTGGATCGCCATGCCCGCCGTGACGACACCGCCCGGCGAGTTGATGTACATATAAATGTCCTTCTTCGGATTTTCCGATTCGAGGAACAGCAGCTGGGCGGTGATCAGCGACGCCATATTGTCCTCGACCTCGCCGGTGACAAAGATGATCCGTTCGCGCAGCAGGCGCGAGAAAATGTCAAAGCTGCGTTCGCCGCGGCTCGTCTGTTCGACGACGACGGGAACCAGAGCGGCGAGCGGGTCGATCATTGGAAATTCGTCCTTATGTTTCCGGGATGCCGCACCGGAGAATCCGGCGGGCTGGCCCCTCTGTCACCTACATCGTCGCCAAGCGAGAGGGTTTCAAGGGGTCAAAAGAAAGGGGCGGGAAAGTCCCGCCCCGATCGGATTGCCAGTTTTCGGATCAGTCGCCTGCGCCGGGTTCGGGCGAAAACAGCGTCTCGAACTTGCCTTCGACGCCCTTATATTCGTCGGCGTCGGCGGGGCTGTCTTTTTTGACCGTGATGTTCGGCCATTCGGCGCTGAACTTGGTGTTCACTTCCAGCCATTTTTCCAGGCCGCTTTCGGTGTCGGGCAGGATCGCTTCAGCGGGGCATTCGGGTTCGCACACGCCGCAATCGATGCACTCATTGGGGTTGATGACGAGCATATTCTCGCCCTCATAGAAACAGTCGACAGGGCACACCTCGACGCAGTCCATATATTTGCACCGCACGCAGGCATCGGTGACGACATAGGTCATGGTTTCGGCTCCCTCAGGCGACGGCAATCGGGCCGTCAGGCTCTCACTCGGCTCGCCTCTATGCCGCCGGGCGGCGGTGCGTCAACGCCTAGCAAGCAGTTGCGAATCACTCTCATTGGTTAGGGGGAGGCGCGGGATTTGGATGCACAGCATTTCCATCATCCTTGATAGCGCGATTGTCAGTCGTCACCGGCGCGGTGAGCTTTTGGTAACAGGCCTGCGCCTCGGCCGCCGAGCCGCGGCGCACCGGCAGCGTCAGCAGGCGCACCACCTCGATCTGTTCGCCGACCGGCAGGACCAGCGTCTGCCCGACATGTACCGCGCAGGACGAACGGGCGATGCGCCGCCCGTCGAGCCGGATATGCCCCGCCTCGACCACCGCCTGCGCCCGGCTGCGCGAGCGTGCAAAGCGCAGGAACCACAGCAGCTTGTCCAGCCGGATGCTGCCCGCGGCGCCCGGGCTTGCCATCAGTCCTTGCGGCTCTCGGCGAGCAGCGCTGCGAGGCCAGCGAACGGGCTGGTCGGCGAGGGACCGCGCCGCGCCGGGCGATCGGCGCGCGGTGGGCGCGGGGGATCGCCGCGTGGCCTTTCGGGGTGGCTGCGCTTGGCCATGGCCTGATGGACCGCCGGGCGCCGCAGGTCGCCGTTGGTCGCGGCGCGCGGCGGTGCGTCGGCGCTTTTGCGCGGCGACTTGCGGCGCGGGCGTTTTTCGGGCTTGCGCAGCCCCGACCAGCGCCAGCGATGCAGCGCCGGGTCGCCGACGCCGCGGAAACCGAAACTGCCCAAAAGCCCGCGCCGGGTTTCCTCATCCAGGCCGAGCGAGGTGGCCAGCGCCGGGTCGATCACAAAGCCGGGCGGCGGCGCCGCGGCGACGCCCTCGCTGTCGTCGCCCGCGCCATGCTGGTCGTCATGATGATCGGCGCCGCCCGCGATCGGTGCGGTCGGCGGCGCCGCCGCCTGCATCCGCGCCGCATGCGCCTGCCGCGCCAGTTTTTCGGCCATGTCGATGCGCAGCCAGCCTGACGCACAGCGGCGAAAGCCGGCGATCGTCAGCCCGGCGTGGCTGCCGGTCTTTTGCAGCACCGCGCCGTGCGGCGGCAGCGCCGGCACCGGCGCCCCCTGCTGCGCGGCGATCAGCGCGGCGCGCCAGCGCACCGCCTCGGGCTTCAGCAGCGTCGGATGGAAAATGTCGAGCGACCCGATCGTCAGGCCGAGCTTGCGCAGCTGCGGCCGCTCCTCGGCGCTCAGCGCATTGAGTTGCTCATCGACCGCCGCGCGGCCGATTGTGCCGCTGCCGTCGACCAGCGCGGCGAGCAGCGCGCGCACCCGCGGCGGGGTGAACAGGTCGCCGGCGGCTTCGCCCATCGCGGCCAGCGGCGCGGCATGCCGCGCCAGTTGCTGCGCCACAAAGCGTTGCAGCCGCTCGGCAATCGCTTGCACCTGATGCAGCTCCAGCCGCCGCAGCGACGGATCGACCTGGATCGCCGGCTGGACCAGCGTCGGCCCTCGGGCGAGCGTCGCGACGGCATGGCCGTGCCACGCGAGCCGCGGCGCGGCGCCCGGTTCGGCGATCAGCGACAGGGCGCTGTCGTCGCCCTCGGCCAGGGTGGCGGCGCGCCGCGCCAGCTCGGCGCGCAGATGTTTTTCGGCCGCCGCGAGCAGCATCCGGTGATCGCTCGCCTTCGCCACCGGATCGACCTTGAACTGAAAGCCTTTGAGGGTGCCGATCGCCTCGCCATCGACCGCGACGGTGCCATCGGGTCCGACGGCGACCGGCAGCGCGGCGCCCCGCTGTCCGGCATCGCGCAGCAACAACGCCAGCCGCCGGTCGACGAACCGCTGCGCCAGCGCCGCGTGCAGCGCGTCGGACAGCCGCGATTCGAGCGCCTGCGCCTGTTCGGTCCACCCCGCAGCGCCCGCGATCCAGTCGCCGCGCTGGGCGATGAAGCACAGGGTGCGGACCGCAGCGATGCGGCTTGCGAGCTGGTCGATGTCGCCCTCGACGTCGTTCAGCTTGGCCAGCCGCCGCGCGAACCAGTCGGGGTCGATCATCCCATCGCCGCTGGTCCGCCATTGCCACAGTTTGAAGATCGTCCGGCTATGATGCTCGGCGCCCAATTGCTCGAAATCGGGCAGGCCGCAAATGTCCCACAGGCGCTGCACCGCGTCGAAATCGCCGCCGCGCGCGCGCACTTCCATGTCGCCCGCCAGATGCTTGAGCACCGCGATGTCGACCGCTTCGGGGGCGGGGCGCAGCACCGGCTGCGTCGGCGGCTGCGCCAGGTCGGCGAGCAGCTGATCGAGCGAGCCGAAGCCGGGGGTCGGATTGCGCCAGAACAGGCTGGACAGCGGCGGGAAATGATGGCCTTCGATCGCCGCGACTTCCTCTGGGGTAAACCCCCCCTGCGGCAGGCCGATGGTGCCAAAGCTGCCGTCCTGCTGATGCCGCCCGGCGCGCCCCGCGATCTGCGCCATTTCGGCGACCGTCAGCCGCCGCAGCCGCCGCCCGTCGAATTTCTGCAAACTGGCAAAGGCGACATGCTGGACGTCGAGGTTCAGCCCCATGCCGATCGCGTCGGTGGCGACCAGATAATCGACCTCGCCCGCCTCGAACATCGCGACCTGCGAATTGCGGGTCTTGGGGCTGAGCGCCCCCATCACCACCGCGGCGCCGCCCGAAAAGCGGCGCAGCATTTCGGCGATCGCATAGACTTCCTCGGCCGAGAAAGCGACGATTGCCGAGCGTTTGGGCAGGCGCGACAGCTTTGACGTGCCGGCATAGCTCAGGGTCGAAAAACGCGGGCGGGTGATGATTTCGGCTTCGGGGACCAGATTTTTCACCAGTCCGCGGATGCTCGCCGACCCCAGGATCATCGTCTCGTCGCGGCCGCGGGCGCGGAGCAGGCGGTCGGTAAAGACATGGCCGCGCTCGGGGTCGGCGCCCAGCTGCGCTTCGTCGATGCCGACGAACGCGACGTCGCGTGTCAGCGGCAGTGCCTCCATCGTGCCGAGCAGATAGCGCGCGTCGGGCGGAATGATCCGCTCCTCGCCGGTGACCAGCGCGACTTGCGCGGCGCCCTTGATCGCGACGACGCGGTCGTAAATTTCGCGCGCCAGCAAGCGCAGCGGAAAGCCGATCATGCCGCTCGAATGGGCGGTCAGGCGCTCGACCGCCAAATGGGTTTTGCCGGTGTTGGTGGGGCCAAGGACAGCCTTGACCGGCTGGGAAGAGGATGACGTCATTTTCTTGACCGCCAAGCTGGCATGGCCGCGGGCGCCGCGCAACAGGCGATCGTCGAACCGCAGCGCGCGCACCAATTTTTCCGCCGACGTCGCATCATATCCCGCCCCCGCCACGACTGGCCGCAACACGCCGCGGCAAACCCGCCATTAAATTGACTTTAACGACCTTTCTTTACAGACAAGCAGTCGAAAATATCATTCGACGGCCGGGTTCGGGAGGCCCGTCGAGCGGGGGTTGCAGTTTGTTTCAGCGTCACGAACCCATCGCGGGGATGTCCGGCAATGCGGCCGCGCTCACGATGTCGCAAGCGATCCCGCTGCAGCGCGTCGCGGCCGATGCCGAATCGCTCGGTTGGCGCGACCGGCTCGCCGGGCTCGATCTTGTTCCCGACCTTGGCGACAATATCGGGTCGGCGGAATGGTGGCGCGGGCTCGCGACATTAACCTTGCTGTGCGGCACCGCGATCGCAAGTTTTCCGGGAATTCAGCCGCTTAGCGTCGGCGGCACCCCGGCCCTCGATGCTGCCGATTTCAACGAGGCGCGCGCGCAGATGATCGTGCCGCTGGCGCTCGGCGGCGACACCGGGCGGCACATGGCGGCGACCGACGCGGTCCGCCCGCTGACCCAGACCCCCGAACGGCCCCAGATCGAACTCACCGCTACCTTGGGCAGCGGCGACAGCTTCGCGCGCCTGCTCGAACGCTCGGGCGTCGGCAGCGGCGAGGCGCAGGCGCTGGCGAATCAGGTGGCGGTCGCGGTGCCGCTCGCCGACATCGCGCCGGGCACCCGCATCGACCTGATTCTCGGCCGCCGCGCCGCGCGCACGATGCCGCGCCCGGTCGATGCGCTGGCGATGCGCGCGCGCTTTGACCTGCGCATCGAAATGGAGCGCGAGGGCGACCGGCTGGTGATGCGGCGCATCCCGATCGCGGTCGATATCACTCCGCTGCGCATCCGCGGCCGGGTCGGCGACAGCCTGTATCGCTCGGCGCGCGCCGCCGGGGCACCGGCGACGGCGATCCAGTCGTACCTGCGCGTGATCGGCCGCCAGATTTCGGTCGGCAGCGACATTCGCGCCAATGACGAGTTCGACATCATCGTCGATTATCGCCGCGCCGAAACCGGCGAGAGCGAGACCGGCAAGCTGCTCTATGCGGGGCTGGTCCGCGGCGGCAAGGCCAAGCTGTCGATGCTCGAATGGACGGTCGATGGCCGCGTGCAGTGGTTCGAGGCGTCGGGCGTCGGGCAGCAGCGCGGCGGCATGGCGCGTCCGACCAATGGCCGCGTCACCTCGACCTTCGGTATGCGCCGCCATCCGATCCTCGGTTACAAACGGATGCACAGCGGGATGGATTTTGGCGGCGGTTATGGCGCGCCAATCTATGCGGTCGCCGACGGCGTCGTGGCGATCGCCGGCCGCCACGGCGGCTATGGCAATTTCGTCAAGCTCAGCCACGGCAACGGGCTTGGCACCGGCTATGGTCATATGAGCCGCATCGCGGTGCGCCCGGGCCAGCGCGTCAATCGCGGCCAGGTGATCGGCTATATCGGCTCGACCGGCCTGTCGACCGGCCCGCATCTCCACTATGAACTCTATCGCAACGGCCGCGCGGTCAATCCGTCGTCGGTGACCTTCGTCACCCGCGCGCTGCTCGAGGGCAAGGCGCTCGCCGATTTCCGCGCCCGCATCCGCGCCCTGACCGCGGTCGCGCCGGGCGCCGCGCTGACCCCGATCGCGCCGAAACAGGTCGAAGGGCCGAAACTCGGCAGTCTCGCCGATGTGGCGTCGAAGCGCGCCGAGGGCGGGATTTAACCTCTCGGGCAAGCATCCTCTAAATCCGTTCGTGTCGAGCGAAGTCGAGACACTCATCTACGTCATGCTGCGCCGACGGGTGTCTCGACTTCGCTCGACACGAACGGTGCTTGGGCGTCCCTGAATCCGCCAATATCCATTTGCCCCACGCCCGCACCCCGCTATGCACGCCGCATGACCCACGCTGCCTTTCCCGACCTCCGCCTCCGCCGCACCCGCCGCACCGGCTGGAGCCGCGCCATGGTGCGCGAAACGACGCTGTCGCCGTCGAACCTGATTTGGCCGCTGTTCGTCTGTGACGGATCGGGAACCGAGGAAGCGATTGCCAGTCTGCCCGGCGTCTCGCGCTGGTCGATCGATCGTATCGTCGACCGCGCCCGCGATGCCGTGGCGGCGGGCATCCCGTGCCTTGCGCTGTTTCCCTATACGCAAGCCGACCGGCGCAGCGAGGATGGCGGCGAGGCGCTCAATCCCGACAATCTGATGTGCCGCGCGACCGCCGCGATCAAGCAGGCGCTCGGCGACGACATCGGCGTGCTCACGGACGTCGCGCTCGACCCTTATACCAGCCATGGGCAGGACGGGCTGATCGACGACAGCGGCTATGTCCTCAACGACGAAACCGTCGAGGTGCTCGTCGGACAGGCGCTCAATCAGGCGCGCGCCGGCGCCGACATCATCGCCCCCAGCGACATGATGGACGGCCGCATCGGTGCGATCCGCGAGGCGCTGGAGGCCGAAGGTTTCGGCCATGTCCAGATCATGAGCTATGCCGCCAAATATGCGTCGGCCTTTTACGGTCCGTTCCGCGACGCGGTGGGCTCGCGCGGGCTGCTGAAGGGCGACAAGAAAACCTATCAGATGGACCCCGCCAACGCCGAGGAAGCGCTGCGCGAGGTCGCGCAGGATCTGGCCGAAGGCGCCGACAGCGTGATGGTCAAACCGGGGCTGCCCTATCTCGACATCGTCGCCGCGGTGAAGGCGAACTTCGCCGTCCCCGTCTATGCGTATCAGGTGTCGGGCGAATATGCGATGATCGAGGCCGCGGCGGCGGCGGGCGCGGGCGACCGCGACGCGCTGGTGCTCGAAACCTTGCTGGCGTTCCGCCGCGCCGGGGCATCGGGGGTCTTGAGCTATCATGCGCTGCACGCGGCGCGGCTGCTGAACGCATGATCGAAACCGAGCGGCTGGTCATGCGATCGTGGCGCGATGACGATGTCGCGCCCTTTCAGGCGATCTGCAGCGACCCCGACGTCATGGCGACGCTCGGTCCGCCGCTCGACCTCGCGGCGACCGCGGCGCTGGTCGAACGGATGCGCGGGCTTCAGGCCGCGCATGGCCATTGCTTCTGGGCGCTCGAGCGACAGGCCGACGCCCGGCTGATCGGCTGGTGCGGCGTCATTCGCGGCACGGTCGGCCCGGTGGCGAACAAGGCCGAGATCGGCTGGCGCCTCGCCCGGGACGCTTGGGGTGCGGGTTACGCGACCGAGGCCGCGCGCGGCGCCATCGCCTGGGCCTTCGCCAATCTTTCCGACGCCGACGTCTGGGCGATCACCGCGCGCGGCAACGACCGCAGCCGCGCCGTGATGGAGCGGCTGGGCATGGACCACCGCACCGACCTTGCCTTCGACCATCCCAAGCTGGCGGCGGGTGACCCGCTACGCCCGCACGTCGCCTATGCGCTGCCGCGCCCCGTCCCGGAGACCGCATGACCCTGTCCCATTCCCCGTCGCCGCGGCGCTGGCTGTTCGTGCTGACCATATTGGTCGGCAGTTTCCTGCTGTTTCAGGTCCAGCCGATGGTGGCGCGCATGGTGCTGCCCAAACTCGGCGGCGCCCCGGCGGTATGGAACAGCGCGATGCTGGTCTATCAGGCGCTGTTGCTCGGCGGCTATGCCTATGCGCATTGGCTTGGCCGCTTCGCGGTGCGGCGCCAGGCGATCATTCACGTCGCGCTGTTCCTGGTTGCCGCGCTGTGGCTCCCGATCGGCATCGCGCAGATCGCGCCGCCCGGCCCGGGGCAAGAGGCGCTGTGGGTGCCGCTGTTGTTGCTGGCGTCGATCGGCCCCGTGTTCTTTGTGGTGTCGGCGCAGGCACCACTGATGCAGCGCTGGTTCGCCGCCGACGCCCGCGCCGGCGATCCCTATTATCTCTACGCCGCATCGAACCTCGGCAGTTTCGCGGGGCTGATCAGCTATCCGGCGCTGGTCGAACCGGCGCTGCCGCTGGCGGCGCAAAGCTGGGGCTGGACCGCGGGTTATGCGCTGCTCGTCATACTCGTCGCAGCGACGGCGGCGGCGCGCTGGCACGGACGCGCCGAAGCGCATGAAGCGGGCGCCGCCACCACCGAACCGCGCCCGACCATGCGGCGCCAGCTCCACTGGCTGCTCATCGCCGCGGTGCCGTCGGGGTTGATGCTGTCGACGACAACCCATCTGACCACCGACATCGTCGCGATGCCTTTGTTGTGGGTGCTGCCGCTCGGGCTCTATCTGCTCAGCTTCGTGATCGCCTTTTCGACGATGGACCGGCTGACCGAGATCATCACCTTCATCGCCCCGGCGGTGCTGCTGGCGGTCGGGGGGCTGGCGCTGCTCAGTTCGGGCGGCGGATCGATGATGGTCGCGCTAGCCAGCCTTGCGATGCTGTTTGTCGTCGCGACCGCGCTGCACGGCTATCTGTATCATCTGCGCCCGGCGACGCAGCATCTGACGCTCTTTTATCTGGTGATGTCGGCGGGCGGCGTGCTCGGCGGTTTGTTCGCCGCGCTGTTTGCGCCGCTGCTGTTCGACTGGGTGTATGAACATCCGCTGCTGATCCTCGCCGCGGCGGCGCTGCTGCCGCTTCCGGCGCTGCTGCCGTGGAACCAATGGCTGCGCCTGTCCGTGCCCCGCGCGCGGATCGCGGCGGCGGTGCTGGTCGCGATCGCGGCGGTCGCCAGTTGGCAGATGGTGCGCGGCTGGGGCGGCGTGCTCGAAGGATCGACCGCCGCCTGGGGCATCGCCCTCTTTGTGATCGGGCTGCTGGTGATCGGCTGGCGCTGGGCGTTTGTGACGGTGCTGGCGCTGCTGATGATCGGGGTCGGCGGTTGGGACACCGTGCAGGAAAGTTTCACCGGCGCGCGCGTCCGCAGCTATTTCGGCGTCTATACCGTCACCGACTATCCCGCGCAGGGGCAGCGCCGCCTGGCGCATGGCACGACGCTGCACGGTTTGCAGCGCACCGATCCGGCGCACCGCCGCGAGCCGACGACCTATTATGGCCCGAAATCCGGTGTCGGCCTGACGCTGGGCAAAGCCGACGCGCTTGCCGGACCGCGGGCATCGATCGGCATCGTCGGGCTGGGGGCGGGGACGCTCGCCTGCTATCGGCGGCCGGGCCAGCAGTGGACGATTTTCGAAATCGATCCGGTGATGGTCGACATCGCCCGCGACCCTGCCAAATTCACCTTCCTGTCCGATTGTGCCGGCGACACCCCGATCGTCATCGGCGATGCGCGCCTGAAAATCGCCGAGCAGCCCGCGGCGCGCTTCGACATATTGGTCATCGACGCCTTTTCGTCCGACGCGATCCCGCTGCACCTGCTGACCAGCGAAGCGATCGGCATCTACAAACGCGCGCTGAAACCCGACGGCATTCTGCTGATCCATATCTCGAATCGCTTTTTCGGGCTGGAACCGGTGCTGGCCGAAGAGGCGCGGGCGCGCGTCTGGACGGCGGCAATCCGGCTCGATCCCGGCCCGGCCGACGACGACCTCAGCGATCTGACCGGGTCGAATTGGGTCGCGCTGACCGCGACGCCGCAGCGGATGCAGCAATTGACCGGCGGTATTCGGCCGCGCGGTGCTGCTGCCAGCGACGGCGCCTGGGTGCCGCTGAATGCGCGGGCGGGCTTTGAACGCTGGACCGACGATTATGCCTCGACCTTGCCGGTCCTGCTGTGGAACAATGTCATCGGGAACCACGACGAATGACTTATACCGACGTCAGCATTATCACGGTAGGCGGCAAGACGCCGCGGATCGACCCCAGCGCCTTCATCGCGCCGGGATGCCGGATCATCGGCGACGTGACGATCGGGCCCGATGTCAGCATCTGGTATAATTGCGTGCTGCGCGCCGACGTCAGCCATATCGTCGTCGGGGCGCGCTCGAACATCCAGGACGGCAGCATCGTCCATTGCGACGGCCCGATGCCGCACCGGCCCGAAGGCTTTCCGACGATCATCGGCGAAGATGTGCTGATCGGCCACCTCGCGATGGTCCATGGCTGCACGCTCGCCGACCGGGCGTTCGTGGGGCTGAAGGCGACGGTGATGAACGGGTGCCGCATCGGCAGCGACGCGATGCTCGCGGCGGGTGCGCTGCTCACCGAGAACAAGGAAATCCCGGACCGCGAGCTGTGGGCCGGATCGCCGGCGCGGCGGGTGCGCGAGATCGACGACGCGCAGGCCGCGGGGATGCAGCTGGGCGTTGCGCATTATGTGATGAACGGGCGGCTGCACAAGGCGGCGGTGGAGGGTTGATTACAAAACCGACCTGTTACCCGTTCGTGTCGAGCGAAGTCGAGACATGTGGCGTTGGTGCTCGACTTCTGCGTGTCTCGACTTCGCTCGACACGAACGGGTAACAAAAAGGGCGCCCCGGCTTCCCGGCGCGCCCTTTCTTGAACCGTTGCTGGTCAGCTCAGCTGAAGTTCACCATCGCATAGAGCATCGGGATCGACAGCAAGGTGTTGGTCCGCGAAAAGATCATCGCGGTTTTGGCGGCCTTGGCCTTGGTCGCATCGTCGGCCTCGACGATACCCAGCGCCTTTTTCTGGTTCGGCCAGATCACGAACCACACGTTGAACGCCATGATCAGGCCCAGCCACATGCCGACGCCGATCAGCTTATAGGGATCCTGCAGGCCCAGCGCCGGGACCAGATATTTGGCGTGGCCCGCGATTGCGACGCCCAGCAGCACGGTGATCAGCGCCGCCCAGCGGAACCAGAACAGCGCGGCGGGCGCGATATGCTTGCCGACGGCGGGTTTCAGTTCGGCCGGGATTTTCGGCATCGTCGGAATCTGGACGAAGTTGAAATAATAGAGCAGGCCGATCCACAGCACGCCAAAAAACGTGTGCAGCCAGCGCATGACCGCGTTGGCGGCGGCGATGCCGTCCTCGAAATTCTGGCCGTTCAGGCCCAGCATCAGGATGATCGCGAGCACCAGTCCCGCACCGAGCACGGCATGCAAATTGCCGAAAAATTTGTCCATTGCAGTTTCCCCCTGTTTTTGCGGCACGGGAAGCGACCCAGTGCCAAGCGGCATCGCTATGCCAGCGTCGGGGGCCGGACTCAACTTTTGTCGGTGGCACCCTCTTCGGGCATCGCCAGCCCGTTCTTCAGCATTACCGGCACCTGGCTGAAGGTGAACAGGAAAGAGAGGGCGGTGACGCCCCACACCTTGATCGTCAGCCACAGGTCAAAGCTCATCTGTTTCGCCTGGATCAGCTCGTACATCACATGATTGGCGATGCCGAGCGCGGCAAAGAACAGCCCCCAGTTGCGCGACAGCAGCAGCCAGCCGCGGTCGGTCAGGCCTTCGAGCGCCGATTGCAGCAGATATTTCAGCATCGGCTTGCCGAACCACCAACCGCCGAGCAGCAGTGCCGCAAAGGCGGCATAGATGATCGTCGGCTTCATCACGATGAAACGCTCGTCGTGGAACCAGATGGTCAGCGCGCCAAAGCCGATGACCAGGATGCTAGACATCCACAGCATCGGCGAAATCTTGCCCAGCTTCCACTTCGACACCGCCATCGCGACGATGATCGCGGCCATGAAGGCGATCGTGCCCTTGATCGCGGCGGCGGTCGCGGCAAACGCGCCTTCGCCGCCCGACGAGAATTTATAGGCGATAAAGAAAACGAGCAGCGGCCCGAAATCGATCACAAAGTTCAGCCAGCCATGCTTGGCGGGCGGCGCCGCGGGAATCGCTTCGGGGCCGGTGGGGGGG
>NZ_SCOT01000044.1 GCF_005502465.1 Sphingopyxis sp. L1A2A
GGCAGGGCGGGCGTCTGACGATCGCCCCGACTGTCCGGTCAACCGGGTGGACTGACGGCAGGTTGCCGATCCCCGCATATCCGGCGCCAAGGCGGCCATGTTCCGCGGATTTGCGGAGCAGGCCTTCCCCTCAAAAGGCCGGACGGTACCGGGAACGACACCGTCAGTGGTGGCGTGCTAGCATCGGCACGGGCCAACAGCAACAGCGCCAAGGCATAAAGATGGGACGCCGCCGCGCGTCCACAAGCCCCGCCTTGCCCCCGATCATGCTGAATTACCGGTTAACCCTGCCGGTTGACGGGCATTTGACCGCCGATGGCTAATGCTAGGTTCACGACATTCTGCCGCTGGGGGCCCCATGTTTTCGAATAAGCGCTGGACCATCGCTCGCCCGCGGCGGCATAGAGGCGCCATGAGCCTGCTGCTCGTCCTGATCGCGATGATGATGAACCCGGCGGCGGCGCTGGCGGGGCAAATCGGCGCGGTCGAAATCGGCGATTCGGACATCACGCTGCGCTTCGACGATCTTGTCAGCGGTGCGTCGACCTTTCTGCTCGCCGGCCCCGACCGCATCGCGCTCGACATTGCGGGCGCGCAGCCCGGTCGCTCAACGCAAGGCGCCGGACTGGTGCGCGCGGTGCGCCAGGGGCAGAAGGATTCGGATACCGCGCGCATCGTGCTTGACCTCGCGCAGCCGGCGGTGGTCACCGGCGCGCGCTTTGCCGCCGACGGCCGCAGCCTGACCTTTCACCTGCGTCCGGTCTCCGCCGACGAGTTCGCGCGGGTGTCGCGCGGCCCGCGCACCGAATTGGCGCCGCCCGCGGGCTTTCGCGCCAAACCGCCCGAAAAACGCTACAGCGTCAGCGTGCCGATCGGCAAACCGAAGCCCAGCGTGGTGCTGCCGCGGATCGAGGGGCCGAACAATAGCCGCCTGCCGCTGGTGGTGATCGACGCCGGGCATGGCGGGCATGATCCGGGCGCGATCAGCCCGCACAGCGGCAAGCGCGAAAAGGACATCACCCTGGCGCTCGCGCGGGCGATCCGCGACGATCTGCTCGCCTCGGGCCGCGTCCGTGTCGCGCTGACCCGCGGCGACGATCGCTATTTGGTGCTCGAGGAACGCTTCGGCATCGCCCGGCGGCTGAAAGCCGATCTGTTCATCTCGGTCCACGCCGATGCCGCCGAAAACCAGACCGCCAATGGCGCGTCGATCTACACGCTGTCCGAAGTCGCCTCCGACCGCGAAGCCGCGCGGCTGGCGGCGCGCGAAAACAAGGCGAATGTCATCAACGGCGTCGATCTGGGCGCGCACAGCGGCGATGTGTCGTCGATCCTGCTCGACCTGACCCAGCGCGAGACGATGAACGTCGCCTCCGACTTTGCGCGCCTGCTCCAGCGCGAGGCGGGCGAAGCGGTCAAATTCCGCACCAACGCGCACCGCTTCGCCTCGTTCGTGGTGCTGAAAGCGCCCGACACCCCGTCGATCCTGTTCGAAACCGGCTTCATCTCGAACAAGGATGACGCCGAATTTCTCGCGTCGGCGGCGGGGCAGAAAAAGGTCGCGCGCGGGGTGCGCGACGCGGTGCAGATCCATTTCGCGCGGCAGATCGCGGCGCGTTAAGGCGCTGCGCCATTCCCCAATCGTCATTGCGAGCGAAGCGAAGCAATCCAGGGGCGGCCTTGCACCGCTCTGGATTGCCGCGTCGCCTTCGGCTCCTCGCAATGACGGACAAATATAGTCTTGACTAACTTTCTTCCCGCAGACAGCTTCACCTTGCTGGCGGCGGGAGAGAGGTATGAGCTGGAGCAACTGGTCGGGTAGCGTCACCGCGGCGGCCCAAATCGCCCGCCCGCACAGCGAGGATGAACTCGCCGCGCTCATCCGCAGCGCGCGCCAATTGCGCGTCACCGGCGCCGGGCACAGCTTCATGCCGCTCTGCGAATCGGACGAGCTGATCGTCAGCCTCGACGATCTGGCGGGCGTCCTGCACATCGCCGCCGATCGCCAGACCGCGCGCATCCCCGCCGGGTGGAGCATCCGCCGCCTGACCGCGGCGCTATGGGACGAAGGGCTGGCGCTCGCCAACCAGGGCGACGTCAATCCGCAATCGCTCGCCGGGGCGATGGCGACGGGGACGCATGGCACCGGCGCCGACCTGGGTTCGCTCGCGACCTTTGCGCGCGGTTTCCGGCTGATCGGCGCCGATGGCGAGGCGCATTGGTGCGACGCGACCACCAACCCCGACCTCTATCAGGCGCAGCGCCTGTCGCTCGGCCTGTTCGGGGTCGCGACCGAAATCGACGTCGCGGTCGTCCCGGCCTTTCACCTGGCTGAGCGGATCGAAAAGCGGCGCTGGGCCGACATCCGTGAAAGCTATGATGATTTGACCCGGCAGCATCGCCATGTCGAATTCTGGTTCTTTCCGCACAGCGACGATGTGATCCTGAAAACGCTCGACCCATGCGATCCGTGCGATCCGCCGCCGACCACGACCGATATGGAGGAAGCGAGCTTTCGCCGCATCCTGAACATCGCGGCGCGGCTGCCGTTCCTGACCCCGCCGCTCCAGCGGCTGATGATGAAAAGCGGCATTTCGGGGCGCCGCCGCGGTCCCGCGTACAGCATCTTCCCATCCGACCGCACGATCCGGTTTGAAGAGATGGAATATGAAATGCCGCGCGCCGCCGGGCTCGACACGCTGGCCGAGGTCGTCGGCTGGATCCGGCGCCAGCGCCTGCCCGTCACCTTTCCCTTCGAGTTCCGCACCGTCGCCGCTGACGATATCTGGATGAGCCCGATGAACGCCGGACCCGTCGCCGCAATCTCGATGCACCAATATGCCCGGATGCCGTGGCGAAACCTGTTTGCCGAGGCCGAGACGATCTTTCGCAGCCATGGCGGGCGGCCGCATTGGGCCAAACGCCACACGCTGGGCCGCGCCGATGTCGCGGCGCTGTATCCGATGGCGGGGCGCTATAATGCCGTCCGCCGCGCCGCCGACCCCGGCGGCAAATTCCTCAACCCGCACCTGGAAAGCCTGTTTTCATGACCACCGACCGCGACCTGCACGCGCATCTGATCGGCCAGCAAGGCTCGCGCGCCGACCTCAACACCCCGGTGCTGGTGCTCGATGTCGAGGCGCTCGACCGCAATATTGTGGCGATGGCAGCGCTCGCCGCTCATCATGGGGTCGCGCTGCGCCCACATGCCAAAACGCATAAAAGCATCGATATCGCCTTGCGGCAGATAAAGGCCGGTGCGGTCGGCGTCTGCTGCGCCAAGATCGGCGAGGCCGAAGTGCTGGCGGGCGGCGGGGTCACCGGCATCCTGATCACCTCGCCCGTCGCGGCGCCTGCCGCGATCGATCGGCTCGCCGCGCTCGCGGTCACCGCCGAAGGGCTGATGGCGGTCGTCGACCATCCGGGCGTCGCCGAACGGCTCCAAGCCGCGCTCGCCGCGGCCGAGGCACGACTCGATGTGATCATCGACATCGACCCCGGCATTGCGCGCACCGGGGTCGCTTCCGCAGAGGCCGCGGTCGCGCTCGCGAAGGTCATTTCGGCATCGCCGAACCTCGAATATCAAGGGGTGCAATTCTACTGCGGCTCGCAGCAGCATATCGAAAGCTATACCGACCGCCGCGCCGCGATCGTCGAGCGCACCGCCTATCTGCAAAGCGTTATTGCGGCGCTGGCCGACGCGGGCTTTGCGCCCGAAATTATCACCGGATCGGGCACTGGCACGCACCGCATCGACCTCGACCTCGGGACTTTCACCGAATTGCAGGCGGGCAGCTATGTCTTCATGGACAAGCAATATGGCGATTGCGACCTGACCGGCGAGGGCGGTGAAGCGCCGTTCGAGGTGTCGCTGGCGGTCGACGCCCGCGTCGTCAGCGCCAACCACGACGGCCTGGTCACCATCGATGCCGGGTATAAATCGCTGTCGACCGACGGCGGCGTCGCGGTGGTCCAACGCGGCGCGCCCGCAACGGCTTTCTTCGCCTTCATGGGTGACGAACATGCGGCGCTGATCGCCCCCGGCATCGGGGCGCAGCTCGCCCCCGGCGACCCGGTCAGCCTGACCGTGCCGCACTGCGACCCGACGGTGAACCTTTACGACAGTTATCATGTCGTGGCGGGCGATACGCTGGTCGACATCTGGCCGGTCAGCGCGCGCGGCCGGGCGCGATGATCGCGGTCGACCGCCCCCCTGCGGTCAAGCGTCCGCCGCAACAGGACCGCGCGCATCTGACCCGCGGCCGGCTGCTCGACGTCGCGGGCGAATTGCTGGCCGAGGTCGGGATCGAGCGGGTCTCGACCAATATGATCGCGGCGCGTGCGGGGCTGACGCCGCCCGCGCTCTACCGCTATTTCGGCGACAAATATGCGGTGCTGGAGGCGCTGGGGCGGCGGTTGATGGAACGGCAGAACGATGTGCTCGAGGGCTGGCTGGCGCGTCACGCGCCCGCCGGGATTGCGGCGATGGCCGGCCATATCGGCGATCTGCTCGCCGAAAACGCCGCGGTGACGCGCGCTGAACCCGGCGCGGTGTGGATATTGCGCGCGCTCCACGCCTCGCCGCGGCTGGTCCATGTCCGGCTCGAATCGCACCGTCATGTGACCGACCGGCTGACCGACGCCTGCGCCGCGCATCTCGTCGCGCCGGACCGCCCGGCGCTGTGGTCGCGGCTGCGGCTGGCGGTCGAACTCGGCTTTGCCGCCGACGAGATGCTGTACGAGGAAGACCGGGTTTCGCAGGCTGCGGTGCTGGCCGATGTCGCCGCGATGCTGCGCTTTGCGCTGCTTGACCTGATCGATCCCCCTCCCGCTTGCGGGAGGGGTTAGGGGAGGGCATGTCGCGGAGCAAGCTGAGGAAACAAGCCCTCCCCCGACCCCTCCCGCAAGCGGGAGGGGAGTAGAATAGCGCCTCGCCGCAAGCACGCTTCCCTTTCGGCGATCCACGCTTTAGAGGCGGGGGAATATGGCCGCCGACAGCCCGCCCGATTTCCGCCTGCGCCTGCGCCGCGACAGCAATGCCGTCATCGCCTGGCTGCGCGAGATGTGGACGCGGCGCTGGTTCCGCTGGCTCGGCTATCTGGCGCTGTCGGGCGTGTTGGCGCTGATCCTGATCTGGGCGATCTTTGCGCGCGACCTGCCGTCGGTCGATCAGCTGCGCGATTATGAACCGCCGCTGCCTACGATGGTCCGCGACGGCGAGGGCAAGCCGGTGCACAGCTACGCCCGCGAACGCCGCGTCCAGCTGGACTATAGCGAATATCCGCAGCTGCTGGTGCGCTCGTTCCTCGCCGCCGAAGATAAGACCTTTTTCAGCCACGGCGGTATCGATTATCCGGGCATCGCCTCGGCAATCGTCACCAACCTTTCGAGCAGCGGCCGCCCCGTCGGCGCGTCGACGATCACCCAGCAGGTTGCGAAGAACCTGCTGCTCACCAACGAACTCAGCTATCGCCGCAAGGTGCGCGAGGCGATCCTGGCGATGCGGATCGAGGATGCGCTGACCAAGGAACAGATTCTCGAACTGTATCTCAACGAAATCCCGCTTGGCCGCCGCGCCTTCGGCGTCCAGGCGGCGAGCCGCGCCTATTTCGACAAGGATGTCGACCAGCTCCAGCTTCACGAAATGGCGTTTCTCGCGATCCTGCCCAAGGCGCCCGAAAAATATGGCCGCACCCGCAACGCGGCGGAGGCGCTGGCGCGGCGCAATTTCGTGCTTGGGTCGATGGAGGACAATGGCTGGATCACCGCGGCGCAGCGCGACGCCGCGCGCGCCATGCCGCTGGGGCTGACCAACAGCGGCAACCGCGCGATCGCGCAGGTTGGTGGCTATTATATGGAAGAGGTGCGGCGCCAGTTGATCGCGCAGTTCGGCGAAACCGCCGCAGATGGCCCGCTCAGTGTCTATGCCGGGGGATTGTGGGTCCGCACGCCCTATGATGGCAAGATGCAGACCGGCGCGACGATGGCGCTGCGCAAGGGGCTGCAACGCTATGATGCGGGCAAGGGCTGGTCGGGGCCGATCGCGACGATCGAGGCCGACGATCAGTGGCAGAGCCGCCTGGCGTCGAGCTTTATCGGCATCGACTATGACAATTGGCGTGTCGCCGCGGTGCTGTCGAAATCGGCCGGTGCGGCGCAGATCGGCTTTGCCAACGGCGATACCGGCACGCTGCCCGCCAGCGCCGCGACGCTCGGCTATCGCAAGACCGGCGGCAATGCGTTCTCGGCGATGCGCCCCGGCGACCTGATCGTCGTCAAGTCGACCGGCGGCAGCGGCTATGCCTTGCGCAACATTCCCGAAGTGTCGGGCGGCATGGTCGTCGAAAGCCCGCATTCGGGCCGTATCTATGCGATGCAGGGCGGTTTCGATGTCCGCCTGTCGCCCTTCAACCGCGCCACCCAGGCACAGCGCCAGCCAGGCTCGACGATCAAACCGTTCGTTTATGCGGCGGCGCTCGATAATGGCATGACCCCCGCGACGATGATCGTCGACGGGCCGTTCTGCGTCTACCAAGGCGCGGCGCTCGGCAACAAATGCTTCCGCAACTTCGGCAATTCGGGTGGCAGCGGCGAGCATACGATGCGCTGGGGGCTCGAACAGTCGCGCAACCTGATGACGGTCAAGACCGCGAGCCAGATCGGCATGGAGCCGATCGTTGAAACGATCCAGGCGATGGGGATCGGCAAGCATGAACCTTACCTCTCGACCGCGCTCGGCGCCGGATCGACGACGGTCGAAAAAATGACCAACGCCTACGCGATGCTGGCCAATCATGGCCGCGCGCTGAAACCGCGGGTGATCGACTATGCGCAGGACCGCCGCGGCAAGGTGATTTTCCCGGCGAACTGGAAACCGTGCGAGGGTTGCAACAAAAAGGATTGGGACGGCCGCCCGATGCCGCGCTTTGCCAGGTCGGGCAAACAGCTGATGGACCCGATGACCGCCTATCAGGTCGTCCATATGCTCGAAGGCGTCGTCCAGCGCGGCACCGCGGTGCGGCTGCGCGACCTGAATGTGCCGCTGTTCGGCAAGACCGGCACGACCACGGGGCCGAACGACGTCTGGTTCGTCGGCGGCACCCCCGACGTGATCGCCGGCATGTATATCGGTTTCGACCAGCCGCGCAGCATGGGCGGCTATGCCCAGGGCAGCAGCTATGCGGCGCCGATCTTCAAGGATTTTGCGCTCGCCGCGCTCGCCGATCGCCAGCCGATTCCGTTCGCGGCGCCAAAGGGGGTGCGGATGGTCCGCATCGACCGCCGGTCGGGCCGCCGCGTCTATGGCAGCTGGCCGGGGACCGATCCCAAGGCGTCGATCATCTGGGAAGCGTTCAAGCCCGAAAGCGAACCGCGCCGGACGATCCGCGAAGAAGAGATCAAGCCGGTGAAAACCCCCCGGCGGCAGGATGCGCCGGTGCGGCAAGGCCCGGCGGGGCGCAGCGACAGCGACTTCCTCGACGACCGCGGCGGCATCATCTGACGACTTGTCACGGGCCACCGAGCCTCTATGGCCGGGGCATATTTTTCAGGAGCAAGGACATGCGCGCCGAAGCGCAGGATCATATCGACAAGATTGGTGCCGCGCTGGCACTGCTGCGGCGTTTTCTCGACTGGGACCGCGCGGTACGGCGGCTCGACGAGCTGAATGCCAAGGTCGAGGACCCGACGCTGTGGAATGATCCGCGGGCGGCGCAAGAGGTCATGCGCGAACGCCGCCGTCTCGACGGCGCGATCACCGCAACGCGCGCGATCGAAACCGAATGTGCCGACACCGCCGAGCTGATCGAGCTCGCCGATATGGAAGGCGACACCGCCCTGGGCGATGAAGCCGTCGCGTCGCTCGCCGTCCTCGCGGCGCGCGCCGAAGAGGACAAGATCAGGGCGCTGCTCGCGGGCGAGGCCGACGCCAACGACGCCTATATCGAAGTCCACGCCGGCGCTGGCGGCACCGAAAGCCAGGACTGGGCCGAAATGCTTCAGCGCATGTACAGCCGCTGGGCCGAAAAGCGCGGCTTCAAGGTCGAGCTGGTTGAATATCAGGCGGGCGAACAGGCGGGGATCAAGTCGGCGACGATGCTGGTCAAGGGCGAGAATGCTTATGGCTATGCCAAAACCGAAAGCGGCGTCCACCGCCTTGTTCGCATCTCGCCCTACGACAGCTCGGCGCGCCGCCACACCAGCTTTTCCAGCGTCTGGGTCTATCCGGTGATCGACGACAATATCGAAATCGATATTAACGAGGGCGACCTCAAGATCGACACCTACCGCGCCTCGGGCGCCGGCGGCCAGCACGTCAACACGACCGATTCGGCGGTGCGCATCACCCACATCCCGACCGGCATCGTCGTCGCCAGCCAGAACGACCGGTCGCAGCACAAGAACCGTGCGACCGCGATGGGGATGCTGAAGGCGCGGATGTACGAGGCCGAGCTGCAAAAGCGCGAAGCCGCGGCGTCGGGCGAATATCAGGCGAAGACCGAAATCGGCTGGGGCCACCAGATTCGCTCTTACGTCCTCCAGCCCTACCAGCTGGTGAAAGATCTGCGCACCGGCGTGACCTCGACCGCCCCCGGCGACGTGCTCGACGGCGCGCTCGACCCGTTCATGGCCGCGGCGCTGTCGCAGAAGGTGACGGGCGAAAAGGTCGAGGTCGAGGACATCGATTGATGAAGCGATCCGCCGCCGCCCTGCTCGCGTTGATGCCGCTGCTCGGCGGCTGCGACGCGCCCTGGGATGACAGCGGCGACCGCGCGGCAACCGCGCGCGAATTTCCGCCTGCCGATCGCCCGGTGGCGCCGACCGTCTCGACCAAATGGTCGACCGAAGAGGCGCGCGACCGCGTCAACGAGGCCGAAGATGTGATGGACTCGGCCGATGTCCGCCCCGGCATGACGATTGCCGACATCGGCGCGGGCGACGGCTATTACACCGTGCGCCTCGCGCAGCGGGTCGGTGCGGGCGGGCGGGTGCTGGCGCAGGATATCATCCCCGAGGTGATCGAACGGCTCGCCGACCGCGTCGCGCGCGAGCGGCTCGACAATGTCTCGTTGAAGCTCGGCGCGGTCGACGATCCGCGCCTGCCCGCCGCCAGTTTCGACCGCGTTTTCATGGTCCATATGTACCACGAGATCGGCGAGCCCTACGCCTTTCTGTGGCGGCTGCGCCCGGCGCTGCGCGCGGGCGGGCAGGTGATCGTCGTCGACGGCGACCGCCCGATCGCCGATCATGGCACACCCTTCCGCCTGCTCGTCTGCGAGTTCGAAGCGGTGGGGTACAAGCTGGTATCCTATGACGACAAACAGCATGCCGGGGGGTATCTCGCGCGGTTTGTGCCGACGGGTAAACGCCCCGATCCTGACAAGATCACCGTCTGCGATAATCCGTGAGTCAATCGTGACCCCCGCCTTTGCGGGGGCGACACTGTTTTCAATACACCACCAACCGGTCCGCTTCACCGACCGCGGCGAGGAAGCTGACGACGCCGCCGGCCTTGACGCCCGGCACCATCTTGTCGGCCGCCATCTGGCCGATCGCGAGCCCCGATTGGCACGCGATGATCTCGACCCCGCTGGTCATGGCTTCATCGATCAGTTCGGCAAGCCCGGGCAGGCCCGCCGCGCGGCGCGGCCCGTCCCCGGCGAACCCCGCGGGTGCGCGCAGCATCGCGGTCGCATCCCCTTGCAGAAACAGGCGGGCGCCCCGCCCCAACGCCGCTGCGGCGATCGCGGTTTCCAGCGCGGCGCACAACCGCCGCCCCTCGGCCATGGCGACAATGATGTTCAGGGTCGGCATATCGGACATTGCGGGTCCTTGGGCACACCGACCTCACGCCAGCGCCGGTCGAGCATATCGACGATCGCCAGCCGCCCGGTCAAGGCTGAACCCCAGCCGGTCAGCGCGCGCACCGCTTCCAGCGCCGCCATCGTCCCGATCATCCCCGCCAGCGCGCCCATCACCCCGGTCTCGGCGCAATTGACCCCCTCCTGCGCCGGGTCGCCCCCGACCAGACAGGCGTAGCAGGCCTCGCCCGCGCGCCAGCCCTCATACAGCGCGACCTGCCCCTCGAACGCCCCGATCGCGGCGCTTAGTAGTGGAATTTGCAAGCCCACCGCCGTGCGGTTGACCGCCAGCCGGGTGGCGAAATTGTCGCAGCCGTCGAGGATCAGGTTCGCACCCGCCAGCAGCGCCGCGGCGTTGTCGTCGTCGATCCGCTCGGCCACCGCGATCGCCTCGACATGCGGGTTGATCCGCCGCGCGGCCTCCGCCGCCACCACGGCCTTTTGCGCGCCGATGTCGGCATCGGTAAACAGCGGCTGGCGCTGCAGGTTCGACAATTCCACGACATCATCGTCGATGATCGTCAGCCGGCCGACCCCCGCCGCCGCCAGATAGGTAATCGCCGGACAGCCGATGCCGCCCGCACCGATCACTGCGACATGCGCGGCTTTCAGCTTGGCCTGCCCCGCGCCGCCGAATGCAGGCAGGATGATCTGGCGCGCGTAACGGTCGAGTTCGGCGTCGCTCAGCAATTATTCGCTCGATCGCCGCGTCTTGATCGCCGCGAGCGACGCCAGTCCGGCTGCGTCGGCGGTGTCGTCGACCGGTTCGCTTTCGACCCCGGTCGATCCGAAACCGCCCGCACCGCGCGTCGTTTCGTCGAGCGTCGTCACCTCGGCAAAGGTCGCGCGCTGGACCGGTGCCGGGACCAGCTGTGCGATGCGGTCGCCGCGCCTCACCTCGAAATTATCGTCGCCCAGATTGGCGAGAATCACTTTCACCTCGCCGCGGTAATCGCTGTCGATCGTCCCCGGGGTGTTGAGGCAGGTGACGCCATATTTGAGCGCGAGGCCCGATCGCGGGCGCACCTGCACCTCATACCCCGGCGGGATCGCCATCGCGAACCCCGTCGGCACCGCGTGGCGGGTGCCGGGGCGGATGGTCAGCGTCTCGGCGGCGACGACGTCCATCCCCGCGGCGCCATCGCTGGCATAGGCGGGCAGGGGCAGGCCGCCGCCGTTGGGCAGGCGCTGGACCCTGATCTCAATCGGGCTGGCGGGGGCTACGCGCATCGAGCTCATCGGCGATCTTTTCCATCAATTTGCGGGCGACGGCCGCTTTCGGCAGTCGGTCCCAGCTGTCTATTCCGTCTTTGCTAACGATATGCACCCGATTGCTTTCGCCGCCCATCGGGTCGGCGGCGACGTCGTTGGCGACGATCCAGTCGCATCCCTTGCGCGCCAGCTTGGCCAGCGCGTGGGCGATGACGTCGTTGGTTTCGGCGGCAAAGCCGATCAGCAGCGTGGGGCGCGTGGGCGATTTGGCGACCCCCGCGAGGATGTCGGGATTTTCGGCGAGCACGAGCGGCGGCACCGCGCCGCTGCCGTCCTTCTTGATCTTTTGACCCGCGGGGTCGGCGGCGCGCCAGTCGGCGACCGCGGCGACCATGATCGCGGCATCGACCGGCAGGCCTTGTTCGACCTCGGCGGCCATTTCGACCGCGGTTTCGACATCGACGCGGATCACCCCCGGCGGGGTCGGCAGGTCGACGGGGCCGGCGATCAGCAGCACCTCGGCCCCGGCTTCGGCGGCGGCGGCGGCGATCGCAAACCCCTGTTTGCCGCTCGACCGGTTGGCGATGTAGCGCACCGGATCGATCGGCTCATGCGTCGGCCCCGCGGTGATCAGGATGCGGCGGCCATAGAGCGGGCGGTGGTTTTCCTCGGCAAAGTCCGGCTGGCTTTCCAGGCTTCCGTTCGTGTCGAGCGAAGTCGAGACACGGGAGGGCTGGGGCGGCGTCTCGACTGCGCTCGACGCGAACGGATTTGAGAGGCGGCTCTGAATCGCAGCGAAAATCGCCGCCGGTTCGGGCAAGCGTCCCGGCCCAAATTCCCCGCACGCCATCTCGCCCTCATCCGGCGCCATCACCGTCACTCCGTCACCGCGCAACGTCGCTACATTGCGCTGGGTGGCGGGGTGCAGCCACATGCGGACATTCATCGCGGGTGCCGCGAGCACCGGCTTGTCGGTCGCGTGCAACAGGGTGGTCGCCAGGTCGTCGGCATGTCCCCCAGCCATCTTGGCGAGCAAATCGGCGGTCGCGGGGGCGACGACGACCAGATCGGCCTCGCGGCTCAGCTGGATATGCCCCATCTCGACCTCGTCCTTCAGGTCGAACAGATTGGTATAGACCTTGTTCTCGCTCAGCGCCGCGAGCGTCAGCGGGGTCACGAACTGCTCGCCCGCGCGTGTCAGGACACAGCGCACGACATAGCCCGATTTGCGAAGCAGGCGGACGAGCTCGATGCTCTTGTACGCGGCAATGCCGCCGCCGATGATGAGGAGGATGCGGGGCTGGGGCATCGTCAAACCCCCGTCAGCAGCACGTCGAGTGCGTTCAATATGTCGTAGCGCTGATCCGCAAGCGAGCCGACCTTGCGGCCCAAATCTTCGACGTCGACTGCCGATGCGAGTTGAGTCGCAAGAATATGCTGCTCGCCGTCGATCGTGAAAATAGGGTGCAGGCGCGGAAGCGTTCTGGCGGTTTGCGCCGACAACAGGGGAACAACAAAACGCGTACCAAAATGGTCGAGCAGGTCGCTTTGGCAATCGAGCAGCAGCTCGTCGCCCAGCCGGCTTTCATGCACGTCGAATTGCGCCATTAGAATTGCCGGTACTTGGCAAGCGGCAGGCCGTTCTTGCGGATATAGTCGTTCCAGCTTTCGATGGCGGCGCGATTTTCTTCTTTCCACGCTGCCTCGCGGGCCTTTTTGACCTCGGCGGCAAGGCCCGTTTGGCACGCCTCGCTGACGTTGATGCCGAGCTGCTTGGCCTCATCGACCAGTTCGGCGCTCAGCGACACATTGGTCGGCCGCTTGGGGGTCGCCTTCTCGGGGCCTTCGAATCGCACCGGACGGTTCATCGCCATTCTCCTTGCGCATAAGATATGCGCATTAAAGCATCGATTCAACCCAACCAGTTGAGCGCAGCCCCCCCCACCGCCGCGCCCGCCAGCGCGGTCAGTGCATAGCGCCACCAGCGTCGTTTTTCGCCCTTGTCCCACATCAGCGGGATTTCGGGTAGCGGCGGCGCGGGCGGTGCGGCGCCCTTTTTGGGCAATTGCGCGTCGAGGCGGCGGATGATGTCGGGGATCAGCGCCAGCGTCTTGCCTTGTTCGCGCAGGCCATCGGCCAGCGCGGCTTCGGGACCGAGTTCGTCGCGGATCCATTCCTTCACAAATGGTCCCGATACGTCCCACATATTGATCTTGGGGTTGAGCATCGTCGCGACCCCCTCGACCATCACCATCGTTTTTTGCAGCAACAGCAAATGCGGCTGCGTCTGCATGTCGAAATCGCGGGTGATCGCGAACAATCCGTCGAGCATCTGGCCGACCGACAATTCGCTGACCGGCTTGCCGCGCATCGGCTCGCCGACCGCGCGCAGCGCCGTCGCGAATTCTTCGACATTATGGTAATCGGGGACGTACTGCGCCTCGAAATGAATCTCGGCGACGCGGCGGTAATTGCCGGTGGTCAGCCCATAGAGGATCTCGGCGAGCCAATAGCGCGCCTGCCGGTTGATCCGCCCCATGATGCCGAAATCGACCGCAGCGATCGTGCCGTCGGCCTTCACGAACAAATTGCCCTGATGCATGTCGGCGTGGAAAAACCCCTCGGCGATCGCCTGACGCAGAAAGGCGTGGACCAGATTGCCCGCCAGCGCTTCCATGTCGTGCCCCGCGGCAACCAGCGCATCGCGGTGCGAAATCTTGATGCCGTCGATCCAGTCGAGCGTCATGACCTTGCTGGTCGTGCGGTCCCAGTCGATTGCCGGGACTTCATAAGTCGGCACCCCGACCATCGCATCGGCCAGCTCGGACGCCGACGCGGCTTCGCGGCGCAGGTCGAGCTCGCGCAGCGTCCAGCGGCGGAAATTGGCGATGACCTGGCGCGGGCGCAGCCGCGTCGCTTCGCCGCCGAGCGCCTCGAGGTGCGCGGCCGCCCATTCATAGGTGTCGATGTCGCGCGCGAACTGCTTGTCGATGCCGGGGCGGCGGATCTTGACCGCAACCGCGCGGCCGTCGGTGGTGACCGCGCGGTGAACCTGCGCGATCGACGCTGACCCGACGGGATCGGGATCGAATTGGCTGTAAAGGCTTTCCAGCGGCGCCTCGAACGTTGCCTCAATCTCTTGCCGGATGCGCGCGAACGCGACGGGCGCCAGCGCGTCCTGCAAACTCAGCAGGTTGCGCGCGGCTTCCTCGCCGACGAGGTCGGGGCGCGTCGCGAGCGTTTGGCCCAGCTTGACGGCGGCGGGGCCGATCGCCTGGAAGGCCGCGGCATAGTCAGGAATTTTCGGCTGGACCGTGCCGAAGCGCGCGATCCGGCACAGCCGCTTGACCCCCGGCGGGGTCTGCGGCGCGGTCTCGATCCCGCGCAGCGCCCCGTGGCGCGCGAGGATGCGGCCCCATTTCAGCAGGCGCAGGATATGGGTGACGGGACGGGTCAAGCCTTCCACCCGCTGTGGATCGCGACCAGCCCGCCCAGGATCGGCTCGACCTTCACCGCGGTAAAGCCCGCTTCGCCGATCATCTTGGCGAATTCGGGCATCGGCGGGAAACGGCGGATCGATTCGATCAGATAGCGATAGCTGTCCTCGTCCTGCGCGATCAGCTTGCCGAGCTTGGGGACGAGGTGGTGCGAGTAAGCGTCATAGGCTTGTGCGAACCCTGGCCATTCGTTGGTCGAAAATTCCAGGCAGAAGAACCGCCCGCCATAGCGCAGCACGCGGTGCGCTTCCTTCAGCGCGGCAGGAATGTCGGTGACGTTGCGGATGCCGAAGGCGATCGTATAGGCGTCGAAAAACTGGTCGGGGAACGACAAGCTCTCGGCGTTCTGCTCGCTCCACACCAGCGAATCGATCCCGCGTGTCGCGGCGCGCTCGACGCCGACGCCCAGCATGTCGGGGTTGATGTCGGCGACGGTGATGCTGGCGCCCGACGGTTCCATGCGAAACGCGATGTCGCCGGTGCCCCCCGCCATGTCGAGGATCGCCTCGCCGCTGCGCGGTTTGACCCGCCGGACAAAGCGGTCCTTCCATAGTCGGTGCATGCCGCCCGACATCGCGTCGTTCATGATGTCATATTTGCGCGCGACGCGGCTGAACACCTCGCCGACCCTGGCGGTCTTTTCGGTCGCCGGAACCTGATCATAGCCAAAGCTGACGGTATCGGGGGTGGTCATGGAGTCGCGCCTTGATGCGGGAGAAACGAAGTCGCACCGGCCTTTAGCCAAGGGTTGAAGCGCAAGCAAATGGCGCGTAGCTCCCGCTGACAATGCCAGAGCTTCCCGAAGTCGAAACCACCGTCCGCGGCCTGACGCCGCACCTGACCGGCCAGCGGCTGGTGCGTGTCTCGACGCTGCGCCCCGATCTGCGCCGCCCGTTCCCGGTTGATCTCGCGCAGCGGCTCACCGGCTCGATCGTCACCGGCCTGTCGCGGCGGGCCAAATATGGCATCATCGCCACCGACCGCGGCGATCATATGATCTTTCACCTCGGCATGTCGGGCAGTTGGCGGATCGGCGCGGGCGAACCCGGCAAGCACGATCACCTGCTAATCGACACCGCCGCGGGCCAGCGGCTGATGCTCCACGACCCGCGCCGGTTCGGGTCGGTCGATCTGGTCGCGGGCGATCCACTGACCGGCTTTCCGGCTTTCGTCACGCTCGGCCCCGAACCTTTGTCCGATGCCTTCGACGCCGCCTATCTTGCCCGCGCGCTCGCCGGGCGCCGCGCGCCGATCAAGGCGATGCTGCTCGACCAGACGATCGTTGCCGGGCTCGGCAATATCTATGTGTGCGAGGCGCTCAACATGGCGCGCATTGCGCCGACCCGCGCCGCCGCCGACGTTTCGCGGGCGAAGCTCCCCGCGCTGGTGCCCGCGATCAAGGCGGTGCTCGAGGCGTCGATCGCCGCGGGCGGATCGACGCTGCGCGATTACAAGCAACCCGACGGCGAACTTGGCTATTTTGCCAAGGACTGGCGCGTCTATGGCCGCGAGGGCGCGCGCTGTGAGTGCGGCGGCACGATTGCGCGGATCGTTCAGAGCGGCCGCTCGACCTTTTATTGCCCCAAATGCCAGCGGTGATGCGGCATGTTTGCTGCAAAAACGATTGACCGGCGGGGGCTGTCTGGCTATGGGCGCACCCTTCGAGCAGGGTCCGGTCGTACCGGAACCGGCCGTATCCGGACATTGATTCGCCTGTTTGCGCGATTCGGCTGCTCCGGTGACGCTGCGCTCCGACTGACCTAGACCGTTTTGAAACCGAGGAATTTATGGCCAATACGCCGCAGGCAAAAAAGCGCATCCGCCGCAACACCGCGCGCACCGTCGTGAACAAGAATCGCGTCTCGCGCATTCGCACGCTGGTGAAGAAGGTCGAGAACGCCATCATCGCTGGCGACAAGGACGCTGCGGCGACCGCGCTGAAGGCGGCGCAGCCTGAAATGGCCCGCGGCGTGGCCAAGGGCGTGCTGCACAAGAACACCGTCGCGCGCAAATTCTCGCGCCTGACCAAGAGCGTGAATTTGATCGCCTGATCGGCGCTGTCCCGAAAGGGAACAAAATGGACCCGTCGGCGCTGCGCCTGCGGGTCTTTTTTTGTGCCGGTAATTATGACCAGCCGATGGCAAATGTGTTGCAGCGCGGTAAGTGACGGATTTACGGCGATTCGTTGATATGTCGCCGGATTATCATATATAAAATACTGAAAAATATAGAGAAAACACGGTTTGCGCGCGATTCCGGTCCCCCTGCCGAGTCAAGATTTTTATTTCAGTATTTTTACACTGGCGCCCCTTGCTCGACTCGGTTTGCCCTGACTAGACAGGAGCGTCGTCGGCCTTCGCCGGCGGCCGCCACATCGACATGATTCGCACTTCTTCGGGCCTCTGGTCCCGGACAGGATGTTTGCGCTCTGGCGCAAGCGACGATTCGGCGTGTGATCGGCCGCGCGAAGGCTTGGAGGGCAGGGGGATCAGCGGGGGCGGTACGGCGTGACAGAGAGCGGAAATCTACATGGTGACGGTGCAAGGGATGGAGCGATGAGCGGCGACGCCGCGGCGCTCTGGCCGCGCGTTGCCGAAGGATTGCGCCGCGATCTGGGCGTGCGCACCTTTGACCATTGGCTGAAACCGGTGCGCTTTGGCGATTATTGCGCGATGTCGGGGGTGGTGACGCTCGAAACCGTCAGCCGCTTCTCGGCCAATTGGATCAACGAACGCTTTGGCGACCGGCTCGAACTGGCATGGCGCCAGCAATTGCCGACGGTGCGCGGCGTCACCGTCCGCGGCGGCGCCGGTGCGACCGAGCGCGCCGCGATTCTGGCGAGCCCGCCGCTGCCGGCGTTCGACACCCCGGTGCCGACGGCGATCGCCGTGCCGTCGCCCTTCGATCCGCGGCTGTCGTTCGACCGCTTCGTCATCGCGCGCAGCAACATCCTCGCCGCCAACGCCGCGCGCCGCATGGCGATGGTCGAGGCGCCGCAATTCAACCCGCTCTACCTCTGCTCGGGCACCGGCCAAGGCAAGACCCATCTGCTTCAGGCGATCGCGCAGGATTATGCCGCGGCGCATCCGACTGCGAACATCATTCTGATGTCGGCGGAAAAATTCATGCTCGAATTCGTCGGCGCGATGCGCGGCGGCGACATGATGGCGTTCAAGGCGCGGCTGCGCGCCGCCGACCTGCTGCTGCTCGACGACCTGCAATTCGTCATTGGCAAAAATTCGACGCAGGAGGAATTGCTCCACACGATCGACGATCTGATGACCGCGGGCAAGCGCCTGGTGGTCACCGCCGACCGCCCGCCGGCGATGCTCGACGGGGTCGAGGCGCGGCTGCTCTCGCGCCTGTCGGGCGGGCTGGTCGCCGACATCGAGGCGCCCGAGGATGATCTGCGCGAACGGATCATCCGCCAGCGGCTGGCGCTGATGCCGATGCTCGACGTGCCCGACGATGTCGTCGCCTATCTGGTCAAGCATTTCACCCGCAACATCCGCGAGCTGGAGGGGGCGCTAAACAAGCTGCTTGCCTATGCCGCGCTGACCGGCACGACGGTCGATCTGCGGCTCGCCGAAGACCGGCTGGCCGAAAATGTCCGCACCGCGCGGCCGCGGATCACGATCGACGAAATCCAGCGCGCGGTCTGCGCCCATTACCGGCTCGACAAGTCCGAAATGGCGTCGAAGCGCCGCGTCCGGGCGATCGCCCGCCCGCGTCAGGTTGCGATGTATCTAGCCAAGGAACTCACCCCGCGCTCCTATCCCGAAATCGGGCGCCGCTTTGGCGGGCGCGACCATAGTACGGTGATCCACGCGGTCCGCACGGTGGAGGCGCTGCGCGTCGCCGACAGCGAACTGGATGCAGAGATCGCGGCGATCCGGCGCAGTTTGAACAGCTGATCCACAGGGTTATGCCGGGGCTATCCCCGGGCATATCCACAGCGTCTAAGGCCGCGACCCTGATGGTCCGCTTTGGGGTGGGGGCTGCCATTGCCGTTTTCGGTTATCCTGCGCCGGGGCGGCGATCCGTTCCGCGCATGGACCGGCCATCATGCCAAAGTTCAGGAAAGTTCGGCCTAGTGCAGCGCCGCATTTGTCGTGCTCGGCGGACAGCGGGCGGCTGGGTCCTGGTCGTATCCGGAATCCGGGCGGCGACCACTTTTGCCTGTAAATTGAAAGAGCTGGGATGAAGGCTGGCATAGCGGAACAATGTAGGACAGCGCTTTTTTAGCGGCGAATGGCCGCTTTGAGGTCGAAAGTGGACATTGCATATCCTCCCCATCGACTTGCGATGGGGAGGGGGACCGCCGCGAAGCGGTGGTGGAGGGGCAGCAACGTCGCAGCCCCTCCGTCAGCCCTACGGGCTGCCACCTCCCCATCGCAAGTCGATGGGGAGGATTGCTTAAGACCGCTATCGATCGAAAGCCGACATTGGGCCACGCCGCAAAGCAAAAAAGGCCCGCCTTCCATATGAAAGGCGGGCCTTTTTTGTTCGGTTCGTCGGGCTCACCCCTTTTCGGGCGGCGCCACCGTAATCCGCACCCGCTCGCCCGAATTGCCGGGGAAGCCGGTGAACATCGCCTCGACCAGATTGGGAACGATCGTCTGCAGATTATTGTCGCGCGACTGCGCCTCGGCATGGCCTTCGAACAGCCGCGATCCGTCGCCGGCGCGGTTGATCTGCAGGTTCAGCCCGCTGGTATAGACGGTGTAGCTGCTGACGTCGTTATAACCGCCCCAGCCGGGCCCGAAACCGCCCCACAGGAACGGGTCGCGATAACCATAGACGTAGCGGCGTCCGCCGCGCCCGGTGACGATCACCGGGCGATAGAAACCGCGGCCATAATAGCCGCCATAACCGCCATACCAGGGATCGCCAAAGCCGGGGCTCGACACGACGCGCTCGCGGCCCTTGTCGACGCCATAATCCATCCGCACGACCAGATCGGCGCTTTCGCCGCGCGCTGCGGGGCGATAGCCGTAACGGCTCAGCTCGCCGGCGACCAGATTGGCATATTGGCTGAACTCGATCCCGCCCGCGAGCGCCGGGTTGCCGGCCTCGACGACGAAGCTCTGGCCCTGCGGTGCGGGCAGCTGGGTCTGGAAACGGGCGACATCGGCCTTGAACGGGGTCGCGCAGCCGGCGAGCGCGAGCGCCGCGCCCGTCATGGCGGCGAGGCCGAGGTGCCGAAGGGTCGTCTTGCTCATCGTCTTGGCTCCGTGATTCGGGGGCGCACATCCTTGGCGCTCTATACCATGACTGCGCCGATGCGACTTAACCTTGGTTGAACCCGGCTCGTCGCACCTTGGTTCCACCGATCAATATCGGGTGCCTTCGCCAATAAGCAAGCCCGGACAGGAGATTAGCGGCACAGCCCCAGCGCCGCATAAGCGGCATCGATCGTCGGCCGCGCCAGCGCGCTGGCGCGCGCTGCGCCATCCTCCAACGCGGCGTCGATCGCCGCCGGATCGGCCTTGAGGTCGCTGAAACGGGTCGCGATCGGGCGCAGCGTTTCGACGAGCAGCTCGCCGAGCGCGGGCTTGAACGCGCCGAACCCCTGTCCGGCAAAGCGCGCCAGCACCGCGTCGATGCTCTCGTCGGCCATCGCGGCATAGATGGCGACCAGGTTTCGCGCTTCGGCGCGTCCTTCCAGCCCGGCGGCCTCCGACGGCAAGGGTTCGGTGTCGGTCTTTGCCTTGCGGATCTTGGCCATGATCGTGTCGGCATCGTCGACCAGGTTGATGCGGCTCGCGTCGCTCGGGTCCGATTTCGACATTTTGGCGCTGCCGTCGCGCAGGCTCATGATCCGCGCCGCCGTCGGCGGGATGGTCGGTTCGGGCAGGGTGAAGGTGTCGGTGCCGGTGTCGAGGTTGAACTTGGTCGCAATGTCGCGCGCCAGTTCGAGATGCTGTTTCTGATCGTCGCCGACCGGGACATGCGTCGTCTGGTACAGCAGCACGTCGGCCGCCTGCAGCACCGGATAGGCATAAAGCCCGACGCTCGCGCCCTCGCGGTTCTTGCCCGATTTTTCCTTGAACTGGGTCATCCGGTTCAGCCACCCGATGCGCGCGGTGCAGAACAAGAGCCAGCCGAGCTCGGCATGCGCGGGAACGCGCGCCTGATTGAACAGGATCGCTTTCGCCGGATCGATCCCCGCCGCCATCAGCGCCGCCGCCATCTCGCGCGTGTTCGCGGTCAGCTCGGCGGGGTCGTTGTGGACGGTGATCGCGTGCAGATCGGCCAGGAAATAGAGCTTTTCGCCCGGCATCTCGTCCTGCATCCGCACCCAGTTGCGGATCGCGCCCAGATAATTGCCCAAGTGCAAGTTTCCGGTGGGCTGAATGCCCGATAGCGTCCGCATGTCGATCGTCCCGTCTGAAATTTAGAGTTTGCGCCGGCGCAGCTGGCCGATGGTGTCGCGATTGACCACGCCGAACAGCACGGCGCAACCAAAGAATATGACCGCGCCGAGCCCGACGATCGCGCCCAGCGCGGCGATGCGGTCGAACACCCCGCCGACAAAGGCGTCGCCCGCCAGCGGGATCGCAAAATGCAGCGCCGCCGCCATCGCCGCGGCGGCCAGCATGATGCGCGCGATCCGGCCCGCGACCGGTCCGGTCAGGCGGAACAAGCCGCTGCGGTGCAGGATCGCATAGAGCATCACGACGTTGCACCACGCCGCGATCGACCCCGCCAGCGCCAGCCCGACGATGCCCAGCGACGGGATCAGCGCGAAATTGAGGCCGATGTTGATGACCAGCGATATCGCGGCGGTCCACACCGGGGTGCGGGTATCCTTGCGGGCAAAGAAATTGGGCACCAGCACCTTGACCAGCACATAGGCGGGCAGGCCGACGACCAGCCCGCCGACCACCGCGCCGGTCGCAAGGCCATCGGCCAGGCTGTACTGGCCACCGACGTAAAAGGCGCTGGTGATCGCGGGTCCGGCGATGAATAGCGCGACCGCGGCCGGCACGGTCAGCAGCATCGCGAGTTCGACCGCGTTGCTTTGCAGGCGAAAGGCGCCGTCCCTGTCGTCCTGCGCGACGAAGCGCGACAGCGCGGGCAGGATCGCGGTGCCGAGCGCGATGCCGATGATGCCGAGCGGCAGCTGGTTGAGGCGGTCGGCCATTGCCAGATAGGTGATGCTCTTGTCGGGCAGCATCGCGATGAAGAACAGGTCGACGAAACGGCTGATCTGATAGACCCCGGCGCCGAACACTGCGGGCAGGATCAGTACCCCCATTTCGCGCACCCCGGGGGTCAATCGCGGCCGGTGCAGCGCGGGCCGGAAACCCGATCGCCGCACCCAGAAATAGAGCCAGACCAGCTGGAACAGCCCGGCGATCGAGACCGAGATGGCAAGATACAGCCCGGTCCGTTCTTTCGCGTCCTCGCCGCCGTCGCCGCTGGCCATGCCGATCAGCAGCGCCGCGACCAGGCAGATGTTAAGCAGGATCGGCGCCGCCGCCGCCGCGGCAAAGCGCGACAGGCTGTTGAGGATTGCCGCGAACAACGTCGCGACGCTCATGAAGGCCAGATAGGGAAAGGCGATCCGCGCCATCGCGACCGCAAGGTCGAATTTCGTGCCATCCACCCGCAACGCCTCGCTGGCGAACAGGTGCATGATCCACGGCATGACGATCAGCAACAGGCCCGAAAAGACGATCAGGATCGGGATCAGCACCGCCAGCACCGCGTCGGCAAAGGCGCGCGCTTCGCTATGGTCGCCGTCCTTCGTCATCCGCTGGTTGAACAGCGGGACAAAGGCGGCGGCAAAGGCGCCCTCGGCGAACAGGCGGCGAAAGATATTGGGGAGCTGGAAGGCGAGCTGCCACGCATCGGCGATGCCGCCCGCGCCGAGGATACGGCTGAGCAGCATGTCGCGCGCGAAGCCAAAAATGCGGCTGACCATCGTCAGCCCGCCGATCGTCCCGACGCTCTTGACCAGGCTGCTCATCCCGTCAGCCCGCCCCGGCGATGGTGATTACGCCTGGCCAACCGTCGCGACGTCGCCCGCCTGCTCGGCCTCGACCTGCTGAACCTGCTGCATGAACAGGCCGTGGAAATCGATCGGTTCCAGCAGCAGCGGTGCGAAACCGCCATCGCGGACCGCATCGGCGACGACGCGGCGGGCAAAGGGGAACAGGATACGCGGCGCTTCGGCCAGGAAAAACGGCTGCAACTGGTCCTCGGGGACGTTGCGGACGCCGAACAGGCCGGCATATTTCAGGTCGATCACGAACATCGTGCCCTGGTCGGTCTTTGACGTGACGTCGATCTTCAACGACACTTCAAACAGGCTGTCGCCGACGCCGTCGGCGGCGATGTTGAACTGAACATCGATCTGCGGCGCGTCCTGCCACTGATACACCGCAGGCGCGTTCGGATTTTCGAACGACAAATCCTTCACATATTGTGAAATCAGGCCGATCGCCGGGCTCGTGTCTTCGCCATTGGGCTGCAGGGCGGGGTTGTTGATGTCGGCGCTGGTTTCGTCAGCCATGGTCAAAATGCTCTCGTTCGAAAAGATGATACAATGTCCGCGCCGCGGGCCGTGTCGGGACTGCGGCGGACGGTTGCGGCGGCGCTTAGCAGCGCGCGGCAGTCAGCACAATGGGCGCGCAGCGCGTGGGCGGCGACCGCCGAGGGGCGGGCGAATCGTTGACCTGCTGCGATGCTGCGGCCATGGTGATTTGAAACTTGGCCGCGCATCGCCTATATTCTGGCCAAGATGTTTCCATTGCCCGCATTGGACTTTTGCCCGTGACTGCTTTTTCGATTGTTTTGCTCGCCATGATTGCCGCCTTCCTCGGGATGCGGCTCTATTCGGTGCTGGGCAAACGCACGGGGCATGAACAGGAGCCCGTGCTGCCACGCCGCGACGATCGTGCCGCGCCGTCGGCGGTTCGCCTCGAAGATGGCGAAACGCCGTCGTCGCCGACCGCCGCGACCGCGGACACGTCGGGCCTGGTTTACGAACCCGCGGCCGAAATCGGGCTGCGCCAGCTGCTCGCGACCGACCGCAGTTTCGACGCCGGCCGCTTCATGGAGGGCGCCGAAGCGGCGTATCGGATGATTTCGGAAGCCTATTGGACGGGCGACCGCGACACGTTGCGCGACCTGTGCGACGACGACAGCTATGAAGCGTTTGTCGAGGCGATCGAAGCCCGCGACGCCCGCGGCGAAAAGCTCGAAAACCGCCTGGTCGGTATCGATGCCGCCAAGATTACCGCGGTCGATCTCGACCGCAATGAAGCGCGTATCACCGTGCGTTATCAGGCCGACATCAGCGCGGTGACCCGCGACGCCGACGGCAAGATGATCGCGGGATCGATGACCGACGCGTCGCACACCGACGATCTGTGGACCTTCCGCCGCACCATCGGCAGCAACGATCCCAACTGGCTGCTCGACGAAATCGAAGCAGCCTGACCCCGATGCCGATCGCCAGCCGGACCGGGGCGCCGCGCGCGCTGGGCTTTGCGCTGCTGGCTGCCCTGCCTTTGCTGGCGGGCTGTGCGTCGGTGATCCCCGATACCGGTGGCGCCCGGCCGACGACCGCGACGCCCGCCCCCGCCCCCGCACC
>NZ_SCOT01000045.1 GCF_005502465.1 Sphingopyxis sp. L1A2A
CGGCGGGGGCGGCGCTTTGGTACAAGCGGCAACGCTCGCCAACAGACCGGCCACGATGATCTTGCGCGACAAATTCATGATCCACTCCCCAGCCGCGATATCATGCGGCGTCAACCCCGAGCGTGCAACGCGGCTTCGGCCTGTTGCACCAGAGATGCGACGATTGCGGCCACACTCTCTTCTTCGGATACCATACCGACAGATTGCCCTGCCATTAACGAACCATTTTCGACGTCGCCATCGATCACCGCGCGGCGTAGCGCGCCAGCCCAATAATGTTCGATTTCCAGCTGCGCCTGCATCATGTCGACCTCGCCCTGGTCGAGCTTGTTGGCGACTTCGCGCTGCTTGGCGGTGAACGCTTCGGTGCCGGCGTTCTTCAGCGCGCGAACCGGGATGACCGGCAGGCGCGGATCGATCTGGACGCTCGCGACCGCTTCGCGCGCCGACGCACGCATGAATGCCTTTTTGAAATTGGGGTGCGCGATGCTTTCGGTGGCGCAGACGAAGCGGGTGCCGAGTTGGACGCCCGAGGCGCCCATTTCCAGATAGGCGGCGATCGCTTCACCGCGGCCGATGCCGCCCGCCACAAACACCGGCACTTCATCGGCCAGCGTCGGCAGGATTTCCTGCGCCAGCACGCTGGTCGATACCGGGCCAATGTGGCCGCCCGCCTCCATCCCCTCGATCACCAGCGCATCGACGCCTGAACGGATCAGTTTTTTGCCCATCGCCAGCGTCGGCGCGAAACAGATAACTTTTGCCCCCGACGCCTTGATTGCTTCCAGGCTGCCCTTGGGCGGCAGGCCGCCGGCGAGCACGACATGGCCGACGTCATGCTTTGTACAGACATCGATCAGCTCGAACAATTGCGGGTGCATGGTGATCAGGTTGACCCCGAACGGCTTGGTCGCCAGCGCCTTGGTCGCCGCGATTTCGGCGTCAAGAAGCGCGGGCGTCATCGCGCCGCACGCGATCACCCCGAACCCGCCGGCGTTGCTGATCGCGCTGACCAGATGGCGTTCGGAGACCCAGCTCATCGCGCCGCACAATATGGCGTAATCGCTGCCGAGAAGGTCGGTCCCGCGCGCCATCAGTTCATTCATTTTGCTCATTGAGGCTGCCTTTGCCAGCACTGGGACTCGCGCGCAATCCCTGGCAGTAACGGGGGCCGCGGCCCGTCGCATCGGGGAATCCGTTTGGCGCGGCAACCGAACCTTTCGGCGCAGAAAGCAAATCAATGATTGTCAACTAAATCGCTTGGCATATGCTGGAGCGGCGAATCCACCAGGGAAAGGATTGTATGTGAATTCTACCACGGAGGCCGACAAAGACGGTTCCGAACAGGCGCCTCGCGCGGTGCAGGCCGTCCTCGATGCGCTCGACAAGCTGAAGTTCGGCGCGATCCAGCTGACCGTCCACGAAGGACGGCTGGTGCAGGTCGATGTGACCGAACGGCATCGCTACCCCGACTGATTTAGCCCGCTCCCAAGAGGGGCTCTCCCCTCATCCTGTCGCAGACCGGACGACCGGATGTGGCAATTTTCTTTGCTACAGGAAATTGTCATGACCGCAAAAGATCCGTCTGTCCGCCGCGGCGTGCAGGCATCATCGCTGACCCTTTCGCTTCTGCTCGCCGTCGGCGCGACGTCCGCCCGTGCAGAGGAAATATCGGAAGCCAAAGCGGAGGAGGGCGTCGCCCTTGCTGCAACCGCCGCTACCACGGCCGGGGGCGCTCCGCGAGGGGGGCGCCCCCTTTTTCATGCAGCCTGTTGATCAGCGCCGCTGCGGGTTGTCGCGATCCTGATCGGACCGCTGACCGCCCTGCTGGCGATCCTGGCCGCCATCCTGCTGTTGCTGCTGCTTGCGACGCTGTTCTTCGTCGCGCTGCTGCTGCTCATTGGGGTTTTGGTTAGCCACTTTCTCTCTCCATTTCGTCACACCATGGTGCGGGTGACATCAGGCCAACCCGCTGCTCCGCCGCATTGTTGCGCAGCGCTGCGAGCGTTTCGCCGGGGCGTGGCGGCGGCGCGACCAACGTCATTTCCTTGCGGCAACCGCCGCCGCTGTAATCGGTTCGTTCAATGACTGAATTCAGCTTATTCGGTTATGTCGATGGAGAAGGGCGGCCTATCCTTTCCATCCCAAGGCGAAAGGATGACCCAATCGACTCGCGACCGGCCAGCATCGATGCGCTCGCGGCGACCCTCCGGTTGCCCGCGCGTCATGCGCCGGTCATCCTGCCGCGCCACCCCGATCCAACGATAACCCCCAAAGGAGAGACTGCATGAACGACCAGACCCCCATCGGCAGCGGCTGCCCGGTCCACCAGCCCGGCGGCGTGCGTTCGCTGCTTGGCCGCACCAACAAGGATTGGTGGCCCGACATGCTGGCCACCGAAGTGCTCACCCCGAACGGCTCGTCGAACCCGATGGGCGACGACTTCGACTATTCGAAAGCGTTCGCGCTGCTCGACTATGCGGCGCTCAAGGCCGACCTGACCGCGCTGATGACCGACAGCCAGCCTTGGTGGCCCGCCGACTATGGCCACTATGGTCCGTTTTTCATCCGTATGGCTTGGCATGCCGCGGGCACCTATCGCACCGCCGACGGCCGCGGCGGCGCCAACAGCGGGCAGCAGCGTTTCGCGCCGCTCGACAGCTGGCCCGATAACGGCAACCTCGACAAGGCGCGGCGCCTGTTGTGGCCGATCAAGCAGAAATACGGCAACAAGATCAGCTGGGCCGACCTGTTCATCCTGACCGGCAATGTCGCGATCGAAAGCATGGGCGGCCCGGTGTTCGGCTTCGGCGGCGGCCGTGCCGACGTGTTCGAGCCGGAGCGCGACATCTATTGGGGCAGCGAAGACAAGTGGGTCAATGAAGGCGTTCAGACCCGCATCGATCCCGACAAGGGGTTTGCTGAAATCGAAGGGCCGCTCGCCGCGATCCAGATGGGGCTGATCTACGTCAATCCCGAAGGCCCGGGCGGCAATCCCGATCCGTTGCTGTCGGCGCGCGACATGAAGGAAACCTTTGAGCGCATGGCGATGAACCATGAGGAAACCGTCGCGCTGACCGCGGGTGGCCACACCTTTGGCAAGGCGCACGGCAATGGCGACGCATCGCTGCTCGGCAACGCACCTTCGGGCGGCGATCTGGCGGCGCAGGGCTTCGGCTGGGTCAGCAGCCACGAGAGCGGCGGCATCGGCGAGCATAGCGTGACCAGCGGCATCGAAGGGTCGTGGGTCAACACCCCGACCGAATGGTCCGAGAATTATTTCCGCCTGCTGCTCGACTATGATTATGAGCTCGTCCACTCGCCTGCGGGGGCGCAGCAGTGGCAGCCGATCAACCAGAAGCCGGAGGATATGGCCCCGGCGGCGTGGGATCCGAACATCAAGGTGCCGACCATGATGACCACCGCCGACATGGCGCTGAAGATGGACCCGGAATTCCGCGCGATCAGCGAGAAATTCCGCAACGACCATGAAGCGTTCAAGGATGCCTTTGCGCGCGCCTGGTTCAAGCTGTGCCACCGCGACATGGGGCCAAAGGTCCGCTACCTCGGCCCCGAAGTCCCCGCCGAAGACCTGATCTGGCAGGATCCGATCCCCGCCGGCACCATGCCGTCGGACGCCGATGTCGCCGCCGTTAAGGCAGCGATTGCGGCAAGCGGCCTGACCGTCAGCCAGCTGGTCAAGACCGCCTGGGCGTCGTCGAGCACCTATCGCAAGTCCGACCACCGCGGCGGCGCCAATGGCGCGCGCGTCCGCTTGGCGCCGCAAAAGGATTGGGAGGTCAACGAGCCGGCGATGCTGGCGAAGGTGATCGAAACCCTCGACAGTCTGCGCGGCAATCTGTCGATCGCCGATGCCATCGTGCTCGGCGGCGTCGTCGGCCTGGAAAAGGCCATCAAGGACGCGGGCTTCAGCGTCGCGGTGCCGTTCGCCGGCGGCCGCGGCGATGCGACCGCGGAACAGACCGATGCCGAGAGCTTTGATGTCATGGAGCCGGAAGCTGACGCGTTCCGCAACTATCTCGGCAAGAAAAAACTGGCGGTGAAGACCGAGGAAATGATGCTCGACCGTGCCTCTCTGCTCGGCCTGTCGGTGCCCGAAATGACGGTGCTGGTCGGGGGCTTGCGCGTTCTCGGCGCCAATCATGGCGAGCGTGGCCACGGCCATTTCACCAAGCGTTCGGGCCAGTTGACCAACGACTTCTTCGTCAACCTGCTCGACATGACCAATGTCTGGAAGGCCGTCGATGGGTCGGACGACCAGGAATATGTCGCCACCGACCGCAAGGGCGGCGGCGAGACCTGGCGCGCCACCCGTGCCGACCTGGTGTTCGGTTCGAATTCGGAACTGCGCGCGGTTGCCGAAGTCTATGCCGAAACGGGCCATGAGGAAAAGTTTGTCAAGGACTTCGTCAAGGCCTGGACCAAGGTGATGAACGCCGACCGTTTCGACCTCGCCTGATCGGCACCAGCCGAACAGGCGACGGGTCGCGGACCCGCCCCCGGGGACATGGGCCTGGGGGCGGGTCTTTTTTGCTTAAGACGGCAAAAGATGTTGAGCGGGCGTTGTGTGCGGGCGCTTCGCGGCGCCCGCGAAAAGGCTCCTGCGCCTTTCGATCAATGGGCGGTCGGATGTGTCAGTGCCGATTAATTCCCGTCGATCGACATCGGTGAAGGCGCAAAACCGCGCCTGCACGGCGCCGTTTGCATCGGCTCGCCGCACAATCGGCTCGAATTGTCCGCGGAACCAGAGCAGCGGTCTTGCGGCGCGTATCCATGTGCCAGAGAGGGCGAATCGAACACGCGGGGGCGGCTCATTGAAGGAGTAGGGTCATGAGTGCCTTTTCAAAAACCCCAGGACGATTGTTGCTGCTGGCCATGCTGGCCGGGACAGCGCCAGTCCCACTGGCTGCGCAGTCGCAGGACACATCCGATGGCGAAGTCATGACGACGGTGTATGGTACGCTGCCGTCGCCGGAACAGATGACCAAGGGACCCGAGGTTGAAGGCATCATCGCCGCGCGCAGCGACGGCCGGATGCAGGTCAGGACCGCCGATGGGACCAACACGACGATCGTCATTGCCGACTACACAAAGATCAAGTCCAAGGGCGGGTTCCTCGGCCTCAACAGCGACAAGCTGGCGGCAGCTTCGCTGCTCAACGGCCTGCCGGTCAAAGTCGAGACGCTGCAGTGGGACGGCGGCCTGGTCGCGAGCCAGATCGATCTCAAGAGCAAGGATCTGCGGACCGCATCGATGATCCAGACCGGCACCGACCAGCGCTTTGGCGAACAGACGGCGGCGACCGAAGCGCTGCGCAGCCGCGTCGGCGATATCGACCAATATAATGTCAAAGGCACGACGAACGTGAACTTCGACACCGGCAAGGCGGTGCTATCCGAACAGGCAAAGGCCGATCTCTGCTCCGCGGCAACCTCGGCCGATGGGATGGACAACGCCTTGTTGCTCGTTGTCGGCTACACCGATTCCACGGGCAGCCAGGAACTCAATCAGGAACTGAGTGAAAAGCGAGCCAGTCGCGTCGTCAACCATCTGCAACAGGCGTGCGGCTGGAAACCCTATCGGATGCTGACCCCGACCGGGATGGCCGAAGCCGATCCGGCAGCAGACAATAGCACCGCGGAAGGCAAGGCACAGAACCGCCGCGTCGCGGTGAATATCCTGGTCAGCAAAGGCCTGGACGGGATGTAAGATGCACGGGGTGGGCCTTGCCCACCCCGCGTTTCCCGGCGGGCGCCGAAACGCTTAGGGCCAGGACCCTAGTCGGCGTCGAGCCCATAGGCGGTATGCAGCACGCGCACCGCAAGTTCGGTTTCATCCTCGTCGATCAGCACGCTGACCTTGATCTCGCTGGTCGAGATCGCCTGGATGTTGATGCCGCGGTCGGCCAAAGCGCGGAACATCGTGCTGGCGACCCCCGCGTGGCTTTTCATGCCGACCCCGACGACGCTGATCTTCGCGACCTTGTCGTCGCTGATGATGCGGTTGAAGCCGATCTTTTCCTTCGCAGCGTCGAGCAGGTCGATCGAGCGCAACAGGTCGGTCTGCGGCACGGTGAAGGTGACGTCGGTCTCGCCCTTGTCGCGGCCGACGTTCTGGATGATCATGTCGACGTTGATCCCCGCCGCGGCGAGCGGGCCAAAGATGTTGGCGACGCCGCCGGGCCGGTCGGGCACGCGGGTGACGATGACCTTCGCTTCATTCTTGTCGTGGGCGATGCCGGTGATCAGCTGCCGTTCCATCTGATGTTCCTCTATTTCCTCGTCGCTGACGATCATCGTGCCTTTTTTGGGCGCCTCGTCGCCCTCGACGAAGCTGGACAGCACCTGCACGCGGACGCCCATCTTCATCGCCAGCCCGACCGAGCGCGTCTGGAGCACTTTGGCGCCGACGCTCGCCAGTTCTAGCATTTCCTCATAGGTGACATAGTCGAGCTTGCGCGCGCGCGCGACGATGCGCGGATCGGTGGTATAGACGCCATCGACATCGGTGTAGATGTCGCAGCGGTCGGCCTTGAGCGCCGCCGCGACGGCCACGGCGCTGGTATCCGACCCGCCGCGGCCAAGCGTCGCGACGCGGCCGTCGTCCATCAAGCCCTGAAAGCCCGGGATCACCGCGACCTCGCCGCGCGCCATCGCGGCGCCGAGCGCGCCGGTGTCGATATCGGCAATGCGCGCGCGGGCATGGGCTTCTTCGGTGCGGATCGGGAGCTGCCAGCCGAGCCAGCTGCGCGCCGGGGTCCCCATCGCCTGCAGGGTGAGCGCGAGCAGGCCCGAGGTGATCTGTTCGCCCGCCGCGACGACAACGTCATATTCGGCGGGGTCGTAGCGCGGGTTCGCCTCGCGGCAGAAATTGACCAGCCGGTCGGTTTCGCCCGCCATGGCGGAGACGACGACCGCGACCTCATTGCCATTGGCGACTTCGCGCGCGACGAGCTTCGCCACGGTGCGAATCCGCTCGGTGCCCGCCATCGACGTGCCCCCGAATTTCATCACGATCCGCGCCATGTCGCCCCGCTTTCCTGAACTGGTTTCGGCCGCAACTTTTCCAAGCATTTCCGCGGCGCTCGGCTGTTACGGAAGGGGGACGGCGATGGCAAGCGCGCGAACACCTGCGCGGGATAGAATTTCTTGCACCCGTGATGCCGCGGTGCCACATCGCAGGGCATGAACGCTGCCACGATCAATCCGCACGAAGCCACCCATTTCGGCGCGCTCGCCGCCGACTGGTGGGACCCGCACGGCTCGTCGGCGATGCTGCACAAGCTCAACCCGGTGCGCCTCGCCTATATTCGCGCGCAGATCGACGCGCATTGGCATGTGGATGCGCGCGAGCGGTTTGCGCTGGCCGGACGGCGCGCGATCGATGTCGGGTGCGGCGCAGGGCTGCTCGCCGAGCCGCTGGCGCGAATGGGCGCCGCGGTGACCGGGGTCGATGCGGCGCCGGAGAATATTGCGGCGGCGCGGGTACATGCGGCGGGGCAGGGACTTTCGATCGACTATTTCGCGGGCGAGCTGGCGGCGCTACCACTGGCAACCTTCGACCTCGTCACTTCGATGGAGGTCGTCGAGCATGTGACCGATCCCGCCGCCTTCATCGCCGAACTCGCAGCACGACTGGCGCCCGGCGGGCTGATGATCCTGTCGACCCCGAACCGCACGATCCTGTCGAAACTTTTGCTCGTCGAGGCCGCCGAACGGGTCGGGGCAGTGCCGCGCGGGACGCATGACTGGGACCAGTTTCTGAAGCCCGAGGAATTGACCAAGCTGCTCGAAGACGCGGGGTTGGAAGTCGTTGATCGTACCGGGCTGTCGCCGTCGGCGGCGAAGGGCTTCAAGCTGGGGGGCAGCGAGGCGCTGAACTATCTGGTCGCCGCGCGGTGGCCGAATAGATAGGGACTGTCCCTATTTAAGTCGTCATTGCGAGCGTAGCGGAGCAATCCAGGGCGGTTTACGCTCGCGCTGGATTGCCGCGTCGCCTGCGGCTCCTCGCAATGACGACGGTCAGAAGTCCACATCCTCATAATATTTCGGCGGGGTCACAATCTCCATCCGTTCCGCCAGCAGCGGGCGAAAGCTCGGGCGCGATTTGAGGCCCGAATACCAGCCCTTGGTCTGCTCGTGCCCGGTCCAGTCGATGCCGCCCAGATAATCGGCGACCGAGATATGCGCCGCGGCGGTCAGGTCGGCGAGGCTCATCGTCGCGCCCGCCAGCCATGTGCGGTGATCGATGAGGTAATCGACATAATCGAGATGGTTGTTCGCCGCCTTCATCGCCTCGCGCAGCGCGCCGCCGTCGGGGGGCTGGCGGTGGACGATGCGCTTTTGCATGCGTTCGAACAGCAGAGGCCCGGTGACTTCATAATAGAAATCATGGTCGAACCATGCGGTCAGGCGGCGAATTTCGGCGCGGTTGGCGGCGGTGCCGTTGATCATCGCCTTGCCTTCGACGGTTTCCTCGAAATATTCGGCGATCGCCATGCTGTCCATCAGCACCTGGCCGCGCGCCTGATCGACCATCACCGGGGTGCGGCCCGCCGGGTTGAGGTCGATAAATTCGTCGCGGCGTTCCCACGGCGATTCGCGCACCAATTCATAGCCGACGCCTTTTTCGCCCAGCAACAGGCGGACCTTGCGCGAAAAGGGACAGAGCGGGAATTGATAGAGTTGCCACATCGGTCCGGCATAGCGGCAGCGGGGCGCCGCGCGCAACGGCTATGGCGCGGTGCGGCCGTGCTGGTTGTGGATTGTCGCTTAGCGGCGGGGTGCGGCGCGTTCGCGTTCCCACTGCGCGGCCATATCGCGCGCCATGTCCTTGAGCACCGGCGCATAAACCGCGAGTGCCGAAGCGGCTTGTCCGGCCATGCGGGTGGTGGCGCGGACGTCGGCGCCCATGCGATCGGCATAATCGGGATCGCGGCCCGCAACCTCGCCCAGCGTCGCGTCGCGCGGGATATAGGCGGCGTCGGATTCGGGATCGACGCGGGCGATGGCGTCGGCGAGCGGGCCGACCGGCATCTGCATCAGCGCGCCAACGATCGCGGTGATCGTGTCGGCCATGCGATCCTGCGCCACCGGATCGTTCAGCGTCGCGACGGTGTCGCGCAACTCGGGATCGGCGGCGACCGCGGGCAGCGGCGCGGCGAGTGCGAGCAGGGGGAGGGCGATCAGGGCGAAACGGGTCATGGCGTTCATCCTTTTGAAGGACGCAAGGGTCAGCAAATGCGGCGTGCTTAGCGACGTAACGCTTTCGCTGGGCTGAACGTGCCACCGCATTGCGATGAAGCGCAGCCGGAACGGGATGAGTGATCCTCCCTGTGCCGTAGGCATGGGGAGGTGGCAGTGGCGAAGCCGCTGACGGAGGGGCCATGGCGCAACCGTCGCTGCCCCACCACCACTCGCTTCGCGAGCGGTCCCCCTCCCCATCGCTGCGCGACAGGGAGGATTTCGCGATTATTCCGCCGCGACCACCTCGGCTTCGGCATCGCTCAGCGGATGCGTGAGGCGGCTGAGCATTTCCTTCGGGCACACCTGCCAGAACTGGCCTTTCCAGCGGTCCCAGTCGGCCAGGATTTCGCTCGACCATTTGCTGCCGGTGGCCTTGGCATGATCCTCGACCAGATCCTTCACCACGCCTTCCCAATGCGCGCTGTCGATCCGTTGCCAGACGATCGATTCGGCGTTGGCACGGCGCTCGAATTGGCCGTCGGTGTCGAGGATGAAGGCCATGCCGCCGGTCATTCCGGCGCCGAAGTTCGACCCGACAGGGCCGAGGATCACCGCAATCCCGCCCGTCATATATTCGCAGCCATTGGCACCGCAGCCTTCGACGACGACCTTCGCACCCGAATTGCGGACCGCGAAACGCTCGCCCGCCTGGCCCGCCGCGAGCAATGTGCCCGAGGTCGCGCCGTAAAGCACGGTGTTGCCGATGATGCTGTTGTGCTGGCTGACCAGCGGGCTCGACACGGTCGGGCGCACGACGATGCGACCGCCCGACAGGCCTTTGCCGACATAGTCGTTGGCGTCGCCGAACACTTCGAGCGTGATGCCGCTGCACAGGAAAGCGCCGAGCGACTGGCCTGCGGTGCCGCGCAGGCGGACCTGAACGTGATTGTCGGCGAGGCCGTTCATGCCGAACTTGGCGGTGACCTCGGCCGACAGCCGGGTACCGACAGCGCGGTGGGTGTTGCGGACATTGTAGGTCAGTTGCATCCGCTCGCCGCGCTCGAACAGTGGTTTCGCGTCGCTGAGGATCTGCGCGTCGAGGCTGTCGGGGACCGGATTGCGGAGCAGTCCGTGCGAGCGGCGTTGGTTGTCGGGCGCGTCGACCTTGGCGAGGATCGGGTTGAGGTCGAGGTCGTCGAGATGTTCGGCGCCGCGGCTGACCTGACGCAGCAACTCGGTGCGGCCGATCACCTCGTCGAGGCTGCGGCAGCCGAGCTTCGCAAGGATTTCGCGCACTTCCTCGGCGATGAAGGTCATCAGGTTGATGACCTTCTCGGGGCTGCCGGTGAACTTGGCGCGCAGCTTTTCGTCCTGCGTACAGACGCCGACGGGGCAGGTATTGCTGTGGCATTGGCGCACCATGATGCAGCCCATCGCGACGAGGCTGAGGGTTCCGATGCCATATTCCTCGGCGCCCAAGATGGCGGCGATGACGATGTCGCGGCCGGTCTTGAGCCCGCCGTCGGTGCGCAGGCGGATGCGGTGGCGCAGACCGTTGAGGGTCAGCACCTGATTGACTTCGGAAAGCCCCATTTCCCATGGGGTACCGGCATATTTGACGCTGGTTTGCGGCGAGGCGCCGGTGCCGCCGGTGTTGCCGGCGACGAGGATCACGTCGGCGTGCGCCTTGGCGACGCCAGCAGCAACGGTGCCGATGCCCGCCGAGCTGACGAGCTTCACGCAGACGCGCGCCTTCGGGTTGATCTGCTTGAGGTCATAGATGAGCTGCGCCAGATCCTCGATCGAATAGATGTCGTGGTGCGGCGGCGGCGAAATCAGCGTCACGCCCGGCGTCGCGTGGCGCAGGCGCGCGATGAATTCTGTGACCTTGAAGCCGGGCAGCTGGCCGCCTTCGCCGGGCTTGGCACCCTGCGCGACCTTGATCTCGATCTCGTCGCAGGCGCCCAGATATTCGGCGGTGACGCCAAAGCGGCCGCTCGCGATCTGCTTGATGTTGCTGTTGGCATTGTCGCCATTGGCATAGGGGCGATAACGTTCGCTCGCTTCGCCGCCTTCGCCCGACACCGCCTTGGCGCCGATCCGGTTCATCGCGATCGCCAGCGTTTCATGCGCTTCGGGTGAGAGCGCGCCGAGCGACATGCCGGGGGTGACGAAGCGCTTGCGGATCTCGGTGATCGCCTCGACGCTGTCGAGCAGGACGCCCTGCTGCGGATAGTTGAATTCCATCAGGTCGCGCAGATAGACCGGCGGCAGGTCGGCGACCCCGCGCGAAAATTGCAGATAGGTCGAATAGCTATCGGTCGCGACCGCGGTTTGCAGCAAATGCATCAGCTGTGCCGAATAGGCATGGGTCTCGCCGCCCGCGCGCTGGCGATAGAAGCCGCCGATGGGCAGCGTGGTGGCGCGCTGGTCGAATGCCGCCTCATGCTTCTCGGTCGCGTTGATGAACAGCGACTGATAGCCTTCGCCCGAGATTTTGGCGGGCATCCCGGGGAAGAGGTCGTTGACGAGCGCGCGGGAGAGCCCGACCGCCTCGAAATTATAGCCGCCGCGATAGCTCGAGATCACCGCGATCCCCATTTTGGCGAGGATCTTGAGCAGCCCGTCGTCGATCGCCTTGCGAAAGCGCAGGTGACAGTCGCCCAGCGACAATTCGCCGCCGAAAAGCCCGCGCGCGTGCCGGTCGGCGATCGCCGCTTCGGCCAGATAGGCGTGGACCGTCGTCGCGCCGACCCCGATCAGCACCGCAAAGGCGTGGGTGTCGAGCACCTCGGCCGAGCGGACGTTGATCGACGCATAGCTGCGCAGCCCCTTGCGCACGAGGTGGGTGTGGACGGCGGCGGCGGCGAGCACCATCGCCATGCCGACGCGATCCTCGCCGATGCTCTGGTCGGTCAGGAATAATTCGCTGCGCCCGGCGCGCACGGCGTCCTCGGCCTCACGCCGCACCCGCGCGATCGCCTCGCGCAAGCTCGCGGCATCGCCGCCGACGGGGAAGGTGCAATCAATGTCGGCGACCGCATCGCCGAAATAGGCGCGCAACCGATCCCAGTCGTCGCCGACGAGAACGGGACTGTCGATGACGAGGACGTGGTCGCTCTGGCCTTTCTCGTCGAGGATGTTCGCGAGGTTCGCAAAGCGCGTCTTCAGGCTCATCACATGCCGTTCGCGCAGACTGTCGATCGGCGGGTTGGTGACCTGGCTGAAATTCTGGCGGAAGAATTGCGCGACGTGGCGCGGCTTGTCGGAGATGACCGCGAGCGGGGTGTCGTCGCCCATCGACCCGATCGCTTCCTTCGCGTCTTCGACCATCGGGGAGAGGATCAGCTCCATGTCCTCCATCGTCAGTCCTGCGGCAACCTGACGGCGCAGCAACTCGTTGCGCTCGAAGGTCGGCAAGGTCGATTTGCCGCCCTTGGGCAGGTCGGCCATGGTGCGGAAGCCTTTGACGCGTGCGCCATAATCATGCGCACCCGCGATCTTGTCCTTGATCGCACGGTCTTCGTAGAGGGTGCCGTTTTCCAGATCGACGGCGATCATCTGGCCGGGGCCAAGGCGGCCCTTCTTGCGGATGCTCGCTTCGGGCAGCAGCACCATGCCGCTTTCGGACCCGACGACGAGCAAATTATCGGCGGTGAGCGTGTAGCGCAGCGGGCGGAGCGCGTTGCGGTCCATGCCCGCGACCGCCCAGCGGCCGTCGGTCATCGCAAGCGCCGCAGGGCCGTCCCATGGCTCCATGACGCTGGCGAGATAATTATACATCGCCTTGTGCGCGTCGGGCATTTCGGGTTCGTTGACCCATGCCTCCGGAACGAGGATCAGCTTCGCGGTCGGCGCATCGCGTCCGGCGCGGCACAGGGTTTCAAACACCGCGTCGAGCGCGGCGGTGTCCGATGCGCCCGCGGGGATCACCGGCTTGATGTCTTCCGAATGCTCGCCGAACGCGAGGCTGGCCATCTTGATCTCGTGGCTTTTCATCCAGTTCTTGTTGCCGCGGATCGTGTTGATTTCGCCATTATGCGCGAGGCAGCGGAACGGCTGCGCCAGCCACCATTGCGGAAAGGTGTTGGTCGAATAGCGCTGATGGAAAATCGCGACGCGGCTTTCGAACAGCTTGCTCGTCAGGTCGGGATAGAAATCGGCGAGACTCTCGGCGAGGAACAGCCCTTTGTAGATGATCGAGCGGCACGACAGGCTGCACACGTAAAAGTCGGCGATCTGGGCGGCGATGACCTTTTTCTCGATCCGGCGGCGGACCAGATAGAGCTGCTTTTCGAACTCGGCGAGCGACTGTTCGTCGGGCAGCGGCCCGGCGATCATGATCTGCTCGATCTCGGGGCGCGTGCGCTGCGCCTTGTCGCCGATCACCGACACGTCGACCGGCACCTGGCGCCAGCCATAGATGGTAAAGCCCGCGTCGATGATCTCGGCCTCGACGATCGTGCGGCAATGTTCCTGCGCCTCGAGGTCGGTGCGCGGCAGAAAGATCATGCCGACCGCGAGGCGGTTCGGGCGCACCTTGTGCCCCGACGCCGCAATCGCATCGTCGAAAAAGCGCACCGGCAGGTCGACATGGATGCCCGCGCCGTCGCCGGTCTTGCCGTCGGCATCCACGGCGCCGCGATGCCACACCGCGCGCAGCGCTTCGATCGCCGCCTCGACGACGCGGCGCGACGCCTTGCCGTCGGTCGCCGCGACCAGGCCGACGCCACAGGCATCGGATTCCATGTCGGGGCGATACATGCCGTGCTCGGCAAGCCGCGCGTGCTCGGGGGTGGGGTAGTGGGTCATGTCGTTCGTCCTGTGGCCTAGTCGGCGGAAGGGGGTAGGCGCTTGCGCGCATTGGCGACGGCCGTCTCTTCGGCATCGACTGCGCCGACCGACGCAGCCTCGATTGCGGCTTCCGCGTCCTCGACGCGCTTCCGGTCAGCGGCCGACCAGTTGTTGCGGTCAAAGGCGGGATCGATCGACGCGGCGGCATCGGCGGCGGCCTCTGCTGCTTCGACGGCAGCGTCGGCCGACGCGTCGTAGGCCGGCTCGTCGGTAGCTGCGTCGACCGCTGTCGTGTCGACGGCGTCGCCGGTCCACATGTCGCGCTGTTCCTTCAACACCTTGACATCGACCTTCATCAGCTTGGCGAGTTTGGTCAGTTCGGCGTCACTGAGGTCGCTGAGCTGCTTTTCCTTGGGCAGCTCTTTCATGTCCTTTTCGATGGCGGGCGCGCGGTCCATGAATTTGGTGATCAGCGGCGGCACCGCCTTGATCATCGTCAGCATCACCTGCGGGTCGGCCTGCAACGCCATCCATTCGGAGGTATAGGCGCCGCCGGCTGGGGTCGCGAAAAAGCCGTTCATGTCGGTCAGCTGCTGCGCGGTGAATTTGCGGGCATAGGCCTGGGCCATGCCGCTGCGCATCGGCGCCTCCATATCGCGCAGCGCTTCGCTGATCAGCGGCTTGATCACCGTCATCACCTGATCCTCGCGCTGCTGACGATAGGGGTCGAGCATGTCGGCGATCGCGGTCTTGCTCGGTTCGTCGAGCAACGCGATCTTTTCGCTTTCGACCCCGGTCTTGATCGACAGCATCAGGTCGGACATGCCGCCCATCTCGCCCAATATGCCCTTGAACAGTTTGCCGTACAGATTGTCGATCATCTTTTCGAGGCTGCCCGGCGGCACCAGCGCCGCGGTCGTCTGCTGCGCCAGCGCGAGCTGCGCCGGGGCGACCGGCGGCAGCTTGTCGGTGCCATAGATTTTCTCGATCAGGGCGATCACCTGATCGATTTCCTTCTGCATCTTGGCCTTGGCGTCGGCCATCGCGGCTTCGCTGCTATATTCGGTTTGCGCGTCCTCGGTTGCGACGACTTCGGCCAGTGGCGCTTCGGTCGGCGCGGCAAAGGCGTGGGCGGGCGCAATGGCGGCGGCGCCGGCGAGCAGCATATGTTTCCAGGTCGACATCATGATTTTCCTTCCCCTGTTGGTCATGCTGCCTTCTTTTCGCTTTTCGCTTTGGCTTTCAACCACTTTGCCATCTGGTCGCTGACATCGCGGCCGTCGCGGATGCCCCACACCACCAGGCTGGCGCCGCGGACGATGTCGCCCGCCGCAAAAACCCCCGGCAAACTCGTCATCATCGTCTGATGATCGACGCGCAGCGTGCCCCAGCGGGTAACGCTGAGGTCGGGGGCGCCGAACAGGTTCGGCAGTTCTTCGGGATCGAAGCCCAGCGCCTTGATCACCATGTCGGCGGGCAGGTCGAAGGTGCGACCGGGATCGACCTCGGGGCCGCGGCGGCCGCTGGCGTCGGGCGCGCCAAGGCGCATGCCCGCGACCGCGACCTGCTTGACGCGCTTGTCGGCAGTGAAGCTTTCGGGCGCCGACAGCCAGACAAATTCGACGCCTTCTTCCTCGGCGTTCGACACTTCACGCAGCGAGCCGGGCATATTCTCGCGGTCGCGGCGATAGAGGCATTTCACCGACTTGGCGCCCTGACGCACCGCGGTGCGGACGCAGTCCATCGCGGTATCGCCGCCGCCGATGACGACCACATGCTTGCCCGCGGCATTGAGAGAGCCGTCGTCGAAGGCCGGAACCGCATCGCCAAAGCCCTTGCGGTTCGACGCGACCAGATAGTCGAGCGCCGCGATCACGCCTTCGGCCTCGTTGCCCGGCACATGGATCTCGCGCGCTTTGTAAACGCCGGTCGCGATTAACAGCGCGTCATGCTTCTGCCGTAGCGCGTCGAGCGTCGCGTCGCCGCCAACCTCGAAGCCCAGATGGAAACGGATGCCGCCCGCGACCAGCCGGTCGATGCGCCGCATCACGACGTCTTTCTCCAGCTTGAAGCCGGGGATGCCATAGGTGAGGAGCCCGCCGGCGCGGTCGTGGCGGTCGTACACATGCACCTCATGCCCCGCGACGCGGAGATATTCGGCGGCGGTCAGGCCAGCGGGGCCGGCGCCGATGACGCCAACCGACTGCCCGGTCGCGGTACCCGGATGCAGCGGCTCGACCCACCCTTCGGCCCAGGCGGTGTCGGTGATATATTTTTCGACGCTGCCGATCGTCACCGCGCCATGCCCCGAAAATTCGATGACGCAATTGCCTTCGCAGAGGCGATCCTGCGGGCAGATGCGGCCGCAGATCTCGGGCATCGTCGAGGTTGCGTTGCTCAGCTCATAGGCCTCGCGCAGCCGCCCTTCGGCGGTCAGCCGCAGCCAGTCGGGGATATGGTTGTGCAGCGGGCAATGCACCGAGCAATAGGGCACGCCGCATTGCGAGCAGCGCGCGGCCTGTTCGTCAGCGTCGGGCGCGGCATAGCGCTCGGCGATTTCGCGGAAATCCTGCGCGCGGTCGTCGGCGGACCTTTTGTCCGGATAATGTTGTTCGCGCTCCACAAACCGGAGCATGCGATCGGCAGCCATGCAATTTCCCCTTCGATGCGGGGCAAATGCATGGGCGGACCGGCTCTGTCACGGTCGAAATTGCATTTAGGGAAAGTTTGCTGTCCTAAAATTGCACTCAATGCAGTGGCGTGACAGGTCGAGCGCAACTATCTTTCAAAGTTAATACCGGATCGGACCTATTGCAGGGCGAGCCAGATCAGCGCGACCGTGCCAAGGATGATTCGATACCAGGCAAAGGGCGCGAACCCAAAGCGACCGACGATCGCAACCAATGCCTTGACCACCGCCAGCGCGACGACAAAAGCGACGCCCAACCCGATCGCGATCGCCGTCAGGTCGTCGATCACCAATATGTCGCGGTCTTTCCACAGCGAATAGGCAGTGGCGCCCATCATCGTCGGGACCGCAAGGAAGAAACTGAACTCGGCGGCGGTCTTCCGCTCGACCCCCATCAGCAGCGCGCCCATGATCGTCGCGCCCGACCGGCTGACCCCGGGGATCATCGCGATACACTGGACGATACCGATGATAATTGCGGTCCGAAGCGGCATCGCCTCGACGCTGTCGACCTTCACCACCTTGACCATCCGCTCGATCGCGAGAATCACGACGCCGCCGACAATCAACGCCACCGCGACCGTCGTCGGCGACTGGAGCAGTGCGCGGATGTTTTCATAGGCAACGGCCCCGATCAGCATCGCGGGCAGAAAGCCGATCAGGATGTTGCGCGTGAAGGCGATCGACGGCGGATCGGCGCGCAGCAGCCCCATGCCGACATTCCAGAACCGCTGGCGATAGGCGACGAGCACCGCAAGGATTGCGCCGAGCTGGATCGAGATCTTGAACGCCGCCGATCCGTCGCCCGTAAAACCGAGCAGTTCGGCGGCGAGGATTAGATGGCCGGTCGACGACACCGGCAAAAACTCGGTCAGCCCCTCGATGATGCCGAGGATGATGATGGTTGCAAGGTCGTGCATTTGCTATCCTGGGGTTGGTCACCCCGGGCAACCCGGCGATCGGGCGGGGGCAGGGCGGAGCCCGGGTGGTCGGGCTCAGGCGGGCTTCTGGACCGCAAAGCGGCCGTGGCGGCGATATTGCACCAGCCAATCGTCGGCGACCGCGGCGAGCGACGTCGGTTGGACGCCCAGCGCGGCGAGCCCTGCGGCGCCGTCGGCAACGATATTGTCCCGTTGCAGCATCAGCCACTGGTCCTTGGTGATCGGCGCGCCGGGCGCCCAGCCGAACCCCGACGCGAGCGCCCCGGCGACGACATCGGGGACATCGACGAACAGCGGCGAGCGGCCGATCGCATCGGCGATCCAGCGTTGCAATTCGCCCATGGACAGCACCTGCGGCCCGCCAAGCTCAAAGGTCTGGCTCGCGGCGCCATCGCCGAGCGCGGCGACGACGGCATCGGCGACATCACCGACATAGACCGGCTGGAACTTCGCGTTCGGCGCTACAACCGGGATCACCGGCGCCATCCGGATCATTGCGGCAAAGCGATTGATGAATTGATCCTCGCGGCCAAAGACGATCGACGGGCGCAGGATTGTGGCCGCGGGAAAGGCGTCGCGCACCGCGGCCTCGCCATCGCCCTTGCTGCGGCCATAGGTCGATGCGCTGTCCCGATCGGCGCCGATCGCCGACACATGGACGAGCGCGCGGACGCCGGCGGCTTTCGCCGCGGCGGCGACATGGCCTGCGCCGTCCGCTTGCACCGCCTGCATGTCGGCGAAGGCGCCGACCAGATTGATCACCGCGTCGCTGCCCTGCACCGCGCGGACGACGCTGGCGGCATCGCGGACGTCGGCGGCGACGAACTGCGTCTGGCCAAGCCCGCCGAGCGGTTTGAGGAAGGTCGCGGCGCGCGGGGTGCGCTGCGCGATGCGGACGCGGGCGCCGCGCGCGAGCAGGCGCTGCACGACATAGCGGCCGACGAAGCCGCCGCCGCCCAGCACCGTGATCAATTGCCCGTCGAGTTTCTGCATTTGCATCCGCCTGTGATCGATTCTGGAACGCGGCGCGTGGCGCGCTGCACGGCCTCCCCATGCCGCGAAGCGGGGCAGGGGGCAAGGGGCGACGGCGGTTCGATCGCCTGAAATCGGCACCTTTGCGATAAAATGTGCCCTGACCCGCGCACCGCAGTTGACAAGTCGCCAGCCCCGCCGCTAAGCGCCCGCTCCTACCCCGTGCCCAGATGGCGGAATTGGTAGACGCACCAGCTTCAGGTGCTGGCGATCGCAAGGTCGTGGAGGTTCGAGTCCTCTTCTGGGCACCATTACATCCTAAGCCATTGAAATGGCGGGATGTAGCTGCAAAACCTAGCGTTTTTCTCACCTGACTGTTACATGTGTAACAATGGGAAACGCTATGCGAGACTATGAAACCAAGGTCGGTGCGATCTATTATTTCCGCCGTGTGGTCCCGCCCGATTTGATCGGCCATTTCCGAACCGCGACCGGCAAAACCCGGATCGAGTGGAAATTTTCTCTGCAAACGAAGGATCGGCGCGAAGCGGCCAAGCGGCTGCGCGATTATGCGGACGCGACCGACAAGCTCATTGAGGACGCGCGCTGGGGCGGCGGGGCCGCTCCCAAGGCCGACCCGCCCATTGCGGCGAGCGCCGATGCTGTTCGCCGGTCACAAGCCATTGCCGACGATATGGAACGCGCCTCGCTTGTGGCTGCGGAGCTTGATGAGGCGGACAGGGAAGCGACCGAGGCACGGGCCGAGGCCGACCCTGCTTTCGCTGCCCAGCTTGTCCTACGCGGCGCCGCTGCGGAGTTGACGCGCGAACGGCAGGACATTGCCTTCGCTCGCGGGCTGGCGAGAGAGGAAAGGGACGCGCGGCGGGTTTCCGTGATGGACCTATTCGACCGATATGCGGCTATCCCGGGCAGAAGCGCCAAGACGGTTGCCCAGTGGCGGACGTATCTAGAAAAGCTCGTGGCGTTCACCGGGATCGACGATGCCACCGCGTTGACGCCCCGGCACCTGATCGACTGGCGCAATAACCTGCGCGACGTGGAGACATACCGGGGCAAGCGACTATCGGCGAAAACGATCAATGGCAGCTACCTTGCGGCGGTCAACGTGGTGCTGGGCTGGGCGGTTGATGATGGCCTGTTGGACAGCAACCCCGCCCGCGATGTGAAGCCCGTCCAGCTTCCCAAGGTCGCCGAAACGCGCAGCCGTTCTATGTCGGATGACGAAGCCCGCAAGGTGCTGGGCGCAACCGGCAATGGCCGGGAGGGCCGGGAAGGCGACGACTTCCTGAATGCGAAGCGGTGGGTGCCATGGCTGCTTTGCTACACCGGGGCGCGGGTGAATGAGCTGACCCAGCTTCGCAAGGCGGACGTCATAAAGCTGGGGGAGGTTCACGCTATCCGCATCACGCCAGAGGCGGGCAGCGTTAAGAACAAGCTCGCCCGCGTCGTGCCATTGCATCCGCACCTGATAGAGCAGGGCTTCCTGACCTTCGTCGCGAAGCGCAAAGCGGGGCCGCTGTTCTATGACCCGGCGAAGCGCCGCAGCGATCATGCGATAAACCGGCAAGCGAACCGGCTGGGGTCCAAGCTGGCGGACTGGGTGCGGTCCCTAGGCGTTACCGCGCCGCAGCCCAATCACGCTTGGCGTCATCGCTTCGTGACGCTGGCGGAACGCTATGAGCTATCGGAGCGCGCCGTCGATGCCATGACCGGCCATTCATCGGGCAAGATGAACCGGCGCTATGGGGAAAACGAAATCGACGTCGTGCTTCGCGAGCTAGAAAAAATCCCGGCGTTCAAGCTGTAGGGCCGCAGAATCGTTTTAAGCCCCGTGCAGAGTCGTCCGGGGTCGAGCAGGGTGTTTCCCTATCCCGACCCCGGATTGCCGCTGTGGGAGTCCCTGCGGACTCCTGCGAGCTTATTCCGTCCCGATGACCTTGGCCGCGCCCGATGCGGCAAACTGGAACGTAGCGGGAGCAGCGTTCGCCGGGTTGCCGAACATTTCGGTCAACGGGGGTGTCGCCGCTGCCGTTCCTGCCGCAATCATCGCGTCCAGTTCCGGGGGGAAGTCCGGGACCGTCTCGCCATTGCGCGCGGCAAGCGCGGTCATGTCCTCCGCGATCATCGGGGCGATTTCATTCATGCTGCTTTCGTCGCCGGTTTCGATGTAGCGGGACAAGGCGACATTGTATCTCGCCACTGTGCGGTCGTCGCTGGCTTCGATCAGTTTCGTCGTTCGTTGCAGGGTCGCCAACATGCTAGGTGTCCGGGCGACGAAATTGTTGAGCGCGCCTTCATAGGCTTTGCGCGGAGGAGTGCCGTTCCCCAGCCGCGCCTGTATATCCCGCTCGACGGCGGCAACGTCATGGCCGCTGTCATGTATCAGGCACATTGCCGCGTTGAACGTCGCGCGCTGGCGGCTCGTGAGGCTCATGCTGCTGCCTTCCCCTTGACGTAGCCCCGGCGCAATGCCGTGAAGTATTCCTCCATTGCCGCTGCCGGGTCACCGGGGGCGAGCGCCATAATAGCTGCCGGGATTTGTTCCGGGTGCTTTTCGATCAGGAACGCCATGACGCTGGCGCTGAGTGCGTTGAACCCGGTGGCGCTGTGCTGGCGCGGTGGGCTAGTCATGGTTTCCGTATCGAACCGGGGCGCGGTCCAAGTGATGTTCCAAGACATCCGCAGGACGCCCCCGCTACATGCCGCAAGCCCGGTGTTCTCTGTGACGCGGATATTGGACAGGCCATTGAAACGCGCTTCGCTTGCGGCCTTGGCCTCTGCCTCCTCCGCCTTGATCTGGGCGGCGCGGGCCTTGTCGAAAGAGGCGGACAGGGCCTTCACCCGGTCGGCGGCGGTGGTCAGGCGTTCCCAATGAGCGAGGTCGGCCTTGGCGTCCGCCAGTTCGGCGGCAAGTGTGTTGAGGTTGGTAGTCATATTTAGGATTTCCTTGTGGTTGTTCGCGCGGGCGGGGCCTCGCGTCGATTGCTTGATTTCAGGTCGTGGAGTGCGGCGGGCGCACGATGTGGTTGAGCGGCTTAGAAGCTGTCCGGGAACAGGTCCAAAGGGTCGCAGTCGGCGGGAGCGGCTGGGCAGGTCGGCGCCGGGGAAGCGCGGAGCGCGCGGATGCGGTCGGACAACGAGGGCGGGTCGTCAGGCCCGTGGACAACATCTGCCGCAGATTTATTGAGCGGCTCTGGCGCCGGACAAGTTCTGCCGCAGATTATGTCCGCCAGCGGGTCGGTGGGTGCGATTTCAGGCCCGTGGACAACATCTGCTATACTGCAAGCAGTAGTAAGGGCAGAGTTCCCCCCGCCAATCCCACCCGGCAAACCCGACAATATCGCTTCAACAATATCGAGAGCGATGCGCTGGGTTGTTCCCCCGGCTGTCACCCGGATGCAATCCCGGTTGCCGTGCCGAACAATCGGAAAGGTCCACTGTCCGATCGCCAACGTGTCATCCGTTCGGCTGCCAATGCCGCCAAAGGGTTTTGCGGTGGGTAGGACGCCAGCCTTGAAAGCCCGGACTGCTAGCTTCGCTGCGGACAGGGACTTTGCGGACGGTGGCAGGGTCGCACCCCGCCGCTCGAATATCGCTGTCAATCGCTTACGCAATGCCGGTGGCATGGGTTTGCTGAAATGTGAGCCGGGGTCGAACCTGTCGGTTCCTAACCGGGCGTTCAGGCGTTCAACATCGGCCTTGTTCGTTGCCGCCAAAGCCGTGTGCGGATTCCGAGGTCATCACGCGCAGTGTTCCGATTTGATCGTGCGCAGCATTCCGACGTGATCTCGCGCAGCATTCCGATTTGAAGCTGCGCACCATTCCGATTTGATCA
>NZ_SCOT01000046.1 GCF_005502465.1 Sphingopyxis sp. L1A2A
GGTGGGGGTGAGGTCTCGGCCAAAGCCCTTGTCAGAAGGGTGGCAACACCGTCAATATTGGCGAGCACATCATTGTTCCAGAAACGGATGACGCGATAGCCGTCATTTTCGATTATCGTCGTGCGCGGTGCGTCGATTTCGATTACGAGCCGGGCGCGGTGGCTGGCGAAGTCGGTAATATACTGACGGACTGGGACTTGGCGGCGGAAGCGCCAAGCGGGAAAGGCGGTACGCAACAATGTCCAGATTTTCCGTTCGGTATCGGTCATTTCGCTGCGCAATCGGCGAGCCCGCCCCGTAGAACCATCCGGCGGCGTTCGTTTCATGGCGCAACCACACCCCTACCGCTGCGCAATCGGCGAGCCCGCCCCGTAGAACCATCCGGCGGCGTTCGTTTCATGGCGCAACCACACCCCTACCGCTGCGACTAGCGAACAAGTTCGCAAGTCTCGCCGCCTCCCCCATCAAGGGGGAGGGTCAGGCTTTGCTACCCGGCTTTTGGCTTCTTGGGAATATAGCTAAGCTCGCTTGACCTCGCGCGGACGCGGGAGCATCCGCGGCATATGGACTCCCCCATGAAACGCCCCTGGATCGTCATCGCCTGCGCCGCCTTCATTGTCACCCTGGCGATGGGGGTGCGCCAGTCGTTCGGACTGTTCCTGCCGCAGATGAGCGTCGATATCGGGATCAGCCGGTCGGACTTCGGCCTCGCGATGGCGCTGCAGAATCTGCTGTTCGGGCTGGTTCAGCCGTTCGTCGGGGCGCTTGCCGACAAGCATGGCGCGGGGCGGGTCGTCCTCGCGGGGGCGCTGCTCTACGCGTTCGGGCTGATCGGCGCGGCCTTTGCGACCGATGCGATCGGGCTGCACATCAGTTTCGGCATTTTCATCGGCATGGCCCAGTCGGCGACCACCTTTGTCGTCGTGCTCGGCGCCGTCGGCCGCGTCGTCAGCCCCGAAAAGCGCAGCAGCGCGTTCGGCATCGTCACCGCGGGCGGCTCGCTCGGCCAGTTCCTCGTCGTGCCGCTGGCATCGACGCTGCTCGGCGATGTCGGCTATCACCAGACGCTGTGGATCATGGCGGGGCTGGTCGCGCTGTGCGGGCTGCTCGCGATCGGGGTCGCCGGGCGGACCGATGGCGGGCCAGGCCTCGCCGCCGAGGCCGAACAGACCGCGCGCGAGGCGCTGCGCGAAGCGTCGGTCCACAGCGGTTTCTGGCTGCTCAACGCCGGCTTTTTCGTCTGCGGTTTCCACATCGCCTTCATCGCGACGCATCTGCCCGCCTATCTCGACGACAAGGGGCTGGGGATCGCGATCGGGGCGCAGGTGCTGGCGCTGGTCGGGCTTTTCAACATCCTCGGTTCCTATATCTTCGGCCGCGCCGGCGACGTGCTGCGCCAGAAATATGTCCTGTCGGCGCTCTACACCGCGCGCTCGGCGGTGATCGCGCTGTTCCTGTTCGTGCCGCTCACCCACGCCAGCGCGCTGGTGTTCGCGGGGGCGATGGGGTTCCTGTGGCTCGGCACCGTGCCGCTGACCAGCGGCATCGTCGGGCGCATCTTTGGCATCCGCTATCTCTCGATGCTCTATGGCATCGTGTTTTTGAGCCATCAGGTCGGCAGCTTTTTCGGCGCGTGGATGGCGGGGCTGATCTTCGACGCCACCAGCAGCTATAATATCGCCTGGGGCATATCAATCGCGCTCGGGCTGTTCGCCGGACTGGTCCATCTGCCGATCGCCGACGCGCCCGTCAGACGGCTGCAACCGGCGTGAGGTTGCCGCGGCAGGACGGGATCGCACTGGCGCTGTTCGCGCTCATCGCGGTCGGCGGCCTGTGGCTGTGGACCGGGGCGGGGCCGGTCGTCTGGCTCGCCAATGCCGCGATCATGTGCGGCTTTTAGGGCGCGGTGGGCACCGGGACGCGGTTGCAGATCGCTTCGTCATCGGGCTTAGGGTCGGCCGGATCGGGCAGCAAGCGAAACACATGCGCCAGATGCGTCGCCATACGTTCGGGCCGCGCCCGCTTGCCCGCCACGACATCGGCAAAATCGCGGCACGCGATCGCGCTGCGCAGGAAATTGCTGTGCCCGGTCGCGCTGCGCGATACGTCGGTGGTGTCGACAATCGTCAGCCCGGCGCGCGAGACCGGGTAACAACGCACCGGCAGCCCCTTGGCCTTCAGGTCAGCGGCCTCGAACGGATCGAAGCAATAGGGCGAGCCGAGCCGCGGATAGCCGTGCAGCGCGCGCGATGCGGCCAGCGCCTTGTCGGCGTGTGAGACATAGACGGTGATTCGCCGGTCGTTGGCGACGCGGCGCGGCGACAGCACCTCTTCCTCGATGTCGCGTTCGAATGTTTCGCGGTCGATGTCGGGCGACGCCAGGATGACGTTCGAGATGTTGCTGCTGTCGGCGCTGCTCGACGCGCGGTCGACGTAGGAGATTGCGGGGATGACCAGCCGCGCGCCCAGCGAGTGCGACACGACGACGATTTCCTTGACCCACGGCCGCTCGGCCAGCGTCTTCAGAAAGTCGCGGAAATTGCGGACGTCGTGATACATGTTGGTCTCGTCGACCGCATAGCTCAGCACTTCGCCCTGCGATGGCCAGCTATATTCAATCACCGGCCCGTCGAACCCGGTCATCCGCGCGATCTGCGCGGCGTCCTTTGATGTCGTCTCGAACGTCTCGCGATAGCCGTGGACATACAGCAGGACGCGCCCCTGCCGCCGGTCGGTTTCGGCCTGCAGGGCCGTCCACCAGTCGGCTGAGTTCTGGAACGCCATCGGGGTCCGCAGCTTTTTCTTGCCAGCCACCTCGATCTCGCCCGGCGCGGCAAAGCGGCCATAGCGAATCTTGTCGCCGCGGTGGCGCAGCAGGCTGATGTCGGGCGTGCGGCAGTCGGGCAGGCGGCTGGTCGCAAAAAACAGCGGCAGCGCCTCGCCGTCGACCACCGCGCCGGGCTGGGCGGAACAGCGCGGATCGGCGACATAATCGGCGTGGCGAACCTTGCCATAATCGACCGCAGCGATGCAGCCCGACAGGGTCAGGGCAGCGGTTGCCACCATCAGGCGGCGGCGCAACATCACTTGCCGATGACGCTTTCGGGCAGGTCTTCGCCGAACACGCGCTGATAATATTCGGCGACGATCATCCGCTCGGCCTCATCGCATTTGTTGAGGAAGGTCAGCCGAAAGGCAAAGCCAATATTGTTGAAGATCGCGGTGTTCTGCGCCCAGCTGATCACCGTGCGCGGGCTCATCACGGTCGAAATGTCGCCGTTGATAAAGCCCTGGCGCGACAGGTCGGCGACCTTGACCATATTGGCGACCGTTGTGTCGTCGGTGTTCGGCACCTTGGCCAGGATGATCGCGCTTTCGGTCGCGGCGGGCAGATAGTTCAGGGTGACGACGATGTTCCAGCGGTCCATCTGGCCCTGGTTGATCTGCTGCGTGCCATGATACAGCCCGCTGGTGTCGCCGAGCCCGACGGTGTTCGCGGTCGAGAACAGGCGGAAATGCGGGTTCGGACGGATGACGCGGTTCTGGTCGAGCAGCGTCAGCTTGCCCTCGGTCTCCAGCACCCGCTGGATCACGAACATCACATCGGGGCGCCCTGCATCATATTCGTCGAACACCAGCGCGGTCGGGGTTTGCAGCGCCCAGGGGAGCAACCCTTCGCGGAATTCGGTGACCTGCTGCCCATCGCGCAGCACGATCGCATCGCGCCCGACCAGGTCGATACGGCTGATATGCGCGTCGAGGTTGACGCGGATGCACGGCCATTTCAGCCGCGCCGCGACCTGTTCGATATGGGTCGATTTGCCGGTGCCATGATAGCCCTGCACCATCACGCGGCGGTTGTATTTGAAGCCCGCCAGGATCGCGAGCGTGGTGTCGCCGTCAAAGACATAGGCTGGGTCAAGGTCGGGGACACGCTCGTCCGCCTCGCTGAACGCCGGTACTTTCATATCGATATCGACCCCGAACAGCTCGCGTGCATCGACCTCGACATCGGGCGCCGCAAGCAGCGTCGAGCCGTGGTGATCGGGAAGGCTGTTCGGAATATCGGTCATGTCAAAGATCCAGCGAGGACGGTCGGGAGAGAGTCGCCGGTCGCTCGGCGCTTCGGCTAGCGCGGTATAGGCGTCGGTTTCAGCTTGCAACGCCTTTTCAAAGCAGGCCGAGCGCCTTCATCACCGCCGACTGGTCGTAATAGGGGCGCTCGCACATGATCTTGTCGCTGTCCGGGGCGAAGACAAAGCTGGCCGCCATCCGGATGCGGAACGCCTTGCCCGTCGGCGCGATCGTGCGCGGGCCGAGCTTCAGCGGGCCAAGATGGGTGCCGGTCAGCCAGAATTCGACCAGCACCGTGTCGGTCGCGCCGTCGGCGGCAATCGCGATCACTTCATTCGCCTGATCGGGAAATGGTTCGCGCGACGCGGCGAAATAGGATCGCACCGCCGCCTCGCCGTCAAAGATCGTTCCCGGTCCCAGCAATTCGTAACGCGGATGATCGAAGGTCGCGATGACGCCGTCCCAATCATGGGTGATCTCGAGCGCCATATGGCGGCGGACCACGTCGATACGCGCTTTGTCGAGTTCGGTCATCCCTGCTCTCCCTACGCAAAGGCCTTAGTCTTGCGCAGCAACTGATACGCTGCGACGACCTTGCCCAGCCGCGACTCGAAACTGCGGTCGCCGCCGTTGCGGTCGGGATGATAGCGCCGGACGAGCTCGCTGTAACGCCGCCGCAATGTCGCGCGGTCGGCATCGGCGGGCAGGCCGAGCAATTGCATCGCCGCATGTTCCTCGCGCGACAGGGCGGGGTTGGCCGCCTCGCGCCGCGCCTCGTCCATCCGCTGGCGAAAGCGCGCGCCCAGCGCGTCGATCGGATCCTTGAAATCGGCCCAGCGCGGCGGCAGGTCGGCGCTGCCCGCAGCACGGAACGTGCGGCTTTCGGTCTCCCAGCCGGCGGTCGGTGACTGCGCCGCCATGATCTGGTCGGCGCTCATGCCCTCGAAAAAATTATAGCCGGCGTTGAATTCGCGGACATGGTCGAGGCATAGCCAGCGATATTGCGGCGGCCCATCGGGCGAGCGGGTCCACGACAGTGGGGCGCGAAACTCGCCGGCTTCGCGGCATCCGGGCGCGGCGCAGGGCTCGTCGCGTGAAACGCGGCCATGAAAACGGTTGGGGCGGGGGGACGTGGGCAAAATGCGCTTTCGAGGTGCTGGAGAGGCCTTATAATTTGGCGACGGAGCGCTTATGGTCAACCCCATGAGCAGCAATGGCCCCGTGCAACAAGAGATGGAAAGCCTGCTCAGCGCAGCTTTTCCCGACGCCAATTTCATCCTGAGCAACGATAGCGCGAGCCATCATGGCCATGCCGGCGACGATGGATCGGGCGAATCGCATTTCAGTCTGACCATCGAATGGGCGGGCTTTGCCGGGATGAACCGCGTCGCCCGCCAGCGCACGGTGAACAAGGCGCTCGGCGACCTGCCCGGGCAGCGCGTCCATGCGCTGGCGATCAAGGCGCGCGCGCCGGGGGAATGACGATGGTCGCCAAGGTCAATCTTGCCGCCGCCTTTGCGAAAATCTCCGACGCCTGGAGCCCGCACATCGCGGGCGACATCAACAATTTCCAGATCAAGCTGGTCAAGCTCGACGGCAAGTTCGACTGGCATCACCATGATATAGAGGATGAATTATTCCTCGTTGTTGCCGGGCGAATGAAGATGGGATTGCGAACCGGTGATGTGATCGTCGAACCCGGCGAGTTCATCATCGTGCCGCATGGTGTCGAACATTGTCCCGAGGCGCTGGACGGCGAATGTCATGTCGTGTTGCTCGAACCGCGATCGACGCTGAACACCGGCAATGTCGAAACCGCAAAGACACGGCGAACGCTGGAAAGGCTGGACTGACCGATGCAAATCATCACCCCCTCGACTCACGATCTGGGTGCCTTTGAGGTGCGGCGGACGCTGCCCAGTAAATCGCGCACGATGGTCGGGCCATTCATCTTCGTCGACCAGTTCGGCCCGGCGCATTTCGACATCGGCGCGGGCATGGACGTGCGCCCGCATCCGCATATCAACCTTGCGACCGTCACCTATTTGTTCGACGGCGCGATCGAGCATCGCGATAGCCTGGGCACGCTGGCGACGATCCGCCCCGGGGCTTGCAACCTGATGACCGCGGGCCGCGGCATCGTCCATTCGGAACGCACCCCGGCGGCCGAACGCGCCACCGGATCGGGCATTTCGGGGATGCAGACCTGGCTCGCGCTGCCCGATGGCAAGGAAGAGATCGACGCGGCGTTCGAGCATGTTGCGAAAGAGGATTTGCCGCTGATCGAGGATGGTGGCGTGTCGGCGCGGGTGATCATGGGCAGCCTGTGGGGCAAGGCGTCGCCGATCACCCAGCATGCCGCGACCATCTATGCCGATATCCTGATGAACGCGGGCGCGGCGATCCCGATCGAAGCCGAGGCCGACGAGCGGGCGGTGCTGGTGGCGCTCGGCGACGCGAGCCTCGATGGCGAACGGCTCGCCCGTTACAGCCTCTATATCCTGAAACCCGGGCAGGTGATGACGCTGCGCGCCGACACCGACGCGCGCGTGATGCTGCTTGGCGGCGAAGCGTTCCCGACCCCGCGCCACGTGTGGTGGAATTTCGTGAGCTCGTCGCGCGACCGCATCAATCAGGCGAAGCATGACTGGAAAGACGGCAAATTTCCGCTCGTCCCCGGCGACAGCGACGAATTTATTCCGATCCCCGAGGTGCCGAAAACCGTGAGCTATCCTTAGCGAGACGGCAAACTCGGGGCGTAGCGAGAAGCGGAATGGCGGCTAGCGACCGATTGCGGACGTTCTCTCGTCACTTCGTCATTCCCGCGAAAGCGGGAACCCAGCGAGCCAGCGTCGCAACTGGGTTCCCGCTTTCGCGGGAATGACGAGGAGGGCGTAAGGCCGCCCCCCATCCCAAAGGCGGACAATTCTCACCGGATGTCCTGGGTAACGCACGGTTGTGCCTACTTGCCAGCCGCAACGATCCCCGCCAGATTGGTTTTGAAAAGAAACCAAAGCAGCCCAAGGGAGCGATGCCGATGACCGGCGATTTCGAACAGCAGCGCGTGAAGCTCTCGGCCGGGGTCGAACTCGACGTCGTCGACATCGGCCCGCGCGATGCGCCGGTGCTGATCTTTCTCCACGGCTTTCCCGAATCGCACCGCACCTGGCGGTATCAGTTGCCGCATTTCGCGACCCGCTTCCGCTGCATCGCTCCCGATCAGCGCGGTTATCGCGGATCGTCGAAGCCGCAGGACGCCGAATCCTATACCCCCGACAAATTGATCGCCGATATTTTTGCCCTCGCCGACGCGCTCGGCGTCGGCGCGTTCACGATCGTCGGCCACGACTGGGGCGGCGCGATTGCCTGGGGGGTGGCGCTCGGCGGCCAGCCGAACGGGCTGCATCCGGCGTGGTCGGGGCGCGTGACCCGCGCGGTCATCGCCAATGCCCCGCATCCGGCAATCTTTCAGCGCCTGCTGTTCACCAATGAACAGCAGCGCGCGGCGAGCCAATATATCAGCATTTTCCGCGACCCGGCGAGCGACGCGATGATCGAGGAGCATGGCATCGCCGGGATCCTCGCCCACGCCTTTGCCGGGAGGGTGCCGAGCGGCGGCATCCAGCCGCCTGACGAGATTGCGCGATTGCTTAAGGATTGGGAGGACCGCGACGCCTGCCGCGCGATGATCAATTGGTACCGCGGCTCACCCGCGATCGTCCCGGCGATGGACGCACCCTATGTCGAGCCGCCCGCGATGCCGTTTCCCAAACTCACCATCCCGACGCTGGTGGTCTGGGCGCTCGACGATGTTGCGCTGCCGCCATGCAATCTTGACGGGATCGCCGACCTCGTCCCCGATGTGCGGATCGTGCATGTCGCCGATTGCGGCCATTTCGTGCCGTGGGAGGCGCCGGATGCCGTTAATGCCGCGATGGACGACTTTCTGACAAAGGGCTGATCGCGGCGATATCCTTTTGCCCCAAAAAAGGGTGGCGGGCGGCGTGTTCGCCGCCCGCCTGGGGGGGGCTGGTAAGGCGTATCGATGACACGCGAAAGGGTCTGTCCAACGGCAGTTTTCCCCCATTTTCTGCCGTCATCCGAAGATTTTGGAGGGGCGAGTTAACCATAGGTTTGGTGCAAATGTCAGGCTTTCACATTCTCCCCAACTTGCCATACTCGTGTCATGGAAGTGGGAGGACTCAGGGTCGCCTCGATCGTTGATCGGATCGACGGGCCAGTGAATTGGACGATCGAACGCGATGTCCATGTGCTGTATCTGTACGAAGCGGGCAGCTATCACTGGCTTGAAACATGGCTCGATGACCAGCGCACGTCGCTGGGCGATCCGCTGCCCGGCGAGATGTGGCTGGCGCCCGCCGGGCGTCGCTATCATGGCACTGCCAAAGGCGGCGGAGTTCGCTATATCGAGGTTGAAATTCCCGCCGCGCGGCTGGTGGTGGCGCCCGACATGCGCGCGCTGGCGGGCCATTATGACCCGACGCTGGCGGCGCTGGTGCGCGCCGTCGCCGCGGGGGATGGCGCGGCGGTCGATCCGCTGATCACGATCCTGGCCAAAACGCTGGAAACGATGGTCGTTCGCCCCGCCCCGCCCGCGGTAACCCAGCGGATCAACGATCTGATGGCCTATATCCAGACCCAGCTCGAACTGTCGCTGACCGTCGAGGAAATGGCGGCCGTAGTGGGCATGTCGGTGAACAGCCTGATCGTCCATTTCGCGCGCGCGACAGGATATACACCGGCCCAATATATGCTGCGCCAACGGCTCCGCCGCGCCTGCTGGTTTCTGATGCACCGACCGTTGTCGGTGGCCGAAATCGCCTTTGCCACCGGCTTTTCCAGCCATGCGCATCTGTGCGCGATCTTTCGCCGCAAGCTGGGCACGTCGCCGGGCGATTGGCGACGGCGTCATATATCGGCCATTCTGCCGCCAGCCTGGGAGGAATAAGCGATGTCGCACACCGCGATCATGTTGCTCGCCGGAGTGGCGCTGTTGGCCGTGCTGCGGCTGACGATCCGCTACGCGGCGCGGGCGACGCGCATTTTCCTGATCCTGTGGTTCGTCGTCGCGGTCGGCAACCTGCTCGTCGGCGTCCTTTACGCCGGTTACGGCTGGGCCGAGGAAGCGATGATCGGCCTGCTCGTGTTCGGGGTTCCGGCGGCAATCGCGCTCGCCGCCCGCCGCCTCGCGGGTTAGTTTTCCGGCCGCAGCAAACAGCCGCTGACCCCGGTATAGCGCGCGCTGCGGGACGCGAGCAGGGGGACGCTGCCGGTCACCGTCGTGGTCGCCGGGTCTTCGCTCAGCGACACCATTTCCATGCCGGGTTCAAAATCGCTCTGACAGCTGTCCAGGCTGCGCCCCTGGACATAGCGGCACGAGCAGCCGACCCGCGCCGCATAGGCCGAACCGAGTTCGGCCTGCGCCTTGAACGACGGAAATTTCCAGATAGCAAAGAGGGCGAACAGCACGGCGGCCACCAGCGCCCAGGGCAGGCAACCGCCCCAGCGACTGGGCTTTTTGCGCGGCGGCGGCGGCGTTCCGGCCGGTGTTTCGGGCGGCGGTGCCGCGGTCGGCGTCTCGCCCGTTGAAGGACCGGTCGGGTTGGTGCTAGTCACTGGTCCCATGATCACGAAAAAACGGCTGCTGGCAAGTGCCGCTCTCGCGATGCTCGGGGCCCTGTCGCTGGCGCAGGCGGCGGGGCAGGGCAATATTGCGCCTGCGTCGCCCGCGCCGAAGTTCGGCGCGTCGCTCGACGGCGTGGCCGCCACCGATACGCTGCAACCGCTGCCCGCCTTGCCCGCCGCGATCAAGGCGCGCGCCGACGCGCTGTTTATCGATGCCGACGATGTCGGGCAGACACGCGCGCTGTTCATCCTGCGCGACGGCGAGCCGATCTACGAACGCTATGCCGCGGGCTTCGGCCCCGAAACCAAGCTGATCAGCTGGTCGATGGCGAAAAGCATCACCGCGGTGCTGACCGGTTTCCTTGTCGCCGACGGGCAGTTGGCGCTCGACGGACCGGCGCCGGTGGCGGCGTGGCAGCGCAGCGGCGATCCGCGCGGCGCAATCACCCTCAAACATCTGCTCCACATGTCGGCAGGGCTCGAGCATGTCGAAAATGGCGATCCGGTGTGGCGGGGCGATACCGTTGCGATGCTGTTCGGCGGCGGCGCCCCCGACATGGCGGGGTTTGCAGAGGCGAAACCCGCGGCGGCCCAGCCGGGCGAGATCTTCAACTATAGTTCGGCGACCAGCGTCATCCTGTCGGACATCCTGGCCGACACGCTGACCCCGTCGCAAAGTCCGGCGGCGCGGCGCGACGCGATGCGCGAATTCATCGCGGGCCGCCTTGTCGAACCGCTCGGCATGACCAGTTTGACGCCGGAATTCGACGCCAGCGGCACGATGATCGGCGGCTCGATCATGCACGCGACGGCGCGCGATTACGCGCGTTTCGGCGAATTCCTGCGCAATCATGGCGTGGTGAACGGCCAGCGGCTGCTGCCCGAAAGCTGGATGGACTTCATGCTCAGCCCGTCGGCGAACGACCGCGGTTATGGCGGGCATATCTGGCTCAACCGCGCCCGCCCGGCAGGCGCCCAAGCCGCGCTATGGCCCGACCGTGGGCCGAACGACCTGTTCGCCTGCATCGGTCATCAGGGGCAATATATCATCGTGTCGCCATCGCAGCGGGTGACGATCGTCCGGCTGGGGGTCACCAAGGGCGACCAGTTTCCGGCGCTGCGCCGCCATCTCGCGGATTTGACCGCAGCGCTTTGACCGGCGCGGGCCACGCCGGGCGCCGATCGCCCAAAGTTCAGGAAAGTTCAGCCTAGTGCAGCGCCTGATTTGGACGTCGCGGCGTGCTGGGCGCGCCCGGCACCTTTTGCCGTGGTCGCGCCGCACGCCAGGCCGGGACCGCATTATCTACCAAATGAAAGAGCAGGATGAAGGCTGACACAGCGGAATAATGTAGGACAGCGTTTTTTTTGAGCGGCGGATGTCCGCTTTGGGGTGGGGAGCGGACATCACCCACCCTCGTCATTCCCGCGAAAGCGGGAACCCAGCAGCAACGTCGGACTGGGTTCCCGCTTTCGCGGGCATGACGAAGTGATGGGGAATCGAATGTCGTCTGCCGGTCGAAAGCCGACCGAAGTTTCGTCTTATAGCAGGAAGTCGCCGACCAGCGTCGTGACGCAGCGACCGGTCAGTTCGACCATGCTGCCGTCGAGGCGGCAACCGACATGGCCGCCGCGGGCACTCGCCTGATACGCCGCGAAAGCATCGCGCCCCAGCCGTGCCGCCCAATAGGGGGCGAGCACGCTATGCGCCGATCCGGTCACCGGATCCTCGTCGATCCCGGCACCCGGCGCGAAGCAACGGCTGACGACATCGGCACCCGACGGATCACCATCGCCGGGCGCGGTCGCGATATACAGCACGTCGCCGCCGTCCTTAAGCGCGCGGAAATCGGGGGTCAGCGCGCGGACGTTCGCCGCATCGCGATAGGCGATGATCGCATAGCCGCCCGGGTGCCATTGCGTGTCCGCCGGATCGCCGCCGAGGGCGCGGACGATGTCGGGCATGGCCTTGGGCGCAGGCGGATAAGCGGGAAGCGCCATCCGATACCCCTCGTCGTCACCATTGCGGGCGACCTGCAAGATCCCGGCCTTGCGGGTGCGAAAGCGCATCTCCTGCCGCCACGGCGCCGCCGACAACAGCACATGGCCGCTGGCCAGCGTCGCATGGCCGCACAGCGCGACCTCGACCGTCGGGGTGAACCAGCGCAGCTCATAATCGGCCTCGCCGCTTTCATCGGGGATCAGGAAGGCGGTTTCGGCGAGGTTGTTCTCGGCCGCGATCGCCTGCAGCACGCCATCGCCCAGCCATTCCTCGAGCGGCATCACCGCGGCGGGGTTGCCGGTGAAGGCGCGATCGGCAAAGGCATCGACCTGGCTGATCGGTAGCCGCCGCGCCGCGCTCATGGATAGAGCATCCCGCTCGACCAGCTATCGCCGGTGCGGGTGAACAGGGTGCGTTCGTGCAGCCGGTGCGCGCGGTCCTGCCAGAATTCGATCGCGGCGGGGGTCACCCGCCATCCCGACCAGCGCGGCGGGCGGGGGACATCCTGTCCGTCGAACCGCGCCTGCATGGCGGCAAAACGCGCCTCGAACGTCGCACGATCGGCCAGTGGGCGCGACTGGTCGCTCGCCCAGGCGCCGAGCTGGCTGTCGCGGCCGCGCGTCGCGAAATAGGCGTCGGCGGTGGCATCGTCGACCGGGCTCACCGGCCCTTCGATGCGGATCTGCCGCCGCAGCGATTTCCAGTGAAACAGCAACGCGACATGCGGGTTCGCCGCCAGCTCGCCGCCCTTGCGGCTGTCGAGGTTGGTGTAAAACACAAACCCGTCGGGGCCATGCCCCTTGAGCAGCACCATGCGGAGCGACGGGTGACCATCGGCGGTGGTCGTCGCGAGCGCCATCGCATTGGCGTCGTTGAGCTCGCTGGCGCGCGCGTCGGCGAACCATCGATCGAACAGGGCAAAGGGGTCATCGCTCATCCGCCCGGTCATAATGCGGCGCGCGATGACGCGAAAGGCGGAACTTGACCGTTTGGCGACACATTACCACATCGACGCGCAATCGGGCCTTCCCGGCCAATCACTTATCGGGCTACAGGAACACCATGGCAGATCCCTATTCCATCCTGGGCGTCGCAAAAGGCGCGAGCGAAGCCGAGGTCAAATCGGCCTATCGCAAGCTCGCCAAGCAATTGCACCCCGACAAGAACAAGGACAATCCGAAGGCGTCGGAGAAATTTTCCGAGGTCACGCGGGCGTATGACATCCTGTCCGACAAGACCAAGCGGGCGCAGTTCGACCGCGGCGAGATCGACGGCGACGGCAATCCGGCGATGCCGTTCGGCTATGGCGGTGGCGGCGGGTTCCGCGGCGATCAGCGGACCGGGCCGGGCGGTTTCAGCGGTTTCGGCAACGAGGGCGCCGATTTCGGCGACATTTTTGAAGGCCTGTTCGGGCGTGGCGGTGGTGCCGCGGCGGGCGGCGGGTTCGGCGGCTTTGGCGGTCGCAGCGCGCCGCCGCAAAAGGGCGCCAATGTCGCCTATCGCCTGGCGGTGTCGTTCGTCGACGCCGCGACCCAGGCGCCGCAGCGCATTTCGCTCGCTGACGGCGGCACGATCGACCTGAAACTGCCGGCCGGGGTCGAAACCGGCACCCAGATGCGGCTGGCGGGCAAGGGGCAGGCGGGGCCGGGCGGCACCGGCGACGGCATCGTGACGATCACGGTCAAGGATCATCCGTTCTTCGTGCGCGAAGGCGCCAACATCCGCCTCGACCTGCCGGTGACGCTGAACGAGGCGGTCAAGGGCGCCAAGATCAAGGTGCCAACGGTCGACGGCCCGGTGATGCTGTCGATCCCGGCGGGATCGACGTCGGGCAAGGTCATGCGGCTGAAGGGCAAGGGGTTCAGCCAGAAGGGCGGCGACCGCGGCGATCAGCTGGTGCGGTTGATGATCGACCTGCCCGCGGACGACGATGCGCTGGTCGCGCTGCTCGGCGGATGGACCGATCCGCGCGCGGTCCGGGCCGACCTCGGCGTGTGATGCGTGACTGAGAGGGCCGATCAAAAGGCGGCGGATGCGCTGGCCAAACAGGTTACCGAGGAAGTCGGCAAAGAGTTTCTGGCCGAGGGTCATTCGCCGCATTCGCCCGAAGCGCGCGCCGAACGCGCCAAGCGGATCAAACTGCGCGCGCGGGCGCAGGGCGTATTTGATGCCGGTCGTCAGCGGCTCGGTCCGGGGACGCGGGCGTTTCATATCGTCCGCCGCGTCGTCGTCGGTACCTATACCGACGGGTTCATCCACGCCGGCAATCTCGCCTATCTGGCGTTGATCGCCCTGTTTCCCTTCTTCATCCTGCTCGCCGCCGCCTTTTCGCTGATCGGCGGCAGTGTCGGGGGTGAGGCGGCGATCGAGGCGGTGTTCTCGACCATGCCGCCGTCGGTCGCCAGCGCGCTGGCGGGGCCGATCCGCGAAGTGATGACCGCGCGCACCGGCATTTTCCTGTGGCTCGGCGCGCTCGTCGCGCTGTGGACGGTCGGCAGCCTGATCGAAACGGTGCGCGACATATTGCGCCGCGCCTATGGCACCCATTTCAGCAAGGGTTTTTTCCATTACCGGCTGCTGTCGATCGGCATCATCACCGGCGCCGTCGTGCTGATGCTGCTGTCGTTCAGCATGCAGGTGCTGATCGTCGGGGTCGAACAATTTGTCAGCCGCGTCCTGCCCGAACAATATCAGGCCGTGGGCGTGGTCGCGATTTCGCGCGGCGTGTCAGGGCTCGGGCTGTTCCTTGCCATCTACATGCTGTTCTACAGCCTGACCCCGTCGAAATACCGGCGGCTGAAGCAATGCCCGAAATGGCCGGGCGCGCTGTTCACCACCCTATGGTGGATCGGCGTGACGCTCGCGTTGCCGCCGCTGCTCGCCAGCCTGCTCAGCTATGATGCGACCTATGGCAGCCTGGCGGGGGTGATGGTCGCGCTGTTCTTTTTCTACCTCGTCGGATTGGGTATGGTGATGGGCGCCGAACTCAACGCCGCACTCGTCGAGGTTGAGGATTTGGGCCATGACGCTATTGGGCGCATCGACGATGTAATGTTTGAAGCCAAAAAGGCCGGAGAAATAGAATGACGGGTCTGATGACGGGCAAGCGCGGGTTGATCATGGGGCTCGCCAACGACAAGTCGCTGGCGTGGGGCATCGCCAAGGCACTGCACGCACATGGTGCGGAGCTGGCGATTTCGTATCAGGGCGATGTGATGCTCAAGCGGGTGAAGCCGCTCGCCGACGAGCTCGGCTGCGATTTCCTGATCGACTGCGACGTGTCGGATATGGACAATCTGGATGCGGCGTTTGCGACGCTGTCGGCGCGCTGGCCGACGATCGACTTCGTCGTGCACGCGATCGGCTATACCAACAAGGAGGCGCTGCGCGGCCATTATGCCGATGTGACGCTCGACGACTTCCTGATGACGATGAACATCAGCGTTTACAGCTTTACCGCGGTCGCCAAGCGCGCGGCGTCGATGATGACACCGTTCGATCCCGAAACCGGCAACGGCGGCGGCTCGCTGCTGACCTTGAGCTATTATGGCGCCGAAAAGGTGATCCCGCATTACAATGTGATGGGCGTGGCGAAGTCGGCGCTGGAAACCAGCGTCAAATATCTCGCCAACGACTATGGCCCGCAGGGGGTGCGCGTGAACGCGATTTCGGCCGGCCCGATCAAGACACTCGCCGCGTCGGGGATCGGCGATTTTCGCCTGATCCTGAAGTGGAATGAACATAATGCACCGCTGCGCCGCAATGTCACGATCGACGATGTTGGCGGTTCGGCGCTGTACCTGCTCAGCGATCTGGCGAGCGGGGTCACCGGCGAAACGCACCATGTCGATGCCGGATACCACACCGTCGGAATGAAACAGGAAGACGCGCCGGATATCGCACTTGTCTAGAACCCTCTCCCCTTGGGGGAGAGGGAGGGGCCCGTCGCGAAGCGATGGGAGGGAGAGGGCGTGACGAAGAGTCGTTTCGATATGCGCGACGGCACCGTCGATCGGGCGCGCCGTTTGCGCCGAGATTCCACGCCGGCCGAAAAGAAACTCTGGTCTGTGCTTCGTGCGGGCAATCTAAGCGGTTTCAAGTTTCGTCGCCAGCAACGGATCGGTCCTTTCATCGCCGACTTTGCCTGTCAATCGGCCCGACTGGTGATAGAGGTCGATGGCGATAGCCATGCGGCGCAAATCGACTATGACGCGCGGCGAACGGAATTTCTGGCGCGAGAAGGATATCGGGTGCTGCGTTTCACGAACCGAGAGGTGATGACCAATCTTGGGGGCGTTTGCCGGGCGATCGAGATTGTTTTTGCGGGCGATCCCTCACCCTCCCACGCGGCTGCGCCGCGCGGGCCCCTCCCTCTCCCCCAAGGGGAGAGGGAAATATGAGTTTCAACAGCTTCGGACGCGTCCTTCGCTTCACGACCTGGGGGGAAAGCCATGGCCCCGCGCTCGGCGCCGTGGTTGACGGCTGCCCGCCGCGGCTGTCGCTGTCCGAAGCCGACATCCAGCCCTTCCTCGACAAGCGTCGCCCCGGCCAGTCGCGCCACACGACGCAGCGGCAGGAACCCGATCAGGTGCGCATCCTGTCGGGGGTGTTCGAGGGCAAGACGACGGGCACCCCGATCAGCCTGATGATCGACAATGTCGATCAGCGGTCGAAGGACTATGGCGACATCGCGCAGGCCTATCGCCCCGGCCACGCCGATTACAGTTATGACGCCAAATATGGCATCCGCGATTACCGGGGCGGCGGCCGATCGAGCGCGCGGGAGACTGCGGCGCGCGTCGCCGCGGGCGGCGTCGCACGGCTGGTCATCCCCGAGGTGCAGATCCACGCCTGGGTCGCCGAAATCGGCGGTGATGCCATCGACCCTGCGAACTTCGACCTCGAAGAAATTGATCGCAATCCGTTTTTCTGTCCCGATCCCGCCGCGGCGCAACGCTGGGAAGCGCTGATGGACGCGGCGCGCAAGGCGGGCAGCTCGCTCGGCGCCGTCATCGAATGTGCCGCCAGCGGGGTTCCCGCCGGGTGGGGGGCGCCGATCTATGCCAAGCTCGACAGCGACCTGGCCGCCGCGATGATGGGAATCAATGCGGTCAAGGGCGTCGAGATCGGTGCCGGCTTTACCGCGGCGCGGCTGCGCGGTGAGGAAAATGCCGATCCGATGCGCCCCGCGACCGACGGCAGCAATCGCCCCGATTTCCTGTCGAACAACGCCGGCGGCATTGCGGGCGGCATTTCGACCGGTCAGCCCGTTGTCGTGCGCGTCGCGTTCAAGCCGACCAGCTCGATCCTGACCCCGGTGCCGACGATCAACAAGGCGGGCGAGGCGGCCGATATCGTCACCAAGGGCCGCCACGATCCGTGCGTCGGCATCCGCGGCGCCCCGGTGGTCGAGGCGATGATGGCGCTCGTCCTCGCCGATCACAAACTCCTCCACCGCGCGCAATGCGGCTGATGCGACGGTAATGGAGTTTATTCAGGCTTTTATCGAAGCGCATCAGGCCGTCATCTCGCTGGTCATTCTGGTCGGCATCTTTGTCGGCTTCATGCTGGAACGCCTGCCTGCGACGGTAATCGCTGTCGTCGGCGCGTGCGTCTATCTGGCGCTCGGCATCCTCGATTCCGATGCGATGTACTCGGTGTTTTCCAACTCGGCGCCGATCGTGATCGGGGCGATGTTTGTGTTGTCGGGCGCGCTGATCCGCACCGGGGTGATCCAGCGCGTTGCCGACGCGATCATGAAGCGCGCCGAAAAACATCCGCGGCTTGCGATTGTCGAGGTGCTCGTCGGGGCGCTCGTCGCCTCGGCGTTCCTGAACAATACGCCGGTGGTGGTCGTGCTGGTGCCGATCATGCTGAAGCTGGCCGAAGTGACGGGGGTCAGCGCCAAGAAGCTGCTGATGCCGCTGTCGATTTCCGCCGTGCTCGGCGGGACGTTAACCCTGATCGGCACTTCGACCAACCTGGTGGTCGATGGCATCGTCCGCGATGCGGGCATGGAGGGTTTCGGCATATTCGAAATCACCCCGATCGGCCTCGTCACCGCGGTGTCGGGGATGATCGGGCTGGCGTTGATGTGGTGGCTGCTTCCGGCCGATAGTCCGATCAAGGGGCCCGCCGGAACGCACGACGCGCACCAATATCTTTCCGAACTTGTGCTGGACGAGGCGGACGACCTTGTTGGCATGACGGTCGAGGCGTTTCGCGACCTGCCGCGCACGGGGCGGATCGTTGGCATTCGCCGCGCGTCGGCGGTGGTTCGCGGCGCCGAGCTGGAGAACTGGATTCTTGCTCCCGGCGACCGCCTGATCGTTCGTGTCGATGGCGCGACCTTGATGACCTGGCGCGAGCAGGGGCGGTTCCGGCTCGGGATCGGTAGCGGCGATCCGGCAGAGGGCGACATGGTCGTCGAAACGATGGTCGCATCGAACCATCCCGCGATCGGCCAGCGCCTGATCGATATTCCCTTTCTGCAAAAGATCCGCGCCCGGATCATCGGCCTCGACCGTCCTGCGCACGAACCCGGCCCCGACCTCGCCAGCGTCCGTATCCGCCCCGCCGACCGCCTGCTCGTCGCCGGCGGCGCGCGCGAGGTCGAGGCGCTGCGCGATAACCCGCACCTGATCGGCGCTGACTTAGCGAAAGTCCGAGCGTTTCGGCGCGGCAAGGCATGGATCGCGATTGTCTGCATGCTCGGCGTCGTCACGCTGGCTGCGCTTAACGTCCTGACCATCGGGGTCGCGGCGATCATTGCGATCGGGGTGATCCTGATCACGCGCTGTATCGACAGCGAAGAGGCGTGGGGGACGATCGACGGCGACGTGCTGATCCTGATCTTCGCGATGCTCGCCGTCGGTCTGGCACTGGAAAACAGCGGCGCGGTCGCGATGATGGTCGGGTGGGTCAAGCCTTCGCTCGCCGATGCTCCGCCCTGGGTACTCGTCTTCGGCATCTATTTCTTCGCGCTAATTCTGTCCGAACTGCTTAGCAACAACGCGGTCGCGGCGCTGATGACGCCAGTGACGTTGGCTATCGCGTCCGAACTGGGGGTGGATCCACGCCCGCTCGTCATCGCGCTGATGATCGGCGCCTCGGCCTGTTTTGCGACCCCGATCGGTTATCAGACGAACACCATTGTCTATGCCGCAGGCGATTACCGCTTCATCGATTTCGTCAAGATCGGCGTGCCGCTCAATATCATCACCGGGGTGTCGACCTGTTTCGCGATCGTGTTTTTCATGACGTGACGCGCCCTTGACGCTGCGCGCTGCGGCGGCTCAAAGGGTGCGCATAACGGGTCCGCAACAGCGCGCCATTCATTAAGAAATTCGAGGGGGACAGCCGCATGGATCGCAAGCTGACTTGGTATATATTGGCGGGCATGGCGCTCGGCGTGGTCGTGGGCTACGCGGTGCACATCGGCGTGGCCGCGGACCAACCGTGGTTCGAATATCTGACCAAGACGTTCAAGCTGCTGTCCGACATCTTCCTCAATCTGATCAAGTTGTTGGTGGCGCCGCTGGTGCTGTCGACGATTGTCGTCGGCATCGCGAACATGGGTGACAGCAGCGCCCTCGGGCGCATCGGGACGCGCGCGATCATCTGGTTCATCACCGCCAGCTTCATCTCGATCGCGCTCGGCCTGCTGATGGTCAATCTGTTCCAGCCGGGCATCGGCGCGCCGATCCCCGATGCGGCAGAGGCGGCAAAGCTGGTGGGCGAGGTCAAGAAGCTCGACGCGTGGGAATTCACCCTGTCGATCTTCCCCAAAAATGCGCTGGAGGCGCTGGCCGCGAACAACATCCTGCAAATCCTGGTCTTTTCGATTTTCGCGGGTGTCGCCTTGTCGGCGATCGGCGAAAAGGGTTCCGCGCTGGTGCGCGGCGCCGACGCGCTCGCCGAAATGATGCTGCAGATTACCGGCTATGTGATGCGTTTTGCGCCGTTCGCGGTGTTCGGCGCAATCGCCAATGTCGTTGCAAAGAGCGGACTTGGCATTTTGGCGACCTATTTCGAACTGCTGGTCGAATTCTATATCTCGCTGTTCTTGCTGTGGATCATCCTGCTGACGATCGGTTGGGGGTTCCTACGCCAGCGCATCTGGATGCTGATCCGCTATATTCGCGAGCCGTTGTTGATCGCCTTTTCGACCGCTTCGTCGGAGGCGGCGCTGCCCAAGATGTTCGAACAGCTCGACCGTTTCGGGGTGCCGCGCCGTATCTCGGGCTTCATGCTGCCCTTGGGCTACAGCTTTAACCTCGATGGTTCGATGATGTATATGAGCTTTGCGACGATCTTTATCGCGCAGGCTTATGGCATCGACCTGTCGATCAGCACCCAGATATTGATCCTGCTGACGCTGATGATCAGTTCAAAGGGCATCGCCGCGGTGCCGCGCGCCAGCTTGGTCGTGATCACCGGCACGCTGGCGCAATTCGGCCTGCCGGTCGAGGGCGTGGCGATCATCCTGGCGATCGACCAGTTCCTTGACATGGGCCGCACCGCCACCAATGTCGTCGGCAACGCGGTGGCGACCAGCGTCATCACCAAGTGGGAGGGCATGCTCGAAGTGCCCGAACCCGCCGACGCCGAACGGCCGCACGCCCCGGCGCATACGCCGCACCATGGAACCCGCGGGCTCGATCTTCGTGATGACATGGGGGCTGGCGGGAACAAGCCTGCGGCCGACTACGCCTGATCGTCAGCGTTCCGGCCGCCCAATTGGGGGCGAGCAAGGGAGCTGAGCCATGGCGGAAGCGATAACGGCCGGAGCCGCAAGCCGCGAGGACGCGCACGCGCGGCGCTTGCAGTGGCGAATGTTCGCCGGTTTCGCGGCCGGGCTGATCGCCGGGCTCGCGGTCCATTATGGCGCCGCCGACGCGCCATGGGTCGATGCGGTTACCGCCTATGTCACCGGACCATTGGGGCAGATATTCCTGCGCCTGCTGTTCATGCTCGTCATTCCGCTGCTGGTGTCGGCGCTGATCGTCGGGGTCGCCGACATGGGCGAGATGCGGGCGCTGAAAAGCATCGGCGTGCGGACCTTGATCTACACCGTGATTGTCGCGACCATTTCGGTGGCGGTCAGCCTGCTCGTCGTCAACCTGCTCCAGCCGGGGGCGGGGGTCGATCCGGCGCTGGCGCGCAGCCTGATCGCCGAGGGGGCCGAGGGCGCGCGCGCGATCACCGAACGGGCGGGTGAGGCCAAGACCGGGATGGACGCGGTCGTCGCGATCGTTCCCGACAATCTGTTTGCGGCGATGAGCGCCAACGACGTGCTCGCGGTCATGTTTTTCGCGCTGTTCTTTGGCGTCGGGCTCATGCTGGTGCAAACACCGCAAACCGCGGCGCTCAAGTCGATGGTCGAGGGCGTGTTCGCGGTCGCGATGAAGCTGATCGGCCTGGTCATTCAGCTCGCGCCGATCGCGATCTTCTGTTTCATGTTCAATCTGGCGTCGCAGTTCGGGTGGGACCTGATCATCCGCCTGTCGGCCTTTGTCGGCGTCGTCCTGCTCGCGCTCGCGCTCCAGATGTTCATCGTGTTCCCGATCATCCTGAAGACGCTGGCGAAGAAATCGCCGGTCGCCTTTTTTCGCGAGACGCAAGAAGCCTTTGTCATGGCCTTTGCCACCGCGTCGTCGAACGCGACCCTGCCGACGGCGCTGCGCGTCGCGCACGACCGCTTGCATCTGCCCGATCGCGTCGCGCGCTTTGTGCTGACGATCGGCGCGACCGCGAACCAGAATGGCACCGCGATGTTCGAGGGGGTGACGGTGATCTTCCTTGCCCAGTTTTTCGGCATCGACCTGACGCTGACGCAGCAGATTTTCGTGATGCTGGTCTGCATCCTGGGCGGCATCGGTACGGCCGGGGTGCCGGCGGGTTCGCTGCCGGTGATTGCGCTGATCCTCGCCTCGGTCGGCATCCCGCCCGAGGGGATCGGCCTGATCCTGGGCGTCGACCGCTTCCTCGACATGTGCCGCACGACGCTCAACGTCATCGGCGATCTGGTCGCCGCGACGGTGGTGTCGGCGGGGGTGACAGAGGAACCGGCGACGCAGCCCGCGGCGCCAGCCCCCTAGTCTTCGCGAACCCCTAGTCTTCGCGAACCTTGTTCTGGCGGTCGGCACGGCTCACCCGATCGGCCGGGGCCGGGCGGGGTTCTGGCGCCGCGGCCGATCGGGTGAGC
>NZ_SCOT01000047.1 GCF_005502465.1 Sphingopyxis sp. L1A2A
GAACACTCGCTCCCGACGCTCCGATATCCTCGCTCATCACCGCTCCTCGCAAAGAGCGGCTATCAGCACCCCGCAGCAGCTTCCCGCAAGGTGGCCTTCAGGACACGGTTACGATTAGCGAGCGCGCGCATCAAAAGGGGCTTGTCCGAAATGATCACGACCTCGCCCTCGACCTCCACATCGAGCGTGAGCTTCTTGTTCGCGAACAGGGTCTTGAACATCATCGAAAGCGGTTCGACCAGTGCTTGGGCGCGGAAGCTGCTCAGCGCGACAAAATCGGAATTGCTCGCGGCGATATTGGCGCCCGAAATGGTCGTCGAAACAATTTCGCTCAAATAATCGGCCGAGCTTTGCAGCATGTCGACCAGCTCGCTGTCCGCTTCCTCCAATCGATCGGTGCGCTTGAGCACCGCAACGGCGCTGTTGAGCGCGAGAATAACCTGGCGGCTGTCATGGCCCGATGCATGGAGCAGCGCATTCTGGCTGTGGACCGTCTCGAGGGCCAGCGCCTTGTCTTCGGCGAGGCGCTTTGCTTGCTGGCTCGTTGCAAGCTCGTTGGCGAGCGAGCGGGCGACATTGGCGTCGGCAGCCACCTTGTCGGACTGTATTTTCTTGAGGTGCAGCCCCAGTGCGAGCGTGACCATCACCGATTCGAAGAGGCCGACCGGACCCGCCAGATGCCAGTTGATCGGGAGCCAGGAGAAAATTCCCATTGAGGCAACGGCTGCATAGACGATGAAGTCTGAGCGCGCACGTGGGCTATCCATCGAAGGTAGAGCCAGCACCGAAAGTTGCGCGGATGAAGGATGCGACTCGACGGAAAGCGCGATCTCCGTTCTCTATAGGTGCGACAGCGCTCGCGACAGAGGATACCATGCCACCGCAAGCTCCAATTCCAGGGTCTCGTCGTCGTCAGGGTGCATTTCTGCGGACACAATGGTGGTGTGCTTGGAACCAAGAAAAATACGGTCCTCGGTGAAATCTATGAGTTCCGCGAGTCTTCGACCGCGTAGCGCCGTTAATACGGTTGTTGGGAATTGGTGATTGCTTAAAAACAAACGTGCAAGAGGTTTGTTTGATACAGCGTTCTGGGGATTATGATAGTGCTCTAAGACTTCAGAATAATGGTATCCTGGCGATAAATAACCTAGGAAAAACGTGTTCTCTCCGTAAGTGTCAAAGCTGCCGACCCCGTGATGAATTTCGGATTGTCGGCTTACCAGCGTACGCTTGGGGGACGAGCTGTATCCCAAGCTCAGCACCTCAGAGTCTCGCCGCGACCGAATGCCAGCGAGAAAATTGGATCTACTGGTACCGGCCATCTTCAAAAATCTAACCGCATGGGCCGATATCAATGGGTTGCTCGCCAGCAGCCGATCTGCCGCGACAGTCATCGAACAGCCCGCCGACCGGGACGGACCGACATTTTTCCCGACGATCGAGTGCCTGCGTGGGCGTCGGGTAATGCTTCAGGGCGTTCGGCAGCCACTTTAATCGCATCCCAATCGACGAAACTGAACCCAATCCGCTTTAAGTGGGCTGCAAGATTGCCGATCGCCCGTCCCAAACCGTAGCCTCCGCCAACATCTGCGGGCGAATGCCCCATAATCTGGTCGTGCACGTCCTTGGGAATGTTGGCGTCGCGGCAGAGATCCTTGAAGCTGTGTCGGAAACTATAAAACACGAGGCGGGGGTCGTCGCCGACGGCATTGTCGATCAGGCGGTTGGCGCGGCGGCTCGCCTCCTTGGTCTTTACGCCCAGTGAATCGGCCTCGAGGTCAGGAAAAAGCCGTACTGCTCCGCTTGACCGCATCCGTTGGACGTAGTCGAGAAATCCGAGCGCTATCAGTTTGGGATGGAGCGGTATCACGCGAATAGAACCGTCGGTCTTCACCCGTTTGCGCTCGTCAATCTCGTCCATGACGTAGTCCGTGACGTCGATATAAGGGACCCCTTGCTCGGACTTGATGTCCGCGAGCAATATCTGACCAAGTTCCTCAATTCGAGCGCCCGTGCAAAGCCCGAGCAGGAACAACCAGCGCAGCGTCGAATCGGAGACCTTTGACTTGCTCAGAGGTTGAGACCAAGGCGCGGTGAACAGCTTGGCCGCAAACAGCTGAGCAAGTTCGTCCTTGGTAAATGGGCGCCGCGTGCTCTTTTTTGTGTATCCCTCGACTTTGATACCGGCGCCGGTGTTTGCAGGGATGAAGCGCTCCTGGAAAGCGAACCCGAGGAGAGCTTGGACCGCACCGAGATATTTTTTGATCGATTGAGGGGATATTCGGTCTACGCCCGATCTGTCCGCATAGAGTGCATGAATATCGACAAACTCCATCATGCGATGCACTCGCGGCATGCTTTTCGGCAGCACCGCTATGGCATCACGATATTCGAACAGATCGTTGGGCGTGATTTCGCCGATGCCGACATCGCCGATATAGCTTTTGAAATAGCGTACGGCCGTTTTCGTCGCGGCCTGCGCCTTGGGCGTCGGCTCACGCGCCGCGATCCATTTCGCCTCGAGGGCGTCGAGCCTCATGTGTGGCTGGAGGCGGCTCGAATTTGCGCGGCGCCGGGCCGAGGGGAGCACGGGAATTTGTTCGCGGACTTGCGGCGAACACAGCGCATCAGCCAATGCATCGGCGAGCGGTTCGTCGATCCCGCGATTCGTCTCCGCGGGTAGTTTTAGTTCACGCTTTATTTTCGCGACGGCGAAGCTGAGCAGGGGACGCCAACGGCGATGCGGTACCCGTTTCTGAAAACTGAACCACAGATCGCCGGGGTCTCGATGGACCGAAGCATGGTGAGCCTCGATCCGAGCGAGTGTTTCGGGAGAAAACTCATCGTCGGCATCGCTTCCCGCCAACTTCTTGCGATAAGCGATCCACTCGGTGGAACTCATGTCTTGTGCGGTGGCCCGATGGTCTCCCGATTGATCAGCGACGGCGTCGTCGAGCTCCTTGAGCAAGAAGGCGACATCCATACCGCCGCTCGCAAACCCGGTAGCCGACCGGGCGGTGAGGAGGCGGTCGACCAGGACGCGTGCCTCATCGGAGGTAAATGATCCTGGAACACCGTTTGCGAGCGCGTCGCGAAATTGTTCGCACTTCTGCTCAAATTCCCCATTGGCTATCGCCAGCTTGCGTTCTGCATCACGTGGATCGGCGGTGCCGAGGCTCACCTTGTAGAGTTGGCCGCAAGCGAAGGCGCTTTGCAACGGGAGCGGGATGCGGCGGCGGAGGTAGAAGATGCCGCTGCGAGGATCGCGCCAGAGTCCCTTCGGATTCATGATTGTTCGTCCTTTGTGTACTCATTTGGTGTACCCACCGAGTCACTAACGAACAGAAAACCGAGACTTCTGCGCCTTATAGGCGATTTGGTGACCCCTACGGGAATCGAACCCGTGTTTCAGCCGTGAGAGGGCCGCGTCCTGACCGCTAGACGAAGGGGCCGCAGGGTCGGAATTTTTCGCGAAAGAACGAGCCCGACCGCTCGCTTGACCGTGGTGACCCCTACGGGACTCGAACCCGTGTTTTCGCCGTGAAAGGGCGACGTCCTAGACCGCTAGACGAAGGGGCCGTCATTCGGTGAAGCGGCGCATTAGACGGGCATCTTCATGCGGTCAAGCGCCCTTCGACACGCTCGCATGGCATCGCGCGTAAAATGTGGCGTGGCGCCCGATCAATCGGCCCAGGCGGCGTCCTCGAGGTGGAGTTCGGCCGCCGGGCGACTGCCCCAATCGTCGCGTTTGGCGCGGCCCGCCAGCCACAGCTTGCGGCCGCCGCGGGCGTGGAGCAGCGTCTGGCCGAGTTCGGTCTCGGCGCTGCGGAACGCGACCGCCTTGAACCGGGCGCCGTCGTCGCCCGACACGATCAGCCGGACATGGTCGGTGCCGACAATCCCCGATTCGATGATCCGCACCGGCCCGGTCGCGACGCGCGGCGCGGGCCAGCCGGCGCCATAAGGTCCGGCGCTTTCGATCGCGTCGCACCAGAGCGGACTGATTCCCCGCGGCGCGAGCACCGCGTCGATCAGCAGCGCCTTGTCGCCGCTGGCGCGTTCGACGTCGGCGGCGAGGCGGTCGTTGAGGAAGGCGCCGAGTGCATCGACCTTGTCGGCGGCGACGGTCAGCCCCGCTGCCATCGCATGGCCGCCGCCCGCGACCAGCAGCCCGCTTTCCTTCGCGGCGAGGATCGCGGCGCCCAGATCGACGCCGCTGATCGACCGGCCCGATCCCTTGCCGACACCGTCATCGCCCACCGCGATGACGATCGCGGGGCGGTGCAGCCGTTCCTTGAGCCGCCCGGCAACGATGCCGATCACCCCGGGGTGCCAGCCCTGTCCGGCGACGATCGCGACCGGGGCGTTGCCGCATGCCGTGCTCGCGGTCATCGCTTCGTCGAGCACGCCCGCCTCGATCGCGCGGCGTTCTTCGTTCAGCCGGTTGAGTTCCTGCGCGATGTCGGCGGCCTCCTGCGGGTCCGACGTCGTCAGCAAGCGCACGCCGAGGTCGGACTTGCCGACCCGCCCGCCGGCGTTGATCCGCGGCCCGAGCGCAAAGCCCATGTCGCTGGCGGTCGGCGGTTTGGTCAGCCGCGCCGCGTCCATCAGCGCCGCGATGCCGGTGTTTCCGCGCCGCGCCATCACCTTCAGCCCCTGCGTCACCAGCGCGCGGTTAAACCCCGTCAGCCGTGCGACGTCGGCAACGGTGCCGAGCGCGACAAGGTCGAGCAGGTCGATCAGCGCGGGTTCGTCGCGCGTTGCAAAAAAGCCGCGCGCGCGAAGGGTACGGAGTAGCGCGGCGCCGAGCAGAAAGGCGACGCCGACCGCGGCGAGATTGCCGTGGATCGCCGCGTCAGCCGCTTCGTCGAGCCGGTTGGGGTTCACCAGCGCCAGCGCCGCGGGCAGGATCGTCGCGCACTGGTGATGATCGACGACGATCACCTCGACCCCCGCGGCATTGGCTTCTGCTATGGCTTCAAACGCCTGCGCGCCGCAATCGACCGTGACGACCAGCTTCGACCCCGCTTCGCCGATCTTGACCAGTGCGGCGCCCGACGGGCCATAGCCCTCCATCAAGCGGTCGGGGATATAGGCGCCTGCGGGCAGGCCAAGCCCGCGCAGCAGCCGCACCAGCAGCGCCGCCGAGGTCGCGCCGTCGACGTCATAATCGCCAAAGATCGTCACCGCCTCGCCCTTTTCGACCGCATCGGCGAGCCGCGCCGCGGCGGCGTCCATGTCGCGAAACAGCGACGGGTCGGGCATGAAGCCGCGCAGGGTCGGGGTGCGTTGGCGGTCGAGATCGTCGCGGGTCACCCCGCGCGCGAGCAGTAGCTGGGTGACCAGATCGTCGGGGGCGAGATTTTCGGCGGCCATGTCGGCGCTGGCGCGCCGCCAATGCCAGGGCTGGCCCAGGATCGACCGCGTGATGCCCAGCGCCGTCTCGCTCATGCCCGCGCTCGTGCGGCGAGGATGCGGGCGCGCAAATCTTGCGCGGTCGCCACGGGGATGGCGGGGATCTCATGGCTCGCCAGCGAGCTGCCGCCAGGGACGCCGAACACCAAGGTCGCGAGGCCGAGCGGACGCAGGATAAAGTCGGTCTTGAGGTCGACGCTCTGCACCGACGCGTGCGGCAACAGGGTCAGCTTGGGTTTCCAGAAACCGCGGCGGATCGCAACCTGTTCGCCAAGGTCGGTCCAGCGGTGAAAGCGTGCGCCGAACAGCGACGCTGCACCGATCAGCACGCCGAGAACCGCCCCGAACCAGCCAAGCGCCTGCCCGAACGACACCGCGACCAGCCCGCCGGTCGTCGCACCCAGCGCGCCGACCAGTCCGCCCAGCGCGATGATGCGGTGGCTTTGCTGCCACGGCGCCGCGGCATCGGGGCGCGCGATCGCGATTTCGGCCAGCACCGGGTCGATCGCGCCCAGCTGGGCAAAGGGGACAATCTGATGGTCGCGCTCCTTCTCGCCGTCGCTCGCCAGACTTTGCAGCCGCAATTCGTGCCAGCCGAAGCGCTGGCGGAACCAGTCGGTGACGAGGATTGCCGCCTGCACGCGCCCCACCGCCACCGCGACGTCGGTGCGCGTCGTCAGCCCGCGCGTCCGGCGCAGCGCACGCGGCTCGCGGGTCAGGCGGAAATTCCAGTTGGCGAACATCATCGTCGCGATGCCGCTCGCAAAACCGATGAAGAGGAGCGAAATGGCCGCGCCGACCCCTGCGATCCAGCGATGCGCGAGCAGCCATTGATCGAGGCCATAATCCTCGGCGATGTCGATCCAGTCCCGCGGGTTAAAGATGTTGAAGTCGAACGGCAGCAGCCCGTCGAAAAACTGCATGGCGGCGCCGACCACGGCGAGCGCGGCGAGCGAGAAGTTGAACAGCCCGGCGAGCAGCAGCTGGCGCGGGGTCATCGAAAACAGCAGCCGGTCGGTGGCGGCGGGTGGCGCGTCGGGCGCATCGACCGCCGGGACGGCGGTGGCCGCCTCGCCGCTGCGGTGGGCGCGGATCGTCGTGCGCAGCGCCTGCGCGGCGTCGAGGCCGATCGCGTCGAGGCTGGCGTCATTTTCCTTGCCGCCGGCGCCGGTTTCAAACCCGACCTTGGCGATGCCCAGCGCGCGCGACACCAGCCCCTGTTCGATGCCGACGTCCTGGATGCGGTCGAACGGGATGGTGCGGTGCTGGCGCGACAGCACCCCGCTTTCGATCACGATTTCGTCGTCGCCGACCCGGAACCGGAAGCGCAGCCACTGGAACCAGGCGGCGAGCAACGAGATCAGCAGGAAGGCGAGGATCGCAGGGACGATATAGACCCGGTTGCCGGTGAACCCGAGCGCGGCGACCGCGGGCAGGAATTGCAGCGACCGCGGCCCGAGCTTGACGATCGCCAGCGCCAGCGTCGCCGGGTGCAGCCGCTGCCAGTCCGCGTCGTCGTCGATGGTCGGTGCGGCCGGCGCCGCAATGCTCGTGTCGGTCATGCGAAGTCGGTCTGGATATGCCGCCGGATCGTCTCGCGCATTGCGGCGGCGACGTCGGCAGGCAAGCCGGGCAGCGTGACGGTGCTGTTGTGGGTGCCCGAGGTGTGGACGATCAGGTGGGACAGGCCGAACCAGCGTTCGATCGGCCCCTGTCCGACGTCGATATGCTGGACGCGCACGAACGGCACGATGGTGTCGGTGCGGAACAGCCAGCCGCGCGCAACGCGCAGTTGCCCCGCGCCGATTTTGTAGCCCCAGCGCGACACCCGCCGCGACGGAAAGCTGATGATGACGATGATCGCGATCAGCCAGGCGAGCGCGGTGATCAGCCCATAAGGCCCCTCGATATGGCGAATCAGCAGATAATCGAACACGCTCGCGCCGATCGCTAGCGGGACCAGATTGAGCGCCGTCGCGACGCGCAGCACCTGGGCATAAGCGGGATCGACCGGATCGAGCCCTTCCGCGGCGTTGAGCGCCTCGGGGTCGAACGGATCGGTCGGGTGGACGGCGGGGGTGTCGGTCATCCGACACCGTTACCGTGTTAGAGGCCTATGGCACAACCACATTGAACCGCGGATCGGCGGGCGGGTGCAGCGCGAACCAGCTGAGGAACGCCATGCGGTCGCCATCGATCCTGATCGCGCCCGATTGCATCAAGGCCGGAAACTGCGCCTGCCCCAGCATCACATCGTCGAGCGTCGTGCGGTGGAGGGTGATCGTTGCGGTCGGTGCCGCATCGGTGACGCCGTAGCGCGGCACCTCGACCCCGCCGTCGACGACGATCGCCACTGTCTCTTTGCTGTCGGGCAGCACGAACTGGAAAACCCCCTTGATCGCCGAACCTTTGGCCGCATCAAAGCGCGTCGCGAGCGCGTCGAAAAAGACCGCGGTCGGGATGGCGCTGACAAACGACCGGCTTTGACCGTTGCCCGACAGGCTCTGCACCGCATTGCCGCGCAGCGTGGCCGCGGCGGCGAGATAATAATTCCGCCAGGCCCCTGATTCGGCCTGATAGCCCATCTGGTCGTAAGCCGAGGCGAGTGCGGTGCGGGCGGCCTTGTTGTCGGGCTGCGCGAACACCAGCTTGTTCAAAAGCTCGGCCGCCCAGCGATAGTCGCCCGCCTTGACCGCCGCCTGGCCGACCGCCAGCAGCTTGTCGGCCCCACCCGCCAGCGCGACATATTTGGGCGCCGATGCTTCGGGGGCCAGCGGATTGAAATTGGCGGGATTGCCGTCCCACCAGCCGAAATAGCGCTGATACACCGCCTTCATGTCGTGATTGACCGTGCCATAATAGCCGCGCGCGCTGAAGTCGGCCGCCTGCCCCGGCGCTTCGGGGGTCGCGTCGGCGAGTTCGTGCAGCGTCGCGCCGCGGTTGGCCAGAAACAGGGTGCGGTCGTGGACATAGCGATAGATGTCGCGCTGGCTGGTCAGCAGCGCCGATACCTCGCCCGCGCCCCATGTCGGCCAATGGTGCGACGCCAGCGCGACCTCGGCCTTGCCGCCCCATTTCAGCAAGGTCGCGTCGATGACCTTGGACCAGTGCAGCGCATCGCGCACCTGCGCCCCGCGCAGGGTCAGCACATTGTGCAGCGTGTGGGTGACGACCTCGGTCGTGTGCAGCGCCTTGTACGCGGGGATGTAGAAGACGAATTCCGATGGCGCCTCGGTCCCGCCCGCGTCGAGGAAGTCGAACGCCAGCCCGTCGATGGTCAGCGTGCCGCCCGTCTCGCTCACCGTCTCGGTCGGCTCCATATAGCCGATCGTCCCCGACGACAGCTTCGGCCCCAGCCCGGTATCGACCTGGCCCGCGGGTCCGGGCGGCAGGATCGACCCGAACATGTACAGCGCGCGCCGTCCCATCGCGGTGCCGGCGAGGACGTTTTCGGCGGTCGCTTCTTCCGAAAAGCCGTGCGGCGCGATGATGCGGATCTTGCCCTTCTTGACCTCTTCGGCGGTAATAATGCCGCCGACACCGCCAAAATGGTCGCTATGGCTGTGCGAAAAGATCACCGCCTTGATCGGTCGCTTACCCGATTTGGCTTCGACGGTATCGGCAAACAGCTTCCACCCCGCCGCCGCGGCTTCCTCGGACAATAGCGGATCGACGACGATCCAGCCCGTTTTGCCGCGGATGATCGTCATCACTGAAATATCGTAGCCGCGCAGCTGCCAGATTTTGCCCGGCACCACCTCGAACAACCCGTGCACCGCGTTCAGCCGCGCCTGCCGCCACAGCGACGGGTTGACCGTGTCGGGCGCGTCCTTGGCATCGAGGAAGGCATAAGGCCGTCGGTCCCACACCGTGTTGCCGGCCTTGTCCAGGATCACCCCGCCCGGAATTTCGGCGAGCTTGCCGCGCAGCACATTGGCCTCGTCGCGCGGGTCGGCGAGCGGCAGGCGCGCGGCGATTTCGGCCTGCGCGGTGCGTGTCGCCTCGCTCGCGGCGTCCTGCGCGGCGGCGGCGAAGGGTAAGGTGCTGGCGAGCAGCAGGGCGGTCAATCGGCGCATATCTCTCTCCCCATATTTTGTCGGCAGCTTGCGCCGCGACCCGGTGCTTGGCAAGCATCGGTGGATGACCGACGCGCCCACCCTGCTGATCGCCTGGCACAGCCGCACCGGCGGCAGCGAGGCGCTGGCGCGCGCCGCCGCGGGCGCGGGGGGGAGAGCAAGGCTTGTCGCCGCGCCCGACGTTACGCCAGAGACGCTGCAAGACGCGGGCGGCTATCTCTTCGTCGGCCCGGAAAATCTCGCCGCGCTGTCGGGCGCGATGAAGGAGATGTTCGACCGCTGCTATTATCCGTGCCTCGGCAAACTCGAGGGTCGCCCCTATGCGACGATCATCTGCGCCGGGTCCGACGGCGAAGGCGCTCAACGCCAACTCGACCGCATCGCGACGGGGTGGCGGCTGCGGCGCGTCGCCGACCCGGTGATCGTCAACACCGCCGCGCAGACGCCGGAAGCGATCCTCGCGCCCAAGACGATCGCCGACGACCGCTTGGTCGAAGCCCGCGCGCTCGGCGCCGCGCTCGCCGAGGGGCTGGCGGCCGGAATCTTTTGATCCGCGCACGCTTAGCGCAATGACTAGTCCCTTTGCGCCGCGGCGCGCGGCATAGTCCGCCGGGCATGAAGCGTCGGCTTTGCCAACCGATCGGAGAATGGAGGGGCGGATGGTCTTTTCGGGACCGCTGGAGGATCGCATGGCGTTGCGCGACCTGCTCGACAGCTATGCCGACGCAGTATGCCGCCATGACGCCGCCGCCTGGGCCGCGACATGGGCCGATGACTGCCAATGGGAGCTCCCCGGTTTCGGCACGTTTTCGGGCAAGGTGGCGGTGGTCGACACCTGGACAGCGGCGATGCAGGGCTTTCCCGGGCTGGTTTTTCAGGCGTGGCCCGGCGCCATGACCATCGACGGCGACCGCGCGACGATGCGGTCCTACACCGCCGAAACCTATCGGCGTGACGAGCTGATCCATCGCGATCTGGGCGAATATAGCGATCAGTGCGCGAAGATCGACGGGCGTTGGTGTTTCGTCAGTCGCCGCTTCCGCGCGCTGCATCGTCAGGAGGACGGGGCATGAAAATCATCGTCGAAGCCAAGGTCGATCTGGATCCGGCCCGCCGCGCCGAGGCGCTGGAGGGCGCGCGCGGATGGATCGCAGGCGCGCAGGCGCAGCCCGGCTGCCTTGGCTATTTCTGGACCGCCGATCCGCATGACCCGGCGCGGGTGCATGTCTTTGAAGAATGGGCCAGCGCCGAAGCCCTGGCCAGCCACCTTGCCGGTCCGCAATATCGCGGCATGCTGGCGCATATCTCCGGCTTCGGCCTGACGCAGGCGGCCAGCCGCAAGTTCGCGGTCGCACAGGAGGCGGCGGTCTATGACGCTGCGGGCGTCGCGACCGCCCAATTCCCGGCGGCGGATTAGCCGGCGCAGGGAGCGATAAGCCGGGTCACCCGGCGCGATGTTCGCCGCGCACCCAGCGCACCGTCCCGGACGATGCACGCATCACCACCGTCTCGGTGGTCATCACGCCGTCACGGCGGTGCTTGACGCCGCGCAACAGCGACCCGTCGGTGACCCCGGTCGCGGCAAAGATAACGTCGCCCTTGGCCAGATCTTCCAGATCATAGACGCGGTCGAGATCCTCGACTCCCCATTTCGCCGCGCGCTTGCGCTCGTCGTCGTTGCGGAACAGCAACCGGCCCTTGAACTGGCCGCCGACGCAGCGCAGCGCCGCTGCCGCCAGCACGCCCTCGGGCGCGCCGCCGCTACCCATATAGATGTCGATATTGGTGTCGGGGTTGGTCGTCGCGATCACCCCTGCCACGTCGCCGTCGGGGATCAGCGCGACGCCGCAGCCCAGGCCGCGCAGCTCGGCGATCATCGCTTCGTGGCGCGGGCGGTCGAGCACGCACACCATGACGTCGGCGGCGCTACAGCCTTTTTCGCGGGCGACGGCTTCGACATTCTGGCGGATGCTGTTGTCGAAATTGACGATGTTCGGCGAATAGCCGGGGCCGACCGCGAGCTTGTCCATATAGACGTCGGGGGCGTTGAGCAGGCAGCCTTCCTCGGCGATCGCCAGCACCGCGAGGGCGTTGGGGCCGGCCTTGGCGGTGATCGTCGTGCCTTCGAGCGGATCGACCGCAATGTCGATCTTCGGGCCTTTGCCCGGCGCGCTGCCGACCTTTTCACCGATATAGAGCATCGGCGCCTCGTCGCGTTCGCCTTCGCCGATGACGATGGTGCCGTCCATATAGAGGGTGTTGAAGGCGGTGCGCATCGCTTCGACCGCGGCAGCATCGGCGGCCTTTTCATCGCCGCGACCGATCAGCTTGGCGGCTGCGATCGCTGCCGCTTCGGTGACGCGCACCATTTCGAGCACGAGCACCCGGTCGAGGTTGCTGCCGCTATTCGTCATGTTCGATGCTCTCCGTCTTTGGTCTTGCCTTGCCGCCCCGGTCGGGCATGGTGCGCGCCATATGGCCGGTCGCACTGCTTGTCGAGGATGCTTCGCCCGATTCGGAGCCGCTTTCACGCTATCGTGCGTCATCACCGTGACGGGGCAGGCGCAGACGCAGGGACCGCCGGGGCCGCCGCCGCCGCGCGATGCCGCCACCGCGGCCGCCAACGCCAAGGCGCTGGTCGATCCGATCCGCCGCTGCAAACCCGCCGACGACGGGTCGATCGATGTGTGCGGTACCGACACCGAGCTGCACCGGCTGACCCCCGAATTGCGCGCGATCGCGGGCGTCGGCCGCGACGCCCCGCCGAAGCTGCCCCGCGCCGAGGCCAAGGCGATGAGCCTCGACCGGCTGCCGTATAATTGGGTGTCGATCGGCGGCCGATATGCGCCCGGCCCCGAATATAATGCGCTCTATGAAATGGCGAAGCGTGCGACCGACCCCGAAACGGGCAAGCCGCCGCCCGAGCCGGAACCCGAACCTTAGGCGAAGACCTCGCTCGCCGTCGCCGCGGGTTCGCTGGCGCGGTAGAGCCCCGCCGGGATCAGGATCTGTCCGAGGAAATAAAGCGCGAATAGCAGCACCCAGCCAAAGCTCATCAGCGTTTCGATCAGGCCGCCCGGCGCGTTGTTCAGGATGACCATGCCGTGGACAACGACCAGCGCCCCCGCGGCGATTCCGAACGGCAGGCCGTACAGCAGGTAAAAGCCGAACAGCCGCCAGTGCGCGGTCCGGGTGCGCTGCCAGGATTCGATAAAGGCGGCCACCGGCTCCAGTTTCCCGCGTCCGCCCATGATCGCGCCGGCAAGACAGAAACGCGCCGCGATCCAGCTGCCGACGAGCGAGAAAAGCAGGCGATAGATGTCGATCCCGATGCTGAGGGCGCCGCTGCGCCCCAGCAGTACGTCGGGGCCGAGGGCGAACAGCGGCAGCGCCGCGATCAGCCCGAACCCGATTCCCAGCACCAGATTGACGAGCAGATAGGCGACCCCGGCGACCATTCCGTACATGATCTCGGACAGCAAACCTTCGCGCAGGTCGGCGAGGATGCCGTTCCACGCCGCCAGCATCGCGCCGGCGACGATGACCCCGACGATGCCGAGCAGGTAGAGCGGGCCGGTGATCGATCCGCCGACGCGGTAGGTCCAGGGATCCGACAGGATCGCCATCACCGTCCGCAGGCTGAAGATCGGCTCGCTCGACAACAGCAGGAAGGGGACAATCACGCCCAAAGCGACATAGGCCGCCAGCACGTTGCGATGTTCGCCCGCCAGTGCCCGCGCTTCGGCCAGCCCGCGCCGGATTTCGATGTCCATATCTGCCCCCTGCTCCCCGTCACCGGGGTAACAAAGCGCGCGGCAATTTCAAGCGGGGTTAAAGCGCCAGGATCGGCATCAGCATCGGCGCGCCGACGACATGGTCCGACCCGGCGAGGATCGCCAGCGCCGCGTGGATCGCGCGCGCCGGACCTGCGTGGGTGACCAGGACGATGACGACGCCATCCGCTTCATCGGTGCCGCGTTGAATGAAACTTTCGATCGACACCCCGGCGTCGCGCATCGCCGCCGCGATTTCGGCAAGCACCCCGATGCGGTCCTCGACGATCAGGCGGACATAATGTTTGCCGATCCGCGCGCCGGCGTCGGCGACCGGCGCGGCGTCGAGCGAATCGACCGGCATCGCAAAGGCGGGGCCATATTCGTCGCGCGCGATGTCGATAATGTCGGCGACGATCGCCGACGCCGTCGGTCCTGCGCCCGCGCCCGCGCCCTCGAAAAACAGCCGCCCGACGAAATTGCCTTCTGCGACCACGGCGTTGAGCGCGCCGGGGACATAAGCGAGCGGGTGGTCGGCGGGAACCAGGCACGGCTGGACATGCTGGTACAGCCCGGCGTCGTTGCGTTCGGCCATGCCGATCAGGCGGACGCGGTGGCCGAGCGCTTCGGCCTCGCGGATGTCGGCGGCGATCAGCCCGCGGATGCCGTCGGCGGCGACCGCCGCGATGTCGAGCCGGGTGCCGAAACACAGCGCGGCAAGAATCGACAGCTTGTGCGCGGCGTCGATGCCGTCGACGTCAAAGGTGGGGTCGGCCTCGGCGTAACCTTCGGCCTGCGCCGCGGCAAGCGCGTCGGTAAAGCTGGCGCCGTTCCGCTCCATCTGGGTCAGGATATAATTGCAGGTGCCGTTGAGAATGCCATAGACGCGCGCGATCTCGTTCGCCGACGCACCCTCGCGGATCGCTTTGATCACCGGGATGCCGCCCGCGACCGCGGCTTCATATTTCAGCGGGGTGTCGCGCTCCTCGGCGAGTCGCGCGAGATCCAGCCCGTGATGCGCGATCATCGCCTTGTTCGCGGTGACCAGCGCCTTGCCTGCGCCGAGCGTGTGGCGGGCGAGGGTGAGGGCCGATCCGTCGGCGCCGCCGATCATTTCGACGACGACATCGACATCGTCGGCCGCGACCAGCGCGTCCATATCGTCTTCCCAGCGATAGCGCGACAGGTCGACACCGCGGTCCTTGTGCCGGTCGCGCGCCGACACCGCGACGATCTCGATCGCGCGCCCGGCGCGGCGGGCGATCAGGTCGCGGTTCGTCTCGAGCAGCCGCACGACGCCGCCGCCGACAACGCCGATTCCTGCGAGCGCGACGCGAAGCGGCGGCCGGGGTGCGGTCGGGGCGGCATGAGGCGACATAGGAGAGCTCCGGTAAGGCACGGAGCCACGCCCCGCCATAGCGAGCGCCCTATCGGCTTTTGCCATGGAAACAACCCCGGCGCGCCTAGGGCGCGTTGAAGCAAATCTTTATCAACCCACCGGCGGCTTGCGGGTGCGGGTACATTCGCCGAGCGCGCCCAGCACCACGCCATAGTCTGACGCCGCCTTGCGGCGATCCTCGGGCGCGGTCCCGGCCAGCTTGGTCAGCGGCAGCTGACGCGGCAGGCCGCAGGCGAGTCGGTACCACGCAAGGGTGTTGCGCGCCGGAACCGCCGCCGATCCGTCGACGATTTCGCCAAACGCGGCGGCCCAGCGCCGCGACCCGTCGGCCGCGGTCAGGATGGTCAGCGACACTGGCTCGCCGGTGCGGGTGTTGAGGAACAACTGCGTCTCGCCTTCGCCCGGGAGCGTCCCGGGCACGTGGAAGCCGTTAGCAATGCCGGTGATCGCCGACGGCGCTCCGGGCTTGACCAATTCGGTCAGCACCGCGCGCAATTGCGCCTCGGTCGCCGCATCCCACGATAGCTGGGCGTCGGGAGCGATCAGCCGGACGCTGCCGGTGCTGGTGCTCCCGGCGGCGGCGCCCGCGACGGGACGGGCAAAGAGCAGGACCGCCTGTTTCTTTTTCAGCTTCTGCGGCTTGCCCTTTGCGTCCGTCGGCAGGTCGACGAGATAGGAAATGCGCGATGCCAGCGGACCCGACCCGCGAATCAGGCTGACCACATCGGCTTCGACATAGAATCGGCTTTGACCCGCGGCGACGCCGGGCGACTGCGCGGGTTTGAGCGCCACGCTGCTGTGGATGCGGGCGTGGAGCGCCATCGGCGCGGCGGTCGCCAGATCGGCAATGTCGGCATAGCTATACGGGCTCGGCGCCGTTGCGGTGGTCGCCGTCTGCATCGCGGAAACACCCGAGAATCCGGGGCTCAGGGCCAAAATTCCGGCGATTGCTGCCGACAGGTACACGCGCATGGTCGATTGACTTTCCATCTTCATTGACACCGGTAGCGGTGGCTCAGTCCCCATCATGGGACAAGCCACATTAACCCCTGATAAAGGGTTTGCGAACTTGCCGCCACCGCGATAGGACGGGCGTCGAAGCGTCCGGCAAGAACATAATAAGCCGAACGTAGCGCCGCCGGGTCTGTGGAACGCATCGGAAATCATCCGGGCTTTTGACGACCGAACCCGTCGGCAGGGAATTGGTGTCAGGATGATCTAGCAAGGAGCGTCGTCCCTGAATGGCTTATGGTGATAATGTCGACCCTAAAAATAGGGTAGTGGCGATTGTCTTGGTTGGTTTGCTTACGGCGGTTCTGGGCTATGGCCTGGTTAACGGCCTGAATATCAGCATCGTCAAGAAACTCGCCGAAAAATTGGATGTGGTGGACATCGAAGAGCCGCCGCCGCCGGAAGAACCGCCGCCGCCGCCGCCGCCGGACAATGTCCTGCCGCCGCCGCCGCCGGTGGTGACGCCGCCGTCGCCGATTCCGCCGCCGGTGACGACGAACACGATCCAGTCGGTGCCGACGCCGCCGCGCACACCGCCGCCGCCGGTATACACGCCGCCGGCGCCGCCGGCGCCGCCGCCAACGCCGGACTTGAGCGCCGCGGGTACACCGCGTGGCAACCCGGGCCGCTGGGCGACGAACGACGACTATCCGGCGCGGGCCATGCGCGAAGAGCGTGAAGGCACCACCGGATTCCGCGTCACCTATGGGGTCGATGGCCGCATTACGTCGTGCGATGTCACGTCATCGAGCGGTCACGCCGACCTTGATGCCGAAACCTGCAAGCTCATCCAGCGCCGTGGCCGGTTCAATCCGGGCAAGGACCGGGCGGGCAACCCGCAGGGTGGCAGCTACAGCAATCGTATCCGTTGGCAGATCCCGCGCTGATCCGGCGCGCGGCTGACTGTTTTCGAATTTTATCGAATTTCTTGAGAGGGAATATCCAGCATGTTTAATCTGATCGCAAATGCCGCTGCTGCGGCACCGGCACATGAAGCGGGGCTGAGCCTCATGCCCGCAGCAATGTGCGTCAAAGAAGAAGGCGCGAGCCCCTATGGTATGATCCCCGCGCTGTGCGAGGGCGGTATCGTGTCGCAGGTCACCTTCCTGGTGCTGCTGATCATGTTCATCGGCACGCTCTACATCCTGTTCACCAAGCTGTTCGAGCAGAACAAGGTGATGAGCCAGGGCAAGGCGGTCGACGCCAATTTCTGGCGCGCCCCGACGCTCGCCGACGGTGCGGCCAAGCTGGAAAAGAACAGCGCCTATCGCCAGGTCGTCGAAGACGGTCTGCGCGCCAACGAAGAGCATAACAAGCTGACCGATCCCGTCGAAGCGCATGACTGGATGCACGGCACGCTCGAGCGTTCGCAGAACCACATCAACTCGAAGCTCAACGGCGGCCTCGCGTTCCTCGCGACCGTCGGTTCGACCGCACCGTTCGTCGGCCTGTTCGGTACCGTTATCGGTATTCTGCGCGCCCTCGTGAAGATCGGTGCATCGGGTCAGGCCTCGATCGACACCGTCGCCGGTCCGGTCGGCGAAGCGCTGATCATGACCGCCATCGGTCTGATCGTGGCGGTTCCCGCGGTGCTCGCCTTTAACTGGCTGCAGAGCCGCAACAAGGCGATCGCCCGCCGTCTGTCGACCTTCTCGAACGACGTGCTCGGCTCGATCATGTCGAACGGTCAGGTGAAGCCGGCGACGCAGGCCCCCAAGGCTGCTGCCCCGGCCGCGGCCCCGAAGAAGGCCTGATTGGCCTGAATGGATCCCTGCCTGTCGCCCGGTGGCGGCAGGCGGGGTCCGCTGGACAGGGCGATACGCCGGTGGTGCGCCGACCCGATGTCCGTGACAGAAATTTTGTGACAGGATAAGATCCTATGTCGATGAGTGTAGGCGACAAGGGGGGCGAAGAGGCCCCGATGTCCGAGATCAACACGACTCCGCTCGTGGATATCATGCTTGTGTTGCTCATCATCTTCCTCATCACGGTTCCCGTGGTGCTGGAGACGGTGAACCTCAAGCTGCCGAGCGTGGCGTTCGAGGTGACGACGACCAAGCCTGAAAATGTGCTGCTGTCGATTCGCTCCGCGGACACCGATGGCGATGGCGAACCCAATCCCGAAAGCACCGCTTGCGAGGTTTATTGGGGCCAGACGCCGGTCGATTCCAAGCAATTGCTGGAACGCGGCCAGGCGAAACTCGAGCAGCTGCTCGAAGATATCGGCGGTCCGCAGAACATCACCGAGGAAAATTTCCCCGAAGTGCATATCCGCGGCGACGTCAACACGCCGTACCAGTGCATCGGTGGGGTGATCTATACGATGCAATATGCCGGCTTCCAGAAGATCGGGTTCATTTCGGAACCGGCTCCTGGCTCGGGCACGGTTGGCCGCCTGTAAGGGCGCCCGACGTTTAGGAATGAAGGAATAATCGCATGTCCATGGCAGTTGGAGATCGGGACGAAAACGAACCGATGATGGACATGAACACGACGCCGCTCATCGACGTCATGCTCGTGCTCCTCATCATGTTCATCATCACCATCCCGGTCCAGACCCACGCGGTGAAGATCGATCTGCCGGTGCCGACCGACAGCCAGAGCAATGTCGACCCCGAAAAGAACAAGGTGATGATCGATCCCGCCGGAACGATCACCTGGAACGGGACGCCGGTCGATCTGGCGCAGCTGGCGCAGTATCTGGAACAGACCAAGGCGCTGCCGGTCGAACCCGAGCTGCAGGTTCAGCCCGACCCCTATTCGCGCTATATCGTCGTCGACAATGTGATGGCGGTGATCAAGCGCAGCGGCGTCGGCAAGCTGGGTTTCGTCGGCAACGAACAATATGCCCGCGTCTTCTGATCGCTGATCGAAGTCACGGTAAGGATGGGGCCGCGAAGCAATTCGCGGCCCTTTTCTATGGCGCGCGGCGGCCTGACGCGCCGGATCGGCCTCGCACCTGCCGCGACCCCGTCGCCCCGGGCAGAACCCCAGGTTGTGATATTGCGGGTCTCGTTCGACGTCAGGTCAACGCGGCGGCATGTGCCGCGGATCGGCCGAGCCTTGGCTCGCGGCCAGTGTGACGGTGGCGCGCGTGGACGACGAAAAAGGGCGCCGCCTGCCGGCGACGCCCCGTCTCGTTCCACCCGTCTCGTTCCACGGGAAGGAAATTCAGCGCGCGGCGTTGACGTCGGCCTGGGTAACCGGCGCGATGCGGATTTCGACGCGGCGGTTGCACTGATAATCGGCCTCGCCGCGCTCGGGCGAGCATTTCAGCTGCGATTCGCCATAACCCATCGTCGCCATGCGCGCGCGCTGGATGCCGCGGCCGCCCAGATAGTCGGCGACCGACGAGGCGCGGCGTTCGGACAGACCCTGATTATAGCTGTCGCTGCCGGTCGAATCGGTGTGGCCATAGACGTCGATATAGGTGCTGGGATATTCGGCCAGCGTAGAGGCGACGTTGTCGAGCGCGCTGCGGAACTGCGATTTCACCAGTGCGCTGTTGTAGTCGAAGGTGACGTCGCCGGGCATGTTGAGCACCAGCTGGTCGCCCTGGCGTTCGACGTCGATGCCGGTGCCCGCAGTGCGCTGGCGCAGCTTCTTTTCCTGTTCGTCCATATAATAGCCGACGCCCGCGCCGGCGACGGCGCCGATGCCCGCGCCGACGATTTCCTCGGTCCGGCTGTTCTTGCCGCCGATCAGGTCGCCAAGCAGATAACCGCCGAGCGCGCCGCCAAGGCCGCCGATCGCGGCGTTCGAAATGCGCTTCTGTCCGGTTTCGGGGTCCGTCACACAGCCAGCCAGCGCCACCGCGCTGATGGTGGCCAGTGCCGCGAGTTTGATCGTCTTGATATTCATTGGTCGCTCCCTCTATTTGGCGGCCGCATCTGGTCCTGTGCGTCCCGCCGTTCATGCCGATAACATTTGGCCGACGATCTAGTTCCCGAATCCGGCTGAACGGTCGCTGAGGCGGGCGTTCAGCCGCCATTGTGCAATGCGGCGGCTTTGCCCTATAGGTGCGCGATGACCGACGCTGACAGGGGCCGGGCGCCGATGCCCCGCCCGCCTCAGCGAC
>NZ_SCOT01000048.1 GCF_005502465.1 Sphingopyxis sp. L1A2A
GGTTAGGGGTGGGTGCGAGCGCTAGCGAGCCGAGGCAGAGCGCCGCCTTCGGCGGCCACCCACCCCCGACCCCTCCCTGGAAGGGAGGGGAGAAGAATGTCCGCAACTGGTCGCTTCCCGCCATTCGTCTTTTCGTCTTTTCGTCATCCCGGACTTGATCCGGGATCCATAGCCACGGCCGCCACATAGACCCCGGATCAAGTCCGGGGTGACGACGAGGAACGTCGCGCCGTGCTTTGCTGACTCACCTAAAGAAGCAATTCACCCCCGCGAACAGCGCGTCGATCTTGGCCGCATCGCCGGGCGCCGCGAACATGCCGCCGACGACATTGTCGCCGGTGCCGATGCTGAACTCCTCGCCCAGCGTGCTGTCCTCCAGATCGACGATCGACACCGACTCCGCGGCCCTGGCGCGCGTCGTGCCGATGGCGATGCCGCTGGCCGTCGAATAGGCGGCAGCACCGGGTTCGTTGCCCAGAAACCAGCCGACGAATTTGCCGTCCTGAAAATTGAGCGTCATCGCGTCGTAGCGGGTGAATTCCATCGCCCCCGCGCCGCATTCGGCGTTGGTGCTGCGGTCGTCCTGCTGGCCCGCGACGTTGGCGAGCGCGGTTTCGGCCTGCACGCGCGGGACGCCGAAGGCGAGCAGGCTGGCCTTGCCGCTGGCCTTGTCGATGAAGCGCAGCCCTTCGCCATCGAGGCTGACCGCGGTGGTCGCGGCGGCGGGGCCGTCGGCTTTGGCGGCGGGGACCGGGGGCGCACTTACTTCGGTGGCGGCGGGGGTCTTTTCGGGCGCTGGCTTGCAGGCCGCGAGCAGCGCCACCAACGCGAGGGTCGTTATGTTACGCATCACCTATCTCCTCCGCGGCACCATCAGCACCAATATCGCACCGATGGTCGCCAGCGCCATATCCTTTTGCGCGTCCCAGATGTCGCCCTGCTGGCCATTATAGCGGTCGGCGGTTTCGCCCGCCGCGACGATGGTCAGCAGCCATTCAAAGATTTCGTAGAGGCAGGAAATGGCCAAGACCCAAGCAAGGACGGTCAACGCGGCGCCGCGCGGCCCCAGCCCGCCCCAGCGCCGCGCGATCTCCGCCACCGGGATCACCGACAGCGCGCCAAAGGCGAAATGGGCGAGGCGGTCATAGTGATTGCGGTTCCAGCCAAAAGCGCCGGACAGGCTGGTGCCGGTCAGCGCGCGCGCCCAGTCGTCATAGGGGACGCTGCTATAGGCGTAGCGCCCGCCGAGGGTGTGGAGCGCCATGAACGCCACGATGCACGCGAGCGCCGCGGTCGAGAGCGGCCAGCGGCGGAGCAGCGCCGGCGCGGTGATCAGCAGCAGCATCGTCGGGATATGCTGAAGCAGCGCGATCTCGGGATAGGGCTGCTCAACCTGCGCGACGAGCAGCAGCGCGAGGAGGGCGCCGAGCAGGCGGCGCTGCGCGGGTGGGGTGGTCGAGCGGGCGTCGGTCATCCCTCCCCCCTATCCGTTCGGGTCGAGCGAAGTCGAGACACCGTGAAGGCTAGTACGAACGAGGGGCATCTCGACTTCGCTCGATGCGAACGGAATTTGAGGGCGGAGCAAGAGTTTGTCGGCGGTCACCAGCGCAGCGACATGCAGCTGAGCCCCGCATCGATATGCGCGATCTGGTCAGTTGGCAGCGCGCGGCAGTCGATGCCGCGCGCGGTGAGCAGGGCGCGCGTCGCGAGCCAGCGTTCGCCGACGAGCACCGTGTCGCGGACGCGCAGTATGTTGGCGGCCGGGTTTTCGCCGAGCGGGGTCAGCACCACCTCCAGCCCGGCGAATTGCGGGCAGCTGGCGAGTTGGGGGACGGCGAGAATGGTGTTTGCGTCGATCAGCCCGCAACCGGTCTTGAAGTGGAGGACGCCGGGCGGGGTTTGAGCGATTTCGGCGGCGTGACCGAGCGCGCCGAGCAGGCCCGCGAGTTCCTCCGCGCCCGCGCGATCGGTGCGGTCGGACAGGCCGATGATCACCCGGTCCGCGAGACGCAGCACGTCGCCGCCGTCGGCGTAGCCGGGGCCGGTCATTTCGAGCAGATGCGGATGATGCGCGGCGAGCGCAGCGCGGATATGCGTCACCTCGCCCGCGCGGGTCGGCGCGCCGGGGCGGAGCAGGATCGCGCCTTGGGGAAAAGTAAGTGCGACATCTTCGGTGAACAGCGCGTCGGGGAAGTCGTCGAGCGGCGGCAGGACGTCGACGGTCAGGCCGAGGTCGCGGAGCGTCGCGACATAGGCGGCGTGCTCGGCCGCAAGGCCCGCGAAGTCGGGATCGGGGCCGCCGTCGGCGCGGATGCCGTGGATCGCCGAGGGCGCCGGGGCGCGGCAGAGGGCGTGGGTGAAGGCGTAGGGGGTGGAGGTCATCTGCCTCCCTTACCCGTTCGCATCGAGCGAAGTCGAGATGCCGCGAGGGCGCGCACCAACGATGGGTGTCTCGACTTCAGCCCTAAGGCCGAAGTTTACCCTGAGCGCCTGCCAAGGCAGTCGAAGGGCTCGACACGAACGGAATTTGGGAAGGGAGGCTTACCCCTTCTTCAGGTGCCGCCGCCCGAGCAACTCCGCGATCTGCACCGCGTTCAGCGCCGCACCTTTGCGGAGGTTATCCGAAACGCACCACAGGTTCAGGCCGTTCTCGACCGTCGGATCTTCGCGGACGCGCGACACGAAGGTCGCGAAATCGCCGACGCATTCGACGGGGGTGATGTAACCGCCATCCTCGCGCTTGTCGTGGAGCACGACGCCGGGGGCTTCGCGCAGGATGCGCTGGGCGTCTTCGGCCGACAGCTCATTTTCCATCTCGATGTTGATCGCTTCGGAATGGCCGACGAACACCGGCACGCGGACGCAGGTCGCGGTGACCTTGATCTTGGGATCGAGGATCTTCTTGGTCTCGACCACCATCTTCCACTCTTCCTTGGTCGACCCGTCGTCGAGGAAGCTGTCGATGTGCGGGATGACGTTGAAGGCGATCTGCTTGGTGAACTTCTGCACATCCTTTTCGTCGCCGACGAAGATCTGGCGCGTCTGGTTCCACAGCTCGTCCATGCCCGCCTTGCCCGCGCCCGACACCGACTGATAGGTCGAGACGACCACACGCGTGATCTTCGCGGCGTCGTGGAGCGGTTTCAGCGCCACCACCATCTGCGCGGTCGAGCAGTTCGGGTTGGCGATGATATTGCGCTTGGTATAGCCGTCGATCGCGTCGGGATTCACCTCGGGCACGATCAGCGGCACGTCGGGGTCCATCCGGTACAGCGACGAGTTGTCGATGACGACGCAGCCCGCCGCCGCGGCCTTGGGCGCGTGGATTTTCGTGGCATCGCTGCCGATCGCGAAAATCGCCATGTCCCAGCCGGCCCAGTCGAAATTGTCGATATTCTGGCATTTGATGGTGCGGCCGGTGTCACCGATTTCGACGTCGAGCCCCTGGCTGCGCGACGAGGCGACGACCGCCAGCTCCTCGATCGGGAACTCGCGCTCGGCGAGGATGGCGAGGACTTCGCGCCCGACATTGCCCGTCGCACCCGCGACGACGATCCGGTAACCCATGTGACTTTGCCCTTTATGCTGTTCGTGAAACGAAAAACGACCGGTTCTGCCTGTTGGCGGAACCGGTCGTTTTGGAAAGCTGTTTCGGCTTTGGGTGAGAGAAGCTCTCCTTAGCCTTCGCCGGCTTCCGACCGGTAGTCGCGGCGCTCTGCAATACGCGCCGATTTACCAGTGCGGCCGCGAAGATAGTAGAGCTTCGCACGACGCACCGCACCCTTGCGGATGACGGTAATGCTGTCGATGTTGGGCGAATAGAGCGGGAACACGCGCTCGACACCTTCGCCGAACGACATTTTGCGCACGGTGAAGTTGGAGCCCATGCCCTTGTTCGAGCGCGCGATGCACACGCCTTCGAAATTCTGGACGCGGGTGCGTTCGCCTTCGACCACCTTGACGCCGACTTTCAGCGTGTCGCCGGGGCGAAAGGTCGGAACGGTCTTGCCAGCCTTGGCAATTTCTTCGGCTTCGATCGTCTGGATGAGGTTCATGCCTCTAGTCCTTTTCTGTTCGCCGCGCGCCAGAGGCAGGTCGGGCCCGAGCATCGATATGACGCTCCCAAAGGTCCGGCCTGCGTAACCGTGTGTGATCTTCCGCCTGAAGTTTCCGCCAGGCCGCGATCTTCGCATGATCCCCCGATCGCAGCACTTCGGGGATCGTGCGCCCTTCCCATGTGGCGGGCCGGGTATAATGCGGATATTCGAGCAAGCCGTTTTCAAACGACTCATCGTCCCCGCTAGAAGCCGCGCCCATTACGCCGGGAAGCAGGCGAATGCAAGCGTCGAGCAGCAGCAGCGCCCCCATCTCGCCCCCCGACAAGATGATGTCGCCCATCGACACCTCTTCGATGGCACGCGCCTCGAAGATGCGTTCGTCGAATCCCTCGAACCGACCGCAGAGGATGATCGCCCCCGGACCCACCGCAAGCTGACGGATGCGGGCTTGCGTGATCGGCGTCCCACGCGGGGTCATCGCGAGGATCGGCAGGCCCGGATGCGCCGCGACCGCATGGTCGAGCGCCGCCGCCAGCACATCGGCCTTGAGCACCATCCCCGCGCCGCCGCCCGCGGGCGTATCGTCGACGGTGCGATGCTTGTCGGTCGCGAAATGGCGGATCTGCACCGGCGCGCACGACCAGGTGCCACTCTCAAGCGCGCGCCCCGCCATGCTGTGCCCCAACGGGCCGGGGAACATATCGGGATAGAGAGTCAGGGGGACCGCGGTGAAGCCGTGCCGTTCGCGCTCTGCCACTGCGACTTTCTGTAAGCCCTGCGCGGCGTGATTTTCATAGACCTCGGGAAACTGGGCGGCGAAGCTGGTCAGCGCATCATGAACTTCGTTATGCGGACCGAGAATAAAGAACACTCGTGGGGAGTAGGGGCGCGCCCTGATCGCCGTGACCCGCCCGCCACCGAGCCCTTCCAGCGCTTCTATGATGCGCTGAATTTCCGCGGCATGCCCGCCTTTGGCACGGGTCTGGTGATGATAGATTATGAGTGATCGCGCACCATTTTGTGCCAAGGCTGCGATCTCATTCAACGTGACATGCTTGCCTGAACGGCGGCGCGACGCATCAGGATGCAGGTCAATCCCGTTGTCGGGGTCAAGAAACAGCACCTCTGATCCTTCGGCCGCCTGCTGCAGCCGGTCGAACCATTGACCTCGCTCCGTGAAACGCGGCTTTCCCGTCGGCACCGGATCGGAATGGAAATGTTCCGCACCCAAAAGGGCAGCCCGCTCAATCTGAGTGACGGATCGGAGGCCCGTCCTGACCAGCCGCGACAGGCCGTCGTACAACTCGGCGTCTATGGCCCGCCAACGATCTGGCTGATCAAGGTATCCGATATGCCGCCCGTCGCCATTATGATCCTCATCGGGGTGCAGCCACCAGCCAACCAACAATTTGCGTTGTGCCGGAACCCGCCGAAGCAACGCAAACTTCAAATAATCGCCAATGTCTCCAGCATATCGATCTTGCATCAGAGCGTCCAATTCTCGACCGTCAGCCCCGGCACGTCCGCAAAGTCGGCTTCGTTTGCGGTGACGAGGGCGATGCCTTGGGAGAGTGCGTGCGCAGCAATCAACCGGTCGTAGCTTCCGCGCCGGAACGGCAAAGCCGCATAGGCCTGCGCAGCCTTATAGTCGAAATCGAGCACCGGCACCTCTTCGACGAAGGCTTGCAACTGGTCGAAGGCGGGAGCCTTACCGCGCGTCGACCCATGTGCGACCTCGGCATAAGCGATCGCGGAGGTGACCAGGTCGCCCTCGTCGCATTCGCCCGCCCGCGCCACCAGTCGGGCGTCGAGGTTCATGACCAGCGCGATGATGGCATTGCTATCCAGCAGATATTTCACGCGCCGTCATTTCCGTCGGCCTTGCCGGTCAACAAAGTCCGATCCTCGAACAGCCTGTCTTCCGTCGCGATCAGATGCAGGTCGGTGGCAGACCCTGCCACCTTCGCGATGTTGAATTTGCGTTTGGGTTGATTGACAGGCTCGTAGCAAAGAAACTGCCCGTGCTCGACAATCAAATCCATTTCGACGCCTGCCTCCAATTTGGTGCCCGCCGGGATTCGCACCGCCAGCGAGTTGCCGGATTTGAAGACCTTCACCTTATGCCGCGTTTTGTCGGAAGGCTTCAACCAAGGCGCAGAGCCGAACACCCGATTCAAGGCAAACGTGCGCCGGTCTTCGTTCACTTCACTTCGCTTCGTCATGGCTCATCTCCGTATATACATGATGTATATACGCGGCCTATCAAGGTCAACCCAGCGGTTCCCAAAGTTCATCGGGAAGCCGGTGGCGATCCTTTGCCAGTTCGGCGCGCAGCCATTCGCGGAAGCGTTCGATCTTGCGCACCCCGACGCGGTTTTCGCGGTGGACGAGATAATGCGCCGTGCCGGGTTGGTAGAGCGCCGCGAAGGGTTGAACCAGCCGCCCGGCGTCGAGTTCGGCGCGCCACAGCAGGGGCGTCATCATCGCGATGCCATAGCCGCCCTGCACCGCGCTCGCTTCCTGCAACTGGCTGTCGAGTTCGATGCCGCGGCGCTGCGGCGGCGGCACGCTGTCGACCCCGGCGGCGGCGAACCAGCCCGCCCACCAGGGATCATTGGGCGCCAGCCGGTCGACGTTCAGCAGGTCGGCGGGCGCCGCGATGCGGTTCACATCGAGAAAGCCGGGCGCGCAGATCGGCGTCACATGGCTGCGGTACAGAAAATCGGCGCGCAGCCCCGGCCAGCTCCCACGGCCCACCCGAATGGCGACATCGACATTGGTGGCGTCGAAATCGACCAGATCATTGTTCATCATCATGCGCACCGCCAGGTCGGGATAAGCCAGCTGAAAGCCGCCGATCCGCGCGCTGAGCCAGGTCCCGCCAAAGGTCGTCATCGCGCTGATCGTCAGCACATCGGCCTCGTCGCTGCCCAGCGCCGCGAAGGCGTCGCCCATCGCGCCAAAGGCATTGCTGATCGCGGGCAGCAGCCGCTGCCCGGTTTCGGACAAGCGTACCCGCCCCTTTTCGCGCACGAACAAGGCGCGGCCAAGCCGGTCCTCCAATTGGCGTACCTGATAGCTCACCGCCGCTTGCGTCAGCCCCAGCTCCTCGGCCGCGCGCGAGAAATTTTGCAGTCTGCCGGCGGCTTCAAAGGTCCGGATGGCAGCGAGGGGCGGCAGTTTGGGCATCGCACTATATAAGCTGAACTTATGATATGGCGCAAAGCATTTGTTGGCGCGGCGCGCGCCCAAGGGGCATCTTGCATGCATCGGATCAGCAGGAGAAGCGTGATGAAGGACGAACTTTGGATGCGGACCTGGAACGACGGTCACCCGCGCTTCAGCGATGATTTGCACCGCGGCTTGCTGTGGCTGGCCGCCCCGTTGCGGCGGATCGGTGCCTGGATGAAGCGACCCGACGCCCCGACGGAGCCGCTGCCTTTGCCCGCGGCCCAACGCGATGCTGCCTGATGCCGTGGCACAAGGCTGGTTAATGATGGAAACCGTCAGGCCGTAGCCGCAAGCTGGGCGAAGGGAGTCCCCGCCCCTTGGCGCCCTTCGCCCAGCTCGCGGCTACGGCATCGCGATTCTCAACATCGCATTAACCAAAAATCAGTCGCTGCGTGCCTAGCGTCCCTGGCTTGAAGCAAGGGGGCCACATGGTGCGAGGGGCGCGAATGGCGATGGTTGGAGCGGCGCTGCTTGGCGCCGCTGCGCCCGCGCGCGCGCAATCGTCGTTCGCCGCCGCGACCAGCATGACCTGGGACGGGGTGCTGACCGGCATCTTTCTGGGGTTGCTGCTGTTTTCGCTCGCCTATAACGCCGCCTTTTTCGGCTTGCTGCGCGAACGTTTCCTGATCTGGCAAAGCGCCCGCACCTTTTGCTATTTCGCGCTCGCGGTCGCCTTGTCGCCGCTGGCCATGGGGCCGTGGCTGGCGCCCGACAGTTTTGCGCGGCAGGTGTGGATCACGACATTCTTTGACCTGAGCCTGGTCGTGTCGGGGGCGTTCCTGCGGTCGTATCTCGAACCGGGGATGGTCGGCCCGCGGCTGTACCGCTGGCTCGGCTGGCCGCCCATCCTAATCCTGCTGACCACCCCCGCAACGCTCATCCCCGACGCACCCACCTATGTGATGCTGCGCAGTATCGTGCTGGTCGTCATGCTGGTGCTGGCCGCGGCGACCGTGGTGATCGCGCTGAAGCGGGGCAGCCGCACCGCGCGCTACCAGGCCGCGGCGTGGAGCGGCATCGGCGGCGTCTATGGGGTCAGCCTGTTTCACGATCTCGTGTTGGGCGAGCCGTTCGCCAGTTTCCTGTTCCTGCTGTTCCCGGCGCTGGGGCTGGAAGTCATGCTCACCGCGCTCGGCATCCTCGACCGGCTGGTGCGCCTGCGCCGCGAGCGGCAGGAGGCGCAGGCGATGGCCGAGGCGATGCGGATCATCGCCCACACCGACCCGCTGACCGGCCTGGCCAACCGGCGAGCGATCGAGGCGAGTTTCAACGACGACGCGCCGGTGGCGATCGCGCTGGTCGACCTCGACCATTTCAAGGCGATCAACGATCGCCACGGCCATGACGTCGGCGACCGGGTGATCTTTGCCGCGGGGGTTGCATTGGGATCGGGATCGGCGCTGGCGGCGCGGGTCGGCGGCGAGGAATTTGCGCTGCTGTTCCGCGGCGCTCCCGCCGCGGTGGCGATCGAGGCCGAGCGGCTGCGCCAGCGGATCGGCGCCTATGTCGCGCAGATGGTGCCGCTGCTCGAACGCCCGGTGACCGCGAGCATGGGGCTGGTCCATATCGGCCGCGACACGAGTTTCGGTGCCGCGATGAAATCGGCCGACATCAACCTGTACGCCGCCAAGGAAAGCGGGCGCAATCGGGTGGTGTTTATCGAGGCGGCCTGAGGGCTGGCGTCAAGGCGTCACCACGCGGAAGCGCAGCGCCTGAAGGGTCGCCGGGTTCGTCGGCGCCAAGAGCAGCATGCCGTCGAGCTGGCCTTTTGCGCAGTTCAGGCGGAAGCTTGCCGACATCGCCCCCGTCGGCGCCAGCGGCTCGGCGGTCGGACAATCGCCGACCGCGGCCTTCAGCTTCGCCAGTTCGGCGGCCCAGTTTGCCGCTGACCTGTCGAGCAGGAAATTCATCGCCAGCTTACCGTCGAGCGGAGCGAGCGTTCCGGCAGCGTAAGCGGCGCGGACCGCAGCAAAAGCGTCCGCCACGGCGGGCGTCACCGGCACCGCGCGTCCGGGCAGCAAACCCGCCCGATCCATCGCCACCGCGCTGTCCCACGCCGGCGCCGACGGCCCCGCATAGGTGCGGTTCGCCAGCGCAAACACGCCGACGCCATGATCGGGCATCAGCATCACATGACTGCCATAGCCCGGATAACCGCCGCCATGCGCCAGCGTCAGGCCGAGATCACAATCCTGCGCGACGCGCCAGCCCATGGCGTAGGCCGCCGCCTGTTTGCACGCGGTCGCGCCGCTCGCGCCGATGCGGTTCGCCACCGTCACAAAGTTCAATCCCTGCGCCATTTCGCGCACCGTCGCGCGCTTGACCGGGCCGGGGTCGGCGCCGTCGCGCGCCGGCCACGCCGAGAGCAGGAAGGCGACCCATTTGGCATAGTCATTGGCGCTGACCTGTAATCCGCCCATGCTGTTGAACGCGCCGTCGATCATCTCGGGCTCCGCCGCCCAGGCGTCATTTTCCCAGCGGTAGCCGCGCGCGTAGTGCGCCTGCGGTGTCTTGGTCACGTCGAAGCCGCTGCTCGTCATGCCGAGCGGGGCCAGGATCGTCCGCTGGACATAGTCGGTATAGGCCATCCCCGACGCATTGGCGACGATCCGGCCGAGCAGGGCATAGCCGAAGTTGGAATATTCATGCTGGCTTTGCGGGATGCGGCTGAACGGCACCCCCGCGGCGATCATCCGGGTAAAATCCGCCTGCGGCAAGACCTGTTGCCGGTCGCCCCACGGATCGTCGGTAACGAAGCCGCCGACATGGTGGAGCAGGTCACGGATGCGGATGCGCGGGCTGTCGCTGGTCGGATAGATCCAGCGCTTCATTTCGGGGATATGGTCTTCGGCAAGGTCGTCGAGGCGCAGCTGGCCCCGATCGCGCAGGTGCAGGATCGCGAGTGCGGTGAACGCCTTGGTCATCGACGCGATGCGAAACCGGCTGTCGGCGGTGACCGCGCTTTTGTCGGTGACATTCTGGACGCCGATGCCCTTGACGTAGGCGAGCTTGCTATCCTTGACGATGCCATAGACGAGGCCGGGGGCATGCGCGTCGGCCTGAAATTTGGCGAACAGCGCGTCGATTTCGGGGGTGAGTTGTTCGAGCGCCCTGGGGGCGGCGTCCTGCGCCAGCGCGGGAAGGGGCGGTGCCAGCACCAATGTCAAAGCCAAGCCCGATTTCCAGCGCATCATATTCTCCCCGATTGTGCGGGGACGCTATCAGCGCGCCCGAACGGCAGCAACGGGCGATAAGATACCGGTGGGTTTATTCGACGAACGCCGCGTCGATTGTCACGCCGTCGTCATTCCATGTCGGCACCGCGCGCGCGTTCATCGGGACCATGAAGCGTTTGCCGTCCGGGCGCTGGATTTCGAGGATGTCACCGGCGCCGAAATTGTCGATCGCGACGACTTCGCCCACCGCGCTGCCGTCGGTCGCGACGCACGGCAGGCCGAGCAGGTCGTGGTGATAATATTCGCCCTCGCCGAGCGGCGGCAGCGCCGAACGCGGGACGGTCAGCACCGTACCGCGCAGCGCCTCGGCACCCGAGCGATCGGTAATTTCGGCAAAGGTCGCCACCGCGCCTTGATTGGCGGGGCGGACCGATTTCAGGGTCAGCTGGCGCTCGCCTGCCGCAAACACGGAAAAGGCGCGGAGCGACTCCGCGCCTTCACCAAATAGCTTGAGCCGCACCTCGCCCCGCACCCCATGCGCGCCGGCGATGGCGGCCAGGGTGACGGGACGTGTCGCGTTGGCCAAGACTTAGGCCTTGGCTTCTTCGCCAGCTTCTTCAGCAGGCGTTTCTTCAGCGGCGGCTTCTTCGGCAACCGGAGCAGCCGGAGCTTCTTCAGCCGGGCCGCCTTCGGCAGCCTGTTCGGCCATCGCGGTCGCGTCTTCGGCGGTCGCGTCGGCGGGGGTTTCGTCAGCGACGGCTTCGGCAACCGCTTCGGCGGTTTCTTCGCTCTTCACCGAACCGGTTGCGTCCGATTCAGCCGCTTCGGGAGCGGCAGCTTCTTCAGCGGCGGGCGCTTCGGCGGCAGCTTCTTCGGCCGGCGCTTCGACTTCGGGCTCAGGGGCCGGAGCGGCAGCAGCAGCGGCGGCAGCTTCTGCGGCGTCAGCGATCTTCTGCGCCTTTTCCTCGGCGCGTTCCTTGGCCTTTTCGCCCGGGACCGCCTTGTTGGGGTTGTTGCGCGCGGTGCGTTCCTGGACACCGGCGGCGTCGAGGAAGCGGGCGACGCGGTCGCTCGGCTGGGCGCCGACGCTCAGCCAATGCTTCGCGCGGTCGGCGTCGAGCTTGATGCGCTCGGGATTGTCCTTGGCGAGCAGCGGATTGTAGCTGCCGATGCGTTCGATGAAGCGGCCGTCGCGCGGGCTGCGCGAATCGGCGACGACGATCTTGTAGTAAGGACGCTTTTTAGAACCGCCGCGGGCGAGACGAATTGCAGTAGCCATGATATTTTCCTTTGGTTTAACGTTTAAAGTCTGATCGAATTATTTCTTTTTATTCATAAGATTGGCAAGTTCGGGCGGGATGCCTCCGCCGCCGCCGCCGAGACCGGGCAAGCCACCGCCGCCGCCCATGCCGGGAATGCCGCCGCCCTTGCCGAACAGCGCGCCGAGCCCTTTCAGCCCGCCCATCTTGCGAATCTTCTTCATCGCGCTGGCCATCTCCTGATGCATTTTCAGCACCTTGTTGACCTGTTGCACCGTCGTGCCCGACCCGTTGGCGATGCGGATCTTGCGCTTCGCGGTCAGGATTTCGGGCTTGGCGCGCTCCTTGGGGGTCATTGACCCCATGATCGCGTCGAAATGAATGAGCATCTTGTCGTCGGCGCCGCCTTGGGCCGCCGCGACCTGCGCCTTTTTGATCCCGGGGATCATCCCGGCAAGCGCGCCGAGGCCGCCCATGCGGCGCATCTGGCCCAGCTGGGTACGCAGGTCGTTGAGGTCGAATTGGCCCTTGGCCATCTTGGCCGCCATCGCCTCGGCCTCTTCGGCCTGGATCGTTTCGGCGGCGCGTTCGACGAGGCTGACGACGTCGCCCATGCCGAGGATACGGCCGGCGATACGCGACGGCTGAAACAGTTCGAGCCCGTCGAGTTTCTCACCCGTACCGGCGAATTTGATCGGCTTGCCGGTGACCGCGCGCATCGACAGCGCGGCACCGCCGCGCGCGTCGCCGTCCATGCGGGTGAGCACGACGCCGGTGAGCGGCACCTGATCGCTGAAGCGCTGCGCGACCTGCACCGCGTCCTGACCGGTCAGGCTGTCGACGACGAGCAAAGTTTCGGCGGGGGTCGCAGCGCGCGACACCGCCTGCATTTCGTCCATCAGCTGCTGGTCGACGTGGAGGCGGCCCGCGGTGTCGAGCATGAGGACGTCAAAGCCCTGGAGCTTTGCGGCCTGCAGCGCGCGCTGGGCGATCTCGACCGGCCCCTGGCCCGCGACGATCGGCAAGGTCGCAACATCGATCTGCTGGCCAAGGACGGCGAGCTGTTCCTGTGCGGCGGGGCGATTGACGTCGAGCGACGCCATCAGCACCTTCTTGCGCTCTTTTTCCTTGAGCCGCTTCGCGATCTTCGCGGTGGTGGTGGTTTTACCCGAGCCCTGCAGGCCGACCATCATGATCACCGCGGGCGGGGTGACGTTGAGATCAAGCTCGGCGGTTTCCGACCCGAGCATTTCGGTCAGCGCGTCGCTGACGATCTTGACCACTTGCTGACCCGGGGTGACCGAGCGCAGGACATTCTGGCCGATCGCGAGGTCGGTGACCTGATCGACAAAGCTGCGCACGACGGGCAGCGCGACATCGGCCTCGAGCAGTGCGATTCGCACTTCGCGCATCGCGGCGCGCACGTCGGCCTCGGTCAGCGCGCCGCGACCGCGGAGCTTCCCGAAAACATCGCCCAGCCGTTGGCTCAGACTGTCGAACATTGGGCCACAAATCCTTCTTCGAAAGCCCGCAACGCAAAACACGCCGGTGAGCGAAACCTCGCCAACCAGCGGTTATCCGTGGACACATATTCCGTCGCGGACATCGATGTGCCCGGTCGCAAGATGCGGCCGAACGGGGCGCCAATACACAAAGCGGCGCGCAAAGGCAAGCTGCGGCCGCGCGCCCTCGCTTAACCCTAATTTCACCGCTTTGCGCGCATTAAGGCGGCGATGGTGGGGAAAATTCATATGGTAGCGACAGCCGGACAACCCGATCGCAGCGAAAGCGCCAAACGCGACATCGTGGCGGGCGGCATCGTCGTCGCCGCGATCCTGCTGTTTGTCGGGACGGGCAGCAATGTCATGCAGGCGATCGTCCACACGCTGATCGGCATCGGCGGCGGCCCCGACCGGGCGCTGGCCGCCGCGCTGGTGCTGAATGTCGCGCTGATCCTGTTCGGGTGGCGCCGGTACGAAGACCTGAATCGCGAAATCCGCGAGCGCACCGAGGCCGAACAGCGCGCCCGCTATCTGGCCGACACTGATCCCCTGACCGGCTTTCTCAACCGCCGGGCGCTGCTCGCAACCGGCCAGCAGCAGATCAGCGATGCCGTCGCCGACCAACGCCAGGTCGCGCTGTTCCTGCTCGACCTCGACCATTTCAAGACGGTCAACGACATCCATGGCCATGCCGCAGGCGACCGCGTGCTGCAGGTCGCCGCCGAACGGATTTCGGCGATCCTGCCGCCCAATGCGACCAAGGCGCGGCTCGGCGGCGATGAGTTTGTCGCGATGCTGGGGTTCGAGCCCGCCGCGCGCGCCAATATCGACGCGCTGGCCGCCGAACTGGTCACCGCGCTCGACAATTCGGTCACCCATGACGGCCAGCAGATCCGCATCGGCGCCTCGCTGGGCGTTTCGCTGGCCGACGATGCCAGCGTGACGATGGAAACGATGGTCCGCCAGGCCGACATCGCGATGTATCATTGCAAGGACGAAGGGCGGAACCGGTTCTGCTGGTTCGAACCCGGCATGGAAATGGCGGTGCAGGTCCGCAACCAGATCGAAACCGGCATCCGCGAAGGCATGCCGCGCGGCGAATTCGTGCCGCATTTCGAACCGCAGGTCGACATCGCCAGCGGCCGCCTGATCGGCTTTGAAATGCTGATGCGCTGGGAATCGCCCGAATATGGCCTGATCCCGCCCGAACGCTTCATTCCGGTGGCCGAGGAAAGCGGGCTGATCGGCGAATTGTCGTTGCAGGTCATCCGCCATGCGATGGAATTCGCCAAGCGCTGGGATCCCTCGATCCTGCTCGCGGTCAACATCTCGCCGCAACAATTGAAAGACCCGTGGTTCAGCCAGAAGCTGACCAAGCTGCTTGTCGAGGTCGGCTTCCCCGCCAGCCAGCTCGAGGTCGAGATCACCGAAAGCTCGTTGTTCGAGAATCTGCCGCTGGTGCGCTCGATCGTCACCAGCCTCAAGAATCAGGGCGTGTCGCTGAGCCTCGACGATTTCGGCACCGGCTATTCGTCGCTGTCGCACCTGCGCGCGCTGCCGTTCGACCGGATCAAGATCGACCGCAGCTTTGTCGCGGCGATGCGTGGCAGCCCCGATGCGCAGGCGATCGTCGTCGCGATCGTGCGGCTGGGCGAAAGCCTGGCGATGCCGATCACCGCCGAAGGGGTCGAGGACGAGGCGACCGCCATCGAACTGACCCGGCTGGGCTGCGCCAAGGGTCAGGGCTGGTATTTCGGCCGCGCCGCATCAGCCGCCGACACCGAAATTCTGCTCGCCGACCGCGGGTTGCTGCGCGCGCCGATGGTGCCGCCGACAAGCCCCGATACCGGATCCGACGCCGACGGCGCCGAACCGTTGCGCAAGACAGCATAATCTTCTCTCCTCCCCTTTGACGGGGGAGGCAGCGAGACTTGCCAGCTTGCTGGCTTAGTCGCAGCGGAGGGGGTGCGCTTTCGGCCTGAGATGACGGTGCAAGGACGCACCCTCACCCCCATCCAGCTTCGCCTAGCCGCGTCGCGGCAAGGCTGCGTATCCTCCCCCATCAAGGGGGAAGGTCCATATGGCTCGCTAGACTTCCCACGCCCGCGCCCTTACATGCGCGGACTATGGCGGACCGCTTCACCAAGATGCATGGGTTGGGCAATGATTTTGTCGTCATCGACGCGCGGACAAGCGCCGTCGAGATGACCCCGGCGCGCGCGCATGCGATCGCCGACCGGCGGCACGGCATCGGGTGCGACCAGTTGATCCTGCTGGAGCCATCGGCCAGCGCCGACGTGCGGATGCGGATTTTCAACGCCGACGGCGGCGAGGTCGAGGCGTGCGGCAATGCGACGCGCTGTGTCGCGACCCTGATCGGCCAGCCCGCGGTGATCGAAACGCTGGGCGGGATGCTGCGCGTCACGCCGGCCGACGGCGGCGCCGAAGTCGTGCTGGGCGAGCCGGTGTTCGACTGGGAGCTGATCCCGCTGGCGATGCCGATGGACACCCGCGACATGCCCGTCGCGTGGGACGAGCTGGAGCATGGCGCCGCGGTCAATGTCGGCAATCCGCACATCGTGTTTTTCGTGCCCGAGGCCGACGCCGTCGCGCTCGACGAGCTGGGGCCGCGGATCGAGACCGACCCGCTGTTCCCCGAGCGCGTCAACGTCAATGTCGCGAGCCTGGACGGCGACAACCAGTTGCAGCTGCGGGTGTGGGAGCGCGGCGTCGGGTTGACACAGGCGTGCGGCACCGGCGCCTGCGCCACCGCGGTCGCGGCGATCCGCGCCGGGCTGGTGCAATCGCCGGTGACCGTCGCCTTGCCCGGTGGCGACCTGATCATCCGCTGGGCCCCGGGCGAGCCGATCGTGATGAGCGGCGCCGCGACGCGGGTGTATGAGGGCGAGACCGACTGGGCGCAGTTCGGATGAGCGGTGCGGTGTTGGACGGCGGGCTTGACGTCGTCAATTTCGGATGCCGGCTGAACATCGCCGAGGGCGAAGGGGTTCGTGCCGCCGCCCATGCGGCAGGCGCGCGCGATACGATCGTCTTCAACAGCTGCGCGGTGACCGACGAAGCGGTGCGCCAGGCGCGGCAAGCGGTGCGGCGCGCGCTGCGCGAGCGACCGGGCGCCGATGTTGTCGTGACGGGCTGCGCGGCCGAATTGGAGGCCGAGCGCTTTGCGGCGATGGGTGCGCGGGTGGTCAGCAACGATGCCAAGGGGTTGCCCCAGAGCTATGGCCGCCAACCCGCAGCGCCGACGCAATTCGACGCTTACACCCCCGCGCTCTCGGGCGCCGACCATGCGCGCGCTTTCCTTGGCGTCCAGACCGGCTGCTCGCACAGCTGCACCTTTTGCGCGACCGTCATGGCGCGCGGGACGGCACGGTCGGCGGCGGTCGACGCGGTGGTCGAGGCTGCGCGCACCGCGCTGACCCGCGGCCAGCGCGAGATCATCCTGACCGGGGTCGATCTGGCGAGCTATGGCGATGACAGCGGCACCACGCTGGCGGCGCTGGTCGAGGCGCTGCTCGCGCTGCCGATCGCGCGACTGCGCCTGTCGTCGCTCGACCCGAACCGCATCGACGACCATCTGTTCGCGCTGCTGACCCAGGAGCAACGGGTCATGCCGCATGTTCACCTGTCGTTGCAGGCAGGTGACGACATGGTGCTGACGCGGATGAAGCGCCGCCACCGCCGCGCCGATGCCGTGGCACTCGTCGCGCGGCTCAAGGCCGCGCGCGCCGAGATTGCGATCGGCGCCGACCTGATCGCCGGATTTCCGACCGAGGATGACATGATGTTCGCCAATTCGCTGGCACTGATCGACGATTGCGACATCGTCTTTGGCCATATTTTTCCGTACAGCGCGCGCGCCGGAACCGCCGCCGCGCGGATGCCGCAGGTTGGCCGCGCGGTGGCGCGCGAACGCGCCGCGACGCTGCGGGCGGCCAATATGCGGCGCCGCCACGCATGGCTCGACGCGCAGGTGGGCACCGCCGCGACGATGCTGGTCGAGCGCGACGGGCTGAGCGGGCATGCCGAAAATTTTGCGGCGCTGGCACTGACCGCGCCTGCCGCCGCTGGAACGATCATCCCGGTCCGAATCGGCGCGCGCGACGGCGACCGGCTGACCGCCACGGAGCAGGCGGCATGAGCGGCACCAGCTGGAGCGACCGGCTGCTCGGCGGCTTCAAGCGCACGTCGGAACGGCTCGGCGAAAATCTCGCGGGGCTGACCGGCAAGGCGCGGCTCGATGAGGATGATCTCGACCGCATTGAGGAAGCACTGATCACTGCCGACCTTGGCCCCGCGATGGCGAGCAGGATTCGCGAGCGGCTGGCCGCACGGCGCGACGCCGTCGCCAGCGGGGTCGAGGAATTGCGCAAGATCGTCGCCGAAGAAATCGCCGCGGTGCTGCGTCCGGTCGCCGAACCGCTCGACATCGATGCCTTTCCGCGCCCGCAGGTCATTTTGGTGATCGGGGTCAATGGGTCGGGCAAGACGACGACGATCGCCAAGCTGGCGCATCTGTTCCAGGAACAGGATTATGGCGTGATGCTGGTCGCCGGCGACACGTTTCGCGCCGCGGCGATCGGCCAGTTGAAGGTGTGGGCCGAGCGGCTGGGCGTGCCGATCATGGCGGGGCCCGAGGGCGGCGACAGCGCGGGGATCGTGTTCGACGCGGTCAAACAGGCAACCGCGACCGGCATCGACGTGCTGATCGTCGACACCGCCGGGCGCCTGCAGAACAAGCGCGAGCTGATGGAGGAACTTGCCAAGATCAAGCGCGTGCTGGGGCGGCTCAATCCCGCCGCACCGCACGACGTCGTGCTGGTGCTCGACGCGACGACGGGGCAGAATGCGCTGGCGCAGATCGACGTGTTCCGCGAGGTCGCCGGGGTCACCGGGCTGGTGATGACCAAGCTCGACGGCACCGCACGCGGCGGGGTGCTGGTCGCTGCCGCCGAACGCCACGCGCTTCCCATCCATGCGATCGGCATCGGTGAAACCATCGAGGATCTTCGCCCGTTCGATGCCGACGAGATCGCCGCCATTATCGCAGGAAATATCAGATGACCAGGATGCTAGACATCCACAGCATCGGCGAAATCTTGCCCAGCTTCCACTTCGACACCGCCATCGCGACGATGATCGCGGCCATGAAGGCGATCGTGCCC
>NZ_SCOT01000049.1 GCF_005502465.1 Sphingopyxis sp. L1A2A
GCGCAGCACCGCGGCGGCCGCGGCCCCCGCCCGCCCCGCCACCAAGCTGCCGCCGCCGCGCCGCACGCACAGCGCCGCGACGCTCGACGGCCATTGGGACCGGCGGCTGCGCAAGGGATTGGTGCGCCCCGACCTCAGCATCGACCTGCACGGGCATAGTCTGGCGTCGGCGCAGGCGCTGCTCGACGACGCGATCGGCCGCGCGCTGCTCCGCGGTGCGCGCGTGCTGCTCGTCGTCGCCGGGCGGCTCCGCCCCGGCGCCGACCGCCTGCCGCAGATGCATGGCGACCCGCGTCCGCGCGGGGCGATCCGCGCGTCGCTCCCCGACTGGCTCGCTTATTCGCGCCACGCCGACCAGATCGTCGCGCTGCGTCCCGCGCATATCAGCCACGGCGGGGCAGGGGCGGTCTATGTGATTTTGCGGCGCTCAAGAGACGATTAGGCGCGCGAGGATTAGAAGAAAGCCCGCATCAAAATCCCGCGGTAAATTGCCGTCAGTTTGCGCAAATCCGCCACCGCAACCGCCTCGTCCAGTTTATGCATCGTCGCGTTGGTCAGCCCGAATTCGACCACCGGGCACAGCGCGTGCAGGAACCGCGCATCCGACGTGCCGCCGGTCGTCGACATCTCCGCCACCACATCGGTTTCGGCATGAATCGCCTCGGCGACCAGCCCCGACAATTCGCCAGGCGGGGTCAGAAACGCCTCGCCCGAAATCTTGCCCAATATCTTGGCGGCGGGTTCGATCGCATGTGCGATGCGTTCGATCATTGCCACCAGATCGGCGCCGCGATGCTGGTCGTTGAAACGGATCGACAGCCGCGCCCGCGCCGACGCGGGGATGACATTGGTCGCGCCATTGCCGACCTCGATGTCGGTAAACTCGATGTTCGACGGCTGGAACCAGTCGTTCCCTTCGTCGAGCAGCACCGCATCGATCGCCGCCAAAATCTTGACCAGCTTGGGGATCGGATTGTCGGCCAGGTGCGGGTAAGCGACATGGCCCTGCGTCCCCGGCACGTCGATCCAGATATTGACCGACCCGCGCCGCCCGATCTTCACCATATCGCCCAGCCGGCTCACCGACGTCGGTTCGCCGACGACGATCATGTCGGGCGCGATGCCGCGCCCCGCCATATGCTCCATCAGCGCGCGGGTGCCGAAAATCGCCGGGCCTTCCTCGTCGCCGGTGATGATCAGGCTGATCGTCCCGGCATCGACCGGGGTCGCGGCGGCGGCGGCGACAAACGCCGCGATCGATCCCTTCATATCGACCGCGCCGCGCCCATACAGCAGCTCGCCGCGGATCGCGGGGGCAAAGGCATCGCCGGTCCATCCAACCCCGGGCGGCACGACGTCGAGATGCCCGGCAAAACCGAAATGGACGGGACCGCTGCCCTGCCGCACCGCGAGCAGATTTTCGACCGGCCCGTCGGGCTCGATCCCGTCGATAAAACGCTCGACGGTAAAGCCCAGCGGGATGAGCGCGGCCTCCAGCACGTCGAACACCGCGCCGGTGGCCGGGGTGACGCTGGGTGCGGCGATCAACGCCTGGGCCAGTTCGACGGGGTCGATGCTATGGGTCATACCGCTCCCTTACCCGTTCGTGTCGAGCGAAGTCGAGACACGTTGGCGCTCGCGTATCTCGACTTCGCTCGATACGAACGGCAAGAAGGTGGTGGAGGACTGCCATGCCCAAACTCGACCTTGCCGCCATCCCGCAAACCAACACCACCGGTTACCCCGCGCCCTATGACGCGCCGGTCCAGGGCCGCTGGTACCGCCGCCTTGCCCCCGCGACCGGCCTCAGCGATTTCGCCGCCAGCCATGTCGTCCTGAAACCCGGCGCCTGGTCGTCGCAGCGCCACTGGCACGACGGCGAGGACGAGATGCTGGTGATGATTTCGGGCGCGGCGGTGTTGATCGAGGATGACGGCCGCCACGCCATGCGGCCCGGCGACATCGCGGTGTGGCCGAAGGGCAGCACCAACGGCCATCATCTGATCAACGAATCGGACGCCGACTGCGTGTTCGTCGCTCTGGGCGGCGGCAAGCAATATGACACCGGCGGTGGGTATTCGGACATCGACATGCTGTTCGGGCCGGAGGGCTATTTCCACAAGGATGGGACGCCATACCCGACGGCGCGGATTCCGTGAGCAGGTGATGGCGGCTGTGGGGGGAGGCTTACGCCCTCCTCGTCATTCCCGCGAAAGCGGGAACCCAGCGCGCAACGCTGGCTTGCTGGGTTCCCGCTTTCGCGGGAATGACGAAGGGAAGAGAGAGCGTCCGCAACCGGTCGAAACCCAACCCGCGCCTACTCCACCGGCCCCTCGAACTTTTCGATGATCCAGTCCTCGGCCTGCGCGCCGCCGATCCATTCCTGCATGCACGGATGGCTGATCACCGCCTGCATATAGGCGAGCGCAAAGGGCGGCAGCGGGATCGAGTAAGTGACGAAGCGGGACACGACGGGGGCGAACATCATGTCGGCGGCCGACCAGTCGCCGAACAGATAATCGCCTGCGCTGCCGAACCGCGCCCGCGCCTCGGCCCAGATTTGCAGGATGCGGATGACATCGGCCTGTACTTCGGGCAGCAGCGGCGCGGCGGGATAGATGCGGCGGATGTTCATGCTGTGGTTGCGGCGCAGCGCCGCAAAGCCCGAGTGCATTTCGGCCGCCATCGACCGCGCCATCGCCCGCGCCGGCATGTCGTCGGGCCAATAACCGCGCGTGCCGCCGGTCTTTTCGTTCAAATAATCGATGATCGCCAGGCTGTCCCACACGACGATGTCGTCGCCGTCCCACAGGATCGGCACCTTGCCCCCCGACGGCGCAAACTCGTCGCCTTCGCGGCGCTGGCTCCATGCCTCGTCATAGAGCGGGACGGTGACTTCCGCGAACGGCAGCCCGCTGTGCTTGACCGCCAGCCAGCCGCGCAGGCTCCAGCTGGAATAAGCCTTGTTGCCGAGGAACAGTTTCATGGGAAACTCCAAGTCCCCCTCCCGTTTGCGGGAGGGGCTAGGGGAGGGCTGGTAAGGCCACGGTAGGATTTCGGAACATGCCCTCCCCCGACCCCTCCCGCAAGCGGGAGGGGAGAAGGGTCAAACCTCCACCGCCTCCAGCACCGCCGTGCGCAGCTCGGCAATCCCCAGCCCCTTTTCGCTGCTGGTCACGATCACTTCGGGGTGCGCGGCGGGGTGCTTGCGGGCTTCGGCTTCGGTCGCGGCATGGACTTCGGCCAGCTCGCTCGCCTTGATCTTGTCGGCCTTGGTCAGCACCAGGCGATAGCTGACCGCGGCGACGTCGAGCATTTCGAGGAATTCGCGGTCGACATCCTTCATCCCGTGGCGGCTGTCGATCAGCACCAACGTGCGTTTCAGCACCACGCGCCCGCGCAGATAGTCGTTGATCAGATAGCGCCATTTTTTGACGACATCCTTCGGCGCCTTGGCAAAGCCATAGCCCGGCATATCGACCAGCCGGAAAATCAGCGGCTCGCCGACGTCGAAATAGTTGAGCTCCTGCGTCCGCCCCGGGGTCACCGACGTCCGCGCCAGATTGTGGCGGTTCGTCAGCGCGTTGAGCAGCGACGATTTGCCGACGTTCGAGCGGCCCGCGAACGCAATCTCGGGCATCGTCGGCGGCGGCAGATGCTGCAACGCCGGCGCCGATTTCAGGAAGGTGATCGGCCCCGAAAACATCTTGCGCGCGCGCTCGGCGCGCTCGGGATCGGCGCCGGGTTCGAGGTCTTCGCTCTCGCTCACGTCGCCGCCTGCGCCTTCAACGCCGGGAACTTGCGGTACATCCACTGCTGTTGGCCGATCGACAGGATATTGTTGGTGATCCAGTAGAGGAGCAGGCCCGCCGCGAACGGCGCCATGATGAACATGAACAGCCACGGCATGATCTTGAACACCTGTTGCTGGACCGGGTCGGTCGCTTGCGGGTTCAGGCGGAATTGCGCCCACATCGTGATGCCCAGGATCACCGCGAGCACGCCGATTGCCAGGATCGAGGGCGGGGTGAAGGGGAGCAGCCCGAACAGGTTCAGAATGTGCAGCGGGTCGGGCGCCGACAGATCCTTGATCCACAGGATGAACGGCTGGTGGCGCATTTCGATCGCCAGCATCAGCACCTTGTACAGCGCGTAAAAGATCGGGATCTGGATCAGGATCGGCAGGCAACCCGCCAGCGGATTGATCTTTTCATCCTTATAGAGCTTCATCAGCTCCTGCTGCATCTTCGGCTTGTCGTCCTTGAAGCGTTCCTGCAGCGCCTTCATCTTCGGCTGCACGACGCGCATCTGCGCCATCGACGAGAATTGGCGGTTGGCGATCGGGAACATCAGCAGGCGGATGATCAGGGTCAGCGCCATGATCGCAACGCCGAAATTGCCGACCTGGAGGAACAGCCAGTGGAGCAGCTTGAAGATCGGCACCGCGAAAAATTCGAACCAGCCCCAATCGATCGCGTTCGACAGGCGGGTGATGCCCAGTCTGTCCTGATAGCTTTCGAGAATCTCGACTTCCTTGGCACCGGCAAAAATGCGGCTGGTGGTGCTTACCTGCTGACCGGGAGCGATCTGCGTAAAATCGCGCGCGAACAACGTCTGGTAATTATTGGCGCTCGGCGAGCTGATCGCCGCGGTCACGCGCTCGCCCTTGGCCGGGACGATCGCCGCGAGCCAATATTTGTCGGTAAAGCCCAGCCAGCCCGCCGAATTATAGCGCACGGTGCGGTTCGGCGCTTCCTCGAGATCGTCATAGTCGGTGTCGAACACCGATTTGCCATCCAGATAGCCGGTGGGTCCGACATGGATCGTCCAGCTGTCCTGTTCGTGCGGGTCGGTTGGCTTGCCGAGGCGGTCGATCAGCGCAAAGCTGCTCGCGCTCACCGGCACGGTGCCGGTGTTGGCGATCGTCTGTTTCGCGGTGATCAGGTAATTGGCGTCGATGCTATATTCGATGCGGAACGTCTGGCCGGTGCCATTGGCCCAGCTGAGCGTCACCGGCGTCGTCGGGGTCAGCTTGCTGCCGCTTGTGGTCCAGACGGTGCTGGCGTTCGGTACCGCGATGCCCTGGGCCGACCAGCCGATGCTGGCGAAGTAAGCGGCCTTGGTGCCGCCCGGCGCGAACAGGCGCACCGGCGGCGAATCCTTGGCAATCGTCTGGCGATATTTGGTCAGCGTGATGTCGTCGATGCGCGCGCCGACCAGGTTGATCGATCCCGCCAGCGCCGGGGTTTCGATCGGCACCCGATTGCCCTCGGCCAGTGCGGCCTCGACCGGGCGGATCGCCTGCGTGGCGGGTGCGGCCGGGGCAGTGGCGGCAGGCAGCGCGCTCGGCTGGCCCTGTGCCGTCGGGGTCGTCGCCGGCGTCCCGTTGGCGCCCGCGACGGTGGTCGTCACGTCGGGCTTGGCGGGGGTCGGGAAAAATTGCGCCGAGACAAAGTTCCAGCCCAGCAGGATGGCCACCGACAACAAAATTGCCGCGATCAGGTTACGCTTGTCGTCCACGCTGCTTGGTCTCTCTTCGTCTCAAAATGTCGGGGAATGATGCTTCGGCGGGAACCTAAGGCACCGGGTCGTGGCCGTGGCCGCCCCAAGGATGGCAGCGCAATAGCCGCTTTGTCGCGAGCCAGCCACCCTTGATCGCACCATAGCGTTGCAAGGCCGTGATGGTGTAGGCGCTGCACGAGGGCGAATAGCGGCAGGTCGGCGGCAGGATACGCGAGGGGCCGATCTGCCACCCGCGCGCGATCCAGATCAGCATTTTGGCGATCATGGTAAAAGCCCGGAAAACTGCGCAACTTCACGCGCGAGTGTTCCTATTTCGTCACCCCGGACTTGATCCGGGGTCCATGCGGCGCCGGTAGCGATGGACACCGGATCAAGTCCGGGGTGACGATGGGGGGGAGGGGCGATGGTCATGGCGCCTTCGCGGCCAATTTCTTTGCGGCGCGTTGCAAGGCCGAATCGAGTTGCTCACCCAGATCGGCAAAGACGATGTCGTTGCCGCCGGGGCGCCCGACCAGCACATGGTCGGCGCCGGCGATCCCCGATTGGGGCAGCGCGGCGCGGCAAAGCGCGCGCAGCCGGCGCTTCATCCGGTTGCGGGTGACGGCGTTGCCGACCTTTTTGCTGACGGTATAGCCGACGCCCATGGCGTCATCGGCGTCGGCGCGGGCGCGGACGAGCAGGACAAAGCCGGGCATGGGAAAGCGAAGGCCGCGATTGGCGGCCAGAAATTCGCTGCGTTTTGAAAGCGTTCGCACCAGCCCGGAAAGACTGGGCGCTGGCGCAGAAGCGTCAGCGATCAGGCCGACAGCTTCTTGCGGCCCTGGGCGCGGCGGTTGGCGAGAATCTTGCGGCCGCCAACCGTCGCCTTGCGGGCGCGGAAACCGTGGCGACGGGCGCGCACGAGGTTGCTCGGTTGAAAGGTACGCTTCATCGCGGTTGTCCCTAATTCTCGTCAAAGGCTTTAACAGAAAAGGGCCGCCAAACGGGGGCGGCCATTGATGGAGGCGCGAATAAGCGAGAGTCGGCGCAAAGTCAATCGGCATTGGCACGGTTTTCCAGCGCTTCCCGCGCACGCCGCCGTGCCGCGCTGGTCCGCCGCATCACCCGGTCGGTCCATCCGGCATAGCGCGGGTGCCGCCATTTGAAGCGGACATAGATGCGTTTGGCCCACGCGCTGTTCTGCAGGCACAGCATCAGCCCGACCGGAAACAGGATGATAAAGCCGGGACCCGGCAGCACCCCGACGATCGGCGCCAGGATCATCAGCAGCGCCCCCAGCACGAACAGCGCCAGCCGCACCTGGGCGGTCGAGCGCAATCGCTGGTAAAGGCTGCGTTTTGCCATCGGGGCCGATGTGGGGGCGGTGTTTCGCCGGCGCAAGCCCGCGCCGCGGCCAGCGGTCAGTGCAGCGTGACGAATCGCGCCATATCGTCGCGCGTCAGATAGCGGACGTCGTCGAACGGGGTGCTGTTGGTCAGCGCGTAGAAGGCCCGCGCCTTGGCGTCGTCCATCCCCATTTCGCGGTAATAGCTGAGATATTCGGCGTGCACCGGGTCGCTCGCGGCATAGTCATTCGCTTCGCGCCCGGTGTCGTCGGCCCAGCTATGAACCCCGAATTCGGCATCCGAAGCGGCGCGGCGGGTGATTCCGGCGAGCCACAGCTCGACCGCACCCGACCGCACCGAACCGCCACTCGGGACGACGGTTTCCAGACCCGCGCGGCGAATCGCCCGCGCGAGAATCAGATTGGCTTCCTCGTCGAGGCTGCCGGGGCAATCGACCATCTCGAGCCGCTTGAGGCCGGGGTAGGCCGCGAGCATCGCCGCAAACTGGCGCGGCGTCGCCGATGTGACGTCGCCCGCCATGCGGACGGTGACGGCGTCGATCACCGCAAAGGGACCATAATGCGCCCTGGCGCGGCCCAGCGTCGCCAGCGTGGCGCTCGGCGCATAACGGCGCGTCGCCGTCATGTCGGCATCGTCGGCCAGCGCTTCGTCGTCGAGCAATGCGGCATCTTCATCGATCGCCGCCCCGTCGTCGGTGTCGTCTGCGCCTTCCGCCGCGTCTTCCCAGGTCCAGCTGACCGTCGTGGTCACGGTAAAGCCCTGCTGCGCCTGCGCCGGCGCGAACGCCAGCACCGCCGCGCAAAGCGCGACGAACAGGCTGCGGACGAGAGCGGTTGGCGACATCATGCCCCCGCTTTCGCGCACGCGCGCCTAGCAAGGCGTCAAGCGGCGCGGTCAGCGCGCCGTTAACCCCGTTATGGGACGCTCAGCCCTGCTCGCTCAACCTTGCTCGCACAGCGCGGCAAGCTGGTCGGCGCAGGCGCCCCAGCCTGCGTCGAAACCCATATCGGCGTGCCGCTGGGCGGTGGCCTCGTCCCAATGGCGCGCGGTGGCGGTGTAACGGGTGCCGCCCGCCTCGGCGACGATTTCCCAGCAGCCGACCATGAACGGGGCAGCGGGCATATATTGCCCGTCGGCGCCGACCACAAAGGCGTCGGTCGATACAAAGCGGATGCCGGGGGTCACTTCCAGAAAAATGCCTTCGTGCGGATGCTCTTCGCCGTCGGGGCCGTGCATGACGACGCTGGTCCGGCCACCCGCGCGCCATTCCTGGACCAGAAACTCGGCGCGCCACGGCACCGGGCACCACCATTCGGCCTGCCGCTCGGTCAGGATTTCCCACACTTTTTCGGGCGGCGCGGCGATGTGGCGGGTGATGGACAGCGCCCATCCATTGTCAGCAGTTGCGGTCATTATCGTCTCCTTGGAACAATCAGTCGCGGTCGGGGGCGCCGCCGGGAAAATAGTGGCGATAGGGGCGGGCGCCATCGACCGCGCGCGCGATCGACGGATGCGCGAGCAGCCGCGCGCGATAGCCGCGCAGATTGGCGTAATGCGCCGGAATTTCGTGCACCCAGTCGGCGTAGAACAGCGACGGCGCCGCGGCACAGTCGGCCAGCGTGAAGCCATCGGGCGTCGCCCAGCCGCCGCCCGCCAATTGCGTGTCGAGCCAGCGATAGACGGTGTCGAGCGCCGCCCGGGCCTTGGCGACGATCATCGGGGCATGGCCTGCGGGCCCGCGGATGCGGTCGGCGACGATGTCCTGCATCACCGCCATCACATGCAGGTCGAACACCCGGTCCAGCTGCCGCACCCGCAGCGCAGCATCGGGGTCCGCGGGAATCAGCCGCGGCTCGGGCTGGATGCGGTCGAGATATTCGATGATGATAGACGTTTCAAACAGCGTCCGGTCGCCATCGACGAGCAGCGGAAATTTCCCCACGGGCCACAGCGCGTGCAATTGCTGACCATGGTCCGGAAATTCGGGGTCGACATTGCGATAGTCGAAATCGATGCCCTTTTCGTCGAGCGCGATCTGCGCCTTCCAGCTGTAGGACGAAAAGGGGTGGGCATAGAGGATCAGCATGGTTCAGCCTTTGCGCGTCAGCCAGGCGAGCGGCCAGCCGACGAAGACGATATGAGGAAAGAGCGCGATCGCGCCCTGGACAAGGTCGGCGGGCGGGAAGGGCGACCCAAAGCGCAGCGGCAGGACGATGCCGTTCATCACGCCATAGAGGATCAGGCCATAGAGCGTGCCCGCCAGCCACCATGGCAACGCGGCCCATGCTGGCCAGCGCCGCGCCGCGGCGAACCAGACAGCGACCATCGCGCCCATGATCGCAAAATGGGTGGCCAGCCCGGCAAGCGCACCGGCGGCGCCCCAGCTTCGCGCACCGTCGCCGAACGGGCCGCTCGCGACGCTGCGCAACATGCCCGGCACCGTGCCGCCCTGCATCACACTCGCCGCCGCTGCATAGGCGATGTCGAGCGTGCCGCAGAGCAGCCAGGCAAGGAGCGCGGGGCTACGCCGCGTCAACTGCGTCGCCCCGCACCGCAGCCTCGATCGCGGCGATGTCGATCTTTTTCATCGTCATCATCGCCGCAAACGCGCGCTTGGCGGCGGCTTTGTCGGGACTGGTCGTCGCCTCGAGCAGGACGCGCGGGGTGATCTGCCACGACACACCCCATTTGTCCTTGCACCATCCGCACACGCTTTCGGCGCCGCCGTTGCCAACGATCGCGTCCCACAACCGGTCCGTTTCGGCCTGGGTGTCGGTGTGGACGATGAAGGAAAAGGCCTCATTATGCTTGAAGATCGGCGGTCCGTTGAGCCCGAGGCACGGCGCGCCGAGCAACGTGAATTCGACCGTCAGCACGTCGCCTTCCTTGCCGCCGGGGGTATCGGCGGGCGAACGGTGAACGGCGCCGACGTGGCTGTCGGCAAAGGTCCTGGCATAAAAGGCCGCGGCCGCTTCGGCATCGCCCTCGTACCACAGGCACAGCGTCATCGCCGTCTTGCTCATTTCGTCTCTCCCTTGATCGGCGCGCCGATCGACCATTGATGGCCGAACGGATCCTTCACCTGACCATAACGGTCGCCCCAGAACATATTGTCGAGCGGCATGACCACCCTCGCGCCCGCGGCGACCGCGCGCTCGAACCAGGCGTCGGCATCGTCGACGTGCAGGTGCAGCGTCACGCCATCGGGCTTGCCCGACGGCTCGCTGACATATTCGGGAAATTCATCGTGCATCATCAGCGATGCGCCGTTGATCGTCAGATGCGCGTGCATCAGCCGCACCCCGTCGTCGGCGGGCATCCGCATATTTTCGGTGGCGCCAAATGCCTTGATGTAGAAATCGATCGCCTCACTGGCGCGCTTGTCGGCAATCGCAATATGCGGGGTCAGCCCGCTGGTCGGTCCCTGATTGTCCATCATATCTCTCCCTTTTCTATTTACGCGGCCCGACAAACCCGACCGGCGCGCCCTGTGGATCGATCGCGTTCATCGCGAACTCGCCGCCGGGGATTTCCATCGGTTCGTTGGTGATCGTGCCGCCGTTGGCGGTGACCGCGGCGTGGGCGCGGTCGATGTCATCGACGCCGATATAGAAATTCCACACCGGCACCGGATAGCCTTCCATCAGCGGCATCACCGCGCCGATCCCGACCGCGCCGCGCTGGATAAAACGGTACGCGCCAAGCTCGCCCATCGGCATCTCGCCTTCCTGCCCCCAGCCGAAATGCTTTTTATAGAAGGCGATCGCGCCGTCAGGGTCGCTCGTCGCGAGTTCGTTCCAGCGCATATGCTGCGGCTCGGTCGCCGAAAACACGTCGCTTTCCATGCCATCCATGCCCGGCGGCGGCACCGGGGCCATGATGTAGAACGGCGCGCCCTGCGGGTCAGTGACCATCGCGATCCGGCCGACGGGAATGTCCATCGGACCCATCTGGAGGGCGCCGCCGTCGGCGGTGATCGCCGCAACCGCGGCGTCGACGTCGTCCACCTCGAGATAACCGATCCAGATCGGCCGCGCCCCGCCCGCCAGCATGTCAGCGTCGAGCGCCAGCACGCCGCCCGCCTGACCGCCGTCGCTGCGGCCGATCATGCGATAATCGACGCCGCCGGCGGTTTGTTCGCCATGGCTCGCGATCGTCCACCCGACGACCGCGCCATAAAAGGCGCCGGCGCCGGCGGGATCGCTGGTCATCAGTTCGTACCAGATGAAATTGGCGGGTGCGCTCATCGTCTGCCTCCTCGCAAAAAAGGGAACCGCGTTCGTCAGATTTTGTGCAGCCGCAGCGGCTTCACATTTTCGCGCGCGATGACGCCGCGCGCTTCCAGGTCGAGCTGGACGCCTTTCAGCCACCAGCCCGCCTTGGCGCCGCCGGGGAACAGATCGTCCGGCAGGCGCGGCAGCACCGCGGCCTTGACCTCGGCGACGGTCAGCCCCGGTGCCTGTTCTGGCACCACGGCAAGCAGCGCGGCTTTCATTGCGTCATATTTCGCCTTGTCGACGCGCACGACATGGCCGGGGCTCGAGATGCTCAGCATTTCGACGCGTTCGATGGTTTTCGTCACCGGACTTCTCCTCTCGATCCTCCTTGTCGCGCAGCGATGGGGAGGTGGCAGCCCGAAGGGCTGACGGAGGGGCTATCGCGCTGGCGTTGCCGCCCCTCCACCACCGCTTCGCGGCGGTCCCCCTCCCCATGGCTGCGCCACAGGGAGGATTGGCATCACGCCTCGACGATCGGCGCAAAGCCGCCATAGATCATGCGCTTGCCGTCGAACGGAACTTCGCTGCCGTCGGGCTGCATCCGTTCGTCGGCCATCACTTTTTCCCAGCCCGCGACGCGCGCGTCCTTGTTCGGCCATTCGACCCAGCTGAACACGACCGTCTCGCCGTCCTGTTTGTGCGCGGCGCGGGCAAAATCGGTCACCTTGCCGTCGGGAACATCGTCGCCCCACGCCTCGACGACGCGCGTCGCGCCATGGTCGCGGAACACCTGCGACGCCTTTTCGGCGAGCGCGCGATAGGCGTCCTTGTTGCCGTCCGGCACGGGCAGGACATAACCATCGGCATAACCCATGGCGCCGCCCGTGCGGTCGTCGACGATCGAATCAAAGCCGCCGATGATCATCCGTTTGCCGTCGAACGGCATGTCGCCGCCCATCGCCGCCATGCGGGGGTCGCTCATCATCTTTTCGTTCGCGGCGTCGCGGGTGGCCTTGTCGGGATATTCGAACCAGCTGAACACGACGGTCTCGTCGCCCTTCGCCTGCACCGCGCCTTTCAGGTCGTTGACCTTGCCGTCGGGGACATCGTCGCCCCACGCCTCGACCATTCGCGCCACGCCGAATTCCTTGAACAGGGCGGCGGCGTCGGCGGCGTGCTTGCGATAGGCTTCCTTGTTGGCGGTCGGCACCGCCACGACAAATCCTTCGACATAGGTCATCTTGTCTCTCCTTAGGGGGGTGGGAAATTCAGGCCGTAACCGGCTCTTCTTTGAATGATGCCAGCTGGGCATCCATCGCGCGCTGGAATGCCGGACGGCCCGTGCAGCGATCGAGATAGGCGGCGAGCCGCGGATACTCGGCGATCAGCCCGGCCTCGACGCCTTCGCGCAGCACCGTCGCCATCGCGATGTCGGCGATGCTGAAATCGCCGAGCAGATAGTCCTTGTCGCCCAGCGCATCGGACAGGCGGCCAAAGCGGGTGCGGATGAAGTCGAGCAGGCCGGGGCGGCGCAGCTTCGCCCATTCCTCGTCCTTCGAAAATATATCGACATTGCCCAGCTCGAACATCATCGGCTCGACGCTGTTCAGCGCCGCGAATACCCAGGCGGTCGCGTCGGCGCGAGCCTGCGCCCCGGTCGGCAGCAACCGCGCATCCTTGGCCGCCAGATGCAGCATGATCGCGCCGCTTTCGAACAAGGTGATATCGCCGTCGCGCAGTACCGGCACCTGGCCCCAAGGTTGCAGGCGGTAATGATCGAGCGGACGTTCAACCGCGCTGATCAGTTCCTCGGCATAATCGATCCCCAGCTCCTCGCACGCCCAGCGCGGACGCAGATCGCGGACAAAGCCGCGCGCGAAGTCGGGAACCCAGTCGAAGGCGATGATTTCGATATCGGCATCGGGATTGACGGGCATGACTAGTCTCCTTTCGAATGGTTAGCGTAAGCGGCAAGCTGTGCCGCCAGTGCGCGCCCGAACGCGGGCCGCTGGGTGCCGCGTTCGACATAGGCGGTCAGCTTGGGATGGGCCGCCAGCATGGCGGTCGGTGCGGCGCGCAAAACGTCGATCATGATCAGGTCACCGATGCTAAAGCCGTCGTCGATCCAGTCCCGATCGCCCAGCGCGCGCGCCAGTTGCGCCAGCCGTTTTTCGGCGAACGGCCGCGCGGCATCCATAGCCGACTCCCGCCAGTTCTGCTCTGCGCCCGTGACGCTCAGCACGACCAGCGTCTGGAGGGTCGGCTCGACGCTGTTCAGCGCGGCGACCAGCCAACTGATCGCGCGCCCCCGGCGAACCGCGTCACGCGGCAACAGGCGTTCGTCCTGCTCGCCGATGTGGAGCAGGATCGCGCCCGATTCGAACAGGGTCAGGGCGCCCTCTTTATAGACGGGAACCTGCCCGAACGGCTGGTCCGCCAGATATTCTGCGGGCTTTTCCTCGAAAATGCCGCCGATCAGGCGTTCGCGATACGGTCGGCCGATCTCTTCGAGCGCCCAACGCACGCGCAAATCCTTGATCCGCCCTTCCGCGAAAGGCGGCACCCATTTGTAGGCGGTGATTTCGATACTGGCGTCGGGGTTGACGGGCATCGCCCTTCTCCTTGGGGGGGCAGGGGTCAGAAAAAACCGGCGGGCATCGGCGGCGTGACATCGTCGAGAAAGGGGATGACCTGCGCCGCGATCGTGGCGGCTTCGGCCATGACGCCGATGTGCGATGTCGCGGGCAGGATCGACAGGCGCGCTTTGGGGGCGGCGGTCATGAAACCCTGCGTCGCCGTCGCGATGTCGCTGCCGCCGCGCAGCCTGAACAGCTTGATCGCGTGCTCAAGCGTCATGCCATCGGCATCGCCCAATATGACCATCGTCTTGCCCGGAATCGCGCGCAACTGGGCGTCGCTGTAGGCAAAGGGCGTCGCGTCGATGTGCTTGATCGCGGCGACCAGGTCGGGAAAGGCGTCGGGGGTGGGCGACAGCCGTTTATATTCGGTCTCCATCGGGGTGCCGGCAAACATTTCGGGCGTCATCTGCGCGATGCCCGCCAACACTTCGGGAACCCAGCCGTCGAGGCTGGCGGCGCCCGATATGATCACCTGTTTGCCGACGCGATCGGGGTGGCGCACCGCCATCGCTATCGCCGTGCTGCCCCCCATCGAATATCCCAGCACATCGGCGCGCGCGACGCCCAGCGACGCCAGCACTGCGACGGCATCGTCGGCCATCTGGTCGTAACTTACCGCGCCGCCGACCTTGCCGGTGCGACCGTGGCCCCGCGCGTCGATCGTGATGACGGGGCGCGATGCGGCGAGCGGGGTGACGAACGGTGCCATCGCCTCGCCCGACATGAAGGCGCCATGCAGCACCAGCAACGGCGTTTGCTTCGACGCCAGATCCCCGTGCACCGCGTAGTGGATGCGCGCGCCATTGACCTCGGCATGGCCGGTTTTCGCGGCGCTTGCGGATGCCGTGGACGTTGCGGGCTGCTGGGCGTTCGCCGGCTCGGGAACCGCCGCGACGACGGCGGCGCTGGCCAGCAGCGCGAGCGCGGCGGCAACGCCCGGATGGCGGCGACGGATAATTTGGAGGGGAGGAAAGGCTGTCATGATATGTCCTCTTGGATTGGCGCGGCCTCTAGGTCCGCTTCCCTTTGATAAAGGCGACGATCGACATCGCGTGGCCGTGGCCCAGGTCGAAATCGGCCTTCAGCCAGTCGATCACCGCGCCGGGCTTGATGCCGGGGGCGAGGCCGTCGGCGTTGGCCAGACCCTTGTCGATCGCCAGCGTCTTCAGATCGTCGGCCGATTTTCCGGTCTTGGCCTCGACATTGTCGAGATAGGCCTGGAAACTCATCATCGGTCTCCCGTCGGGAGGGGAACGGCGGCCGTTGCAAGGGTGGCCGTCCGTTCCCCTCCGCGGCTCGGTCAGGCGGTGGCTTCGGCGGGCTCGCCGGCGGGGATCGCGGCGGGATCCATCCACATCACTTCCCAGATATGGCCGTCGGGATCCTCGAAGCTGCGGCCGTACATGAAGTCGCCATAATCCTGGGTCGGGGTCGGGTCGGCCTTGCCGCCCGCGGCGGTCGCCTTGGCGACCTGCGCGTCGACATCGGCGCGGCTGTCGGCCGATACGCAGAGCAGCACTTGCGCGGTCGTATGCGCGTCGGGGATCGCCTTAGAGGTGAAGGTCGCCCATTTTTCATGCGTCAGCAGCATGACGTGGATCGACCCTTCCTGAACCACCATGCACGCGGCGGTGTCGTCGGTGAAGGCGGGGTTGTTGACCGCGCCGACCGCTTCGTAAAAGGCCTGCGACCGGGCAAGGTCGGTCACCGGCAGGTTCACAAAAATCATCTGGGGCATCGTTCTTCTCCTTGGGGGCTTGGGTTAAGTCAGCGCGGGGGCGCCGGGTGGGCAATTACCTGCCACGTCATGGCGCGCCTCGCTGGTCGAACAGCATGCGGACATAACGCTGCAGGTGGGTGACGCTTTCCCGGGCAATCGCCGGGTCGTTCGTCGTTTTGGCCAGGATGAAGCTGCCTTGCAGCACCGCCTGAATATGTTGCGCAAGGCCGAGCGCGGTGACGCCTTCGGGGGTGCCATAGCGCGCCATCGTCGCCTCGATATCGGGGGCCAGCGCGTCGCAATAGGCGGCGATGCTCGCCTCGCACGCGGCGCGGATTGCATCGCTCGTCGCAAAGGCTTCCTGCACCATCGTGCCGACGAAGCAGGTAAATTCCTCGACCGGGCCATCGAGCATCGCAAAGCGGAAATCGATATGGCCGAGCAGCCGGGCGAGCGGGTCGCCCAATTTGGTGTGCGGCGGCATGTCGAACATCGGCCGCGCACGTTCGGTCCACGCCTCGGCCGCCGCGACCGCCAGTGCTTCCTTCGATGCGAAATGATGGAAAAAGGCGCCCTTGGTGACCCCGGCGACGGCGCAAATCTGGTCGACCGTCGTCGCCGCATAGCCCTGCCGCCGGACCGTGGTGTGCGCCGCGGCGATCAGCGCCGCGCGCGCACTGCCGCGCGGCGCGCGCACCGCGGCAATGCCTGCCCCGACGCCGCCGACGGCGTTGCCGTCGGGGTGGGACTCGGGGGTCGAAGGGGGTTGATTTGTCGTCATGCGAATCGGCATACCGACCAGTTGGTATGTTGTCAAATGTCGAAGTTGGGGCACGCGGCGCGGTACCCCCGCCTTCGCGGGGGCAGGCTTTTCGCCCACATCCGAAAAAGACTCGACCTTCCCGGCCATTACCGCCAAAAGGCGAGGAACAAACAGGGGACATTATGGTCGCGATCGTTTCCACCGTCGCTTATCTGGGGCTCGAGGCGCGCGGCGTCGAAGTGCAGTGCCAGATCACCCCCGGCGTGCCGCGCTTCGTCGTTGTCGGCCTGCCCGACAAGGCGGTCGGCGAAAGCCGCGAGCGCGTCCGCGCCGCGATCGCCGCGATCGGGCTGGCGCTGCCGCCCAAGGTCATCACGGTCAACCTGTCGCCCGCCGACCTGCCCAAGGAAGGCTCGCATTATGACCTGCCGATCGCGCTCGCGCTGCTCGGCGCGATGGGGGTCGTCGATCCCGAAACGCTTGCCGCTTATGTGGTGGTCGGCGAACTCGGCCTCGACGGCCGCGTCGCCGCTTCGCCCGGGGTGCTGCTCGCGGCGCTCCACGCGGGCAGCGAGGACCGCGGGCTGATCTGCCCGGTCGCGCAGGGGCCGGAGGCGGCGTGGGCGGGCAATGTCGAGGTGCTCGCGGCGCCCGACCTGTTGTCGCTGCTCAACCATTTCAAGGGCAACGCGCTGCTCCCGCCGCCGCGCCCGGGCGAGGTCGAACCGCCGCGGCGCATGGCCGATCTGGCACAGGTCAAGGGGCAGGAGGTGGCCAAGCGCGCGCTCGAAATCGCTGCGGCGGGCGGGCATAATCTGTTGATGGTCGGGCCGCCGGGGGCGGGCAAGTCGCTGATGGCGGCATGCCTGCCCGGCATCCTGCCCGACCTCGATCCCACCGAAGCGCTCGAGGTGTCGATGATTGCCTCGGTCGCGGGCGGGCTGGAGGGCGGACGGCTGGTT
>NZ_SCOT01000004.1:0-187500 GCF_005502465.1 Sphingopyxis sp. L1A2A
CCCCCTTGCAATTCCCCGCCCCCGGCGTAAGGCGGCGCCAACATAAACCCGCGCGTGCGACTCCCGTTGGCCCCGCTCTCCCGCTTCGCCTTCGGACAGTCTTCCCCCGCCGCGCCAAAAATGGGGACTGCTGCAAAATGACGACCACGGGCAACGACACGCTGGGCACCCGTTCGACGCTGAGCGTCGGCGGCAAGGATTACGCATATTATTCGCTCGACAAGGCCGCGGCAAAGCTGGGCGATGTCTCGCGGCTGCCGTTTTCGATGAAGGTGCTGCTCGAAAATCTGCTGCGTTTCGAAGATGGCGGTTTCACCGTGTCGACCGACGACGTGCAGGCGCTGGTCGACTGGCAGAAAGACCCGCATTCGAACCGCGAGATTCAGTATCGCCCGGCGCGCGTCCTGCTTCAGGATTTCACCGGCGTCCCGTGCGTCGTCGACCTCGCCGCGATGCGCGATGCGATCGCCAAGCTGGGCGGCGACACGACCAAGATCAACCCGCTCGTCCCCGTTCACCTCGTCATCGACCACAGTGTGATGGTTGACGAATTCGGTCATCCCAAGGCGTTCGAGCAGAATGTCGAGATCGAATATTATCGCAACGGCGAGCGTTACGACTTCCTGAAATGGGGGTCGAAAAGCCTGTCGAACTTCAAGGCGGTCCCCCCGGGCACCGGCATCTGTCACCAGGTCAATCTGGAGCATATCGCGCAGGCGGTGTGGTCGAGCGCGGATGCGGACGGCACGACGGTCGCCTATCCCGACACCTGCGTCGGCACCGACAGCCACACGACGATGATCAACGGCCTCGGCGTGCTCGGCTGGGGCGTCGGCGGGATCGAGGCCGAGGCCGCGATGCTGGGCCAGCCGGTGTCGATGCTGATCCCCGAAGTCGTCGGCTTCAAGCTGACCGGGGCGCTGAAGGAAGGCGTCACCGCGACCGACCTCGTGCTCACCGCGACGCAAATGCTGCGCGCCAAGGGCGTCGTCGGGCGCTTCGTCGAATATTTCGGCCCCGGGCTGTCCTCGCTCTCGCTCGCCGACCGCGCGACGCTCGCCAACATGGCGCCCGAATATGGCGCGACCTGCGGTTTCTTCGGCATCGACGACAAGACGCTCGATTATATGCGCCTGACCGGGCGCAGCGCCGACACTGTCGCGCTGGTCGAAGCCTATGCCAAGGCGCAGGGATTGTGGCTGACCGCCGACATGGCCGACCCGGTGTTCACCGACACGCTGGAACTCGACATGGGCAGCGTCGTGCCGTCGCTGGCGGGGCCGAAGCGGCCGCAGGACAAGGTCATCCTGACCGAGGTCGATGATGTGTTCAACGCTGACCTCGCGTCGGTGTACAAGCATGACGGGCTGAAGCGCGTTGCGGTCGCGGGCGCGAGCCACGACATCGGCGACGGCGACGTCGTCATCGCCGCGATCACCAGCTGCACCAACACCTCGAACCCTGGCGTGATGGTCGCCGCGGGTCTGGTGGCGCGCAAGGCGAACGCTTTGGGCCTGAAGCCCAAGCCGTGGGTCAAGACCTCGCTCGCGCCGGGGTCGCAGGTGGTCACCGACTATTTCGACCGCGCGGGGCTGACCGCCGATCTCGACGCGATCGGCTTCAACCTCGTCGGCTATGGCTGCACCACCTGCATCGGCAATTCGGGGCCGCTCGCGGGGCCGATTTCGGAAGCGATCAACGGCAACGACATTGTCGCCGCGTCGGTCATCTCGGGCAACCGCAACTTTGAAGGCCGCGTGTCGCCCGACGTGCGCGCCAACTTCCTCGCCTCGCCGCCACTGGTTGTCGCCTATGCGCTCAAGGGCACGGTGACCGAAGATTTCACGACCACGCCGATTGGCCAGGACCAGTCGGGCCAGGACGTGTTCCTCGCCGACATTTGGCCGACCAATCAAGAAGTCGCCGACACGATGGCGGCGTGCATCGACCGCGACATGTTCGAGGCGCGGTACGAACATGTCTATCGCGGCGACGAGCATTGGCAAAAGATCGAGGTCGAGGGATCGGACACCTATCAGTGGCGCGCCGGTTCCACTTACGTGGCCAACCCGCCCTACTTCGAGGGCATGAGCATGACCCCGGCGCCGGTGTCGGACATCATCGACGCGAAACCGCTGGCGATCCTCGGTGACAGCATCACGACCGACCACATCAGCCCCGCGGGCAGCATCAAGGCGGACTCGCCGGCCGGAAAATGGCTGATGGAACATCAGGTTAACAAGGCCGACTTCAACAGCTATGGCGCCCGCCGCGGCCACCACGACGTCATGATGCGCGGCACCTTCGCCAACATCCGCATCAAGAATGAGATGGTCCCCGGCATCGAGGGCGGCATGTCGCGCTACGGCAGCGAGGTCATGCCGATCTACGACGCCGCGATGCGCCACAAGGCCGACGGCACCCCGCTGGTCGTCATCGCCGGCAAGGAATATGGCACCGGCTCGTCGCGCGACTGGGCGGCGAAGGGCACCAATTTGCTCGGCGTGCGCGCAGTGATCGTCGAGAGCTTCGAGCGTATCCACCGCTCGAACCTCGTCGGCATGGGCGTGCTGCCGCTGCAATTCCTCGACGGCGAGAGCCGCGAGACGCTGGGCCTCACCGGCGACGACCAGTTCACCATCACCGGCGTCGCGGATTTGAAGCCGCGCCAGACCGTCACCGTGAACGTCACCCGCGCCGACGGTTCGACCTTCGCCTTCGACACGCTCTGCCGCATCGATACCGCGAACGAGGTCGAATATTATATGAACGGCGGCATCCTGCACTACGTCCTGCGCAAGCTGGCGGCGTAAGCGCGAACGGGCAAGGATCGGGCGATGGGCAAGCTGCTGTTCCTGATCCTCGGCCTGCTGCTCGGCTTGCTCCTCGCCCGCTATTTGCGCGGGCCAAGGGCGGGCCGCGATCTCTCCGCGCCCCCGCCGCGCGCCGTCCCACGTCCCATGGTGCGGGTCGGCGACGAGCGGATCGACAATGACGAAATCCGCGCCCTGATCCGCCAGGATCGCAAGATCGAGGCGATCGAGCTGGTCCGCGAACGCACCGGCCTCGGACTCGCCGACGCCAAGGATGCGGTCGAGGCACTCGAACAGACGATGCGCTGAACATCCTGTCCCCCAGCGGGGTGCAGGTCACCCAAAGGGACGGCATATGAGCGTTTTACAGATCGCGATCGAGGTTATCGGCTGGCTCGCCGCCGTCCTTATCCTCGCCAGCTACGTCCTGCTCTCACTCGGCCGGATCGAACCGCGCGGCTATCTTTATCAATGGATGAACGTGATCGGGGCGAGCGGCTTTGTGCTGAATTCGGGCTATAATGGCGCGCTGCCCTCGGCGGGGCTGAACGTGGTGTGGGCGCTGATGGGCGTCTTCACCCTGTGGAGCGTGTGGCGCGCGCGCAAGGCGGCGGCCGCCACCGTCCACTAGGGCTTCGCCGCCGCATCCCACGCCGCGACCTTGGCCTTCGTATCGGCGAGCATGCCGTCGAGCGCGGCGCGATCATGCACCGTGCCCCGCATGATCACGGTGTCGATCGCTCGCGTCGCCGCAATATCGTCCAGCGGATTGCGCGTCAGCAGCACCAGATCGGCGGCCATGCCGGGCTTGATCGCGCCATAACGACCCAGCCAGCCGAACCACGCCGGCCCCGCGCGCGTTGCCGATGCCAGCGCCTGTGCCGGGGTCAGCCCCTTGTCGACGAACAGCGCGAGCTCGTCGTGCAGGCCAAAGCCCGGATAGTTGAAGCTGTTGAGAAACCCCGCGTCGGTCCCCGCGATGATCGGCACCCCGGCCTCGGCCAGCATCGGCAGGATCGTTCCGACATCCTCGATCTGCTGGTGCCGCGCCGCGATGGCGGCGGCGTCCGCCTTCGCCGCGCGCTCGACCCGCCAGGCATAGGTCTGGCGCAGTTTCGGTCCGATATAAGCGAGCCCAGCGTCTTTCGAATGATCGTCGCGATCGAGATAGGCGATGATCCGGCTGCCGTTCAGCGTCGGGGTGACAAACACCCCCTGCGCGGCGAAGCGGCGATAGGCGGCCATCGCGGTGGCGCGGTCGAACCCGGCGTCGAGCCGACGGTTCGCCTCAGCCCGGTCGATGCGGCCCGCGGCGAAATCGGCCGCGATCGCTGCCTCGTCCTTCGCGCCCGCGTTATAGGCATAGTCGAGATGCTCGATCGAACTGATCCCGGCATCGACCGCCTGCTGCACGGTCAGCGCCATCGGAATATGCCCCGACGTGCGTAGCCCGAGCGCCTTTGCCTTGCCCAGCATATAGAGAAATAATTCGGGTTTCAGCGTGCTGTCGGTGATCTTGACGAAATCGACCTTGTCGCGCTCCTTGAGCCGGATGAGCGCCGCATCGACATCGGCCTCGCTGCCGACCTCGATCGTCCCCTTCCACAGCGGCGCAATCCCCTCGATCTTGGCGCCGGAAGTCAGCAAGCGCGGGCCGAAAAGGCGGCCGTCCGCAATCTCGCTCCGCCAGCCAAGCACCTGATCCGGCAGATCGCCCGACGCATCGCGGATCGTCGTGATCCCGTTCGCGACATACAGCGGCAGCAGCGCCCTGTTCTCCTCGATCAGGTCAGAACCCCCGCCGAAATGGACGTGCATGTCCCACAATCCGGGGATCAGGAACTTGCCTTTGCCATCGACCTGCCGCGCCGCCCGCCAATCGCGCGCAATCATGGCGTCGGGGCCAACCGCGACGATATCTGCCCCGCGCAAGACGACCGCCTGCCCCGCTTCGGCTTTTGCAGCCTCGACATCGACCAATGTGACATCGCGGATGATGACATCACCCTGTTGCGCCGCCGCCGATACAGGCGACACGACGGCGAGCAGGGTGGATACGAGCGCGGCAAGCAGACGCTTCATGGCGGGGGAATCCTTCCGAACAGGAAAGTCCCTTAACGCCGCAACGGCGGGTACAACAAGATCGGAAAACTGGTGGGCGCTGACGGGCTCGAACCGCCGACCCTCTCGGTGTAAACGAGATGCTCTACCAACTGAGCTAAGCGCCCCCGTGCAGGGAAGGGCGCCCCTGCCATAGACGCGCGATGCGCGCAAGAGAGGTGCGCCGCCGATACAAGGCGCGGCGGTTGCGCCTCGCGCCTGTTTCATTCGGAAAACGAAACCCAGACCGCATGTGCAACCCCGATCCGGTTCAGAGCGTTTGCTGTTCGCATTTGCAAAGGACCGCATCATGATCACGACAAAGACCTTTACCGCCCTTGCTGCCGGCGCGTTGATCCTCGCTCCGGGCATCGCCATCGCCCAGACCGGCTCGGGCGAACAGTCGACTGGAAAACAGCAAGATCGTGTCGGCGCGATCCTCGGCACATTGTTCGGCGACCGCCTTGGCGTTTCGACCTCGGTCGAAAGCCAATGGGCCGTCGGTCGCAAGCCGCTCGCGACCCAGCGGACGCAATTCAACGCTCGCATCGACGCTGATGTGCGGTCGGGGGCGCTGACCGCTGCCAATGGCGCGCGGGTGAAGGCCGAGTATGATCAGATTGTGGCGCTGGAGGCGCGCTATGGCGCCGACAACCGATTCACGACGCAGGAGCGCACCGAGCTCAGCGATCGCTATGGTGCGCTGACCCAGGCGTTGACCGATGGAGGGTTCGCCGATGACGATAGTTCGGACACTTTGTCGGTTGCCGATGGCCGCGCCGAGTTCAACAGTCGGGTAGATGCGCGCGTCACCGCCCGCCGCCTGAGCCGGACCGAGGCGACGCGGCTCAAGAGCGACTACGCCGCCTTGATCCAGACCGAAGCATCCTACGCCCGCGACGGCATCAGCAACCAGGAAAGGGACGATCTCGACGCGCGCCTCGATGCGCTCGACACGCGAGTCGGCGACACCGCCTATGGCGGCGGCGCAGCGGTGCTCGACAATCGCACCCGTCTGTCGAATATCGACCGCGCCCTCACCGCCAGTGGCCTCTCCGCCGCCGTGCAGGCTCAGCTTCGCGTCGAAGTCAGCGACTTGACCCGCCTCGAGGCGGCCTATGCCCGCGCGACCCCGACCAATGACGATCGCGCTTATCTGGAGCTCCGCATCGTCGATTTGGAAACGCGGGTCAGGATCCGCCGCTAAAATCTCGCTTGCGTGTGCTTGGCGGCGCGATCGATCGCCGCCAGGCGCGCCAAACCGGCTATTCCTCCAGCGCCTCGAAATAGCGGGCGAGCGCGTCGCATGCGCCTTCGGCCAGGGCGATGAAGATGCGGCGGCCATCGTGCGGATCGGCCTCGCGCACGAACAGCCCGGCGTCGGTCATCGTCTTGATCCAACGCAGCGCCGTCGTCGCCGGCACCGCGGCGGCGATGCACAGGCTCGATACCGACACCGGCTGGCGTTCGAGCCGTGCGGCATAGAGGTCGAGCAGCATGTCCCACGCGGGATCGGCGAACAGGTCGGCCGGAAAATATTGCTCGCGCATCCGCCGCTGGCGCAGCATCCGCCGCACCGCCTTGGTGCGTTGCCGGTCGATCGTCCGCTCTTCGGGCACAAAGCTGCGCGGGATCGCGGCATAGTCGCGCGTCGGCGACCGGACCTGTCCCATATGGTCGGAAAACTCGTCGCCAAGCGGCACAAAGCCCGTCGGCGTGCCGGCAAGCCCGCCCCGCTGCCCCGCCATATCGCCCAGCAGCCGCGAAATCCGCGCGACCTCGTCCTGCAACCGATCGATCCGTTCCATCGCATCATCGCGGGCGATGTCATGCACCACCCGGTGTCGGGTGCGCCGCGCTGTGGTCAACGCGATGGCCTTGTCGACCGGATCGGCATCGACCAGGAACTGGACCGCGATGGTGGACGGAATCGCTGCGATCACCCGGTCGAGCGCGGCCAGCGAGGTTTCGCAAATCAGATTGCCCCCCTGCTGGCCCACCGCGGCGCAAATGTCGGCGAACATCTCGTCTTCCACCGCATCCGCCGCCACGACCCAGACGATGTCGAGCAAGGCGCCGTGCCGGATATAGGCCGCCGCGCGGGATGGCGGCAGTGCCGCAACCTGGCGCACGTCGGCAAGCGCCATCGTGCCAGGCGCATCGGCGGGCGGCCCAACAAACAGCAACGGCGATACCACGCCATCGCCGCTCGCCCGCCCGGCAACCCGGGTCGGCCACGCTGGTCCGGCAGAAAAATCGCCGCGCGGCAACAGCGACCTATCCCCTCGACTCAATATCCCATGGTTCGTCATGCCAATCGTCCCCATTCTATCGCGCCACCTTGGTGTAACTATGCCGTCATTTCGGCGATATTCACCTTTTGTTCGTTCCCATTTGCCGCCAATTCGGACCTAAGCCATCGCGACTGTGCGAGTCGGCGGCGCGACGGTGAATAGAATAGGTCCATTTTGGACATGCTTTGTTCTTTTCGTCAATATCTTCTTCACCCTTGTCAATCCGGCGCAATCGGATCAGGCGGGCGACATGGTGTTTCGCCCTCCCTCGCTCGCCCGCCTGCGCTGGCGGCGGCGTATCCGGTCGCTGCTGGCGTTATTGCTCTTGAGCGGACTCGCCTGGGCCGCGTGGGCGTGGTTGCCCGCCCCGGTCGACACCGTGCCACTGGTCCATGTCATCGACGGCGACAGCCTGACCGTGCGGCAGGGCGGTGGCTTGGTGACGATCCGTCTGACCGGTATCGATGCCGCCGAATATCGGCAGGATTGCGCGCGCCGCGATGCCGTTCGCTGGCCTTGCGGGCGCGAAGCGCGGGCGGCGCTCGAAAAGGTTGCGGGCCACGGGCCGCTGCATTGTGAGGTCGCCGCCAAGGACCGTTACGACCGCACCCTCGCCGCGTGCCGCACGCATCCCTTCCCCGACGGTATCGACCTGGGTGCCGAAATGGTGCGGTTGGGCTGGGCGGTGGCGACAAGCGACGCCTATTTGGTCGACGAAGCCGAAGCTCAGGCCAAGCGGCGGGGCATCTGGCAGGGCGACTTCGTCCGGCCCGCCGCCTGGCGCGCGGCGCAGGGCCGTCCGGCGACCGCGCTGGCAGCTCCCGACTCTTAGCGAAAACGCACCCGCTATGCCTCGCCGCCATTTCGGGCTAGGGCGCGTGCTATGAACAATGTGCTTCCCGTCATGATCGGCGGCGCGATCGGTGCCGGTGCCCGCCATCTGGTCGGGCAGGCGATGCTCGCGCGGCTTGGTCCCGGCTTTCCGTGGTGGACGCTGGCGATCAATGTCGTCGGCAGCCTGCTCATGGGCGTCCTCATCGGCACGCTCGCGCGCGGCAGCAGCAGCGATACGGTTCGGCTGTTCGTCGGCGTCGGAATCCTCGGCGGCTTCACCACCTTTTCCTCTTTCAGCATGGAATTCTGGATGCTTTTCGAACGCGGCCAAAACGCTCAGGCGGCCGCCTATGTTATCGCCTCGGTCGTCGGCGCGATTGCCGCCTGCGGGGTCGGCCTGTTCCTGATGCGGCAGGTGCCGGCATGACGGGCGCAAAGGCACCGCTCGACGGCGCGACGATCGCCGAAGAAGACGACGGCATCCGCCTCGACCGCTGGTTCAAGCGTCACCGCGAAGGCACGCCGCACGCATTGCTGGCGCGCTGGGCGCGCTCGGGGCAGCTGACCCTCGACGGCAAAAAAGCCGATGTATCGGACCGCATCGCGACGGGCCAGATATTGGCCATGCCGACCCCGCCGGTCGAAGCCGCGGCACGCCCGGCGCGCAAGGGCCGTCCGCTGACCGACGCCGATGTCGAACTGGCCACAGGGATGATGATCCACCGCGACGCCGCCGCCATCATCCTCAACAAACCCCCGGGACTCGCAACGCAGGGCGGGACCAAGACCGACGCGCATGTTGACGGGCTGCTCGACGCGCTGAAATTCGATGGGCCGACCCGCCCGAAGCTGGTCCACCGGCTCGACAAGGACACGTCGGGGGCGCTGCTGATCGCGCGGACGCCCAAGGCCGCGGCCTATTTCGCCAAGAGCTTTTCCAACCGCAGCGCGCGCAAAACCTATTGGGCGCTGATCGTCGGGGTGCCCGACATCCAGCAGGGCGAGATCGACCTGCCGCTGGCCAAACAGCCCGGATCGGGCGGCGAAAAGATGCACGTCCATGACGACGGCCTGCCCTCGAAAACGCGCTACCGCGTCATCGAGCGCGCGGGGAACAGCGCCGCCTGGGTCGAATTGCAACCGCTGACCGGCCGCACCCATCAGCTGCGCGTGCATATGGCGGCGATCGGCCACCCGATCGTCGGCGACGGCAAATATGGCGGCAAGGGCGCATTCCTGACCGGGACGATCAGCCGCAAGATGCATCTGCACAGCCGCCGCCTGCGGATCGACCATCCCGACGGCGGCGCGATTGACGTGCATGCCGACCTGCCCGACCATTTCGCCGCCAGCCTCGACGATCTGGGATTTGACATGCTGCTGGGCGATGTCGGCATCGATGCGGGCGAAAAGGGTCCGCCGCCCAAAGCGGCGCTGAAGGCGCAGGCCAAGGCGCACAGCAAGCAGATCCGCAAGGCGCGGCGCGGCGAACGGCGCGGGCGAACGGCCGACAGCAAGCCGACCGATTTTGCCGGCAAATCGGCGAAAGAAAAGGCAAAGGCGGGCAAGGCTGGCAAACCGGCGCCAAAGAAACCGGTGGGCAAGAAGCCGAGCGCCAAGAAACATCCGGCGCGCCCCGCCAAACCGACCTGATGCATCCCAACGCTGACTTTCGGCCGCGGCAGGACGACCTTGCCGAATATCTGGTCCGCGAGATCGGCTTTGCCGCGATCTTTGCCGCCACCCCCGACGGGCCGCGCGTCGCGCATGCGCCGGTGGTGCTGAGCGACGATCGCGTCACGCTGCAATTCCACCTGGCGCGCGGCAATGCGCTGACGCGGCACCTGGACGGCGCCAGCGCGCTCGCGGTGGTCCACGGACCCGACGCCTATGTCAGCGCCAGCTGGTATGAGGCGCCCGACCAGGTACCGACGTGGAATTATGTCGCGATCGAAATGGAAGGCACCGTCCGCAAGCTGGACGATGCCGCGCTGATCGCCCAGCTTGACGCGCTATCGGCGAGCCATGAGGCGAGGGTCGGCGCCAATCCGCCTTGGACCCGCGACAAGATGAACCCGGCGCTGTTCAGCAAGATGACCGGTGCGATCACCGGCTTTGAGCTGCGGATCACTGCGTGGCGTCCGACGATCAAGCTGTCACAGAACAAACCCGCCGCCGAACGCGGCCGCGTCGCCAAGGGCGTCGAGGCGAGCGGCCATGGCGCGCTCGCCCAGTTGATGCGCCACCTCGGCGGCGATAAGGAACCGGCATGACCTCTGCCAATGACGCGCTCGCCAAAAAACGTTTCTTCGCCATCGCCGCGATGCGCATCGCGGGTGCGCTGCTGGTGCTGATCGGCTTTGTGCTGATCCGCGGTGGCTGGGAATTGGCGGGGCCGCCGACCGACCGCTGGATTGGCGTCGCGCTCGTCCTGATCGGCGCGTTCGATTTCGCGGTGATGCCGCTGCTGCTCGCGCGGCGCTGGCGCTCGCCCAAAAACCTGTGAAACGCTTTTGGACAGACGTCGCCATCGTCGCGCAGGACGGTGGCTGGGGCATCGCGCTCGACGGACGGCCGATGCGGACACCGCAGCGCGCGTCGCTGGTGGTTGGCAATGCCGCGCTTGCCGAAGCGATCGCGGCGGAATGGCAGGCGCAGGGCGAGACGGTTGATCCGGGCGCGATGCCGATGACCGGCCTGGCCAACGCCGCGATCGACCTCGCCGTACCCGACCCGGCCGCCTTTGCCGAACCCATTGCCGCTTATGCCGCCACCGACCTGTTCTGCTACCGCGACGACCGCGATGCGGCGTTGCAAGCGGAGCAGGTGGCGGCATGGAATCCGTTGCTCGCCTGGGCCGAGGCACATTTCGGGGTCGAATTTGCGATCACGCAAGGCATACTCCCGATCGATCAGCCGGCGGCGACGGTCGCGGCGCTGCGCGAAGCGGTGTTCGCGGTCGATCCGTGGCGGATGACCGCGCTGACCCCGCTCGTCACCATCGGCGGATCGCTGGTCGCCGGGTTGGCGCGGATCGAGGACGCATTTGACGCCGAGACCCTGTGGGACGCGGTCAGCCTGGACGAACTTTATCAAGAACGTCGCTGGGGCGCCGATACTGAAGCGCAGGCGCAACGCGCCGCGCACAAGCGCGACTGGGACAATGCGGTGCGGTTTTTGGGGTTGCTGTAAAGAACCCGCCCCTCAACCCGTTCGTGTCGAGCGAAGTCGAGACACGCTAGCACGGCGTTAGACGCATCTCGACTTCGCTCGATGCGAACGGAGAAGGAAAGGGCGGCCTTGCGGCTCGCTCAATCCACAAAATTCGGCTTCCGCTTCTCCATCTCCGCCATCACCGCTTCCATCTGGTTCGGGGTACGGATGACCTTCACCTGCTCGTCGCTTTCCGCCTGTAAAATCTCTGCGTCGCTCGCATCGGCGAGCATGTTGCAAAGCCGCTTGGCGCCGCGGATCGCATGCGGATTCTTGTCGGCGATCACCGCGGCCAGCTCCATCGCCTTGGCCAGCGGATCGTCCGAAACATGCGTCGCAAAGCCGAGCAGCTTGGCCTCCGACCCGTTGAATTCGCGGTTGGTATAGATCATCTCGCGCAGCACATCGTCGGCGACCTGCGTGCGCCACAGCGCCATCCCGGCGACGTCGGGGACCAGCCCCCAGCGCATTTCCATGATCGCGATGCGCGTGTCGGGGTGGACGATACGGATGTCCGCGGCGGCCATGATCTGGCTGCCCGCCCCGAACGCCACCCCATGCACCGCCGCGATCACCGGCACCGGAATTTCGCGCCAGCCCCACGCGGCATATTGCGGGCCGTTGGCAATCCCGTGCGCGCGTTCGTTCAGACTGCCGCCGGTGCTGCTCGTCCCCGGCGCGCGCTCGCCGCTCAGGCTGGCGAGGTCGAGCCCGGCGCAAAAGGCGCGGCCCTCCCCCGACAGCACGACGACGCGCAGCCCCGCCATGGCTTTGAGCGTGTCGATCGCCTCGGTCAGCGCCGCCCACATGGCGGGGTCGAGCGCGTTCATCTTGTCGGCGCGGATCAGCCGGACGTCGGCGATGCCGCCGTCCAGCATGGTGACGGAAATCCGGTCTTTCATGGGAGAGTCCTTCATGTTCAGCGGCACAGCGCCGCTTCGACGAGCGGCAGTTGGTCGTTGCCGAAATACATATTGTCACCATCGACGAACATCGTCGGCGACCCATAGCCGCCGCGCGCGATCACCTCGTCCGTGTTGGCGCGCAGCCGCGTCTTGACCGGGTCGCTCGCTGCTGCGGCGCGGATCGCGGCGCCGTCGAGCCCTGCCGCCGTCGCCGCCGCTTCGAGCACGTCGGGATCGTCCAGATTGTCCTGGGCGCCAAAATAGCTGGCGAACGCGGCGCGCGAAAAGGCGATCAACGCCGGCTGGTCATCCTCGAGTGCGGCGGCAAAGCGCATCGCGTTGACGCTCTTTGCCGGGTGCCATTGCGAGGGGAAATTCATCGCGACCCCGGCCAGCCGTGCCCAGTCGCCCAATATCTTCCAGCTATGCTGGAGTTTGCGGTTGTCGGCCTGTTCGCGCGCCGCATAGACGCCTTGGTTGACCGCGTTGAACACCCCGCCGACCAGAATCGGCCGAAAGGTCGCCGCCGCCCCGCTCTGCGCGATGATGGCCTGGACATTGGTGAACGCCAGATAGGTCCAGGGCGACGAAAGATCGAAGAAAAACTCCAGCCGACGCGGCATCACGTTTTCGCCTTGTCCCAATATTGGTCGCGCAGCAGGCGCTTGTAGAGCTTGCCGGTGTCGTGCCGCGGCAGCGCCTCCATGAAGTCGATGCGGCGCGGGATTTTGACCCCCGACAATTTTTCGCGCGCATAGCCGATCAGCTCGTCGCGCAGCGCATCGGTCGCATCGGCCATGTCGGCGGGCTGGATCACCGCGATCACTTCTTCGCCCATTTCGTCGTGCGGTCCGCCGACCACCGCGACGTCGGCAACCTTCGGATGGGTGACAAGATGGTTTTCGATTTCCTGCGGATAGACGTTCACCCCGCCGGTGATGATCATGAAGCTCTTGCGGTCGGTCAGATAGAGGAAGCCTTCGTCGTCCAGCTTGCCGACATCGCCCAGCGTCGACCAGCCCCGCGAATTGCGGCTCGACGCGGTTTTTTCGCTGTCGCCATGATATTCGAAGACATTCTCGCTTTCGAAGAAAACAGTGCCTTCCTCGTCCGGCCCCAGCTCGGTCTCATTATCCTCGCCCATGATATGCACCGCGCCCAGGATCGGGCGGCCGACGGTGCCTTTGTGGGTCAGCCAGTCGGGGCTGGAGACAAAGGTCATGCCATTGCCTTCCGACCCCGCATAATATTCGAACAGCACCGGTCCCCACCAGTCGATCATCGCTTGCTTGACGGGGATAGGACACGGCGCGGCGGCGTGGATCGCGACCTTGAGCGAAGAGGTGTCGTAGCGCGTGCGGACCTCCTCGTGCAGTTTGAGCATCCGCACAAAATGGGTCGGCACCCACTGGCTGGAATTGACGCGATATTTTTCGATATGCGCCAGCGCCGCTTCGGGATCGAATTTCTTCATCAGGACGACGGTGCCGCCGAGCCGGTGGATCGTCATCGACCAGCGCAGCGGCGCAGCGTGGTAGAGCGGCGCGGGCGACAGGTAGATGCTGTCCGAATTGATCTGGAACACTGCCGAGGCGAGCATGACGAGACTGTTGGTCGCGTCGATCGCGGGTTCCTCGGGCAGCGGGACGCGCACCCCCTTGGGCCGCCCGGTCGTCCCCGACGAATAGAGCATGTCGACCCCGGCGCGCTCGTCGGCGACGGGGGTCGCAGGCATCGCGGCGACCGCGTCTTCCCAGCTAGCCCAGCCTGCGATCTCGCCGCCCATCGCAAAGCGGGTAATCGTCGTGGTCAGTTGCTGCGCTGCGGCGCCCAGGCTGGCCGACACGACGAGCATCTTCGCGCCCGAATTTTCGAGGATATAATCGGTCTCGTCCTGCGTCAGCCGCGACGAGATGCAGACATAACGCAGCCCCGAACGCTGCGCGCCCCAGGTCAGCCCGTAATAATGCGGCGTGTTTTCGAGCATGAAAGCGACGACATCCTCATGCCCCAGCCCGTGGGCGCGAAACAGCTGCGCGGCGCGATTCGACGCGGCGTCGAGCGCACCATAGCTGATCGCCTCGCCCGTCTCGGCGACGATAATCGCGGGTTTGTCGGGGTTGCTGCGGGCATGGACGGAAGGGTGCATCGGGCCATCATCTCCGGAATCGTTGATTTCTTATGTCGAAGATCAGTAGCAACCTGAAACTTTCGGTCAAGCGAGGCTGCGTCGCCGCGCCTAATCGGGCCGCGACCGCAGCGCATAGCCCTGCCCCTTCACCGTCCGCAGCATCGGCCAGGCGAAACCCCGATCGACCTTGGCGCGCAGCCGCGACATATGCACCTCGACGCGGTTGGTGCCGGGGTCGAAATCAAGCCGCCACACCGCCCTGAGCAGCGCCGCGCGCGAAATCGGGCGGTCGGGGACGCGCGCCAGATTCGCCAGCAGGTCGAATTCGCGCAGCGGCAGGCGGATCAACCGCCCCGCGCGCTCGACCCGCCGGTCGATCAGGTCGATGCGAAGTTCGCCCTCACCCAGCTGTCCAGCGGCAATGCGGCTGCGCCGGAGCAGGCTGGCGATCCGCGCCACGACCTCGGGCAGATTGCCGGTCCACCCGACCGCATCGTCGGCACCGGCCCCCAGCGCCACCATGCGGTCGGCGAGCGACTCGCGGTCCGACACGATAAGCAGCGGCCGGCGCCCGGCGATCGATCGCGCCAGACGGACAAACTCGGCGGGCTCCTGCCAATCGAGAAACGGGTTGATCAGCAGCAGGTCGAAACAGCAATCGACCCAATGCCGCAGGCCATTGACCTGCGGCGGCAACATCCGCGCCGCGCATCCGCCAGCTTCGATCGCGTCGCGGAGCGCTTCGGCGCGCGGCGCGTGTGGATGATAGAGAGCGACGCGCAATTTGCTGTCGCCCATTCCGGCAAGACCCGATGATGCCATCTGCCCCCCCCGTCGTCGTCGCAACATCCTGTCGCGCCGCCGCCCCACCGGCATTGCACCACCTTTTGGCTGTGCTAACCGATAGGCATGACCAGTATCGAAATGCTTGACGGCGACTTCGCCACCCTGCCCGACCTTGTCCGTGCCCATGCCGAGGAACGTCCGGATGCCGTAGCGGCTGCCGATCCGGCGCGGCGGCTGAGCTGGTCCGAACTGGATCAATTGACCGACCGAATCGCCGCGCGGTTACAGCAGGACGGGTTTGCCAAGGGCGAGCGCACCGCGATCGCAGGGCTCAACAGCGTCGAGCAGATGGCGGTCATCCTCGGCACGCTGCGCGCCGGCGGGGTCGCCGGGCTGGTCACCAACAGCGCGACGGGCGAGCAGATGGCGGCGATGATCGCCGATACCGGGGCGCGGCATCTGTTCCTCGATGCCGCTGCCAGAGCGAGCCTGGAGGGCCAGGTCATCACCGCGAGCGACCTGATCGCGATGGACGGCAGCGATGCGGGGACACCGCTCGACGCCTGGCTGTCGCTGGCGGGCGCCAAACCAGCGCCCGTCGACATCCAGCCCGAGGACGGCTTCAATATCATCTATTCGTCGGGGACGACGGGAACGCCAAAGGGCATCGTCCACAGCCATGCGATGCGCTGGCAGCATATCATCCGCGGCGCGCCCGCTTATGGTCCGAATGCGGTGACGATATTGTCGACCCCGCTCTATTCGAACACGACGATGGCCAGTTTCATGCCCACCGTCGGGTCGGGCGGGCAGACCGTCTTGATGAAGAAATTCGACGCGCGCGGGTTCCTTGAGCTGGCGGCGCGCGAGCGCGCGACCAACACGATGCTCGTGCCGGTGCAGTATCGCCGCATCATGGCGCTGGAGGATTTCGCCAGCTTCGACCTCAACAGCTTTGTCGTCAAATATTGCACCTCGGCGCCCTTCCCCGCCTCGCTCAAGGCCGATGTGCTCGCGCGCTGGCCCGGCGGGCTGGTTGAAATTTACGGGATGACCGAGGGCGGGGCGGCGTTCATTCTGGAAGCGCATCAATTCCCGGACAAGCTGCACACCGTCGGCCGCCCCGCGCCGGGGCATATCGCGAAAGTGATCGACGAGGACGGCAACGAACTGCCGCAAGGGTCGGTCGGCGAAGTCGTCGGCCGCTCGCCCGCGATGATGACCGGTTACAACAACCGTCCCGACGCGACGAAAGCGATGCACTGGTACGACGGAGAGGGAAATCTCTTCTATCGCCACGGCGACATCGGGCGGATCGACGAGGACGGATTCCTGACCCTGATGGACCGCGCCAAGGACATGATCATTTCGGGCGGCTTCAATATTTTCCCGAGCGACCTAGAAGCGATCCTGCTCGCTGACGACCGCGTCGTCGAGGCTGCGGTGGTCGGGATGCCGAGCGAGGAATGGGGCGAGACCCCGGTCGCGTTCGTGGTGCTGAAGGATGGCGCCGATGCCGAGGCGGTTCGCGAGACATGCAACGCCAAGGTCGGCAAGACCCAGCGGCTGAGCGCGATTACCGTCGTCGCCGAACTGCCGCGCAGCCCGATCGGTAAGGTGCTGAAGCGCGAATTGCGGGACGCTTACACCGCTTGATCCTCCCTGTGGCGAAGCCATGGGGAGGTGGCAGCGCGTAGCGCTGACGGAGGGGCTTTGGCGCTGCCGTCGCGGCCCCTCCACCATTCGCTTCGCGAACGGTCCCCCTCCCCATCGCTGCGCGACAGGGAGGATTAATCAAATCAGACCAACCCCGCCGCCGCGATCGCCGCCAGCGCACTGCGCAGCCGAGCGTCGCCGTCACCCTCGACCCAGGCCCATTTCAGCTTTCGCCGATCGAGTTCGCCAATCGCAACGTCCATGAACTGCCGCCGCGCCAGGTCGCTGCCGAACAGGCGGGTGCCGTCCTCCTGCCATTCGAGGTCCATCGCCGGGACCAGATAAAGGTCCGCGACATCGTCCCACCGATCGATTTCAGGCAGGCGGCGGCCGAGCAGCATGATTGCCCACGCCTGCGTCATCAGCGCGTCGGTGTCGGAGATCAGCCAGTCGGGGTTTTGCTCGCGGGCCAGCCTGGTCGCCGCGACATGCCCGTCGAAAATCGCCAGCAGGTCGATGTCGTCCAGATCGGTGCCATTGGCCTCTGCATAAGTGCGGCCATATTCGGGAACGACCAGCCCGCCCAGCCGCAGGGCCAGGCGCGGTGCCAGCGTCGATTTGCCGGTGCTTTCGGCGCCGTGGAAACAGATATGGTGCGTCATAGCGCCACCCTGCCCGTTGCCGCGGCGCGGCGCCACTGGATCAGCCCGTCGATCGACAGGCCGAGCAGCACGACATAGACCGCGCTGGTCGCATAGAGGCCGCGCGAGGCGAACAGCGGGATCGCGATCAGGTCGACGAGAATCCACAGATACCAGCTTTCGACCCGCCGCCGCGCGAGCAGCCATTGCGCCGTGATACTGAGCATCGCGATCGCACCGTCGATCCACGGCGCGACGGCATCGGTATGGCGGTCCATCGCAAAGCTCCACGCGGCCCACGCGATGATCGTCACCGCGGCCCAGATATGGCGCGATTGGGCGTCCAGCCAGCCGACCGGCACCCCGCTGTCGTCCTTGGCGCGCAGCCAGCTGGCCCAGCCGTAAAGATTGAGCGCGAAGAAAAAGCCCTGCAATACCATGTCGCTGTACAGCCGCGCGTCATAGAAAACGATCGCGTAAAGGCTGACCGCGACGAGCGCGAAGGGATAGTTCCACACGCTGCGCAGCGCCACGAGCGCCACGTTGATCAGCACCAGCGCCGCCGCCAGCCATTCGAGCTGGCTCATGCGGCGGGTTCCAGCCCCGCCGCATCCACGCGCGGGCGCGTCCACAGCCCGTCGCGGCTGATCCGGCGGCCCGGCGGGCGGCGCAGCACCGACCAGCCGGCGCGCGCGATCCAGCCGAACTTGGCCAGCCGCGTCGTGCTGGCGCGGTGGTCCCACGCATGGTCGCCGCGGGCACGGACTTCGCGCGCGATGTCGCCGTAAATGCCCGCGGCGGCGAGCACCGCCCAGCGGCTGCGCGGCTGCAGTTTGCGCGCGCCCCAGCGCGCCGACGCCTCATATTCCTCAGCCATTTCGGCGAGCCATTTGGCCATGACCGACAACCGCCCGCGAAAAGCGGGGTGCATATGTTGGCCGGGCGGAATGTCGAGTTCGACCATCCATTCCATCGGCAGGTAACAGCGGTCGGCGGCGGCATCCTCGGCCACATCGCGCGCGATATTGGCGAGCTGAAACGCGATGCCGAGGTCGGACGCGCGATCGAGCGTCGCTTCGTCGGCGGGATCGACCCCCATGACCTGTGCCATTGCGACCCCGACTGCGCCGGCGACATGATAGCAATAACGCAGCAGATCGGCCTCGCTGCGCGGGCGCCAGTCATCGGCATCGAGCGCGAAACCGGCGATGATGTCGTCGATGACCGCGCGCGGGATCGCGACGTCGGTGAGCAGATAACCGAGCGCATCGAACGCTTTGTCGCCGGTCGACTCTCCGGCGAAGGCGGCATCGGTGAGGGTGCGGATGCGCGCGAGAGCGGCCTGCGCATCATGATCCTGCGACATCGCGCCGCCATGATCCTGTCCGTCGGTCAGATCGTCGGCAGCGCGGCACCAGGCGTAGAGCAGCCAGACGCGCTCGCGGGTTTCGCGGTCGAACAACTGGCTGGCCAGCGCGAAACTTTTCGATCCGCGCGCGATGCTGTCGTGCGCGAAACCGTGGAGGGCGTGCGCGTCATAGACCCCCGCCGCGTCCATTATAGATCGTCGGCCTTCATCGCAAAGATCGGCGCATGGGGTTCATAGGTCGCCATCTTGTCGAGGAGGTCGTCGAGCCCGGCGTCGACGATCATGATCCCGGCGTGCGCGGGGCGGATGAAACCGACGTCGATCATATTCTGGTTGAACGCGATCAGGTCGTTGTAGAATCCGGCGGCGTTGAGCAGTCCGACGGGCTTGCTGTGATAACCCAGCTGCGCCCAGCTGATCGCTTCCCACAATTCGTCCATCGTGCCGACCCCGCCGGGGATGGTGAGGAAACCGTCGGAGAGGTCGGTGAACATCTTCTTGCGTTCGTGCATGCCCGAAACGACGTGCAATTCGGTGCAGCCGCGGTGCGCGACTTCGGTCCCGACGAGCGCGTCGGGGATCACCCCTATGACTTCGCCGCCCGCCTCGAGCGCGCTATCAGCGACCGCGCCCATCAGCCCGAGGCGGCCACCGCCATAGACGACGCCGATGCCGCGGTGCGCCAGCGTGCGGCCAACATGGCGCGCGGTGTCGATATAGATCGGATCGGCAGGGGTCGCGGACCCGCAATAGACGGCAAGACGTTTCATTCGGTCACTTTCAATTCGAATTTCGTTCCCTCCGGAAGGTGACGTGTCTGCTCCTCGACGCTTCCGGTGAACCGGACCAATTCGACGATCGGCACGATCCAGAGATTCTCGGGGTTATAGTCACCTGCGAGCAGGGCATGAGGTGTCAGCGAGTAACAGCAGCCTAGTGGCGGCGCTCCTAGTCGATCTTGCGCTTGTGCAACAAGATTTTCTGCGAACCAAGCCTGTTTCACCTCAGCCTTGTTCATATGCACGAACAGTTGCTCCTCGGTGTCAGCGATGCGATCGACCTGACGGAGCTCGGGATCGAGATACCAGAAGCGGCCATCCTCGTCGCGGATCACCAAATGGCCAACGGGGCTGATCGCCGTAACGTCTGCGGCACGCAGACCGGTCCATCCCCAACCGTCTCCAATCGCATCGATCAGTTCGTCACTCATTCCACGCCCCCGATCATCAAGGCTGCCGTCGCTTTCGCGCTGCCGACGACCCCCGGGATGCCCGCGCCCGGATGCGTCCCCGCGCCGACGAAATAGAGGTTCGAAATCACATCGTCGCGGTTGTGCGCCCGGAACCACGCCGATTGCCACAGCACCGGCTCCAGACTGAACGCGCTGCCGAGATGCGCCGACAGATCGCGCCCGAAATCGGCGGGGGTGTAATGGAAGCTGGTCGCGAGATTGGCCTTCAGCCCCGGCAGCACCCGCGCCTCGACCTCGTCCAGGATCGCATCGGCAAATTGCTGGCCGAACGCGCCGTCCCAATCGACCTTTGCCTTGCCCAGATGCGCGACCGGGGCGAGGACGTAGAAGGTCGAGTAACCCTCGGGCGCCATCGCCTTGTCGGTCGCGGTCGGGTGGTGAAGGTAGAGCGAGAAGTCGTCGGGCACGACGCCATTCTTGTAAATATCGTCGAGCAGCCCCTTGTAACGCGGGCCGAACAGGATGCTGTGATGCGCGATGTCGGGATACTCGCCTTTGACCCCGAAATGGACGACGAACAGCGACGGTGACCAGCGTTTGCGCGCCAGCGACTTGGCGGCTTTCTTGCCGCGTGGATGATCCGACAACAGCGCGGCATAATTGTGCATCATGTCGCCGTTCGACGCGATCATATCGGCCTCGCCGCGCCAGCCGCTCGCGGTCTGCACCGCGGTCGCGCGGTCACCCTGCGTTTCGATCTTGGTCACCGGATCGGCGAGGCGGAGCGTGCCGCCCAGCCGTTCGAACAGCGCCACCATGCCCGCGACCAGCTTGTTGGTGCCGCCACGCGCGAACCAGACACCGCCCTCTTTTTCGATCGTGTGGATCAGCGCGTAGATCGAACTGGTGTTCATCGGGTTGCCGCCGACCAGCAGCGTGTGGAACGACAGCGCCTGGCGCAATCTTTCGTCCTGCACATAAGACGACACAATCGAATAGACGCTGCGCCACGCCTGATATTTCATCAGCGCCGGCGCCGCCTTGATCATTGAGGCGAAATCGAGGAAGGCGGCCGAGCCGAGCTTGACATAGCCCTCCTCATACACCCCCTTCGAATAGGTCAGGAATTTCTCGTAACCCGCGACATCGGCGGGATTGAGCTTGGCGATCTCGGCATTGAGCGCCGCTTCGTCGTTCGAATAATCGAAATTGGTGCCATCGGGCCAGTTGAGCCGGTAAAAGGGCATCACCGGGTCGAGCGTCACATCGGCGACCATGTCCTGCCCGCTGAGCGCCCATAATTCCTGAAGGCATGGCGGATCGGTGATCACCGTCGGCCCGGCGTCGAAGGTGAACCCCTGCCGCTGCCAGTGGTAACCGCGCCCGCCAGCCTTGTCGCGCGCCTCGACGATCGTCGTTGCGACCCCCGCCGATTGCAGCCGGATCGCGAGCGCAAGCCCGCCGAAGCCGGCGCCGATGACGATCGCGGTACGAGTCATTTCCAGTCCAGTTTCGCAAGCGCCGCAATCGCGCGGCGTACAGATACGGGCGGCTTGCCCGACAGGATGCGCAATTTGTCTGCGGTGTTCGACCGCCCGGCATAGAAGCGCGCGATCAGGCCGGGCGCGAGGCCGTAAAAGCGCTGGAAGATGCGGTAACGCTCGCCCGGATCGGCGGCGCGGAACAGCAGCGCGCCGAGCATGCGATAGAAACGCTGGCGGCGCCATGACCCCGCGGCGCGACTGCGCAGCCGGACGCCGAGGTCTCCACGATCGATCAGCGCGGGGAGCGCCGCCGCCGTGCGCACGGCATCGGGCAGCGAATAGCCGGTCATCGCGTGGAATACCCCGGCGCGCACCCCGATCCGCGCGGTGCGGTCGATCGCGGGCCACAGCCGGTCGAACGCGCCCGCGACGACGACGGGGAGCACCCCGGTTTCCTCGCGCGTGACGGCGGTGACATTCCACTGCCGCCGCGCCGCATAGGTCGCGATCCGGTCGCGCACCGCTGCGACGTCAAGGTCCGGGGTGTCACTGTAATAGGTGTCCTCGACAAAGACCGTCTCGGCATCGAAAGGCAGCAGATAGACGAAGCGATAGCCGTCCATTTGCTCGACGGTCGCGTCCATTACCAGCGGGCGGTCGATTCCATGCCCGCCCTCGACGGTCAGCGCCTGCCCGACGAATTTCTGCCAGCCGCAGTCGAGCATCGCCAGTTTCCCGACACCGCGCGCGTCGATGACATGCTTTGCCGACAGCCGCCCGCCGCGCGCCAGCAGCACATGGTCGGGCGCGACATGTTTGGCCTTGTCGGCGATGATCCGCCCCGGCGGCAGTGCCGCGGCGACCGCTTCGGCGAGCGCCTCGCCGGTAATGCTCTTATACCCCATCCGTACCCGGCGCTCGCGCGCGGGGAAGGCGACGTCATAGCTGTCCCAATGGTGGCGGACGAGCGGCGCGACGAGCCAGCGATCGCGCTTGGCAATGTCGCTGTCGAAGAAGGACCAGATATGATTGCCGCCGATGGCGCCCGGTTCGACCAGCCGCACGTCGAGCGCGGGGCGCTTTGCCGCAAGCGCCAGCGCGGCGAGCCCACCGGCCAGCCCGCCGCCGACGATGGCAATGTCGCAATAATCGGGTTCGGCCGCGGTCATCCGTCCGCCCTAGCCGCCGCGCGCGCGGGCGGCTATCGCTTCATGCATGGATGCGATCATTTTCTCCGCGCTAGCGATGACCGCGATCGTCGGGGTCCGCTACCTGATCAGCAGCGGCGGTTTTGCGCTGGCGACGCGGATCAGACACCCCGGCCTCTATCGCGGGCTGGAACCGCAGATACGGCGCGAGATCGGCTGGAGCCTCGCCAGCGCCGCGATTTACGGGGTCCCCGCGGGCATCGTCGCATGGGGGTGGCAGGCGCACGGCTGGACGCGCATCTACACCCACGTCGATGCCTGGCCGCTCTGGTATCTGCCGGTCAGCCTGCTCGCCTATCTGCTCGCGCACGACAGCTGGTTCTACTGGACCCACCGCTGGATGCATCGACCGCGCCCGTTCCGCATCGCGCATGCGGTGCATCATGACAGCCGCCCGCCGACCGCCTGGGCGGCGATGAGTTTCCATCCGATCGAGGCGATCACCGGCGCGGTTGCCATTCCGGCGCTGGTGTTTCTGATCCCGATCCATGTCGCGGTGCTGGGACTGGTGCTGACGATCATGACGGTGATGGGGGTCGGCAATCATATGGGGTGGGAAATGTTCCCGCGCGCGCTTGTTCATGGACCAGTCGGGCGGTGGCTGATAACCGCAACGCATCACGAGCAGCATCATGCCGCTTACCGGGGGAATTATGGCCTGTATTTCCGTTTCTGGGACAAGATTTGCGGCACCGATATTGGGCTTGGCAGTTTTGCCGATGCTCACAGCCGCAGCGAGCGCGCCGCCGCCGACAATTGACGTCAGCGTAGCCGGATTGCGCAGTACCAAGGGACAGATACTCGTCTGCCTGACCGCCAACCCCAAGGCATTTCCCGATTGCAGCAAGGACAAGGCGTCGGTGCGGCTGGCGGTGAAAGCCGCGAACGCGGGTCATTTCAAGGTCGCCGCCCCCGTGGATGGCACCTATGCCATCGCCGTCGTCCACGATGAAAACAGCAACAACAAGATGGATATGGCGCTGTTCATGCCCAAGGAAGGCTTCGGCTTTTCGCGCAATCCCGCGATCGGCATGGGGGCGCCCAAGTTCAAATCGGCCAGCTTTGCGATCACCGGCGACACACGCCAGGCGATCAAGATGAAATATATGCTCTAGTGAGCATCGCGGCGCCCGGCTAAAGCAGGGCGCGTGACCGCGCTATCCCCCCGCATCGCCGCTTTTGCCGACCGCTGGCCCAAGCTGATTGCTCTCGCGCTCGGCGCCGTTTCGGCGACTGGATTTGCGCCCTTGCATTTGTGGCCACTGACTTTGCTCGCGCTCGCGGGCTGGTTGGCGCTGGTGGCGCGCAGTCCCAAGGGCTGGCGAACGTTCGGCATCGGCTGGGCGTTCGGGGTCGGGCATTTTGTCGTCGGACTGAACTGGATCGCAACGGCGTTCACCTATCAGGCGGCGATGCCCGCATGGCTGGGGTGGGTCGCGGTGGTGCTGCTGGCGCTTTATCTGGCGGTGTATCCGGCGTTGGCCGCGTGGGGGGCGTGGGCCATGACCAACTTCGTCGCCCCCGCGCAGGCGGGGACCGACAGCGCAACGCCGCCAACGGCCCCCGCCTTCGCGGGGGCGACGCTGTCCTTCATCCTCGCTTTCGCGGCGCTGTGGACGCTCACAGAATGGCTGCGCAGCTGGGTGTTCACTGGCTTTGCGTGGAATCCGCTGAGTGCGATCATCGCGCCGATGACGCCGATGCTCTCAACGACGCGGCTGGTCGGTACCTACGGAATGTCCGCGATCGTCATGCTGGCGGCCGGGTTTGTTGTTGTCCAAGCGGCGCAATGGCTGCCCGCATGGCGGCGGGCACTCGGCCCGTCGTTGAAGGATGGCACATTTCCGTCCATCATTCTCGGCGGTATATTGGTCGCGGCCGCAGTCATCACGCTGGTATTTGCTCAGGCCAGCGCAGTTGGCAATTTGGTGGACACCACCGTCAATGCGGCGGATTCGCCGCAACCGAAAACCATCCCCATCACCGTCGTCCAGCCCAATGTCGGGCAAGCCGACAAATGGGTCGGCGCCAAGGCAGACGCCAATTTCGCCAAGCTCGCGCGGCTGACCGCGCCGAAGGACGATACCCCGCGGCTGATCCTGTGGCCCGAGGCGGCGGTGCCCGATTATCTCGAGGCGGGCTATCCGCTGCCCTATTATGACCGCTCGCCCGCCGCGGCGCGGGCACGGTTGACCGCGCTGATGAACCCCGGCGACCTGATGCTGCTTGGCGCATTGAAGCTCGAGCTCGACAAGACCGGCGACGTCGTCGGCGCCCGCAACGCGGTGATGACTGTCCACGCCGACGGCACCCTCGGCCCACGTTATGACAAGGCGCATCTGGTCCCTTATGGCGAATATCTGCCGCTGCGCCCAGTGCTGTCGGCGATCGGCCTGTCGCGGCTCGCCCCCGGCGACATCGATTTCTGGCCCGGTCCGGGCGCACGCACGCTCGACCTGGGCGCCTTTGGCCGCGCCGGGCTGCAAATCTGTTACGAGATCATCTTTTCGGGGCAGGTCGTCGACCGCGAGCACCGCCCCGATTTCATCTTCAACCCGTCGAACGACGCATGGTTCGGCGGCTGGGGGCCGCCGCAGCATCTGGCGCAGGCGCGGCTGCGCGCGATCGAGGAAGGGCTGCCGGTCGTGCGCGCCACCCCGACCGGGATCAGCGCGGTGATCGACGCCGATGGCCGCGTCCTCGAATCGCTGCCGATGCACGTCGCGGGACGGATCGACACCGTCGTGCCGCCCGCGCATGCCCCGACGCTGTTCGCGCGTCATGGCAACATGCTGCCGGTCGGATTTGCGCTGCTGTTGCTCGCGGCGGCCATTGCCTTTCGCCGCCGCGGACGCTAACAGCACCCGCACATAAAGCATCCTTTATATCCGATTCCCCTCTGATCAATTCCAAGAAGGCTCCCCCATGCGCAACAGCTTCCTCTTCACCTCTGAAAGCGTGTCCGAAGGACATCCCGACAAGGTGGCCGACCAGATCAGCGATTCGATCGTCGACCTGTTCCTGTCGAAGGATCCCGAGGCGCGCGTAGCCTGCGAAACGCTGACCACGACGCAGCTTGTCGTGCTGGCGGGTGAAATTCGTGGGCGCGGGATCATGGACGAAGACGGCAATTGGGCGCCGGGCGTGCCCGAGGAAGTCGAGGCCGCGGTGCGCGCGACCGTCCGCGACATCGGCTATGAACAGTCGGGTTTCCACTGGCAGACGTTCCGTTTTGAGAACAATCTGCACCCGCAATCGGCGCATATCGCGCAGGGCGTCGATGCCGGCGAGAACAAGGACGAGGGCGCAGGCGATCAGGGGATCATGTTCGGCTATGCGTCGGACGAAACCCCCGACCTGATGCCCGCAACGCTGGATTACAGCCACAAGATCCTCGAGCGCATGGCCGCCGACCGCAAGGCGGGCAACGCGCCGTTCCTCGAGCCCGACGCCAAGAGCCAGGTCACGCTGCGCTACGCCAACGAACGCCCGGTCGAAGCGACCGCGATCGTCGTGTCGACCCAGCATGCGCCGGGCTATTTCTTTCACAACGGCGACGGCGACGAGGCGAAGTACACCGAACTGCGCAAATATGTGCTGGGCGTGATCGCCGATGTGCTGCCCGCCGAGCTGCTGACCGCCAACACCGTCTATCACATCAACCCGACCGGCTGTTTCGAGATCGGCGGCCCCGACGGCGACGCCGGGCTGACCGGCCGCAAGATCATCGTCGACACTTATGGCGGCGCGGCGCCGCACGGCGGCGGCGCATTCAGCGGCAAGGATCCGACGAAGGTTGACCGTTCGGCGGCCTATATCACCCGCTATCTGGCCAAGAATATCGTTGCCGCCGGGCTCGCGCGCCGCTGCACGATCCAGCTGTCCTATGCGATCGGCGTTGCCGAACCGCTGTCGATCTATGTCGATCTGCACGGCACCGGCACCGTCGAGGAAAGCCGCATCGAAGCGGCGATCCCGCAGCTGGTGCGCCTGACCCCGAAGGGCATCCGCACCCATCTCGGGCTCAACAAGCCGATCTACAAGCAGACCGCCGCCTATGGCCATTTCGGCCGCACGTCCGAAGGCGACAGCTTCCCGTGGGAACGCACCGACCTGACCGACAAGCTGAAAGCCGCGCTCGCCGCCTGAGGCGACGCCGCAGCGCTTGCCATCATCGTCCCGATCTGACAGCACTCGCGTCGGATCGGGGAGGTTGCGCATGGCAAGTCATTGGTTGAAAATCCTTTTGGCAGCGCTGGTTGCCACGGGCATCGGGGCCGCGCCCGCGGCGGCGCAACAGCCGCTGCCGCTCAAGGATGGCAAGGCGTGGAAACACAAGCATAGCGGCATCGTCGTTCCAGCGACGCTGGGCGGCGCGGCGCGCGAGCGTGGCATGGCCTATGCCGCCGACGATCTCGACGTCGGCCTGTCCTACATTGTCGGCGATGCCGTCGAATCGATGTCCTTCTATGTGTTCCGCAAGACCAACGGCGCGGTGCCGGTGTGGTTCGCGCAGGCGCAATGGGGGATCGAGAATCGCGACACGTTCGGCCACCCGGCGATCGCGATGGCCGCGCAAGCCTTTGTCCCGCCGAACCAATCGACCGCATCGGGGTTGAAAGCTGTCTATGAGCCAAAGGGCGGCGCGTATCGCAGCACGGGCGTGGCGATGCTGCAGGTCGGGGATTGGTACGTCAAGCTGCGCGCCTCGTCGCAGACACGCTCGCCCGCCGAGCTTTCGCAGTGGATGGACGCCGCATTGGCGGAAATCCAGTGGCCGCGGAAAATTCCCCTCGCGCCTGAAGCGGCGCCCATCGGCGATTGCACCGCCCCGCTCAGCTTTCCGGTCGCGGCAAAGGACGCCCCGAAAAACAGCGGTGCGGACATGATGTCCAGCCTATTGACCATGGCCGCGGCGCGCAGCAAAGCCAAACCGACGCCCGAGACGACCGCTGCGCTCGCCGCCGCGCGCTGGTGCCGCGACCCGGATCTCGGCGGCAATACAAGGGTCTATCGTCAGAATGCCGATGCCGAAAATTACCTGCTGGCGGTTGGCGACAACGGCAATGGTATCTGGGTCGGACCTGACCCCGGGGCAAAGCTGATCGCGATGACCGAAAAGGGCAAGCCGGCCGAACCGCGTTATGCCATCACCGCGGTGACCGCGACGCAGAATATCGGTTTCGCCGCGCAGGACCAGCTGCCCTCACCGCAGCGCGTCATGGAGATTGTCGCCGCAAACCGCCGCGTCACGGCCGTTCCAACTTGGGGCAAGAACAAAACGATCAGCATCAACAACGACGCGCTTTAAGCGCGTGCTGCCTTGCGGCGGCCCGGTCGCGGCGCTAACCGGCGCGGCATGACTGCACACAAGCCCGGCGATCCGACGACGATCAACCGCCTCTATGGCCGCTCAAAGGGCAAGCCGCTGCGCGCCGGACAGCAGGATCTGGTCGACACGCTGTTGCCGCAGATCGCGGTTCCCGGCGATGGCGATGTCACCGCCGAGGCGCTGTTCGGCTATGACCGACCGCTCCATTTCGAAATCGGTTTTGGCGGCGGCGAGCATATGGCGGGACGCGCCGACATGCTGCCCGATCACGGCTTCATCGGCGCCGAGCCGTTCATCAACGGTGTCGCGCAGGCGCTCGTCCATATCGCGGGGGATCATGGTGCGAAGTTGCCGCTGGCCAACGTCCGCATCCATCATGGCGACGCGCTGGAGGTGTTGCAGCGCATCCCCGACGGCGCGCTGAGCTTTGCCTATCTGCTCCATCCCGATCCCTGGCCCAAGGCGCGCCATGCCAAGCGGCGGATGATGAACGACGGCCCGCTCGACCTGATCGCGGCCAAGCTGAAACCCGGCGGCGAGTTCCGCTTCGGCACCGACCACCCGATCTATCTCGGGCACGCGCTGATGGTCATGCGCCGCCACCGCCACCAGTTCGAATGGCTGGCCGAGGACGCACAGGATTTCCAGAACCGGCCGGGCGGCTGGCCCGAAACGCGTTATGAAGCCAAGGCGCGCCGGCTGGGCCACGAAGTCTGGTATTTTCGCTGGAGGCGTATATAGGAGTGCTATAGGGTTGAAAAGGCTAGTTTTTTATAGCCACTCCCTATGCTATCTTTTCCCCAATTACGCGGCAATTTCCGCCACGGTGATTGCCGGGTGATTGCTGGAAACGCCGTATTGGGAGACCAATTTATGGCAAGCGGAAAGATCACAAAACGGTCGGTCGATGCTCTCATTTCGAGCGGGCAACATGACATTCTTTGGGATGATAGCATAAAGGGTTTTGGCGCAAAGCGAACCAAAGCTGGCGCCGTGTCTTACGTGTTGCAATTCCGAATGGGCGGTCGCGAATCTAAGACGCGTCGCTACACGATAGGCAGCCATGGCTCGCCATGGACGCCAGCCACCGCCAGAGCCGAAGCGGAGCGACTGGCTATTCTGATCGCCCAGGGAATCGATCCAGGCGAAGCAGAGCGGCAACGACGGCGAGAGTCGGTCGATCTAGCCTTCGATAATTACTCTGATCGCTTCGCTGAGGCCTGCGTTGGAGAAGGCTGGAGGCGCCTCGTCAAGCGCAGCCTCGAGCTGCATGTAAAGCCGGTCTTGGGATCAAAGCCCCTTCCCAATCTTACGCGAATCGACATCGTTGCCGTCTTCGACCGCATGCCGCGCGCGCAGATCGCAAATATCCGTAACGTCTTCGCTGTTTTGCGCCGCCTTTTGCGCTGGGCCGTCAGCCGGGGAGATATCGATCGGAGTCCGATGGAAGGCATGGAAACCCCGCCCCCGGTCAAACCTCGCGATCGCTGGCTTTCAGACGAGGAGCTTGGCCGCATCTGGATGGCGGCGCCAAACACGCATTCCTGTTTCGGACCCATCATCCGCCTTCTGATCGTCACCGGTCAGCGACGAGAGGAGGTTTCGTCGCTGCGTTGGGAGGAACTCAACCGTAAAGATCTCCTATGGACCCTGCCCGGCGAACGGGCAAAGAATGGCGAGCCCAACCGAATTCCGCTCAACGAACTTGCAGTTGCGATCCTCGACGAGGTTGCCGGGTCGGCTATCTGGCCGCGTAGCGGCAGGATGTTCACGACCTCCAGGGGCGGAAGGTTCACCGGATATAGCAAAGGCAAGATCAAGCTCGACCTGCTTATGTCGCAAGACGGCCGCGAACCGTTACCGGACTGGCGACTGCATGACTTGAGACGAACTCTTGCAACCGGGTTTCAACGGCTAGGCGTTCGATTTGAAGTGACCGAAGCTGTGCTCAATCACGTCGGAGGTTCCCGCGCGGGCGTCGCCGGTATCTACCAGCGCCACGACTGGAAGGACGAGAAGCGCGAAGCAATGAAGAGTTGGAACGATCATCTGGCGGCGATCATTCGTTTGGCGAATATGGCGCGTGATCGCGCATGGTAAGCGCTTATAAAAAGACTTGCTGTCCACGATCGATTGCGCCGAACAAAATATGCAGAGTGAATCTGTCGATTTCCGTTGCGAACAGCTCTTGCAGCCGGATCCGTTCGCCAACGACTGACTCTTGCGTTCTTGCTGAATCAAGGGGGATATTCGCGGCGTGCGTAGCAGCGCCAAAGTTGGAGACAATTCGAGTGAACAAGAAGGATGAAATTTACGATCTTCTCGTTAGCCGAATGGTTGGCGCGCAATATAATTTTGGCCAGCGGCTGTCGGTCAAGGATCTTGTGAGCGATACCGGAGCGAGCCGCCAGCCGATCATGGCCGCGCTCAACCGTTTGAGTTCGGAAGGATTTGTTCGCATAATTCCGCAGGTCGGTTGCGAGGTGATAAATCCAAGCTATGACCAGATCGCAGATTTCTATATCATGTTTGAAAGGCTCGAGGGACTGCTGACGGAACTGGCGGCAGCGCGTCGGACCGATTCGCAAACGCGCGATTTGCGCGCGCTGCAAGCACGTATTCTCACGATCGACTTTGACGAGCCGCGCAGCGCGGTAATTTATTGCGAACTCAACCGTGCCTTCCATCAGCTCATCCACGATATGGCTCAGTCGCCCTTTCTCGACGCGCGGCAGAACAGCAATTTTGACATGTCTGATTTCTTCATCAACCAAGCCGGTGGTTTCAATCATTTCATGGCCGATACCGCACGTGAACATGATGAAATCATTGAGGCGATCGCTTCCAAATCTCCTGCCCGCGCGCGCGGGCTGGCAGAATCACACATCGGCGCGGTCGCCTCGTCGGCGTTGGCGGGCCTGCGAAAACATCGCGCCGCCGCCTAACTAATATTCATGAGAGCATGGTGAGGAAGGGCATGATCGGAGGCTCCATCGTCGCTCGGTGCGGTCGATGAGGATCACCCTATTACTCCTCTTGTCTTTAGCCCCACTACTTCTAAGTCGCCCAGTCCGAGCTCTCTCCGCAGAACGGAATCAGTATTCTCGCCCAAGAGCGGTGGTGGTGTGGAGGCAACCGCGCGCTCGCCATCGACTTTGATGGGGCTGGCTATGCCTGGAAGATCACCCAATTCCTTGTGGTTGAGCGAAATCTTCATTCCACGGTGCAGAACATGAGCGTCCTTAAAGACGTCCGAAATTTCATTGATCGGACCAGCCGGGACATCGGCGGCGTCGAGCCGTTCTATCCATGAAGCTGCGCCCGCGCCTACAAAGATCGGCGCCAACTCATCTTCCAGCGCCTGTTTGTTTCCGGCCCGCGAACCATTGGTGCCAAAGCGTGGGTCGTCAGCAAGGTCACTCCGCCCAATTGCGTCGCACAGCCGACGAAACTGAGAGTCGTTCCCGATTGCGAGATTGATCCCGCGGTCGGCTGTCGGGAAAGACTGGTATGGCACGATGTTGGGGTGAGCGTTGCCATAACGGGGCGGATTCTCCCCCGTGGCGAAAAAGTTAAAGGCTTGATTTGCAAGGGTGGCAACGGTGACATCGAGCAACGACACGTCGAGATGAGCGCCCTCGCCGGTATTTCCCCGCCGGACAAGAGCTGCCAGGATCGCGATCGCCGAGTAGAGACCCGTCATGATGTCAGACAGGGCAACGCCCGTCTTCATCGGGCCACTTTCCTGCGAACCCGTGACGCTCATTAATCCGCCCATGCCCTGCGCGATAAAATCATAACCGGGCCGGCCGCTATAGGGGCCGTCTTGGCCAAAGCCCGTCACGGAACAATAGACCAGGGCCGGGTTGGCCTCTCGCAGCCTCGCAGCGTCGAGCCCGTAGCGCTTGAGCGTCCCGACTTTGAAATTCTCAACGACAACGTCGCAACCGGCCGCCAAATCTCGAATAATCTGCTGTCCCTCGGCGTCGGTGAAATCGACGGCAATCGCTTCCTTTCCCCGATTTGCGCACAGATAATAGGCAGACGTTGCCTCTCCGCCGGCATAAAGCCAAGGCGGCCCCCAACGACGCGTGTCGTCCCCTTCGAGCGGGCGTTCGACCTTGATAACTGTGGCGCCCAAATCGGCCATGAGCTGCGTTGCCCAAGGTCCAGCAAGGACCCGACTGAGGTCAAGAATCCGAATTCCTTCTAACATTCGGGTCATGGTGCCCCTCCAGCGAGCGCCACCTTATGCGCTTCCTTATTGCATTTAGAAAAATGTGATGCACTATGTGCAACGCGATGACGCAGATCGGATCATGGTTCAAGCCAAATTTTGCGAGCCAGAAGAAGCGCAGGGCGGCGCACCAGATCGGCAAACTGACCAAAAGGGGCATCCATTGACGCATCGATTTCCAATATTTCAGCGAGCCTGGGGTTCTGCTGGCTTATTGCTTTGTGCAGCCTCGCTTTTTTGGGCCCTCAACCCCATTGTTGCGCGCGCAGTTCACCACCTCGTTACCCCCCTCGGCATGGCCTTTTGGCGATGGGTCGTAGCAATGGGGGTAGGCTTACTTTTCGCTTGGCCGCATCTTGTCGCGGATCGTCGCGCAATTCTGCAGAATTGGAAAATGCTGTCGTTTCTCGGAACGCTTGGGATCGGAGCGTTCGCCCTCGTGGTTTATTGGGGCCTTCAATATACAACGGCGACGAATAACCTGATGATGCAGGGCGCCATGCCTTCGATGATACTCCTGCTTTCGACAGTGATCTTTCGAGACCGAATTACGATCGGTCAGTTGGCAGGCACGCTCGTATCACTGGCCGGTTTGCTCGTCATCGTCGCGCAAGGAAGCCTAGCCAATATTCTGGCCATGACGTTCAACCGCGGAGATGCCGCCGCCCTTTTCGGCGTTTTTCTCTACTCGCTCTACTCGACCCTTTTGCGGAAGAAACCCGCCATACATCAGCTCAGCTTTCTCGTAACGCTGTTCGCGGTCGGGGCCGCAAGCATTGCCATCCCGTATCTTCTGGAGATTGCGCACGGCCATTATATGGCGGCGAGGATTGAGGTTCCGCTCGCCATCCTTTATGTCGGAATTTTCCCTTCGCTCCTTGCATATTTCTTTTTCAACCGTTCAGTGGATTTGATCGGTGTCGCTCGCGCGAGTATCTATATGAATCTGCCCCCAGTCTTTGGGGTTGCGCTTGCAATTCTCCTGCTTGGAGAACATCTCGCTCCCTTTCACATTGCGGGCGCGGCACTTGTCGGTGCAGGGGTGTTCATGGCGACACGCCGCGAGGACGAGCCGCCAGCAGCAGGCCGCGTCGAAACTGTGGCCGTCGAGGCTGCATCCTCGCCGCGCTAATTTTCACGTTCGATTTGCCGGCGGACACTGGCACACGGCAGGAGAGCGGATACGCGCGAATGGCTGGCAACAGGGCGCAATCTGCCATTGCATAGGAATGCCGCGCGGGCAGTTGCACAAGAAACGACTTTGCATCTTGAGATATGAATTGTATCTGTTGTTGCTTCCTAGAACCCTCGTATCCCTGCAAAAGGGACAAAATAAGAGAATGGAAGAAGTTTGGAACGTCAGGCAAAAAGCGTGAGAGTGACAGAGCTTGAAGACGATCACTCCGATATGTCCGCCTCTTCCAAATCGCCGCGCGATGTTGCGCAAAAGCCTCGCAAGAGTATCCAGTCGGTAGAGACTGGGGTCCGCGTGCTCGAAGCGCTGATATCTTGTCCCGGCGGCTGCGCACCCCTTCGCGATATCGCCGCGGGAGCCGAGATGTCGCGCAGCCAGGCGCACCGATATCTCCAGGCCTACATTAATACTGGGCTGGTCCAGCAGGAGCCTGCGGACGGTCGCTATTCTCTCGGTCCAACCGCCCTCAAGATCGGACTCTCGGCCTTGTCGAGGCTCGACGTTATTCGCATCACCACCGCCTATCTGCGGCAGCTTGCGGATGATCTCGAGACCACTGGTCTGCTCTCGATATGGGGTGACTATGGGCCGACGATCATCCGTTGGCTCGATGGCGGCGTTCCAATTGCGACGTCTTTGCACGTCGGATCGGTCCTTCCCATTCAGCATTCGTCTGCAGGGCTAGTTTTCATGGCTTTCCAGCCACTCCCTGCCTATAAGCGGCTGCTTGAACGTGAGCGCGCTGCGCGGACGTCCATCGATGAAATCGAGCTGCAAGCTATGCTGACGGAGATCCGGAGGCAAGGCTACGCCAAGGTGGACGGCCAAGTGGTACCGGGGCTCGCTGCCATTTCAGTCCCGGTATTCGACATGCAGGAAAAGCTGATCGCGGTGATTGGCGTACTTGGCCGGATGACCGACGAAAAATTCTTTTGCCAGAGCAATATCGACAAAGTCCAGGCCGCCGCTCTCAAAGCCAGCAACGCAATGGGCTGGCAGCCGGAGGAGATGCGTGGGGATTCCTGACCCGCTTGGTGCGATCGCCATAAACGGGAGCCTCCCGGGCGCTGGCATGCGAGGGGATTTCGGGGGCAGGACGTGAAGCCACTCGATCCCGACACCTTCTGGCGTTTCTCGGTATCAGCTTATGCGCAGCCCGGTGTAGCGGATATTTGCCTCAGCTTGCAGGACGACCATGGCTTCGATGTCAACCTCCTGCTTCTGTGCTGCTGGTTAGCGCAGCTGCGGTCGATCGTGCTTAGCGAGACGGAATTGCGTTTTCTCCTCGCAGAAATTGAGGCGACAAATTCAGAAGTCATCGGGCCACTGCGTCAGGCCCGCCGGTGGCTGAAAGCTCCCGCCAGTACCAGCGGGGCCTCGGCTGCCAAGGCGCAGCGTGTCCGGCGCCTCGTAAAGATGGCCGAACTCGAAGGGGAACGGCTGGCGCAGCACCTGCTAATCAGCGCGGCGAGTGCGCTTGGAGCTGAGAGCTGCGCGGACCGAATGAACGCCGCAAACCTCAGTCTGACGGCCTATACGCGGATCGTTAACGAGACTGACGCTGCCGATGCCTTGCAAAGCCTTGCGCGCCTCGTCGTCAAGGAGCGTTCGAAGGACCCTTTGCCGTCTTGATGTAGGTGAATACAAGATCCACATCGGCGTCTGTCAGCTCGGTTGGGCGGAATGGCGGCATTTCGATCAGCCCGTTTCGGACGACCGAGTGGACATAGTCCTTGTCGAGGTCCTTGCGGCCAATGAGGGGCGCAACGGGTCGCTCCATCTCTTCAAGCAGCATAGTGGCGGGATGACCCGGGCCCGGGTCGTGACAACCCGCGCAGTTCAGGGCATATAATTCTGCACCGTCCGGTTTGTCCGCATCTGACGATTTCGAACAAGCGGTTAGCATCAGCAGAGCGACCGCCAGCAATCCCATCTTCATGCTTTCGATTCCCTTGTTTGAGGTCAGGCCGACAGAAAGAGGTTCGCGGGATCGAGCGCGCGTTTCACGCGCGCGTGCAGTTGAGTTATCGCGCCGCTTTCATAGGTCGCCCTAGCAGAGGCGGCGAGCGCCGGCTCGACGTGCGTCTGTCCAAATCCGGCACCTGCCTGCGCATCGATCAGCTCGATAGCGCAGTCTCTCGCCCGTTTACTGCCCGCGGGACTGCCATCGAAGCACAAATACTGCCGATGCTGGGCAGAGCGCCAGACGGCATTCGTTTCTCCGACAAAATCGAAACCGTGCCGGCCGGAAATATCGCGCGACAAGTCATAAAGGCGAAGCCCTTCCTTGCCATCAACCGGGCTGATGGGGCCGATGTCGAGAGAGGATCCTCCGGCCCAGGCCGAAGGGCGGCCAAGTGCATTACCGACCGAACCAAGCATCATGCCTTTTCGCCACGCCCACAGTCCTTCCATCCCGGCTGCGGGAGCGGCCAGCACCCGCGAGCCTTTGATCGATGCGAACGCGTCCTGGACCATCGACCAAGCGATGCGAACATTGTCGGGGAGCCCGTAAAGCGAGCCGTAAAGAGTCCAGTAGCCAAGCCCGATCGACTCCCCGGCTTTTCGAACCTCGCCGGCGGACATTGGGCCGGTGCCGCCGAAGTCGCGGCGTACCTTGCCCGAACGCGCTGCTTCGTGCAGCGCATTTGCCACCGCCACGCCATTGGGGACGACCATATTGGTCTTGAGCGGGCCCAGTACATCGAGAAGTTTGCCAAGATCGTCTTCGTCCGGCACCGTGACAGCAAAGGATTGCGCTGCCGGGGGCTGGGGCATGAGCCAGAGGCCGAGCTTGGTCACGACGCCAAGATCGGATTGTGTGAAGAGCCCGTCGATCCAGGGCCCGTAACCAAATTTGAAGAGCTGCCAGCAGGTACTCTTGGGCATAGCACCCATCCCTGTCCGGACACTGCGGCCGTCGGCCAGCATCAACTCAAGCCCGCATTGCATAAGATAATGATCGGCATATGGGGTATAGCCCACGCGCCGCTTCAGAAAGGCGCTCGCCACCGATTCGTCGGGCTCACCCGGGCAATCGACCCAGAGCTTGAGCCCCCGCTCGCCTATCTGTTCGGAGAGTTGCCGAAAGGTGACGCCTGGCTCGACGAGGCAGTAAGCCAAGTTCTCATTGATCTCGAGAATCTCATTCATGCGGCCAAGATCGAGCAATATGATCTTGTCGCGTGCCGCCACCTCCTGACCTGCGACCGCGCGGCACACAGGTTGAAGCGCCGCTCCGGCCTCGCTCGCCACCGCGAGGACCTTGGCAAGTTGCTCGGTGTCGCGCGGCGCGATGATACCCAGGGGCAGGGCGACTCCGGAATGGAAGGGTGCGAGCGCCGCCGGATCGCGCGTTACCCCATCGGCACCGACCAGTGCTTCTAGCGCGTCGAGCGCGGCGGCTTGGCGATTTGCGTCCATCTTGATCACCCCCTATTTCCGCATGGTCGAAGGTTGCAGGACGATCGGAAAAAGATCCGGCTCCGAAACATCGATCGCGAACTCCTCGGCGCGCACACGCGGGTCGATCGCACTCGCCGGCTCGCTGTCGCGCCAAGAGAAACAGCAGGCCGTGCAGCGATGGATTGTCCAAATCGTTTTCTCGCCATCGACGCCGCGGAAATCAGGGATCGAAGCGTCGGAGCCACATCGCGGGCAATGGGGTGCAGTCATAGCGTCTCGCCTCGTTGCATCGCCTGGATCCGTTTGCCGAGGTCATCGATAGTCTGGCCGGTGGGCGGGGTGACCAGATGTGCCTCGCCCACCGGATCGGGCGGGAGATAGCTTGTTGCGTCGATAATCAGATGGTGCCCCTTCCCCGGCGTCACGGCAGCGGGGTCGATCGGGACCATCGCCATGTTCGGCAGGACGATGATGTCCTCCGCGCGCGTCCGGGTCGACAGGGCCCACATGACCTGGTTGAGATCGAAGGGATCGATATCGCCATCGACCATGATCAGATTTTTCAGATACATGAGGCCATGGGGCGTACCAAGCGCGCGGAGCGCCACGGATTTTGCGAAGCCCGCCATCCGGTTCTTGACCGCGATGATCGCTGTCAGTCCGTGCTGGTACAGCGCATTCACCGCGGTGACTTCGGGAAAGGTCTGGCGCAACTGTGCATAGATGGGCGCCGACGTATGAAGACCGATCAACGTGTCGTGCTCCGTCCAGCCACGACCGATGTAGATATTCTCGAATATAGGGTTCTTTCGGTGCGAGACGGCGGTCACCTTGAAGACAGGGGCGCGTCGCACGCCGCTGTAGGATCCTGGGAATTCACCGAACGGCCCTTCGAAGACGCGCTCACCAAGCTGGAGCTCGGCTTCGATGACGATCTCGCTATCCGCGAGGATGTCGATACCGTTGCCGGAATTCGTCAGCCGGATCGGCGCTCCCATCATCGCCGAGGCATAAGCATATTCGGACTCGTCGTAGCCGATTGGTGTTGCTGCGAACAACGCGACGCCGGGATGGTTGCCGAGCATGACGGCGATCTTGAGCGGCAGGCCTTCGCGTTCCGCTGCGAGGATCTGGCGTCCCATGTCATGCGACGGGATCGTCATCAGGCTGAAGCGATCGGGACCCTGGATCTGAAGCCTGTAGATGCCGACATTCTGCTTGCCGAAATTTTCCGGATCCAACGGATCGCGCGAAGCCACCGACGCCTTGGCCAAATAGAAACCCCCGTCAAACTCGTTGATGCGATACACGGGCAGCAGGTCGTAGAGATTGATATTCTCCTCGTGCCGGCACTCATGGACAGGCGCCTGCCCCTCGGAAACGCGGCTGATCTGGGCAGAGGCATCGCCCCAGCGCCCGGCTATGTCGAAGAACATATCCCGGATTGTGGTGCCTTTTGGCTGACCCAGGAGCAGCGCGATATTATCCCAAGAGCCGTGCACCCCGACAACCGTGCGTTTCCCGGGGTAGCCCGCTATATTGTCGAACAGGATCGCAGGAGCATGGTTGACATCGCGCGAGGCGGCCACGGCAATGTTGCGCAGGTCGGGCTCGGGCATGATCCGGTCCGTCCAGGTAATGGCCTGCCCATATTCTTCGAGGAGCTCCAGAAAATCGCGCAGCGATCCGACGCCTCTTGCGCGATCGGCGAGGTTGGCGCGAATGGATGACTTTCCTTGAGACATCAGTGTGCTCCCCCAACGGCCGCGTCGGTCTGGATGCTCACCCATTTCCACTCGGTCATGATTTCAAGATCGGCCTCGGTGCCCTCGCGGCCAAATCCGGAAGCCTTGGAACCGCCGAACGGCACGTGAGGCTCGTCGTGCAACGTGGGCGCGTTGACATGGACCATCCCGGACTCGATTTCGCGAGCGAACCGAAGCGCCTTGTCGATGTCGCGCGTGAAGATCGCGGCGCTCAGGCCATATTCGGTGTCGTTGGCAAGCCGGAGGGCTTCATCGAGGTCATCGAACGGATAGAGCGACGTGACCGGCCCGAAGGTTTCCTGGGCCGCTACCTCCATCCCGGGCTGGACACCGGAGAGGATGGTCGCATGGCACACATGGCCCGTCCATTCGCCCCCGGCGAGTATTTCGGCTCCCTTGCCGCGGGCGTCATCGATATGCTGCCGCACGCGCGCGCGCTGACGCCCGGAAATGATAGGACCCAGCATCGTTGCGGGATCGCGCAGATCGCCGGATGAGAGTTTCGCAGCTGCAGCAGCGAAAGCCTTGGAGAACCGGTCGAAGATCGGACGTTCGACATAGATACGCGACGCCCCCATGCACACCTGGCCCTGATACATGAAGATGCTGAAGATCGCGGCCGCCACGGCCTTTTCGATGTCGGCGTCGGCGCAGACGACGAGAGGACTCTTCCCGCCGAGTTCGAGGGTATATTTCTTGAAGCCTTCAGCTGCGATGCGCGCGATATGCCGCCCGACCCGGGACGAGCCCGTGAAGGTGATCGCGCGAACCTTGGGATGGCCAGTAAGCGCATCGCCGATTTTGGCGCCGTCCCCATATACAATGTTGAACAGGCCTTCGGGCACGCCTGCTTCCTCCCAGAGGCGCGCGAGTTGATCGGCCACGCGCGGTGCCGCTTCCGACGGAAGCAGGACGAAGGCATTGCCCGTCGCGAGCGCCATGGCCGACTGCTTGATCCCCTTGATCAGCGGGACGTTGAACGGCGTAATGCCGGCAACGACTCCGACCGGTTCGCGAAAACTCATGCTGACGCGGCCGGGCGCATCGGATGGAATAGTCTCGCCGCGAATGCGCCGGGGAACGCCTGCGGCCGCGCGCAAGAAGCTCGTGGCGAACCGGGTCTCGAAACCGGCCTTTGCGATCGGCGAGCCGATTTCATCAACGAGCGTGTCGGCAAATTGCGATGCGTCACGCTCCATGAGAGCCGAAGCCTTTATCATCCATCCCTCGCGCGCGGCTGCGGAAAGGTCGCGGTTCCGGCGATAGGCCGTGTCGGCCGCCTCAACTGCTCGATCGACGTCGGCCGGAGTCCCGGCAGCCGCCCGGGAATAGAGACTGTCGTCAATCGGGTTCAGGCTTTCGAAATAAGCGCCGTCGCCAGGGGCAACCGGTGACCCGCCGATCCAGTGGTCAAGCCCCCTCACTTCGTCCTTACGCATCATGAATCTCCTGGGAGCGTGGGTCGCGTGGCATCAGGGACGCGCCGACTTCGGCCATATGCCCTGCTTTCCGGGCGAAAGAATGCCGTTGGGATCGAGAGCGTCCTTCAGGCGGTGATGGAGATCCCAAAGCGCCCCGTCGTTGTAACGATAGGTTCCAGCAATCTGGTCCATGAAGGCGAGATGAGTACGATATTCGCCGAACCCCGCCGCCGCGGCCTCATCCACCAGGAGACTGAAGAGATCGTGGGCGCTCTTGCGCATCGTTTCATCGGCCCGATTGTACATGATCATCAAAATGTGATGCATGTCCCGCCAGCCGACCAGAAACTCCCCGATGTAGTCGAAGCCGAATTCGTGGCAGCGTTTCTTGATCAGATTATATTGAGCCAAGGCTTCCGCCCCGTCGGGCGCGGAAATCGGGGAAAAGTTGACGTGTCCCCCTCCGCCGATCCAGTTCATGATGCTGAACTCGGTCATATTGGGTTCGCCGCGCATGAGCTTAACGCGATAATCCCACGCAGGATCATTCTCGCGCGCGAAGTGGAACTTGGCGCCCGGAATGTTGCTGAATGCCTCCTCGATCAATTTCCAATTATTCTCGATCATGGGCGGTGGTCCGTAGAGGGCGCCGTAATAATTCCACATCCCGAGATTGAGGTCCGCGGCGATCTTCGTCCGGATCGACGGCGGGAGCGGCCCCTTGCCGTCATAATAATGTCGCCGCGTGGTCTTCGCCGAGGCCTCCCACAATAGGTCGACCGCGACCGCTGCGTTAGGGATCACCTGATTCACCTTGAGCGGGCGCGTGATCTCGAAAATCTGCTCGAGATCCTCTTCGCGTGGAAAGGTGATCATGAACGGCTTGTAACCGGGCGGCTCCGGCATCAGCCAGATGCCGAGTTTGGTGACGACGCCGAAATTCGACTGGGTGAACATGCCATCGAACTGCGGTCCGAGCCCATGTTTGCTGATCTGCCAATGCTTGCTGTTAGAGATGCCTCCCTGGCCCGTGCGAACGACCTGGCCATCGGCAAGCACAACTTCCATCCCGCATTGCATAATGAAGTGATCGCCATAGGGCGTGTAGCCGGCGCCATGCTCGAGCGCGTTCCCCATGACGCCGCCCCAGGCGGGCGCTGCCGGATCGATCCACAATTTGCTGCCGATCCGCTGCAGGTGGCGATAAAGCTGCATGTAGGAAACGCCCGGCTCGACCAGCGCATATCCATATTTTTCGTTGACTTCGATGATCCGGTTCATCCGTTTCAGATCGAGGACAAGATATCCGGATTTGCGGGGTGCCGGCCCGCCATATGCGAAGTTCCGTCCAGTCCCGATGGTCCAGATCGGCAATCGGAAGCTGTTGGCGATGGCAAGGATCCGCTGCACCTGTTCGACGCTTTCCGGAGCGACGGCGGCAGAAGGAAGCAGAGTGCCATCGGCAAGCGGCGAATACGCGTCGCGGTAAGTCGACAGCGGAAGCTCGTCGACGAAAACCCAGGTTTTGCCGACGACGCCTGCGAGTTCATCGAGGGCCCGTGAAAAGTCGGCCGCCGCAATTCCCTCGGGCAGCGGCGGCCTCACCGCGTTTCTCCGGCAAGCCGAAAGGCCCAGGTCACAAGTAGGCCGGGGCTATTCGAGGCGAGTGCACATTCCCCCGAAATGCACGCGGCCCGGCGCGGTGATGATTTGTGGCCGTCCAGCTCATCGCGAACTTTCTGCGCAACGACGGCGGGCCAAGTATATTGCGGGAGCGCGCCCAAGCCGGGGGCGGCGCCGATGCGGTGTGTCCAGCGGCCCGCCTCATAGGAATGTTCCCATCGAAGCAAAGGCTCCGCTCCACTCTCGATGAGCAACTGGGCCGCAATCATTGCAGCGGGGTCGGAGGTCAGGCCTGCAATCACCTGCGCGCCGCGGGGCCAGTCGCCAAGCAACTCATCCAGCCCGCTTCCGACATCCAGCGCGAGAGACTTTTTCGAAGACGATATGAGGGACGCGGCAAAACGCTCGCTTTCCTCAACCCTTGGCTGGCTGACGACGAGAACGGCCTCTTCGTCCGCCGCACTTCCTGACCGGAAGCGGGAGGCTCCAACCAGACCCGCGCAAAAAACCCCGGCGCCCAATAGCTCCCGGCGCATCAGCACTGCCGCCATCAAATTGTCCTTTCCGATTTATCCGCCTGCGCCAGAGGCATCACTTCTGCGCCCTTCAGTCCGGTCCATCGGCGATCGGCGGCCCGATGGATGCCGAACTGGTCGAGGACCCGGATGCAGCTATGGTCGACGATTTCGTCGATCGACGATGGCCGAGCGTAGAACGCCGGGACGGGTGGGAAAATTATCGCCCCCATTTCGGTACAGGCTGCCATGTTTCGAAGATGGGCAAGGTTCAGGGGCGTCTCTCGCACCATGAGCGTTAATGGACGACGCTCCTTGAGCATGACGTCGGCAGCTCGGGTGATCAGATTGTCGGAGAGCCCATTGGCGATCGCCGCAAGGGTGCGCATGGAGCAGGGCGCGACAATCATGCCGTCACAGAGAAACGATCCGCTCGCGATACTGGCGCCGACATTCCGTATGTTATGAACCACGTCAGCCGACGCTTCAAATTTTTTCAGCGTTAGCGGCAGTTCCTCGCGGATGTTGAGCACGGCTGCCTGGGAGACCACGAGGTGCGTTTCGCAGCTCGGATCTTCACGCAGCATTTCCAGCAGACGCAGACCGTAGATTGATCCTGTCGCGCCGGTGATCGCGATCACGATCTTTTGCAACGTCATCGCCCCCGCCGGCGGAGGCCGCCTGTATCCGGTCGATTCGGCACTAGCATAGCCCGCTCCCGATTTCCTATTTGGACACAGCGTACAATCCGTTGCTTATTGTGCAAGGCCAAAACCGGCGCGCGGATCGCGGTCACTGGCGGAATCGATCGAGCAGCCCGCGTGCCGCATCGGCGAGGGCGAACGCATCTATTCCGACAGCGACGAAGCTTGCGCCGCCGGCGAGATGTGCATCGAGAAGCGCGAGATCGCGCGACAGAATTCCCGCTGGCTTTCCCGCGGCAAGGATGCGGGACAACGCGCCCATCGTGAGCTCGCGCACCCGCTCCCGGTTGGCGCTTCCCAAGAGCCCGGCCGACGCTGCCAGATCGGCTGGACCGATGAACAGCGCGTCGATCCCGTCGACGCCGGCGATTGCTTCGATATTCTCGACACCCTGAATCGTCTCGATTTGCGCAATCAGACAAAGCCGCTCGTTGGCATCGGCAACATGGGTCGCAATGCCGCCCCAGCGCGATGCCCTTGCACCGCCGATGCCTCGGCTGCCCGATGGGGGGTAGCGGCATGCTTCGACCAACCGGAAGGCCTGCTCAGCCGTTTCGACCATCGGAACCATGAGGGTCGTCGCTCCCAAGTCGAGGATTTGACGGATCGCGACGGGGTCTGATGAAGGCACGCGCACGACGGCAGCGCAGGGCGGGCAGGACGCTATTGCCCGCAATTGCTCGATTATCCCGGGCAGAGTTTGCGGTCCGTGCTCGGCATCGACAAGGAGCCAGTCGAACCCCAGTCCGGCGCAGATTTCGGCGATGTCGGCGTTCGCCAGCGCCAGCCAGAATCCCATCTGCGTCCGCCCTTCGGCGAGCGCGACTTTGAAATGGTTGGGAGGATTTGCTGACGACATGTCAGACAAACCGCATCGCGATCGAGCCGAGCCTGCCATAATCCGCAGATATCACGTCGCCGCGCGACACAGGGACCGGGCGGGTAAAAGAACCGCCCAGCAGGATTTCGCCCGCCTGCAACTCTTCTCCCCACTGCGACAAGCGATTTGCCAACCACGCGACCCCTCGCGCTGGATGGTTTAGCACGCCAGCCGCAATTCCTGTTTCCTCGATGACGGCATTGCGAGATAATATGGCGCCGGCCCATCGCAGGTCGATGGCGTCCGGCCGGATGGGCCGGCCGCCGAGGACGATCCCGGCATTCGCCGCGTTGTCGGCAATCGTATCCTGGATTTTCCGGGCGCTGCCGGTCTCCGCGTCGATCGGCTGAACGCGGCTGTCGATGATCTCCACGGCGGGCACTACATATTCAGTGGCAGCGAGAACAGCCCGTGTCGTCACATCGGGACCACCCAGCGGCCGGGAGAGAATGAAGGCCAATTCGACTTCGACCTTCGGATTGATGAAGCGATCGATGGGAATTTCGCTCCCCTCCTCGAACGCCATGTCATCGAGCAACGTGCCATAGTCGGGCTCGGTGATACCAGCAGACGCCTGCATCGCACGCGATGTCAGACCAATCTTGCGGCCAATGGACCGACGTCCCGCCGCCTTCTTGAGCTCAACCCACGCGCGGGCGATGCGATATCCATCTTCTATCGTCATCTGAGGGAAGCGAAGCGACAGCTGCCGGACGGGTGTTTGGCTCGCCTCGGCGACATCCAGTTCACGCGCGAGCGATGCAACAGTCTCGTCGTCCATCTCGGCTACTCCCCGTCCCACAATTGCTTATCTGGCAAATGCATTGCACAATGAGATATGAGAGTCCAGTCGGCAGGTCGCTAGAGTTTACAATGGACAACACGATAGCCATTGTGCAATGTCCAGGTCGGATGGAATGCCATCGATAAGACGGAAGGGAGAGATTTCATGGGTTCGGATGTCATCCGGGAAGAGAAAATCGAAGGACGCGGGCTTACGTCGCACACGATGATCGCCGGCGATCCCAAGAAGCCTGCCATATTACTTCTGCATGGCGCCGGGCCGGGTGCGCACGCCGCATCAAACTGGCGCCACCTAATGCCCGATCTCGCCGAAAATTTCTTCGTGATCGCACCCGATCTGATCGGATTTGGCCAGTCCACCATACCGGATCCGTTCCCGGACAATGTCATGGCGTGGATCGGTGTCCGCGTCGAACAATGCCTCGGACTGATGGACGCGCTTGAGATCGACAGCGCCCATATCGTCGGAAATTCGATGGGCGGCGCGCTGACACTGCAGCTTCTGAGCGAAACGCCCGAACGATTCGATAAGGTCATTCTCATGGGGTCGATAGGTGCCCCGGCGCCGCGGACGCCGGAGTTGGTTCGGCTGCTCTCCTTTTATTCCGATCCGCGCCCAGCGCGATATCGCCAGCTGATGCACAGCTTCGCCTATGACGCTGACAAGTTCGAAGGAATGGAAGAGATCGTATCGTCGCGCTATCAAATTGCGACCGATCCCGCTGTCATGTCCATCGCGTCGAAGATGATCGATTCGATGAAGGTCGGGATCGAAACGCTTGCAATGCCGCCGTCGATCTTGGGCAAGCTTCCGCACGACGTGCTGATTTTTCACGGCAGGCAGGACCGGATCGTCCCTCTCGATACGAGCCTCTATCTGCTTGAGCATCTCCAGCATGCCGAACTCTATGTTCTCGATAGGTCGGGACACTGGAGCCAGCTTGAGCGATGGGACATCATGCGCCCGATGCTCGAACGCCATTTTGGCGCACGCGACTGGACGACGGCCTGAGGGCCGTTGTCACCCCGATGACGTACATATCCAAGGGCGCTGGCTCTCACCATCGCTCCCAGGTGTGACTAGATCGGATAGACCAGATAGCGGGGTAGTACCGTCGTATCGAGGAGGGTGCGACGGGAAAGAAGCTTAAGATCTCCATCCGCGCCTTCTCGAACGAGATCCTCATATTGCCCCGTCGCGAGGACTTCGGACACGCCGCTGTCTTCGGGCGTCATGAACACGCTGAAGTTGGACCGCGCTTTCCAGGTGTTATCATCAATTCGGTCCGCCGCGACGCGCTGAACGAAATGCCGAGTTCGATAGTCCTGAAATGTCCCGGCCCATATCTTCGTGATATAGGTCACTCGGTCGAGCAGGCGCGCGTGGCAGTCGTCGTACATGAAGCCCAGCGCGAGCCCCTGTTCCTCATTTTCACGCGACAGACAGATATAGGATGCGTCGTCCTCTTCCACATAGTTGGATAGCCAGCGCTGCATATCCTTGCTGTCGAGTGCGTCCGCGTCCGCGACGAGCAAGTCGTCGAGCGCGCGATTAAAGTTTTCGGGCGCCAAGGTCATGCTGCGCGCCTTTCGAAACCCATTATTTCCCGATAATATTCCCATCTCGGAAGATTTCCGCTCTCGTCGTTCTGAAGGAACTCGTCCTCGATCTTCTCTTTGTCACGGACACCTTTTTGAAAGATGGCCGCGCCGGGCGTGTGGTTCCCGATATGAATCCGGTGAAAAATCGACGCGTCTTCCATGCTGATCAGGCCGCTCGGACCCAAGAGGTTCGAACTTTGGCGCAAGCGGTGCCGCACCATCTCCTCATCGTCATCGGCATGCGCGAAATAAGCGTAATGCACTTCGACCCGCTCATGATCGATGGGCGTCGCGAACCGCAGGTTGATAACGTCCAAATGCTTCGTTGCAACGAAGGTCGGAAAGAGGCTGACGATCCGGGATCCGACGGAGGGGTCCTGCCCCTTGAACTCGATGATCGACGGATCTTCGAGCATCGTATCGCCACGGGCAACCGACAGCTCGGATTCAAAGCCTATATGGCCCCGTTTCGTGCTGGTGAACTGGCGCCCCTTACCGCCCTGCCAGTTTAGGAGATTGAAGGCCTGGTGCAGGAGCGGTGCATGATAGCCGTCATTGTCGGTATAGGACTTCCAGTTCGTGTTGTACCGGACCTTCTGGTAGCCGAGCAGCTTGAGGCGGCCGTCCCCCCCCACGAGCTCGCGGAGCGTTTCCACGATCGATCCGAGGCATTCGAGAAGGGGTTCGGTTCGAGCGGACATGGTGACGAACACGACGCCGTAGACGCTCTCCATCCGGGGTTGGGCCAAGGGATAGTCGGAGCGGTTGAAGCCAGGCACGAACTCGCGCTGGTTCGGACACCCGACCAGGTCCCCCCGCGTGCTGAACAGCCAGCGATGATATGGGCATTCGAATTCCTGCTTGTTACCCATCGGAGCGGTTTCGAGCTGGTTCCCGCGGTGCGAGCAGGCGTTGAAGAAGGCGCGAACGATACCATCATCGCCGCGCGCGATCAGCAGGGGAATACCGGCGAGACGAAACGTCTTGAAATCCCCCCGTTCCGGGATCTCGCTCTCATGGCAAACCGGATGCCACTCCTCGCCATGAAAAATGCGCTGCAGTTCGGTGTCGTAAACGTCCTTGCGTACAAAAACTTCCTTCGGAATCTCATTGAAATTGTGAGGCCAGTCCAAATCTAGCTTCGTCATGGGATTGCCTCCAATGATAATGGCGTGGATTGCTCGCGTTCCAGCTCGCGTCCCAGATCGGCCCACATCGTGCCGGATTTGCGCGCCCCGGCCAGAAACGGCTCGGGTACGAGATGATAGGGCGGCCGAACTGGTCCCGCTTTCATCCACCCTGCAGCGTCCATTCGGGCCTTCTCGAGGCCGATGTTATACGTTGAAAATTCCTTGAAGCTCCCATTCGGGAACAGGGGCGCGGCGGTGGGGCCCAGACGCGCCTGCAGCGCCCGCGCGGCCGCCCAGTCGCCGCTTGCCCTCGCCTTCGCGACAATATCGCGCAAACTCGTCGTCACGAGCGGATGGCAAACGGCGCCACTGGACCAGAAGGCATCGATCTCGTCGACCATCCGCGCCGCCGCATAATAATCGAAATCGATGGGGAGTAGCTTGATATTGCCCTTCACGGCCGCGAGATCGGCCAGCAGCGTACCGACCCCGATATATTTCGCGGTCACGACCTGGGGAATTTCCGCGACCTGCGCCCAGAATGCCCGCGGAAAATCGAACTTGAACGCTTCGGGGTTGGCGTAAATGGCGATATTCATTTCGGGGACGGCCTCGGCGACGTCGCGATAGAATTGCACGGAAACGTCGAGCGCGGGCGCGCACCACATCGGAATGCCAAGCATGGTCCCGTCGGCGCCAAGCGCAAGCGCTTCCCGGGTCAGGGCGATCGTATCGCGCGTGTTAAGGCAGGTCGTGCCCACGAACACGGGAACGCGGCCGCCGGCCGCATCGACAATCGCTCGCATATAATCGAGCTTTTCGCCGTGGGTGAGCGTTGCCGCCTCTCCCAAAGTTCCCATGCTGAGAATGCCGTCAATTCCAGCGTCGATCAGCCCGTTCACCACCCGCGCGGCTTCATCCAGGTCGACCGTGTTCTCTGAGCGCCAGTCCGAGGCGTTTTCGGTAGCGGGCGTCGGCACGATGGCCCAGGCGCCTTTGATATCATCGGGTCGGAGCAGCCGGCTGCGCATCATCCCTCTCCTTTTGGACCTGCAGAATCACGGCCCTTTCGTTGTTCATAGTGTAATGCATTACTCCTTGTGTTTGCAAGCTGCGACATGTAATTCCTGAATCAACCATTGCGTAACAATTCTATCCAGTTGATATTTATCAATTTTAGTTGCGCAATAATGGAGAGCTCACGATGATTTCCTCCGGGCGATATGCCGATAAAATTGCCGTGGTTACGGGCGGAGCCCAAGGCATCGGATTGGCGGTTGCGACCCGAATGGCCCGGGAAGGCGCGACAGTGACCATCGCTGACCGCGCCGAGGACGCCACGATGGCGGCCGTTGCGGGCCTTCGTTCCGACGGGCTCGACGCTTATGGTGAAATTCACGACCTTGAGAAAAGAGACGGCGCCTGTTCGCTTTACGGGAATGTGATCGAGCGGCATGGGCGCGTCGATGTCGCGGTCCATAATGTCGGCGGCACGATCTGGGCCAAGCCCTTCTGGGACTATTGCGCGGAGGAGATAGAGGCTGAGATCAACCGTTCGCTCTGGCCTACGATCTGGTGCTGTCATGCCGTGCTCCCGCATCTTTTGGCGGCGGGCCAGGGTGCGATCGTCAACGTCGGCTCGGTCGCGACGCGTGGGATCAACCGCTTGCCCTATGCCGCAGCGAAGGGCGGCGTTGCTGCGCTGACCGTGGCGCTTGCCCAGGATCTCGAAGACAGGCCCATTCGGGTCAATTGCGTGGCGCCAGGCGGCGTGAACGTCACGAGAGTCACACCCAGAAATCCGGCCGAGCCCACCGAGGCAGACAAGGCAGGGTTCGAGGCTGTCGTAAGGCAGACGCTGCGCGATACCCCGATGGCGCGCTTTGGCGAGGTCGACGAGATAGCTGCCGCCATCTGTTTTCTCGGCGCCCCCGAGGCCTCCTACATCACCGGACAGACGCTCTATGTTGCCGGAGGCGGGATAGGCTGAAGTTCGGGGACCTAGGAAGCAGACTTCTTCAATATTTCGCGCAGCGGGACATCGACATCGGCCAACTCCGCCGGTCCGACGCGCGCGCGGCGTTCGACAAGGCGCTTGGCGACTCCCATATCTGCCGACCGGTTCGCGGTCAGCGCGCCCATGACGAGATCTCCTGCGAGGAAGAATGCGCAAAAGGCATCATCCTCCACCCTCCCGCGCATGATGAGCTGCTGCTGCGCGTCGATGCGCCCGGTCACTTGTATGTTCAGATCATATTGGTCGCTCCAGAACCAGCACGGGCGGCAATATTCGACGGGTTGACCGAGCATGGCGGCCGCTGCAGCTGCGCCCTGCTCGGCTGCATTCTGATAGGTCTCCATTCGCACGCGGCCGCCGAAGAAGTCGGGTTGCTCGGCGACGTCGCCCGCGGCGAAGATGACGGGATTGCTGGTACGGCATTGCGCGTCGACTACGATCCCATTGCCGACGATCAGGCCGGCATCCGCTGCCAGTTCGACGGCCGGGACGATCCCGATACCCACAACAACTGCGTCGCAGGCAAGTTCTTCGCCATCATCGAGCTCGACGGCGCAGACTTTCGCGCCGCTCAGGCGAAGACCTTTGACCGATCGGCCGTAGAGCGCACGAACGCCCTGCATCCGGTGATGCTCGCCGAGCCAAGCTCCAAAATGGTCCCCGAGTGCCCGGATCATCGGCGAAGCGAACGGCTCAACAGCGGTAACATTGCAGCCCATTCGCCGCGCGCTGGCAGCAACCTCGGCGCCGATGACGCCCATTCCGATGATCACGATCTGCGCGCCGGGCCGCAGATCGGCGGCAAGGCCGGCGGCGTCGCCAAGGGTGCGAAGATGGTGCACATTGGCAGCCTCGGCCCCTGGCAAAGGCAGGCGGCGAGCGGCGCCGCCCGTTGCCAGGAGAATGCGGTCCGCCTGAACCGCTTCGCCGGACGCGAGCCTCAGCGCGCCGGCGCGCAGGTCGATCGCCGTTGTTCGCACGCCCAGGCGGAGCTCGACCTTGTTCGAGGCGTACCAATGCTCGTCATGAAGATAGAAGCTTCCAGAAGGCGTTCCGCCTTCCCACAGAAACTCCTTCGAAAGCGGCGGCCGTTCGTAAGGGCGCCACGGCTCCTCGCCGATGAGATGAATATGGCCGTCATAACCTGCGCTGCGCAGTGATTCCGCCGCCCTTGCGCCGGCCATGTTTGCGCCGACGACCGCAATGCTATTGATCACTATTGGTCACCCTATTGATCGAACATTCCAAGCTTGCCCTCGTCGAGGTTCACGATCACCGACTTCGTCTGGGTATAGTGGTTGAGCACCTCGTGACTAAACTCCCGGCCAAACCCGCTCTGCTTGTATCCGCCGAGCGGCATGTTTGGTTTGAGGTTATAATATCGGTTGATCCATACCGTCCCGGTTTCAAGCTTCCTTGCAATGCGATGCGCGCGCGCGAGGTCGCGGGTCCACACGCCGCCGGCGAGGCCGAAGCTCGTGTCATTGGCACGCGCCATCATCTCGTCCTCGTCGCGCCAGCTTTGCACTGTGGTAACAGGACCGAAGATCTCTTCTTGCGCAATTCGCATGTCGTTTGCGACCTTGGTGAAGATTGTCGGCTGGACGAAATGCCCTTTCGCGAGCCCGGCATCCGCCGAACGCGCGCCGCCGGCAAAGACCGTCGCCCCTTCCTCGATCGCGAGCGCGAGGTAGGATTCGATCTTCTCCATTTGCATAGTCGAAGCCTGCGCTCCGAGCTGCGTGGCAGGGTCCAGCGGATCGCCCTGCCTGATGTTGCCGAGCGCATCACGAAATTTCTCGAGAAACTCTTCCTCTATTGCCTCGTGAAGGAAGAGGCGCGACCCGGCGAGGCACACCTCGCCCTTGTTAAGGACGGTCGACATCGTTGCGCTCTCGACAGCCGCGTCGATATCGGCATCGGCACAAATGATGTGCGCCGATTTTCCGCCGAGTTCGAGCGTCTGCGGAATGATATTCGCCGAGGCATATTGGATCACGCGGCGCGCGGTCGCGACCGATCCCGTGAAAGCGACTTTGCGCACGTCGGGATGGGTTACGAGCGCCTCTCCGACGTCGGCCCCATAACCCGTGACGACATTCACCACACCCGGCGGCAGAATATCGGCCATCTCCACGAAAAATTCGAGCACCGAGAGGCATACCGTTTCGGCCGGCTTCAATACCACCGTATTGCCCGCCGCCAGAGCCGGCGCGATTTTGCACGCCATCATGAGCAGGGGAACATTCCACGGTATGATCTGGGCGCAGACGCCCAGCGGCTCGCGGTGCACGATGCCGATCGCATCGGGAAAGTCCAGCGTCTGGCCATGCAGGCCGTAGGCGGCACCCGCGAAGAGTTCGAACTGGCCGATCGCGTTGGGCAGGTCGAAATACAGCGACTCGCGGATGGGCTTACCGTTGTTCAGCGTTTCGAGGACGGCATATTCTTCAAGGCGCGCCTTGAGGCGGCGCGCAATTTCGTAAAGAAGGTCCTGCCGCTCCGCCGCGCTGCTCTGGGACCATGCGGGAAAGGCCGCTTTTGCCGCCGCCACGGCCCGACCAACATCGGCGGCGTTCCCAGCTTGAATTCGGGCGAGCGTCTCACCCGTAGCAGGGTTGAGCAGCGCGATTGTCTTGCCGCTGGCGCCCCCGACCCATTCTCCGCCAATCAGATGGCCATATTCGTCGCGAATGCCATAGTTGCTTTCAATCGCCTTCAGATTTGTCGACATGTCGCTTCTCCACCTTATTCCACAACTTCGATCGTCAGACGACCGAGAGGATAGAGCCGGCAAGCAAGGGCATAACCCGCCTGGAGCTCCGCGTCCGATACATGCGCCTTGCTCATCTTGCCGAGCCGATGCGCGCCTTCGATAACCCGTACCCGGCAGATTCCGCAGCCGCCGCCCCGGCATCCGACGCCGATGTCGCTCGCTCCGCTGCGCTCCATGGCAACGAGCACGCGCTCCCCGTCCGGGCATGGAAAGGCGCTGCCTCCCACGATTTCCACGAGATGCGGGCGCATAGCGACTATCCCCCGGACTCGCGCGCGCGCCGCGCGGCGAACGACTGGCCGCCAACTGCGAAATGTGCTGCGGGAACCTCACGCAGGATGACGCGAACCGACTCGATCGGCGCCCCGACGGCGGATACGGCGGCGTCGGTCAGCGCCGCGACGAGAGCTTCCTTCGCCTCCGGCGTTCGTCCCTCGAGCAAGGTGACCTCGATAATCGGCATCAGGCATCAACCCTGATCGAAACTGATCCGAGATTCTGGACAGTCGTGCGGATCGACTGACCCTTGGCAAGGGTCGGAGCAGCTGTGATCCCGCCCGCCAGGACGATATCCCCGGCCTCGATGCGCTCGCCGCCCTCCGACACCATGCGCGCGGCCGCAACGAGCGATCGTAGCGGATGCCCCAATATGGCGGCGCTGGACCCCACTTCGACGACTTCGCCGTCGATTTCGAGAATGACCCCGAGATTCGAGATATCCTGGTGCGGGTCGTTCCAGCTTCCGACGACAAAGCCCGAGGAAGAACTGTTGTCAGCGATGACATCGGCGAGCGCGAACTTGAAATTCTCGTATCGGCTGTCGATCACCTCCATCGCAGGCGCCACCGCGGCAACCGCGGCGAGCGCCTGGGCCATCGTAACCCTACCGGCGAGGGGAGCCGACATCAGGAAGGCGATTTCCGGCTCGATGCGTGGGTGGACGAAGTTAGCGAGCGCAAGGCTGCCCCCTTCCTCGATCAGCATCTTGTCGGTGAGTCGGCCCCAAGCCATCTGGTCGACGCCCACTTGTTGCATCTTGGCCCGGCTCGTGAGACCCATTTTGACGCCGACACGCCGCTCGCCGCGCTGGAGGCGACGATCGATGGACAGTCGCTGGATTTCATAAGCGTCCTCAACCGTCAGCTCGGGTCGGGCATGGGTCAACTGCGGCGTAGCCACGCGTTCGTGCGCGGCCCGGTCCAGGATTTCGGCCAGACTTGCCAAATCGCTCATTGCGACACCGCCAGTTCCTGGTCCCGAACGAGGTCGAGGGCGACATCGACGATCATATCTTCCTGGCCGCCGACCATCCGCCGCCTGCCGAGCTCGACCAGGATCTGGCGGGTATCGAGACCATATTGTTCGGCCGCCTTTTCGGCATGGCGCAGGAAACTGGAATAAACGCCTGCATAGCCCAAGCTGAGAGTCTCGCGATCGACGCGCACCGGGCGGTCCTGCAGTGGCCGCACAATATCTTCCGCGGCGTCCATCAAGCCCATCACGTCGCACCCGTGCTTCCAGCCCTTGCGATCGGCGGCGGCGATGAAAACCTCGAGGGGGGCATTGCCCGCCCCGGCACCCATGCCGGCGAGACTGGCGTCGATGCGCACCGCGCCGGCCTGCGCCGCGACGATCGAGTTTGCGACGCCGAGCGAGAGATTGTGATGCGCATGCATCCCGCGCTGCGTTTCGGGCTTGAGGACCCGATCGTAAGCTTCGAAGCGGGTCCGGACGCCGTCCATGTCGAGGGCTCCGCCGCTGTCGGTTACATAGATGCAATGGGCGCCATATCCCTCCATGAGCAAGGCTTGCTGCGCGAGCGCTTCGGGATCGATCATATGGCTCATCATCAGGAAGCCAGAGACGTCCATGCCGAGGTCCCGCGCAATCCCGATATGCTGCTTTGCAACGTCGGCTTCGGTGCAATGGGTAGCGACGCGCACCGAGCGGACGCCGAGACTGTGCGCGCGCCTCAGTTCCTCGACCGTTCCGATGCCCGGAACCAGAAGCGTCGTCAGCACCGCATGTTCGATGACATCAGCCGCTGCCTCGATCCACTCCCAATCGGTGTGGGCCCCAAACCCGTAATTAAAGGATGTCCCGTTGAGGCCGTCGCCATGCGAGACTTCGATGGCATCGACCCCGGCTGCGTCGAGCGCCTTTGCAATGGCTCGCACGCTGTCGGTGCCATACATGTGAAGGATGGCATGCATCCCGTCGCGGAGCGTTACATCCTGGATGTAAAGCGACTGGCTGGATGGATCGAAGGTCATGCTGCGATTCTCCCCGTCTGACGCACGAGGACTTCGGCGGCAGCCTTTGCCGCAGCGGTCATGATATCGAGGTTGCCGGCATATTTTGGCAAATAGTCGCCGGCGCCTTCGACCTCGAGGAAGACGCTGGTCTTCATTCCTTCGAATTCGCCATAGCCCGGGATCTTTAGCGGCCGGTTCGATCCGAACCGTTCGAACTGAATGTCCTGCTTCAATCGATACCCTGGCACATAACGCTGGACCTCGGCGACCATCGCCTTGACGGCATCGCAGACCAAGCTCTCGTCAACCAAGTCGGTCAGGGTGAAGATCGTGTCGCGCATGATCATCGGCGGGTCGGCCGGATTGAGAATGATGATCGCGCGGCCTTTGGCCGCTCCCCCAACAACCTCGATGCCCTTGGCCGTGGTGCGCGTGAACTCGTCGATATTGGCCCTTGTACCGGGTCCGGCCGACCGGGACGAAACCGACGCGACGATTTCCGCATAATGGACCGGCGTGACGCTCGACACCGCAGCGACAATCGGGATCGTCGCCTGTCCGCCGCACGTGACCATATTGATATTGCGAGCGCCCGAGGAGACCGCTGCGTTGACCGGCGGTACCACGAAAGGGCCGAGCGCGGCGGGCGTCAGATCGACGACAAGCTTTCCATCCGCTGCGAGGGCCTTGGCATGTTCGACATGCGCATAGGCTGAGGTCGCGTCGAAAACGAGCTCGATGTCAGGGTAATTCGTAAGCGCGCGCAGTCCATCGATACCTTCGTGGGTCGTGGTTACGCCGCGCGCGCGCGCCATCGCAAGGCCTTCGGAGGCGGGATCTATTCCTACCACAACGGCAAGTTCGAGTTCGCTCGAGCCCCGCAATATCTTGACCATGAGATCGGTGCCGATGTTGCCCGATCCGATGATCGCGCATTTCGTCTTCGCCATCTCTTTATCCCTTTCCGGTTGATCGCCTCAGCTTGCAAACGCCGCTTTGACGGTCCCGACTCCATTGATTCTGGCCTCGACGACGTCGCCGGCCGCGACGGTTGCCATGGGTCCGAGAGCGCCCGACAGAAGAACATCTCCGGCAAGAAGCGGACGGCCTTCGCGTGCCATGACGCGCGCCAGCCACAAGGAGGCACTGATCGGGCTGCCAAGACAGGCGACGCCCGCGCCGACAGAAACAGGCTCGCCGCGGCATTCCATCACCATCCCGCACGCGCGTAGGTCGAGCCCGTCGAGCTTGCGCGGAACGGCGCCAAGCACGAACAGACCGCTCGAAGCATTATCGGCGATGGTGTCCAAGATCCGGATGTCCCAATTGGCGATGCGGCTGTCCACGACCTCGATCGCGGGCACGACATATTCGACCGCCCGGATCAGTTCGGCGATCGTAAGGTCGGGCTGAAGGAGGTCGCGCCCGACCACGATCGCGATTTCCGCTTCGACCTTTGGCTGGATGACCCGCCCGAGCCCGATCGGCTCGCCCTCGGGCACATCCATATCAGCGAAGAGCATGCCATAGTCGGGCTGGTCCACGCCGAGCTGCTTCTGGACCGCCCGCGAGGTAAGCCCGATCTTGCGTCCGACGAGACGGCGCCCCGAGGAGAGTGCGTGGCGGGTGTTCAATTCCTGCACCGCATAGGCCGCCGCGACGCCACCGCCGCTGAGGCTTTCGCGAAGCGGGGGGATCGGCGAGCGCTTTTCGGCCGCCGTTCGCAGGGCGATCGCTGCTTCTTCAATGATGTCAGGGTCAAGTGTATTTTGTTCGGACATGATCATATCTTCACGCAGATGTTTTCGAGCTCGGTGTAGAATTCGAGGCTGTGCGCTCCGCCCTCGCGGCCTATTCCCGATTGCCCCGAACCGCCGAATGCCGTGCGCAGGTCGCGCAGGAACCAGCAGTTCACCCAGCACACGCCGACGGACATTGCCGCCGCGACGCGATGAGCTCGAGAGAGATTTTCTGTCCAGACGGTAGCGCACAGGCCATAATCCGTGTCGTTCGCCCAACTTATCGCGTCGTCTTCGGTGTCGAAGGGAATGATCCCGCAGCAAGGACCGAAAATCTCCTCCCGCATGACGGTCGAATCATGAGCGAGGCCGGTCCAGATTGTGGGTTCGACCCAGAACCCGCCCGCCGCCGCGGCATCGACGTTGGGTACCCCGCCGCCCGTAACGGCGATTGCCCCTTCGGCGATCGCCCGCTCATAATATCCGAGCACTTTCTGCCGATGTTCTTCGCTGATCATCGGCCCGAGGTAATGCGGATCACCCTTGTTCCCGGGTTTCAGTGCGCGAGCGGCAGCGGCAAGCTTGGCTACGAAAGGTTCGAAGACGGATTGCTCGACATAGACACGCTCGGTCCCCAGGCACACTTGCCCGCTATTCAGAAAGGCGGCGCGCGAAATGCCTTCGGCTGCTTTCTCAAGATCGGCATCGGCGAAGACGATCGCTGGATTTTTGCCGCCGAGTTCGAAGCTGATGTCGCGAACGCCGACGGCAGCCTGCTTCATTATGGCCTGCCCGGTGCCGGTTTCGCCTGTGAAGGTGATGGCATCGACGTCCGGATGGGCGGTGAGGAACTCGCCTGCTGCGCCGGGGCCGAAGCCGTGGACGACGTTGTAGACCCCCGTGGGCATTCCGACCGCGTCCATCACTTCGCCGAGAAGGGCTGCCGTCCGCGGCGTCTCTTCGGACGGCTTGACGATCACGGTGTTCCCGCAGGCCAGCGCCGGGCCGACTTTCCAGGTCATCAGCAAGAGCGGGAAATTCCACGGGCAGACGACCGCGATGACACCCTTCGGTTTACGCACAGCGTAATTGATCGCACCGCTCCCGTCAGGCGTCGGGGTACCGAACGATTCTGTCGGGAGGGTCGTGACGATGTCGGCGAACATCCGGAAGTTCGACGCGCCGCGCGGAACATCGATGTGCGCCGCGACCGCTCTCGGCTTGCCCGTATCGGCCACTTCTGCATCGAGAAAGTCTTCCGAGCGCCGTTCGATCTCATCCGCAACAGCAGCGATGAGCCGAATGCGCTCGGCTGTTGTCATTTTGCCCCAAGGTCCTGTGAGCGCACGCTTGGCCGCCGCTACAGCGCGATCCACATCCTCACGGGTCGCCTCATGAACGCGCCCCGTCTCCCGACCGGTGGCGGGGTCGATGTTGGGGAACGTCGCCCCCGAGCCGCCCTTTACGAACCGTCCGTCGATAAAGTTCAAGATATCCGCAGCGACAGGTCGGTTTCTCTCTTCCGGTTCGACCGCAAGCTGTTGAACCTGTACCATTCAGAACTCCTTCGCACCAATCGAGGCGGCGGCTGCCCGGGCGCAGGCGATGTCGAACTCCTCGGAGCCGCCCGAGACTCCAATTCCCCCGATGCAATTCCCATCGACTATGATCGGGACACCGCCGCCGAACATCACGACCCGCGGCTGATGCGCGATGCCGTTGCATAAGGCTTCGGAGCCCGAGACCAGTTCGTAGACCGCTGCCGTCGGCACTTTGAAACTTGCGGCCGTGAAGGCTTTGTCCTGAGCGATCTTTTCGGAGTGAAAGGGAGCCGCGCCGCCTTTCAGGAACGCGACCAGTTCCCCCGACGCGCCCACGACCGCAGCGACCACGGGCGTTCCGCCGGCGGTGCCATGCCCTACGGCAGCGGCGACCGCCTCCAAGGCGGACCCGTGTGCAATCGTGTGGTAGTTTTCGACCATCGCAGGAAGTCAGGTATTGACGGTCATGAAGCGGTCGTTGAGCGCCTTTTCATAATAGAAAATCGCCTTGCCCGCCTGTTCGACGCCCCACGACCGGCGAGGATTATCGGGGTAATAATCATAACCGCCGGCAAAGGTCTCGTTCCGATTTCCCGAAGGGTCGAAGAAATATATGGTCTGACCACGCGTGATACCGTGGCGCGTCGGGCCGATATCGAGTGAGATATCATAGCGACTGATGATATCGGCAGCATTTCCGACGTCGTTCCAGGATTCCAGGCGGAACGATGTATGGTGGATTTTCGCATCCTCGGGGCCTGCAAGGAACGCGATATCGTGAGCCTTATTGCTACAGCTCAGGAAGATGCCGAGCCGAGTGCCGCTCGCTTCGTCGACGAGTTCCTCGGTAACGGAAAAATCGAGCGCTTCGACGAAGATTCGCGCCGATCCCGCGACATCGATGCCGTTGAGCGCCGAGTGATCATATCGCATAGCGCGCATGCCGCGCGGCTCACTGTGCCAGACGTCCGGGTTCTTTGTGGGAGGACCGTCTGCCGATAATTCCATGTCGGCGTAAAGGTCGAAGATATGCCCGGTAGGAACCGCGAAGCGCAGCTTGCGTCCGACGCCCTCTTCCTCGCCCGCGGTGATCCATTCGACGTCGACGCCGGTGGCTTGCAAACGGTCTGCGAATATTTCGAGGTCGCTGTCGCGGCAAACCTTGAAGCCGATCCGATCAAGACCGGGCATATCCGCCTCGCGCAGGATGACGCTGTGTCGATCGAATTCGTCGAACCCGCGGAAAAATGCCCGGTCACCCGAACGACCGACGAGTTCCAGCCCGATCCGGTCGCGATAATGGGGGATGGCCTCCTCGAGATCGAGGACGCGCATCTGGACAAAGCCTGGTCGCATCACGCCTGTAATTGCCATCACCGCTCTCCCGGGAAATTTAAAATTTTAGGCCGTGACTGAAAAATTCGATCACGGCGCGATTGAAACTGGCCATCCGCTCGATCTGTACCCAATGGCCACACTCTCCAAAGAAGCGGACGTCTGAGTGTGTGATCAGGTTTCCGAGGCGCAGCGACACCTCTTGCGGAATGACTTGGTCGGCCTTGCCGTGCAGGACGAGCACTTCATGGGGAAGCGCGGCGATATCTTCCTCGCGGCTCGACAGCATAGCAATATTGGCCTGCCGGTCGGAACCGCCGAACGTCGCATGATAGGGCTCATGCGCTCCTGGGCGGATGCTCGCGTGATAACGGGAGTCGATCAGATCGTCGGTCAGCCGGCTCTGGTCCCATGCGAGCATCTTCAGCGACTCATGCATCATTTCGCGGGATGGCTCATAACCCCAGACGAAATCGAGCGCCGGCGTGAGCGGGAATTCAAGTCCAGCCGCTCCCATCAAAACGGCACGATCGACCCTGTCGGGATGGGCGATCATGAAGGCGAGCGTCACGCCGCCGCCGAAGGAATTTCCGACCATCGAGACCTGGTCGATTTCCAGGTCGTCGAGAAGACGGACCAGTTGATTGGTCCAGATGGCCTTGTCGGTGATCCGACCCACCGAGTCGCTGTAGCCGAAGCCAATCATGTCGGGAGCAATGACCCGGAATTCCTTAGCAATCTCGGGCATATTAAGCCGCCAGTTCGCCCATGCCGTGACCCCGGGGCCCGAACCGTGGACGAGGAGGACCGGCCTGCCCTCGCCGGTGTCATGATAGTTGGTTTTGATCCCGTCAGCGACGAATGTCTTGCCGATTTCGGGCCGGACCATGTCGGGCGCCGAACTCATTGGCCAGCAACCATGTAATCATCATGTCGGGCGACCTGCCCCCAAACGGCTTCAAGCATCACTCAATCTCCGTTCCACGGGCCATCATGTCGCAGCCCTCTTGGGACAATGTTTTGCACCATGGGAAACGCGTTTGCAACCGGTAAATGAAACCGGCGCCTCTGATCCGGTCACTTCAGGCTCTCGGCTCGCACGGCTTCGAGGACACCGGGCTCCTCTTCCATCCGGGCGCGGTAGCGCGTCAAAGCGGGGAAGCCCGCGAGACCGATCTCCACTCGAGAGGGCCACCCGAGGATGCAATAGAGATAGGCGTCGGCCACGGTGAAGGCGTCCCCGAAGCAATAATTCTTGTCGGTCAATTCCAGGTCGAGCGCTTGGAGATGGTGCATGACGTCCCGCTTTGCCTCAGCGCGGATCTCCGGCCCCGCGGTTTTGGAGAAGAGCGGCACGAAGCTCTTGTGCAGCTCGGAGGCGATGAAGCTCAGGCTGTCCGTCAGCGTGTAGCGAGCGATTGTTCCGGCCGGCGGGGCGAGCCCCGCGCGCGGTGCCAGGTCGGCAACATAGAGAAGGATCGCTATCGTCTCTGTGAGAAGCTCGCCCGAATCCAGAAGGAGAGCAGGGATTTTTCCCGAAGGCTTTATCGACCGGAAGTCGGCGCCATGCTCGGTTCTGCGCGTGGGCATGTCGACTTTTTCAATATCGAACTCTGCCCCTATCCGGCGCAGCGCGATGTGCGGTGCCAGCGAGCAAAGGCCAGGCGCATAGTAAAGGAGCATCTCATATCCTTGTGGACGACTTGAGCACAGCGCGCGAATGGCCGTGCTTCACGCCGGAGTTGGGCCGGCGCGTCAGCGATCCACCTCGGAAAAGCCCTTTCCGGCGGTCAGCACCCCACAAGTCCGCATGGCACTCAGCATCATCGATGGATCGGCTTTGCCCGTTCCCACAATGTCATATGCCGTGCCGTGTGCGACCGACATATGGAGATAGGGTGGCCCCATCATGATCACGCAGTTTCCCGAGAATCCCCATGTCTTGACGGCTATGTGGCCTTGGTCGTGAAACATCGCTAGCACGAGATCGTATCGGCCTTCGATACATTGGCGAAAGACGGTATCGGGCGCGGATGGTCCATCGACATTGATGCCGCGCGCGCGCGCGCGCGCGACTCCAGGACCGATGGCACGATCTTCCTCATCGCCGATGGCATGAGGATTGAGACCCGCGACCACGATCCTGGGGTTGGCGACGCCCCAGCTTCGAAGCGCCGCGTCGATTTGCTGTAGGGCGGTATCGATCAACTCGGGCGTGATGAGGTCGCAGACCGCCCGAATCGACATATGATCGGTGAGGTGGGCGACACGGAGCGGTCCGGTGAGGAGGAGCAGATAACTCTCGCCCGGCGTCGGGCTGATCACCATATCCAGCTTTCCCGCCAGTTTAAGCGATCCGGTGCTGATCGGACCCATCACTGTGCCGGCGAAGACCCCGTCGCGCGCGAGCGCATCGAGTTCGGCTAGCCACTTGGCGGTCGCAATGCCCGATTCGAGCGTATCTTTCGCGAAGGGGAGCGCGCGGTCGTCCAGCGCACCTGTATCCAGGATATCGATGACTGCCGGGTCGTCGCTGAGCGGCTCGAGCGAACGCATGACACGCAGGCGGGCCGACACTTTAGTCAGGTCAAGCGCTCGTTCGACCGAGGCCGCCGACCCCACTAATAGGGGAACCGACACCTCATGCACGCGGCCTGACGCCCAGGCGCGAACGGTAACCTCGGGTCCGATGCCTGCCGGCTCGCCGACCATGGTACCGATGCAGGGCCGGAATCCGGCCTGCTGCGACGCTACGCCGACCTCAAATGCTGTAGACATCGAGCATCGTCTGCGCGAGGTCGTTGATGACGACGGTATATTTGCGTTTTATCACAAAGGCGTCGCCCATCGGTTCGAGATCGTAAATGGCCGACCCACTGTAGACCGTCGGCCGATCCTCCAAGACCGAGGTCACCGACCAATTCGTCCGCGCCCGAATGACGTCGTCCTCATGGTCGACCGCGAGCAGGCAAAAGATATGGGAAGTGCGCGGGGCCGGCGAACTGGCCGACGACCGGCCCGTCCGAATGCGATAGACGCGGTCCTCGAGCCCTGCCCGGGTCGGATAATAGATCAGCGAAATCTCGCGCCTTGGGTCCTCGGTCAATCGGCCGCTGTCATCCCACGCGGGGACCCAATATTCGGCATCGGGATGATATAGATCGATCCAGCTATCCCAATCCTTGGCATCGAGAGCGGCCGCTTCGCGCCCGAGAAATCGCTGGATCGCGGTCCATTGCGCAACTTCGCTGCTCATTTCGCCATCTCCGGCTTCGGGGGTAACGCGCGCTCGGCCTCTTCGCTCGCAATGGCTCCGCGCATGCGCAATATCCATTCGTCGTGGATCGCGACGTAAAGCCCCTCGTCGGCCACCGCCGTGCCGCTAAGGATGGCGTCGACGCCCAGGGCTTCGCCGTGGCTGCTGACGCCTTGCACCCACCGTGTCGATCCCCGCGACATGTCGTTCATCCGGCCAGCCCCGCCACCGAAACCGACCTGGCAATTGTTGAACTCGGTCAGGTCGTCCGGCGTAGCCATGCCGCTTGCATTGAAGAAATCTTCATACTGGCGGATGCGCAAGGCGCGGGCGTCGTCACTCTCACCCACCGGAGCTATGCAGTAGGTTGTCACCTCGGTCTCATCCACCGAGATGGGCCGGATGATACGGATCTGGGTGCTCGTCTGGTCCATGAGGAAGACGTTAGGGAACAGCTCCAGATTGCGTATCCGGCCGTTCATCCAGGTAGCGCGCTCTTCGCCGCGCTCGCGCTTCAACCAGTCCAGGATTTCGTAATTCGGCCGGTCCTGATAGTTTGCATAGTCATTCCAGAGCACGCAATGGCCGTTGTCGAAGGAGAAAGAGCCGCCCTCGAGCTGAGCCCAGCGACCGAAATCGAACGCCCTGGTATCGTTCTTCGATGTCCCGTCGACCCGGCGTGCGACCGTCATGAAGTAATTCGCGTGCACCGTGCCGATATGATAGCCGTCGAGGCCATTTTCGACCTGCAGCTTCCAGTTCCCTCGATAGCGGTAGCGCGTAGCGCCTGGAAGAACTTCGAGCTTCTCTTCGACCGACTGATCAACCATGAGATCGATGAATGTCTTCGCGCCCGCGAGATAGTCCTCAAGAGGAACGACCTCGGGGTTGAGACTGGCGAAAATGAAGCCCCGGTAAATCTCGATGCGCGCAACATGTTCTAGACCATAGTCTTCCCGCTTGAAGCCCGGCGCGTAGCCACCCCCAGCCTCATCTGTCACGTCGAGGAGTTGGCCCGCGGGATTATAGGTCCAACCGTGGAAGGGGCAGGTGAAGTTGCGGCGGTTTCCGCTCTTCTCGCGGCAAACGCGCGCGCCGCGGTGCGCGCAGGCATTGATCAGACAATGCAATTCCCCGGCCCGGTCGCGGGTCAGGATGACGGGCTGGCGGCCGATAAAAGTCGTGAGAAAGTCGTTCGGCTTTGCGACCTGGCTCTCGTGCGCAATGAAGACCCAGTTGCGCTCGAAGATATATTTCAGCTCGAGAGCGAACACGTCCGCGTCGGTAAAGGCCTCCCGGTCGATCTGAAAGCGGCCGCTTCCCTCGTCTTTTACGAGCCATGCATCGATACGCGAACGCAGTGATTCAAGCTCTGCCACGGCTGCGCCGTTTCCGTCAGGTTGCAACATCCTCTCCTCCATTTCCGGCCACCGAGATTCGTAGGTCAACTATTTGGATCAACGATTCTCGGCTCAACTCTTTGGACTCTTCCGATCCCGAATGACCCAACATAGCATGCGTGGCTCATTGTGCAATGGGTTGCACAATGATCTAAATTGCCCTATTCGAATCGCGTTGCATCATGTGCGACACGTCAACCAGGCTGGTTCAGGCGTATAAAAGCCAAAAATGGCTTGAGATTTGGGAGTGCGAAATATGGTGGGCGTGACCGAGCTGGGTTATCTAGGCTTGTCGGTATCTGATCTGGATGCATGGAAGAGCTTCGCGTGCGGCGTCGGCGGCATGGAATATGTCGATGAAGGCGAAGGCGACCGCGCGTATCTGCGAATGGACAAATGGCATCACCGCATCACGCTGCATGCTGATGGCGGTGACGATCTTGCCTATCTTGGCTGGCGCGTTGCGGGTCCGGTAGAGTTCGACGAAATTGTCGAGAAGCTGACAGTCCAGAATATCGAAGTCGAAATAGCGAGCGACGAAGCGGCGCGCGAGCGCCGGGTCCTCGGCTTGGCCAAGCTCAAGGATCCGGGCGGTAATCCCACCGAAATCTTCTTCGGCCCCCAGGTCGACAATTACCGCCCTTTTCATCCCGGCCGCCCGATGTTCGGTCGTTTTGTTACCGGCGCCGAAGGGATCGGCCATTGCATCCTGCGTCAAGATGATGTGGCCGCAGCGGTTCGCTTTTATCAGCTGCTCGGGCTGCGGGGCTCGGTCGAGTACCACCTCGCTTTGCCGAACGGTGAGGTCGCTGCCCCCTATTTCATGCATTGCAACGACCGGCAACATTCCGTGGCTTTCGGCCTCGGTCCGATGGACAAGCGGATCAACCATTTGATGCTCGAGTACAGCGAGCTCGACGATCTTGGCCTTGCCCACGACTCGGTGCGCGAACGAAAGATCGATGTCGCACTCCAGCTCGGAAAGCACGCGAACGACGAAGCGCTGACATTCTACTGCGCAAATCCGTCAGGGTGGCTGTGGGAATTTGGCTGGGGAGCGAAAAAGGCGGGCCCGCAGCAGGAACATTATCTGCGCGACCTCTTCGGCCATGGAAATGAAGCCGAGGGCTACGGAATGGACATCCCCCTCGGCTGACCACCTTAGGATATTTCAAGAGATGGATGTGATTGAAATGGAGAGACTTCGCCTGTGCCCAATTGACGCCCCCCAGGACGGCGAGCCGGTTGCGATACCGGCAGGCGCCTTCCCGGCGCTCGCGGTCTATAACGTCGATGGCCAGATTTATGTCACGGCCAACACATGTACGCACGGCAACGCGCAGCTTACCGATGGCTATCAGGACGGTGCGACGATCGAATGCCCCTATCATGGCGGCGCCTTCGACATTCCGAGCGGAGCCGCGACAACTTATCCCTGCCAGATCCCGCTTAAGACCTATGAAGTGACGATCGAGGACGGCTGGGTGACGATCGACGCTCCCGGTGCGCCGGAGAGCTGAGGCTATGGACCTTTCCACTCTGCCTCGCACCGAGCTCCTCCGGGAAGTGACGGACCTTATTGCCCTGCACGCCGAGCTGATTGACGACGATCAGCTCGAAGCGTGGCCCGATCTGTTCGTCGAGGACTGCCACTATTCCGTATTGCCGCGAGAGAATGCCGACCGCGGATTGCCGGTTGCGACGATCTTCTGTGACAGCAGGGGCATGCTTGTAGACCGCATCGTCTCGCTCCGGCGCGCCAACATTTTTCCGGTCCATCACTATCGACACATCATCAGCACCAGCCGCATTCACGAGGTTCGTTCAGATGCGGTTGTGGCACATACAAACTATCTAGTGCTCCAGACAAGAAACACCGGCCGATCATTTGTGTATAATGCTGGTAAATATGTCGATGAAATAGTGTTCTCGTCCGGGAAATTTCTTTTTCGGTCAAAGAAGGCGATTTTCGACACGGACCTGATCGACACTTTGATGGTCCGCCCCATTTAGCCCATTTCGAGGTTGCGATATGCTCAATGTTCAAGATACGGCCGTAGGTAAAGTGTCGACCGACACCGAGGAGCCCATTGGCTGCCGGATACCATATTCCGTGTTCACGGATGATGCCTTTTACAAGGCCGAACAGGAGCATCTCTTCCGCGGCCCCACCTGGAACTTCGTTGCGCTCGAGGCCGAAGTCCCGAACCCCGGTGATTTCAAATCGACCTTCATCGGCGACACGCCGGTCGTTGTGACGCGGGACAAGGACCAGAGCCTCCATGTCGTTGTGAACCGCTGCGCGCATCGCGGCGCGACGGTATGCCGCGCACGCCAAGGCAATGTGCCGCATCTCGAATGCGTTTATCATCAATGGGCTTATGAATTGAACGGAGACCTCATGGGCGTCCCGTTCCGCCGCGGGATCAAGGGCAAGGGGGGGATGCCGGCGGATTTCGATCTCAAGCAACATGGCTTGGTCAAGCTGCGCGTCGAAGCGTTGAATGGGCTGGTTTTCGCGACATTCTCGCAAGAAGTGGAGCCGCTGACGGACTATCTCGGTCCGCTCATCACCAAGCATGTCGAGCGGATCATGTGCCGCCCGATCAAGATATTGGGCAATCAACGCCAGTTCATCCACGGCAACTGGAAGCTATACGCCGAAAATACGCGCGACCCCTATCACGCAAGCCTCCTCCATCTGTTTCACAATACTTTCGGCCTCTATCGTTCGACGCAAACCGGCGAATGCCTGATGGACGAGAGCAAGCGGCATTCGTTCCTTTATTCGAAGGCGGGCAGCAACGACGCGGCGCGCGACAGCGAAGTCTATCAGGACTCGCGCAGCTTCGACACGAGCTTCTCGCTCCAGGATCCGTCGCTGCTCGCGGGCCGGAGCGAGTTTCCGGACGGCATCACCCTCGTCATCCTGGCCCTTTATCCCAACCTGATTTTGCAGCAGATCTCGAACACGCTCGCGGTTCGCCAGATCGTCACCCACGGACCGGATTCGTTCGAGCTCGTGTGGACCCAATTTGGCTATGCGGACGATGATGCGGAGATGGACGCGATCCGCCTCAAGCAATCGAACCTCATCGGACCGGCGGGCATGATCTCGATGGAGGATGGCGAGGCGGTCGAGATCGTGCAGCAGGCGGTCAGCTCGGACAGAAAGGCAAGATCCTATATCGCGATGGGCGGCGGCGGCGCCGATGATGCGGATCATCTTGTCACGGAAGGGGCCATCATCGGCTTCTGGCAAAATTACCGCGAGATGGTGGGAATCGAAGAGAGGGTCTCATGACCGCCACCATTGATTTCTACTTCGATTTCATCAGCCCGTTCAGCTATCTCGCACAGTTGCGTCTGCCGGAGATTGCGCGTCGGCACGGCCGGGCGCTCGCCTATCATCCCATCGACATCCCCGAAGCAAAGATTGCGGCGGGCAATTACGGCCCGTCCAACCGCGAGGTGCCGGCGAAGATAAAGGTTCTGACCGCGGATCTGCAGCGTTGGGCTCGGCGGTACGACGTGCCGCTTACCTTTCCATCGAGCTTCGAGTGCGGAGGCTGGAACACAGCCGCAATCTTCGCGGCCCGTCACGGTGCCGCCGAAGGCTTCGTGCGGGATGCCTATCGGCGCATCTGGGGCCTCGGAATCGATCCGCGAGACCGGGACGAATTGCGCGCCTCGGCGGCAACGGCGGGTCTCGAAGCCGATGCCGTCATGGCCTTCGTGGATTCGAAAGAGGGCAAGCGCGCCTATCGCGAAGCGCGGTCGAAAGCTTACGCCCGCGGCGTATTCGGCGCGCCGCTTATGTTTGTCGACGACCAGATATTCTGGGGAAACGACCGGCTGGATTTTCTTGAAGAGCATGTGCGGACGAATTGAAAAAAAGAATCAGGGAGAGGGAGAATGGACATGAGGACCAACAGTTATAATAGCGGGCGCGCCCTCGCGAGCGGCATCGCACTTTTCGCACTGGCCTGGAGCGCGGCCGGCCAAGCCCAGGATACGGCCCCGGCTGCCGAACCCGAGCCCGAGGCGCAGTCGAGTTCGGGTATCTCCGACATCATCGTGACGGCCACGCGCCGCGAGGAGCGTCTGCAGGACGTTGCTGTCGCCGTGACCGCGATCACCGGCGATTCGCTCTCGGCGGCAGATGTTTCGACGGTGCGCTCGTTGACCCAGGTGGTTCCCGGATTCATCGGGAGCCGCAACATGGGTGTCTTCCAGCCCGTCATTCGCGGCGTCGGGTCGACCGGCATCTCGATCGGCGACGAGCCAAACATCGCCACCTATGTCGATGGTGTCTACCAGCCAGAGTCGGCCGCCAACTGGATCGATCTCGTCGAAGTCGAGCGCGTGGAAGTGCTGCGCGGACCGCAAGGCACGACATTTGGCCGCAACGCCACCGGCGGCCTGATCAACGTGATTACCCCCGACCCCAGTTTTGACCTGCGCGGCAAGGCGTCGCTGCGTTACGGCCGCATGCGGAGGGACGCGGGCGATTATGATGCCCGCTTCTATATCACCGGCGGCCTTAGCGATAAATTGGCTGCCGATTTTGCCGCCCTCTATCGCAAGAACGACGGCTATATCGACGATCTGGTGCGCGGCGGCACGCTCGGCGACCAGCAAGTGATCAACTTTCGCAGCAAGCTGCTGTGGCAGCCTTCCGACAATGCCAAGGTCATCCTGACCGGCGAATTCTTCGACCAGAACAGCACGACCAATTCGCCCCAGCCGGTCAATGGGAATACGGCCGGCCGTCGCTTCCCGGGCGTTATACTTCCGACCGACGCTTGGCAGGCGTCACTGACCAGCATTCCTACGCTGGACTTACGGCGCTGGAGTGCGGCGCTGCATGTAAAACTCGAGTTCGACGGCTTCAACCTCGAGGCGACGAGCGGCTTCATGAATCTGCGCTGGTACCAGGAAACCGATTCGGACGCCTCGAACATCTTCCTCGGTAATTTCCCTGCAACATTTGCGACGGAATCGGGGAGCCAGGAAATCAAGTTCACGTCTGCCGACCCCGGCCGATTCCAGTGGCTCCTGGGCGGCTATTTCTACCAGTTCGGCGGTCATACTGAGTTGGATCTCGTCACGTCGCCGGGGCCTGGAATCCCTCCGACCACCCTCAACCTTGATCCCGCACTATCGGGTCGCTCGTTCGCGGGCTTTGCCGAAGGAACCTACGAGATCGTCGACGACCTGTTCATCACTGTCGGCGCGCGGTACACCACCGAGCGGCGGACCTTCGAACAGGTCGTTAATGGAAATCTGGTCGTTCCGAAGACCGCCAAGTCGTTCAACAAGTTCAACTATCGCGGCGCAGTCCGGTACCAGTTCGCACCCGACGGAAGCATTTATGCAAGCTATGGCACCGCATTCAAAAGCGGCGTCTACAATATGGCGGGCACATCGCCGAATCCGGTCAATCCCGAGAACATCAAGGCATGGGAGGCCGGCATCAAGGTCGACCCCTTCAATTGGCTCCGCACGAACCTCGCCGTTTATCACTATACGTACGACGATCTGCAAGTTCAGGCCAAAGACGCGTCGGGTCCGAGCTACGTCCTGCAGAACGCAGCGAGCGCCAAAATCTATGGCGGCGAGTTCGAGGCGATTATCCAACCGATTGACGATCTCAACATCCGCGGCTCGGCGGCCTACAGCCACGCGCGCTATCGTGATTTTCCGCTCGCGCAGAGCTTTTTCCCGCGCCCCGACGGAGGCAACACTGTTGCCCCGGCGGACGCGTCGGGTAACGTGATGACCCGCGCCCCGAAGTGGACGTTCAACCTGGGGGTCGATTGGGGCCATGAGTTCGATGCAGGGCGCCTTGGGGTCTCGGTCAACACCTTCTACTCGACCCGGCTCTATTATGACTTCCAGAATATTTTCTCCCAGCCGAGCTATACCCTTACCAATGCGTCGATATCCTTTGCCCCAACCGGTGATCGCTGGAAATTCAGCCTCTGGGCGACCAACCTCACCAACGAAAAGGTCTTCCAGACCATTCGTGTCGGGGCGCAGGCAACTGACGGCTTTTACGAACAGCCAAGAAAAGTGGGCGTCAGCGCCGAACTCCGGTTCTGACGCGCCCAAACGCGGTCCAAGGGCTTGATCCCGCGGATCGCGTGCGGCCGGGCTGCCGCCGTGTCCGCCAGCATGAGCCTCGGTGGCTTGTGCTGGCGGACTTTGTTTGCTGTCGCGTAAAGACGGTCCGTTCAACTGCTACTTGTCGAAGGATGCATGCATGACGATCACGGGACAAATGCAGCCTGCGCAACTGGCGATCGGCACGATCCTGACATATGCCGCCGCCGCGCACGCAACCCGGGAAGTGGTGTCGCGCGAAATCGGCAGCGATCGGTTGTGGCGTTATGATTATGCAGCGCTCGCCCGCCGGGTAGCGCAGGCTGCCAACATGTTCACCCTTGCCGGGATCGGGAGCGGTGACCGGATATCGTCGCTCGCCTGGAACACGCACCGGCATTTGGAACTCTTCTACGCGGTCCCGGGCCTTGGGGCAGTGCTTCACACCGCCAACCCCCGGCTCCCCGACGATCAGCTGATCTTTACCTTGAACCATGCCGAGAGTCGCATATTGGCGTTCGAGCCCAACCTCGCCGCGCTCGTCGAGCGGCTTGCGCCCAGCCTCCCGCATATCGAAAAATACATCGTACTGTCCGACGAAGGCGTCGGCATCGGCGAGGGGTTCGGGGCGCTGGCCTATGAGCCCTTGCTCGCGTCGGCACCGGTCTCGATCACCTGGCCCGAAATCGATGAAAATTCCGGGGCGTTTCTTTGTTACACCTCGGGGACCACAGGCGATCCCAAGGGGGTTCTCTACAGCCACCGGGCAGTCGTTCTGCATGCGATGGGAGCGGGCTTGGCGAGCGCGTTCGGCCTCACGTCGTTCGATTGCGTGATGCCTTGCTCCTCGCTCTATCACGCCACCGCCTGGGGCCTTCCGTTCGTGGCGCCGCTCTGCGGCGCCAAGCTCGTTCTTCCTGGCGACCGCATGGACGGTCCTAGCCTCCAGGCCCTAATCCGAGGGGAGGCGGTTTCTTTTACCGGTGGGGTGCCCACGATCTGGACCATGTATCTCGCCCACCTCGAGGCAACCGGCGGCGACACGGGAACGCTCAAGCGGATTATGATCGGGGGCTCCGCCGTACCTCGCGCGATGGCAGAAAGCTTCAAGGCCGACCATGATGTCGATGTCCTTCAGCTCTGGGGAATGACCGAGACCTGCCCGCTCGGTGTGATCGCAACACCGACGCCGGCCGTCGCGGACCTCGGCGAGGCAGCGATGCAGGATATATTGTGGACGCGGCAGGGACGGCTCCAGTTCGGCGTCGAGATGCGCATCTTGGGCGAAGACGGGCACCCCTGCCCCCACGATGGGGCGACGGCAGGCGCGCTACAGGTGCGGGGTCCGTGGGTGGTTCAGCGCTATTTTCGTCAGCCGGCGGATTGCACCGATGTCGACGGGTGGTTCGATACCGGCGACGTTGCGACACTCGACGCCCAGGGGTTCATGCGAATCACAGACCGCACCAAAGATGTCATCAAGTCGGGAGGAGAGTGGATCAGCTCAATCGACCTTGAGAATGTTGCCGCTGGGTGCAGCGGGGTCAAGATCGCCGCGGTCGTCGGCATTCCGCACCCTAAATGGGAAGAGCGCCCGCTCTTGATCGTCGAGCCTCATGATGGAATCCTTCCCGACGAAAAGGAAATTCTATCAACCCTATCCGCGGAATTCGCGAAATGGCAGCTGCCCGATCGCATCCTCGTCGGCGCGGTGCCACTTACGGCAACAGGGAAAATCGACAAGAAGCAACTGCGCGAACGCTATGGTAATGTCTACGCGGCTTGAGGGAACGGGACCCGATGGTTCGGCAGCAATCACTGCGCGGCGAGAAGCTTGTCATCGCAAGCTTCAACCAATAGCGTCTGGGCCGCCCGTCCCGTCGTTCCGCTCCCGCAGCGACTGCGCATAGCCGGACAGCAAGGCAATTGTCAGCTCGGTGACGCGCCTTGCCCGCTCGGGGTCCTTTCCGATCTGGGCTCGCACCGCCAATCCGCGGAGCACGCTCCACAGCAGCCACAATATGTCTTCGGCGTCAGACGGAGACAGGCCGGTCTTGGCAAAACGGCTGACCCAGACTTGCTCGGCCCCGACGCGTCGTTGCTGCGACATACCGCGAACATCGTCGGCGAGGGCCCGAAGCTTGTTTCCCGAGATGACGAGGTCGAGCGCGATCAAAAAATCTTCACCGTAGAAGAATGCCTCTGCATCGTCGCATGCAGCCTCGAGGAGGCCGTCATCTTCGATAGCCTTACCCGCGGCAACGGTCGCCTTCTCGAGGGCTGCCGAAAAAACCTGCTCCAGGCAGGCGGCGACTAGTTGGTCCTTTGTCGGAAAATGGTGAAGCTGCGCTCCGCGAGAGACGCCTGCGCTTTCGGCAACGTCTGCGACGCGAAACGCCGAATAACCTTTCTCGCGCAACAGATTGATAGCGGCCGAAAGGATTCGAGCCCGCATCTTTCTACTGCGTTCGCCTTGTGGCTTGTGCGAATTGTCGTGAGCTGGGGAAATGTCCGCCACTGCGTCTGCTACACCTCTTGCCGAGACCCTCATGCGGCCGAACGTACAGATGGCATAGCTTTCCTATCGGGCTTGTCAAAGTCATAGCTGCGAGATGCAACAGGATGCCGTCCGCACCCGGCTGGCCATTCCGCCCGCCTCGTTGCGGGCCTGTTCAGCGAAACGTCGTACCGCCATCGACGGCTATCGACTGGCCCGTCACAAATTCTGCGCCGTCGGACGCGAGGTAAAGCGCTGCGGCGAGCAAGTCGTCTGCGGTCTCGTGGCGCTTGATGCACTGCATGTTCAATATCTGGGTCTTTTGCGCGGGCGTCACCGTCTCGCGCTCGATCTCCGTGAAGGTTGCGCCCGGAAGCAGCGCATTCACCGTGATCCCGTCGGCGCCGAGTTCACGCGCCATGGCGCGCGTCATACCGACCACCGCCGCTTTGGAAGCCACATAATGTAAATAGTGCGGTCGGCCCATAGTCACCACCCCGGACGAGATGTTGATGATGCGCCCATGACGATTACCTCGCATTACCGGCGCGCACGCCTTGGACACCAGCATTACGCCATCGACGTTCACGCGCATGACCTGTCTCCACTCGTCAAACGGGATTTCCTCGAAGGGCCGCATTTTCAGCGTCGAGAAGATCGCCGCATTGTTGATGGCGACGTCAATGCGGCCAAAGGCCTCCAATGTCTCCGCTATGGCGGCGTCGACGGCTGCCGGATCGGCCACATCGGCCCGAATGGCGATAACGGTGCCGGCGCCACATTCCGCTTCGACCTCGGCCGCTACCGACCGTCCGCTGTCTTCGTTCAGTTCGACGATGGCGATTTTCGCACCGGCGCGCGCGAAGCCTTTGGCGAAAACCCGCCCGATTCCTTGTCCCGCGCCCGTGATGAGCGCGACGCGCCCCGCGAAGGTGTCTGTCTTGGTCATGTCGGTCATATCGTTTCCTCTTTCTTGCTGGTATTCGGGCGAGGCAACGGGGCATATGCGAGCACCGCGCCTGACGTCATCCGCCGCTTGCTCCTCGACCTTCGGTCACGTCCATCGCCGTCAGCCAACTCCACATCCGCTCAACGACGCCGCCGGCCAGGGTCTGGCGCGCGCGTATCTCGTCTTCATCGAGAAGCCCGTGTTGAGGGCCGAACCCCATCGAGCGCACGTCGCGCTCTACCCGCGCGGCGTCTTCGAGGAAGAAGGCAAAAGTCGCAGCTTCCTTCAGATCTTGCCCGACCGTAATCGCTCCGTTTCCTCGCATGACGATCGCACGAGCCTCGCCAAGGGCAATTGCAAGATTTCTCGCTGAAGCGTCGTCGCGCAGGAGCCTGGGATCGTCCCAAAGCGGCGGCCGGGGAGCGAAATAGGCGCCTAGGCCGTGCCGCGCCGCCGGTGTGATCCCGAGCGTCGACAACGACATGGTGGCGGCGGGCATGATGCGACAAATGCCGCCGACATCGGACCGCGCGGCATAAATCGCCTGGTGCGCGCGCACTTCGCCAAGCACTTTTTGGGGAAGGGCGCCATCGACCGAGACAATAGTACCGGGTTCGTCCTTGATAAGCCCCATGGGCATTGCGGCACAGACAAGAAAGTGCCGCGCATCGATGCGCGCACTGCAATGGCCGAACGCGTGCACGAGCCCGGCGTGCGCCAGGCCGCGCGCCGCCATGCGCACCTGCATCTGAAGTCCGGGGTCAATCGTCGCCGGCATAAAACCCTCTCCCGAAGCAGAGTGATTCGGCCATCTTCATCGCGGAGGCCATGCTGGCGTGCTGGGCGATGCCCTGTCCCGCAATTTCCATGGCAGATCCGTGCGGTACGGTCAGATGAACATAATCGAGGCCGATATAGATGGTGCACGCGCCTTCGAAGGCAGCCGTCTTGAGCGCAATCTGGCCCTGGTCATGATACATTGAGACAACGACGTCGTATCGCCCCTCCATGGCAAGACGAAATATCGAATCGGGCGACACCGGCCCCTCGACGCGGCGCCCCGCCGCGCGCTCCCGTTCGACCGCCGGCGCGATCTCGCGCACTTCTTCAGTTCCCATCGCGTGCGGATTCAGGCCGGCGACGCCGATCCTGGGGGCATTGACGCCCCAACGCCTGAAAGTCTCGTCAACGAGACCGATCAGCGACGACACCGCCGCGGCAGAGACAGTGCCCGGGACCTCGGCGATGCTGATATGCTCGGTGATTGGGACGATCCGCAACGAGGGGCTGACTCGCAATAGATAGGTTCCAGTCGGCTGAAGATCGTCGATCGACGATATTTCGCCAGACGCCTTGAGTGATTGCGAGTCGACCGGGGCCATGATCCAGCCATCGATCTCTCCATTGCGAGCCAATTGCTCGGCCAAGCGGATCCATTCTATCACCGCCCGGCCCGAAGCGGCGCCCGACTGTCCGATATCCCATGCCCCCCTCGCCAGCGAGCCGTGGTCGAGAACGGCGATTTCGCCAACCGCACCGGACACCTCATCCGGCGTTTCCACCTGGTAGATGGGAGGGCTAATCCCGCTCGCCGCGGCCGCGAACCGGACAGCGTCGATGCTTCCGATCAATAGGTGCCGCGCCGCGTGGTTGCCGGCGGCGAGTGCCTTGACACAGACCTCTGGACCGATACCCGCCGGATCGCCAATGACGGTAGCGATGAGTGGCTGCTCACGGCGCGGCTTGCCCGCTCCTTCGCCTGCACCTCTCATAGCAGGAAGGTCACATTGCGCATGGGCGCATCATTGTTGATCAGATAGACCTTCTTGCCCAAGATTTTGAAGCCATCGGCCCCCTGTTTCAGGAGGTGGGTCGCGCGCGCGAACAAGGATTGATGCTGACCGGAGCGCGCCTCGCCCAGGATGAAGTTTGAACTGACAAGGACATCGGATCCGCCGGATGCGGCGACCGTAATGTTCGAGACGATGCGGATCAGACGCGACTTCGGACTTTGCGAATGCATCCGCTTATCCTTCAGGCGGAATATTCGATCCGAGATCTGGTCATAATGCTCGTAGATGATCGAGACGGACCGATCGGGGTCGAGGTCGGCCTGATTGGAGGGAACCCAGTAGAGGCCGCCCGGCTCCCAGAGCGCGAGCCAATCGTCATAGGCGTGGCTGTCCATCAATTCGGCCTCAAAATACAAAAATGCTTCGATTTTGCCGAAAATGTCGCTCCCGGGCAGGATTGCCCGGCTCTCCTTCAATTCCGAGAAGACGGTGAAATCGCAAAGATCTGCTGCTACCATGTTCATCCTAACGCCTCCCATCGGGCGATTCTTCGGCCATCATCGCCAGCCATTGCCGGATCTGAGCGCGCTGCGGAACCTCGTCGGAAACATGGCCGACGATCGTCCCATCTTCATCAACCCACTCGCGCTCCATCCCGCGCGATATATTGATCCACGGATCGAGATTAGCCTCCAGGCCGAGTTGCACCCGCTCGAAAATCTCGGCGTCGTCTGTCGATCCGGATCCTGCGGGTCCATAAAAGGATTCATGCTGGCGAAGTCGCAGCGCATTGATTTCGGTGCTGACGTTGGAGAACAGCACAGGGAACATCACGACCTCGGTCTCGTCGACAGACAGGGGATTAACGATCCGGATCTGGTTGTTGATCAGTTGCAGGTTTGGAAAAACGCCGACGTGAGGATCGCCCGCCATGGCAAGCAGCATGTCCGCCCAGGCAACATCATGCTCTGCATAGAGCGCGTCGATATAGTCTGCCCCTCCCGGCGTGTTTTCCAGAAGCGCGCGATATTTTCCCGAGTGCTTGAGCCGATGCTTACGGAAATCGAGCATCGTGTGGCCATGACCGAAGTCGCGCGTTTCCGAGATTCCGTCGAAGTCGAAGGGGTTCGCACTGTGCGTGGCACCGAGGCTGTGACCCGAATCGGTGTGTCGTTCCCATGTCGCCAGCACCGAGGCATGGACGAACAACGGATGATATCCATCCATCCCGACCTGCTTCCAATTTCCTTTATAGATCGTCCGGTTGGATCCGGCTCGCACGCTCAACTCTCCGCCCGGTGCCGCGTCGACCAGGATGTCGATCACCTTGGCTGCGTTGCCGAGATAGTCCTCGAGCGGAAGGACCTTTTCGCTCAAAGCCGCGAATATGAAGCCGCGATAATTTTCGACCCGCGGCACCGGCGTGAGACCGTTTTCGCTCGCGTCGAAACTCGGCCCATAGCCGTCGGGCCCGGAAACGCTGACCAGTTCGCCAGCATTGGAATAGGTCCAGCCGTGATACCAGCAGCGGAAAAAGCTGTCCCTGCCTTCGTCCACCTCGCAGACGATTGCGCCCCTGTGTCGGCAGCGGTTCAGGAAAACGCGGATCTCGCCATCCTGGCCGCGAACAAAAATGACCGGTTGACGGCCCATCTGCCGACGCTTGAACTCGCCCGTTTTTGCAATCTCGCTCTCATGGCCGATGAACAGCCAACCGGTGTGGAAAATCCGCTCGAGTTCAAGATCGAAAATCTTCGCGTCGGTATACACCGCCGAATGAATCCAGCCCGGTGCCACAAGCGATCGCAGGCCTGCCGCGTCATAGTCGCGGCCGCGTATGTCGAGGCGGTCCGGCATGCGGTGCGGTCCTGACGGCGCGCGATCGCCCTTGCCGGCCGGCAAGGTGCCGCCGGCGCCCATTGCTAGATGATTTTCCGCTGACAATTTCATTCTCCAGACAATGATGATGAACAATTTGTGTCACACTGGATTGACGGCCTTCCACCTGGTCATGTCGCGCCCGATCGACGACCGCGCGCGCCAGAAAAGAAATGCGGAGAATGGTGCGACCAGGCTTGTAAGGATGAGGGCGGCACGCAAACTCCTGCCGGAATCTTGATCGAACTGCCACGAGATCGCGTCGCTGGCCGTCCCGACGAACAGCGGTCCCAAACCCACGCCGACCAGGTTCAAGACCAGAAGGAAGAGGGCGGTCGCGCCGCCACGGATCTCCGGCGGTGAGACGCTTTGCTGGGTACTGTGGACCGGGCCCATCCACATGGCCCCTAGCATGTTGGGAAGCGCAAGGCCCGCAAGCGCCAGCGCGCCACTGTCGATGCTGAAGATGACGGCATAACAGGGAAGGGCCGCCAGCGACGCAAACGCAGGGATGGTTACATAGGCTCGGACGTCGCTCCGGCCGAACCGATCGGCCAGCAACCCACCGAGCCACACGCCGGCGGCGCCTGCGAGACCTGTGGAAAGACCGAGCGTCAGGCCCAGGAACCCCGAAACCCCCATCCCGGCCTGGGTGGCCATGGCGACGATCTCCGGGCCATGATTGCGGATAAAAAAAGATGCGATGAAAGGTCCGAAGCCATATCCTACCGCGGCTTGCAGCGCAGTCGCGATCACGATGAGCCGGTAGGTGCGAACCGCCCAAAGCGTCTTTACCGCCGCGAGAGCGCCCGGCGGCGCCGTTCGCAACAGAGCGGCGTGCGCCTTGCGCGGTTCGCGCAAAACCAGCAGCAAAAAGGGGGCAAGGACGACACCTGGTATGCCGGCCACCAGAAAGGCGGTGCGCCAGCCATAGGCATCGGCAACCAGCCCTCCCAATGCCATCCCCGCCAACGTTCCCAACGGCACGCCAAGATAGTAGAGCGAAAGCGCCGACGCGCGCCGCTCGGGTGGGTAATAATCGACGATGAGCGAATTTGCGGCAGGTGTCAGGCCGGCCTCGCCAATCCCCACTCCGACACGCCCCACCAAAAGTTGGGGAAAGCTTCGCGCGAGGCTGCAGGCGATGGTGAACCCGCTCCAGACGAGAACGGAAAATGCCATGATCTTTGGCCGGTTGCCGCGATCCGCCCAGCGCGCGAGCGGGATTCCGGCGACGCTATAAAGCAAGGCAAAGGCAAGGCCCGACATCAGCCCGATTTGCCAGTCCGCCAGCTGCAACTCTTCCCGGATCGGTTCGGCTAGAATGTTGACGATCTGCCGGTCAACAAAGTTGAGTGTGAGAGCAAAGGTCAGGAAAAACATGGCGATGCGGCGGCGGAAAGCCGCCCCCGCCACAGCCAGCGCGGCTTCGCCCTCGCCAGGCGGCGTGCGTGCTGTGCCGAGCGCCGGTTGCAGCACAGGAGGCGCGCCCCCGCCCGTCACCGGTTGCCCGATCCCAACGAGATGAAGATATTTTTCTCCTGGGTGAACGCCAGCAGTTCGCCGAGGCATTCCTCACGGCCGATGCCCGACTGTTTCATTCCGCCGAAGGGGGCTCCAAGAATGTGGCGTGAGGTCTCGTTGATCCAGACATAGCCTACGTCGACGGCCATGGCGGTGCGGTGCGCGCGTTCGAGATCTCGTGTCCAGATTGAGCAGGTCAATCCATACTCCAGTTCGTTGACGACCTCGATCATCGTCGGCTCGTCGGACCATCGCAGGATTCCGAGCACCGGCCCGAAAACCTCTTCGCGGGCCAAGCGCATGTCAGGGGTAACGTCGGCAAACACTGTCGGCTCGATGTACAGGCCGCGCGCAAGAGCTTGGTCGGCCGGTGGCCCCCCGCCGCATATCAGTCGAGCGCCTTCCGCCTGGGCGCTATCGATGAATCCGACTATGCGCTCATGCTGTTTCGCGCTGATGATCGCGCCCATCGAAGTCGCCTCGTTGGACGGATCGCCCGGCTGAAACCGCTGGGCTTCCTCCTCGATACGAGCCAGAACCGCGTCGTAGATGTCCTCATGTATGAACGCCCGGCTCGTCGACCCGCATGATTGGCCGCACCACGCAAAATTCATGCCCTGGATCAAGGCTTTTGCTACTTCGGCGGGATCGGCATCGCCATAGGCTATCAGGGCATTCTTGCCGCCAAGTTCGAGCAAGACTGGCTTGAGCGTTGGACTGGCCTCGCGCATCAGAGCGCGACCTGCAGCCGCGCTCCCCACCAAGCTGATCATCGCCACCTTGGGGTGGGCCGCTAACGCCGCCCCCGTTTCGGCTCCTCCCGTAAGGACGCTGAACGTACCCGACGGCAACAAGCCGTCGATCAGCTCGGCGAAGCGGAGTGCTGACAGGGGAGCCTGTTCGGATGGCTTGACGATTACCGCATTGCCGGCTGCAAGGGGAGCGGCAACCTTGCCGGCGCAGAACAGAAACGGATGATTGAAGGCCAGAATGCGGGCGACGACGCCAAATGGCTGCCTGACGGAGAAGTTGACCGCATCTGGTCCGACGGGGACCGAAGCACCTTTCATCTCCGTCACCAGCCCGGAGAAATAGTCGATGAGCGCGGCTGCCACATGGGAGTCGGCCGCCAGTTCACGGACCGGGTTGCCGCAATCGAGAGCATCGAGTTGCGCCAATTCCTTTGCATTCTGGCGAATGACTGCCGCTACTTCGCGCAGCAGCCGGGCACGTTCGAGGGGTGGCACATCGCGCCAGACCCTGGATCCGACGGCGGCAGCGAGGACTGCCCGGTCGACATCCTCGCTTTCTGCCTGCGCGACATGTGCGATGAGCGAGCCGTTGGCCGGATTGTGCGAGGGACTGTACCCGCCCGCCGTCGGTGCATGCCACCCGCCATCATAGTAAAGGTCGTACTGATCTGGAATTGCCATCTATGCTCTCAATCCTTGAGGGGCGAGCCAGCCTATGACCGGCGATCGCATCAGAATTTCACTTCGACGCCGGCGCCGATACGCCGGGGCAGCTCGTACCTGAGATCGGTGCCAAGCGCGCCGGGCCGAACTTCCTGGATGATCTTCTCATTGGTCAAATTCGTCGCCCAGATCGAGAACCGAAACTTTTCGTCATCCGTTCGCCACGAAATTTCGCTGTTGATCGCCGTATAGGGATCCTGCTTCACGGAATTCAGGAAGTCGAAATAGACGACCGAACTGCGGAACAGGGTGCCGTTGATGTTCAACATTCCCGATGCGAGCGGTACGTCGAGACTTGGAGCGATGTTAAAGGTCCAGCGAGGTGCCCGCGGTAGGCGGTTGCCCGACACATCCGCTTGCGACACGATATTGCCTCCCGTTGGCCGGGGAATGAAAACTTGCGCGAGCGGAAAATCGTCATATTCCGCATGGGCGTAGGCGACCGCCGCGTTGACCCGGAAATGATCGGTTGGCGCCAAAGTGGTTTCGAGTTCGCCGCCGTAAAGAGTGGCGTTCGCGGCGTTCTGCAGGACATAACCGGGACCCAACGGATCGCGGGCAGTGACCTGCAAATCCTTATAATCATAACGATACAAGGCGAGATTGGCGCGCAGCCAGGGCGTGATGTCAGACTTGATACCGCCTTCGAGGGCTTTGAGCGTCTCGGGATCGACCGCGAGAGGCGACACGCCAGTCATGTTGAACACACCGCTTTTGAAGCCGGTGCTGTAGGTCGCGTAGATATTCGTGTCCGGTCCGATTTCGAACCGGACCGTGCCTTTATACGTGACCCTGTTAAAGGATTTTTCCGCTGTCTGCGGAAAAAGGGCGACGCCGTTTACGATCTGATCGAAACTTCTTTTCTCATGGGTGTAGCGAATGCCGCCCGTCACGAACAGGCGCGGGACGACCTCAAGCGTCGCCTCGGCGAATCCGGCATAGGAGGTCGTCTTCAGGACGGGGTCGAATGTGCGCACGAGCAGTGGCTGGCTCGGATCAGCGCGACTGCTCAGAATGAAGTTGGCGTCGCCGGAGAGGTGGAAGGCATATAAACCAGCGATCCATTGAAGCGGCCCGGAGCCGGACGAGAGCAGGCGCACTTCCTGACTATAATATTCCGATGCGATTTTGGGGGCCACAAAAGTCGCGAGCAAGATATTCGACGAATCCGAATCCGTCGCCTGAGAGGTTCGGTTGGAGGCATATGCCCCGGTCGTCTCCAGATTGACCCCGCCTAGATCGAAGCGTGTCTGCAAGGCGACACTGTATCGCCGGGTGGCGAGCGAGGGGCGCAGATCGGCGGACAGCTGCCAGGGTTTCAACGGGAGGATCGCGCCGGGAAAGGCTCGACCTGCCGTGTTATTCTCATAGGGCTGGTAGACATTCTCCGAGCCCTTGCGATCGAAATATTCTCCCGTGAGGACGATCTTGTTTCCGTTCTCGCCGCGGTACATCAGCTTGCTGCGGACATCGACAACCTGATAGCCGCCAGCTTTCCCACCGCGCACGAGATCGTCGACAAAACTGTCCGTTTTGCGGTAAATTCCGGCGATATCGGCTGCAATCGTATCGGACAGGCCACCAGTCAGATAGCCGCGCACATTATAGTCTCCGTCGCCCGTCTCGAGGGCGGCCGCGCGCGCCGAAACCATGCCGCTGAAGTCGAAACTGGGATCAGGCGTAATGACATTGATCAACCCGCCCGTCGCGTTCCGACCGAATATTGTCCCCTGCGGCCCGCGCAGGACCTCGACGCGGTCGACCTTGACGAGATCGGTCCAGGTGGAAAATGGGTCTCCCTGGTAGATTCCATCGACATAGGTTGCTACGTTTGACTCGTCCCCGACCGAAATACTGCTCGACCCCACCCCGCGGATAACGGGCAGGAACACGCCCGCAGCGCGGCCACCGAAGAAGCCGGGCACGACCTGAGTGAGATTCCGGATGTCGGCCGCACCCGAACGGCCAAGCGATTCCGAAGTCACGGCGGTCACCGCGACCGGCACATCCTGCAACTTCTGTTCCCGGCGCGTCGCGGTCACGACGATATCTACGAGGCCGCTCTGCGTCGAGGTTTGATCCTGATCCTCGGCTGGGGCCGACGGGCTGGGCGCGGACAAACCGCCAACGGGCGCCGTTTGCGCCATGGATGGCGCGGCGGTCACGGCTGCCGTCATCATCAGCAGCGCTTTGGATGCAAAAAGGCCTTTCATTTTCGGTCTCCCTCCCGATTATTTAGTAATTGATTTATAAGGTTATTCTGTCACCGCTCACAAAGGAAACACCAGATACCGCGGCACGACCGCGTTGTCGGTCACCGCGTTCCGCGACAGAAAGCGACATTGATCGTCTTCCATTCGAATAATGTCCTCGTAGGTCCCGGCGGCCAGCTGCTGCGGCAGCCCGGTATCGTCGGGGGTAAAGATCACGGAGAAGTTCGAGACCATGTCGACGAGACCATCCGCGCGGCGGCTGGCGTGCACGCGCTGAACGAAATGCCGGGTACGATAGTCCTGGAATGTACCCGCCCATATGTCTTCGATGAAGGTGCAGCGATCGATTAACCTGTCGCGGCAGTCGTCGAGCATCATCGCCACGCGCAGGCCGCTCTCGACATCGTTGCGCGCGATGCAGATGTAACTCGCGCTCGGATCATCTTCGAACGTGTCGAGCCACGACCGCATTTTCTTCCCGTCCAGTGCCGACATATATGCCGACTGGAGTTCATCGAGCCGCGCGAGCTCGTCGAGCGTCAAGCGCGTCATGCCTCCCTCCTCCGGAAGCCCATGGCGGCGCGATAATATTCCCAGTGCGGAAGATTGCCGCTCTCGTCGTTCTGACGGAATTCGAACCCGAGCCGGGATGGATCGGTGACGCCTTTTTGGAAGATGGCCTTGCCGGGGGTGCGATTGCCGATCTGGACCCGGTGGAAAACCGAGGCGTCTTCCATACTGATCAGGCCGGACGGGCCGATCGCGTTGGAGCTTTGCCTTATTCGGTGCAAGACCATCGCGTCATCGTCGTCCTGATGCGCGAAATAGGCGTAGGTGACTTCCACCTCGTCGATTGCGACAGGCGTAGCGAAACGGATGCTGATGACGTTCAGGTAATTTGAGGCGACGAGCATCGGAAAGAGAGCGAGCACGCTGGCGTTTTTCGGCCGCCCCTCGTCGCGAAACTCGATGACCGAAGCATCGCGGATTACGCTCGTGGGCTGGGGAACGGTCAACTCGGTTTCGATGCAATAATGGCCACGTCCGGTAGTCGCATACTGGCGGCCTGCGCCGCCCTGCCAGTTGAGCATCGTGAACGCCTGGTGCAGGAGCGGCGGATGATAGCCGTCGTTGTCGCTATAGGCTTTCCAGTTGGTCAGATACCGGACCCGATGATAGCCAATCAGCTTGAGGCGTCCGTCACCGGCCATGATGTCCAGCAACGACCCTTTCGCTTCCTGCAGGAAGTCGTCGAGGCTTTCGGTGTCCGGCGACAGCGTCACGAACAGGAGGCCGCCGACCGATTCCTGCCGCGGCTGGGTCAGCGGATAGTCTTTCTTGTCGAAACCGGGGATGAATTCGCGCTGATTGGGGCAGCCGACCAACTCGCCCTCTTTGTTGAACAGCCACCGATGATAGGGGCATTCGAATTCGGCTCGATTGCCCGAAGGCTTTACCTCGATCTGGGTGCTGCGATGTGAGCAGGCGTTGAAGAATGCCCTGACCCGTCCGTCGTCGCCGCGGATGATGAGCAGGGGGACGTCCGCAAGATTGCAGGTTTTGAAGTCCCCCGGGTGCGGCACTTCGCTTTCGTGCGCAACGGGATGCCACTCGGCTCCACGGAAAATCCGGTCGATCTCGGCTTGGTAGAGGTCTTGCCGGACGAAAATCTCCTTGGGGATTTCGTTAAAATTTGCCGGCCAGACAATGTCTTGAAGATAAGCCTCCGGAACCGTCATCTCCCATCCTTTCTCTTTGCTATTTCGCCGCCCGCGTCACCTCGCGATGCGGTCACATTCATCCCATGCCCGCTGCCCACCGGGGCCCAAGTCTATGTGGACAACTCCTTGATTTTCGGGGTTGCGCCCCACATGCAGAAGCTCTTCGGTTCAAAGCCGAACTGGCGTTCCCTGTAGGTCTCTTCGTCGACCTCGCGCACGCCGACGGAATATTCAAAGACCATCCCGTCGGGACCCTCGAAATATACGAACCGCGCGCCCGAAGTCGGATGCCGGCCGGGTCCGAAGACGATGGGAACCTTATGCTGGCTAAGCAGCGCGTAGCTGCGCTGCACATCGTCGATCGACTGAACCTGGTGGTTGATGTGCTGGATACCGCACCGGTCTGCGGGGACGAGCGCGATGCTGTGGTGAATCTGGCTCAGACGGAGCAGCGGGAGCTCGCCTACCCGGTCACTGACGCGTGCATTGCATATTTGGGTCCAGAAATGCTCATCGCGACCGGGATCCCGGCTGAACAGACCGACGTGACTGAAACCCGTAATTCCCGCGTCGCGAGACAGCTGCGCGCCATTGCCACCGATCTGCGGCGAAACCGCGAATTCGATGCGTCCCCCGCTGGGGTCACGAAAGGCTATGAATTCGGAAACGTGCCGCTGCTCGCGTTCCTCATGCGAACCGTAGCACACCTCATACCCTAATGCTTCGAGCGTTTTCGCCGCATTGAGGAGATCCTCCCCATTCGCCAATTCGAAGCCGACAATCGTTTCGGATGGGTCGCCGATCTCGTAGCTCATCGTGCTCATGCGACTATCGGAGCGAAACGACAGGCGATCAACCGCGCGATCGACAGGCTCCAGGCCAAGTATTCGCGTGGCGAAATCGGTAGCGGCCGCGACATCCGGTGTCTTGAGACGAGTATAAGCGATGTCAATGATGTTGATGGTCATGGCAACGTTCCTCCCAATTCTTCGAGGTTGGAGGTCGAACCCCAACTGCATAGCGAGGCGGGAGAATCGGCAAACTGCCGTGGCCGGCGTCCGACGGGCGACGGATCCGATCGGGTCGAATAGGTGAAATAGCTGTCGGGCGAGGGCCCGCTGAAGGTCAGAAACACTTCACCGCTCGCGGGTTCCTTGCCTGGGCCGCGGACAATGCCGACCTGCCGGTCAAGGAGAAAATATTTCGACTGCATCACGGCGTCGATGCTCTCGACCTCAAACCCCACGACGAGGAAGCTCTCGCGCTTGCTCGGCACAATCATGATCCTGTGATGCTGATCGTCCCAGCCGAGGTAGATTGCGTCGCCCACCCGATCGGTGATCCGCGCTCCGAGGATGTCCACCCACACAGCGGCGTCAGACGCCGGGTCCCGGCTGCCGAGGATCACGTGTGACAGGCCGACAATTCCCGCATCGCGCGATGGAAAATATCGCTCGCCGCTCTCCTCGGCCCGAACGACCAGCTCGATGAGATTGCCGCTTAGGTCGCGACAGGCGAGCCCCGCGTGATAGCGGCGGCTTCGACACAGATCGTGAGGGATCGCCTCGACATCCCAATTTCGCTCCCTGAGTTTCCCGGAGACTTCCTGCAGCTGCTCGACGGTTCTCAGCGACACCGCCACGCTGGGCCGGAGGCTGCTCCCGGAACCGTCGAACTCCAGGCAATAGGACCGAGAGTCAGAACGGAACCGTTCGGCTTCCGGCAACCGTTCGCTGTGCTGCAGGCCGACGGTATCAACGGCGAGCCGCGTGGCTTCGCTAAGCGACTGAACCGGGATCCGTACGAACCGTAGCTGCTCCAGCATTTGCCACCTCAAATCCAATGATCAGTCAGTCTGTACTGTTTGTTTTGATTCGGGGCAAGCCTTATCGCGAGTCCCGAGAGGGGTGTCGTCATGACCGGGGCGATGTGCTGAGCGGCACCTGGCAGCATAGGGTTGTTATCGCCCGCTCGTCGCGAACGTTCGATCCTTCAACGCGCAGGGCCCGAGGCAAAGAGCGGCCGGCTTCGGCGAGCCCGTCGAGAGCGATCTGGTAGTCCCCGCTGCCCCGATATCAGACGTGTCGTGTCGGGCGATCCGCCGAAAGGGGAAGCACTAGCTTGTTCGGTACCCGACCGCGTGCGAGCCTCTTCAGGATTGGAAGCGCGTTGGGATAGGCGTCGGCGAATGCCAGAGGCTGACCGTCGGCGCCCAGCCTCACTTCAAAGACCGGCCCGTCGCCACAAGCGCAGCCACCGGCACTCTGTCCTCGCATGAAGCGCTCGGGTTGAGCCATGTCGGTCTCCAAGCAGAGATTCGTTTCCTAGTAGACAACACGTTGCACAAAATGGCTCGTCGGTCAATTGGCGTTGGCATGCGAAGCCAAGAGCGGTCTGCCTCGAGGAAGAGCCCTCACCGCCGAAAGATCGCCGGCTCGGTCGGACGATTTTGCTGACACGACAAGAGGTTAGGTAGGGCTCCCTGCCGCCATATTCGCAATTCGTTAGTCGTCAGTGCTGGCGATTTGGTGCAGAGGGGGCAGAACGGCGGCGGTGCGCCGCCGCAAACGCGAGCGGCGCCAATTGGGGAAATCGGCTTGCTGACGATGAATGGCGTCGGCCATTTCAAATCTTTCAATGCTTCTATCGAGGAGGCATGTCTTCCGATCCGCTTTCGAGATTGCCTGACATTTTCGTCAGCAATGCGCGGACCGCGCGTATTTCAGTCGGTGAAATCATATGGAGCAGCCGCGCGTAGATCATGTCGGCTTCGGCGCGCAGCTGGGGCAGGATTTCGATCGCTCGGGGTAAGAGATGAAGCTCCCAGACGCGCCGGTCGCCCTTGGCAGCGCGCCGTTCCGCGAGCGTCATTCTTTCCAGCTGGTCGACAACATGGCCAACGCTGGCACGCTCCAGTTCGAGCATTTGGCGAGATCGGTCTGGGTAATGCCCGGGGTCCGATAAATATAGACGAGCGCGCGCCACTGGGTTCGGGTCAATCCGAAGCGCGCCATTGAGGCGTCGAACAAGCGGCGAAGTTTGCGTGGCACTTCTTCGATGACAAAGACAAACTCGTCTGAGTCCGTCAGAAGACTTTTCCCGAGAGAAGCATCGCTGGTGCTGCGAAAGTCGACCATCGGCTGAAACTGTAAAGCCACTATCGGCATATGAACATGCTTTACTGTAAGATATGATACAGTATGATGCCTGAATGTATGATCGGACGATCACGCTTGCGGGAAAAGCGGGCCATGCAATCGCGGCGTCGATCGATGGACCGGAACTGGGCTTTCCGGTGATTTTGGCGCACGGCGGCGGCCAGACCCGCCGGGCGTGGAAGTCGGTGACCCGTCAACTCGCGAGCCACGGTTTTCGGACGATCGCCGTCGATATGCGCGGGCACGGCGAGAGCGCTTGGGCCAGTGATGGGGCTTATGACATTTCCGATTTCGCGGCCGATCTCGTTGAGATCGCTGCGGCGATGCGAAGAAAGCCGGCGATGATCGGCGCATCGCTTGGGGGGCTGGCTGGGATCATTGCGGAGGGAAACCGCGCACCGGGGAGTTTTGGATCGCTTACCTTGGTCGACGTCACGCCGCAGATGGAACCGAGCGGCGTTGCCCGCGTGGTCGGTTTCATGGCGGCCCATGCGCGCGAAGGGTTTGCGTCGGTGGAGGAGGCCGCTGAGGTCATTTCCGACTATCTGCCCCATCGGCCTAGCCGGAAGGCCTCGCCTGGGCTCGCCCACTATCTGCGCCGCAAGGACGATGGGCGCTTCTATTGGCATTGGGACCCGACCTTCATCGAAGGAGTTACGCGGCAAGGCGGTGTCTCAAGCGACAATGGCCGCAGCGAACTGAGCGCCGCCGCTGCCAGTTTAGCCTTGCCTGTGCATCTGATCCGCGGTGGGTCGAGCGACCTAGTTTCGCTGGAAGCCGTCAAGCATTTCCGAAGATTGGTCCCGCATATGGCATATAGCGACATCGCGAATGCGACCCATATGGTGGTGGGCGACGAGAATGACGCGTTTGGCAAGTCAATTGTGGAGTTTTTGCTCAGCACCCATGAAATGGAGATGAAGTCATGAACGCCCCACGGGTCGCCCCTGGGCTTGAGGAACTGGGGGAGCTGCTGTTGCTTGCGCCTTTCCACCGCTGGCTCGGGCTCAGGATCGCCGAGGTCGGCACCGACGAGTTGGTGATCTCAATGCCCTGGCGAGACGAAATAATCTCAAATCCGACGGTCGGCGCAGCGCATGGTGGCATTTTATCGGCGCTGATCGATCTTACCGGCCTTTACACGGTCATTGCCATGGGAGGGTCTGCGCGGGCTACGGCAAACTTGCACGTCGATTTTCACCGACCGGCCTTGCCAGGGCTGATGCGGGCGATCGGCAGGCCGGTCAAACTGGGTCGGCAGATAAGCATAGCCGGGACGCGGATTGTGTCTGCAGACGGAACCTTGATAGCGAGTGGTAGAGGTGCTTACGTCGCCTGACCATCGCGCAAGAGTCGTGGCACTTCTCGCAGCCATCGTGCTGGTGCGGTCCTGCCTCGGCGACCTTTTGATCATCGCTGATCGGCTGCGGCGAGTTATCGAGCGGAACTAAGTCTTAGGGCATAGTTGCGGCACCGCGTTTGGCGCTGTCATGCGTCGCGCCGAACGCTCGAGCAAGATGCGCAGGGCGAGATGGTCCGCCTTCGGTTCTACTTGCTCTACTCGCGTTCGTATTGAACCGCTCCATGATCGAGAAAGCGGTCCTTCATGCCCTTCGAAAGCCGGCTGTCAGCACAACCACGCGGTGTCCAGCCCCCTCCGTTGAGCCAGACCGCTACCTCACGGCGCGGCCTGGCCCAGGCACCATAGGCGAAGTTTTGCCGATCGGGTCAGGGCGCCGGAGTGCGGTTCGCAATCGCATCCTCGATCAGATCCTGCATGACCTGCTCGAGCTCGACGCCCTTGCGGTCGCCTCCGCTCGATATTTCGGTCGCGATCAGGGCATAATAGCCGGTCTCGCGATCGATCCAGCCGGTCCAGCCATAGGCGCCGGGCGAAGAGTTGATCTTCGACGTCGCGCACGCCGAGGGCGTGTCGCATTCGACGAAGGAGCCGAGCGCATATTCCCAGTTCACTGTGCTCGCCGGAACGAAAACACGCGGCAGTCCGATCGTGCGCGGCTGCGTGAAGGCCGTCATGTTGGTGATGAAGCTGCCGCCGAGGAACGCGCGCAGCAGTTTCGCATAGTCGCGCGGCGTGGAGAAGGCGCCGCCGGCCACCCACGGATTGGTTGGGACGGTCGCGGGGGGGTGGGGATCGTACCACGTGGTGCTTGACATCCCGAGCGGGATGGTGACGTGCTGCGCAAACAGTTCGTGGAAGTTCCGCTCGCGTGCTGGCGACGTTCCTGGTTCTATGCTTGTATCCTTGGCCTCCAAATACGCCCCTGCGACCTGAATGCCGTGAGGACCGTAGCTATATTGAGCACCAGGCGCATTGCCCGGGCGCAGGATGTCGTAGCGCAGGTCGTGGATGCTCTTGGCGCAGTTATAGAGACCAAAAGTCGGGAGAAGCTGGCAGCCGCCGACGAGCGGGCTCGCATTAAAGCCCGATGTCATCGACAGCGTATGCTTGAGTTTGACATCCTTCTTCGTTCCGCTCGTCGTCCAGAAGGCGAGTGGTGGCCGCATCGGATCGTCGAGCGTGGCAATGCCCGCCTGCACCATGCGCATGCCGAGCGCGCCAGCAAACCATTTGGAAGCCGAGGCGAGCGGTGTCACCCGGTCGATGCCAAAACTGCCCTTGTCGAATTCGAAAAGATAAGTGGGATCGGACGCGTTCCCGACAATGAAATAGCCACTAGCGACTTCGGTGTCAGCGACGATCGCGGCCTTCAGCGCTGTCCAGTCATAGGTGTAACCGCCGACGGTCGTTGTGAGGCTTGCGGTCGCGAGCGCCGACGCAGCGGATGCCGTCGCCTTGGCGGCGGACGGCGCGGGTGGCAGTTGGACCATCGGACGCGTTTCGCCGCCGTCGCTGCTCCCGAAGCCACTTTGCGCCGCAAAAACCGCTACGCCGACCAATGCGGCGCCGGCGGCAAGCCATATCGATTTCCGTCGTCCAGACATTTTATCTCTCCCAGCTTCGTTGCACGTTTCGAAACGGTGGGCCTGTTTGGCCGAGCGGGCTAAGGCCTGGGTTGGCCTGCCGCGAAATGGATTTTCAGCAGGTGGTCGAGTTGCGCCTTGCGAAAACCGGCGACGACGGCTGACCGGGGCGCGAGATGTGCGAGACGGTCGTCAGTCGGCTGGTACCGGGGCCAGTCAGGCACCAGCGCGCAGTCGGGTACGCCATTCTTCGCGAAAGCGACCCAGCAGGCGGACACGCCTTCGCCGAAGCGGCGATCCTCGTCGTCGACGGGGCCGGCGAGCGAAGCGAAATAGCCCAGCGTCCCGAAAATATAGGGAATTTCGGAGCCATGCCCGGCGCCCTTCGCCCGATCGCGGCGCGCTGCTGCAACATAGTCGAAATGATAGAGGTAGGACGGCGCGCCGGCGGACGTCCGCGCCGCGAGCCATCGCGACGGTGCGACGAACCAGGCGTCGCCCAGAATTTGGCGGGCCAGTTCGTCATCGGCGAGCCCGGTGCCATAGGCGGCGCGGCCCGCCGCCTGGTCGGGCCCGAGATAGGTGAGCGCGGCCGCCGGCGGCACGCCCATGGCGAGGATTACGCTGGCTTCGTTGCTGTTAGCGCCGACGAGGAGCGGCACGTCGATCGGCTCACTGCGCGCAAAAACGCGCCATGGCGCTTCGCGCACCAGCTCGCCGTCGAGAATGGGGCCGACCATCGCGCCCGGCGTCCGGACATCGCCGGCCGCGACGAGCGCGTCGGCCGAAAGCGCCCGGAGCGCGTCGATCGTCGCCGAAGGCGGCGCGCCGGCGCGAGCCGCCAATGCCGTGCCTAGCGCTTCCTGCTCGATAAGCGGGCGCGGGTCGAGTAGGCCGACGCCCGACTGTACGATGGCGCGCGCGAACAGGCCCTTGGCTTCGGAGTGGGCGAGGATCGTCGTCACGCCGATTGCCCCCGCGGACTCGCCGAACAAAGTGACCTTCCCCGGATCGCCACCAAAGGCTGCGATATTTTTCTGGACCCAGCGAAGGGCGGCCATCTGGTCCATGAGGCCATAATTGGCGAGCGCCTCGCGACGCGGCTTGGCTGCGCTCAGAGCCGGGTGGGCAAAATAGCCGAGTGCGCCGAGCCGGTAGTTGATCGTGACAAGAATGACCCCTTGCCTTGCGAAGGCTGTACCGTCGAAAGCCGGGAACGTACCCGACCCGATGACATGCGCACCGCCATGGATCCAGACCATGACGGGAAGTTTCCGCGCGCCGGCCGGGCGCCAGATATTGAGCTGTAGGCAGTCTTCGGATTGATCATCCGCTACTCCACCGGCGACGAGCGCAGGCCGCACCATCTGCGGGCAAGCGGGTCCGAACTTCGCGGCATTGCGAATACCCGCCCAGCGCGGCGGAGCCTGCGGCGCGCGCCAGCGGAGCGCGCCTACGGGAGGCGCAGCGAAGGGAATATCGAAAAAACGCTCGACTCCTGCCTCTGCAGCGCCCGTTAGTCGCCCCTGCGCCAGCGTCGCTTGCGGAGGGGCAACCGCCGCCGCGGCGGATGCTGAAGCGAGCAGCGTCGCGGCTCCAGCACATGCTGCCATGACCCATTGCCGCATTTCGCCGTCCCTTTCGTCTCGGCTGGCGGCCGCAGGCCGCGGGCAAGCATATCCCCTAGAAAGAAATGCGGCCCTCGACGCCTATCACCCGGGGTTGGCTGTAACGGTTGATCGTCGGCGCCTGGGCAACATAGTAGAGCTTGTCGAAGAGGTTGTTCGCGAAGGCGCTCACATTGACCTTTCCGAAGTCGACGCCGATGCGAAGATTGACGAGGACATAATTGTCGAGGTCGACCGACGTTGCGGTCAGCTCCTGCTTGCCACCCCATTGTCCGCTGACAAGCACATTGCTCGTCAAGGCAACGTCGCCGGTGACCGGATAGCGAAGATTGAGGTTCGCCGAGGCGAGCCAGTCGGGAACCTGCGCGAGATCGAGACCGTCGTATCGGCCCGTCTTGACCTTGCCGCCCTGCCGCGAGCCGCTGAGCGCGAGGCGGCCGTCGCCTTCTCCAAGGTCGAATCCGTGGCTATATTCTGCCTCGATACCCCAGCTCTTCGCATTACCGGCATTAGTGAGATAGGCGACCGCGGCGACCGGGCAGGCCGCGTTGGTCAGCGCGCATCCATCGTCGACCTGCGCGATCAGATCCTTGAGCTCGGTATAATATCCCGCGATTGCGAAATAGCCGCGCCGCACCGGGCTGCCCTTGATGCCGACCTCATAGGAGGTGCTGCTTTCGTTGCCGAACAGTACCTGTACCGGGCTCGGAGCGCGGGGATCGGACAGGCGCGTGTTGAAACCGCCGGCGCGGTAGCTGCTGCCGACCTTGCCATAGGCGAGAATATTTGGAGTAAGTTTGTACGAAAGCGTCGCATTGTAGGAGAGATTGTCGGCGCTGATGTTGTCGTCGATAATCCGCGATGACCCGCCTGTTGGCAGGCCTGTCGCGAGATCATAGAGCCGCGCGCTGATGCTCCGGCTGTCGCGTGTATAGCGGAGCTCGCCGGTCAAGTTGAGGCTGTCGGTGATATCGAAACCGAGCGAACCATAAGCCGCATAGCTTTCGAAATGGAGCCGGGCGGGGGCGATGTTGCCCGGAGAAGGATTGGCAAGCGTCGGCGTGCGCGTCGTCGTCACGGAGAAATCGCTGTCGAGCAGCAGCATCTCGGCGCCCACGAGCCAGGTCAGACGGTCGCTCGCGCCCGTCACATGGATGTCCTGCGAGAAATTGTCGGTGGTGTCGACGACATAGGAGGCGCCGCTCGGGTCGAGCGGGGTTAGCGCCCCGATCTGACCTGCAGCGCGCGCGCGCGCAAGTTCGGCCGGGCTCACCGCGTCATTGTCAAGGTCATATTCCGAGTGGCGCTTGCGAAAGGATGTTGTCGAGGTGAGGTCGGCGCCGCCCAAGTCCACGCGGATAATCGCCTGCAGTCCATCGACATCCTGGCTGGCACGGGGCGCCGTGTTCCAGGGATAGCGGAAGCGATCCTGGGTATATCCCCCCGGGAAGCCTGGCGTGCCGGCGGGGATGGAAATCTGATAATGAACCGCCGGGGTCGTCAGCCGCTGGGTCTCGGCCATGATGATCGCGTCGACGGGTCCGCGTTTGAGACGGATCTGGCCGCGCAGACCATGACCCTTCTGTTGGTCGAAATAGACGTCGTTGTCCGGATTGTAGAAGAAGCCCTTGTCCTGCTCGACGAGATCGCCGCTGAGACGGATCGCAAGACCTTCGGCAAGCGGAACATTGATCGCGCCTTGCGTCTGGAAGCTGTTATTCTCGAAGCCGTAGCGCGCACTCGCCCAGCCTGAGAGATCGAATTCGGGCTCGGCCGAAATGATATTGATCGCGCCGCCGACCGCGTTGCGGCCATAGAGTGCGCCCTGTGTCCCCCGCAGCACCTCGACCCGGCCGATATCGAGGAGATCGAGGCGGGTGAAGTTTCGCCCGCCCACGGGACCACCGGCGATATAGGCACCGTTGCGATACAGGCCGACGCTGGGATCGCCATTGGTCGCGCGCGCGGTCGACGAGGCGCGGATCGAAATCTCGGAAGTGATCGATGAGCTGAGATTGTTGAACCTGACGCTCGGCTGGTCTGCTAGCAATTCGCCGCTGCCGCTTGCGCCGCCGCGATCGGTGAGTGAGGTGATATCGATGACAGAAGCGGCTGTAGGAACGTCGGCGAGCCGCTCCTCGCGGCGCCGCGCCGTCACGACGATCGCGCCGTCATCGTTCGCTTCCGCCGCGTCCGGAAGAGCTTCGGGCGGTCTGTCTTGCGCGAAAGCAGGCGGAGCGACGGCTACCCAAATTGCGGCCGTGCAGAAAAGAAGGTTCGCCCTGCGTCCCATGGTCACTCTCCCCATTTTGTTATCGCAATTATTATCGATAATTTTGTGCAGAAAACGCGAGCGAGTCAAGCCGGAAAGCGCAATGTCATTGCACGTGGGTCACGGGTTTAGGAGACGACGGCGCTCAGCAGGTCGCGGACGCCCCGCGCCGTAGCGGCAAGCGGGTCAGGTGTGACGGTAGATAAATCGTCGGTCACAGCGTGGTGATGACGGTGTGCGCCAAAGATGCCAGCATGACGTGTGTAGCCGGCCTTTATCACTTCCGAGAGTTCGCCCGCTGTGCCTTCCGCCGAAGGATAGGCCATTTCCAACCCTGGCTGGCCTTTGAATATCTCGCGCGCACGCGCAACGAATTCGGGCGATGTCATGAGAAAACGATAGGGATCGGCACTCGGCAGCGGCAGCAAGCGCCCCGGCATTTCCTGATAGTCACGTGCTGCGGCATTGGCGCCGAGATGCAACCAGAAAGCCGTCTCGCTGGGGGCTGGACCAAACTTGTCGGCGATATGGCTCGCACCGAGATTCTCATATTCATGCCCGCTGTTGCACAGAAAGAGCAGGCTGTGCTGGGGAAACGCTCGGGGCATCCAGTCGGCGAGCGCGAGCCACATCGCGATGCCCGGCCCCCGCTCGCCGGCGCAATCGGTCCAGCCTGAACGCGGCGTCGAGACGACGAGCCAAGGGCGGCCGGAGCGAACGAGTCGCCCGATTATATTCTGAGCTGCCCGAGCCCCACCGCGCCCGCGCAGCGCTAATTTCGCCGCGGCACCGTGGCGCGCGGCTTCAATCACCGGGGCGGCGAGTCGCGGCGCGAGCAAGGCAAGTGGCTTTTCCGATACGGGATGACCGGCCGGGACATTGAGGAGCAAGGCCTCGCCCGTCGGCCCGGTCGTAATGAGAATGACCCCGCTCGCACCGCGCGCAAGCGCATCGGCGAGCGGCTCGCGCGCTGCACGATCTACGAGGCTCGACCAGCGGCGGAAAGGCAGGCGCACTACGGCGATCGCGCCGTCGAGGCGTTCAGGAATTTCTGCGAGGCGCAGCGGCGCAGCGAGTCCAGCCTCGCCGGTTTCGATGGCGAGCGGTTGTGCGACGAGCGGTATCGTGATGTCGCCGAGCCTGAGGTCGCAGCGCGAGGCCTCGAACCAAGGCACGTCAAACGTCTGGCGTTCGACTTCGAATCCGGCACTGGACAGCCGCTTCGCTGTCCAGTCGGCGGTCCAACGATCGCCCTCGCCGCCCGACTGCTTGTTGCCGGCCTCGGTATAGCTTTGGACGTCGGTGAAGAGGCGTTCGGAGCCGAACATGGTCAAATCCCGAGATACAGCGGCAGCGGAGTTAACCTGCAATGCGATCGGCGCCGCGAGGCCCGCCTTAAGCAACGTGCGGCGGTCGGTCGGGAGGCGGCTCATGTCACTTTTGCGCGGCGGCGGCTGGGCTTAGTCTTTGCGTGCCGGGCCTTATATTCCTCGAGTGCGCGCCCGAAACTATTCTGAGTAACGCCGATCAGATCGCGCGCCACCGCATCGGCGGCATCGCCATCGCGCGTGACGATATGGCGGCAAAGCGCGTCGTAGAGGATGGCCGATCGCTTCGCGGCGTCATTGCCATGCGTCTCGATATAGCTGTCGGTATAGACATTGTGCTGCCAGCGCGCGAGCAGCGCGACCCGGTCGAGGAGCTCCAGCGCGAGCGGCGCATTGCTCCGCTTGGCGATGAAGCGGCCGATGCGGTTCGAGACTTTGATATGCTCGAACGTATTTTCGGTGCGCTGGGTGACATCCTTATATTCGACCAGACGGTGCATCAGTTCGCGCCCGTCGCGATCCGTCATCTCGACCGCAGCCAGGCGGCAAACTACACCGAACAGGGATTTCCACAGCTCATAGACCTCGTTCGCGGCATGCTCGTCGATATCGATCACATAGGTTCCGCGCCACGGGACCACCTTCACGAGACCGATCCGCGCAAGATGACGGAATGCTTCGCGCACGGGCGCATGGCTCACCCCGAAGCGCGCGGCGATTTCGCGCTCGCGCAGCCACGATCCCGGCTGGATGCGCCATTCGACGATGTCGTCAGTCAAGAGACGCGCAATGACGCGGTCTTGAGTCGGTGCACTGTCGTCTTCGGTCTTCGTCGCGCCCATTTCTCTCCGTTCGGCTTTCCCTGCTACCGGCACCATCCTAATCGGACAGTGCACGCGAGCAATCGATGATTGCGAATGAAATTATTATCGATAATATCGAGAATGACAAGCACCAGAAAATGGGAGTCGGAACTTGAAGCGCACCATCCTCTTTTTCGCAGCAGCCGTTGCGGCACAGCCGGCCACGGCAGGCGAACCCGCTCCTCTTCCCGGCTGTGCCGCGGCGATCGCCTATTCCGAGGCAAACTCTGGCGTGGCGCTGCTGATCCTTGAGGATGGCGAGGTTCGATGCCGTTCTGCAGATATTGCGACACCGCAGGAACTCTGGTCGGGCACCAAGAGTCTTGTCGGGCTGATGGCGGCGGCGGCCGTACAGGACGGGCTTTTGACGCTCGACGAGCGGGCATCAGAGACGCTCGCTGAGTGGAAGGGCGACGCCGAAAAGGAACAGATCACGCTTCGCCAACTGCTGTCGATGACAGGTGGTCAGGCCTCAACCGTCGGGAGACCCCAAGGGTATTTGGACTCGGTCAAGGCACCGCTCGCGGCGGCACCGGGCGGGAAATTCCAGTATGGCCCTGCTCCGATGCAAGTCGTCGGCGAAATCATGCGCCGAAAGCTCGTCGCCAAAGGCGAGGACGGCAACCCTCGCCATTATATCGAGCGTCGCATTCTAATGCCGCTAGGCGTAACGGTCGGCGATTGGCGCAGCGGCCCCGATGGCGCACCGCTCATGCCGCAGGGCCTAGTGCTGGCCGCATCCGAGTGGGCGAAGATCGGCGAGTTCGTCCGCGGGGGCGGAAAGCTCGAAGGCAGGCCACTTGTCGACGAAGCGACATTCGGCGAGATGTTCCAGGGTAGCCAGGTCAATCCTGCCTACGGTCTCACTTGGTGGCTACCCCGTAGCACGCCGGCTGTCGATATTGTTACTCGGTCCACCGATATCACCAGTCATGCCGCCGAACTACCGGCGGATATGGTCGTCGCCGCCGGCGCGGGCGATCAACGCCTCTATATCATTCCGTCGCTTCGGCTTACGATCGTGAGGCAGGCGAAACTCGACATTGCCGCCTTAGCGGCGGGGAAAAAAGGTGATTGGTCCGATTGGCGGTTCCTGTCGCTGTTGCTGAAACCAGCGAGTGAATAATTTGAAACGCGGGCGAGAACATCTCGGGGGCGATCGAACCTAAGCCGTGCCGCTGCAATATGATCATTGAGAATTGCTGGCTGAATGCAATCGCGGCCCGTGGAGTTTGCCCATGGGCCAGCATGATGACGGTCATTGACAGCCAGCGCGGCGATCGGAACCGAGAGGCGGAACCGTGCGCGCGACGGCGCAGTGGGGCGAAGAAGGATGCAGCATGTTGCGGGGATTGATGCAGGACGCGCCGCTGCTGATCAGCGGAATATTGGAATATGCAGCGCGCGCGCACGGCAAGAGGGAGATCGTCTCGAAGGCTGTCGTGGAGCCGGTTTGGCGGTATGACTGGCACCGCTGCGATCAGCGTGCGCGTCAGGCTGCGCAGGCCCTTGGCGTCCTCGGGATTGCGACGGGCGACGGCGTCTCCTCGCTCGCCTGGAACACTCCCACCGCCACCTCGAACTCTTCTATGCGGCGCCGGGCATGGGCGCCGTATTGCACACCGCCAACCCGCGTCTCAGCGACAAGCAGATCGCCTTCACTATCGCTCATGCAGGGAGCCGCATTCTCTTCTTCGAGCCCAATCTAGCCGAGCTCGTCGCACGGCTGCGTCCTCTCCTTCCGGGTATCGAGCGCTATGTCCTTCTCGCGGAGCGCGGAACGATCGCGCCAGATGTTGCCGACACGTTGAACTACGAAGCGTTGCTGGCAAGCGAGGACGGAGCCCTCACCTGGATGAGCTTCGATGAAAAGGCAGCCGCATTTCTTTGCTACACTTCGGGGACGACGGGCGACCCCAAGGGCGTCCTATACAGCCACCGCTCAATCGTTCTTCACGGGATGGCGGCCGGTCTAAGCAGTGCCTTCGGGTTCAGCGCTTTTGATGTCATCATGCCCTGCTCGTCCATGTATCATGCAACGGCATGGGGACTTCCCTTCACGGCAGCGATCAACGGCTGCAAGCTAGTGCTTCCTTGTGACAGGATGGACGGTGCCAGTCTTGCCGACCTGATCAACGAAGAGGGCGTCACCTTTTCGGGTGGTGTGCCGACGATCTGGACCTTGTACCTCGCTCATCTCGACACTACGGGGACGGGGGTCGGCAATCTCAAGCGCCTCGTGATTGGGGGCTCGGCCGTCCCCCGGGCGATGGCCGAGACATTCCGAGCCAAATATGGTGTCACTGTGCTGCAGCTCTGGGGCATGACCGAAACCAATCCGCTCGGCGTGATTTCGACGCCCTCCCCGCTCCTGATGGCCGAAGGCGAGGATTTCGCGAACGACCTCCCGCTGACGAAGCAGGGTCGCATGCAATTTGGCATCGAACTGCGCATTATCGACGGCGATGGCACGCCGCTCCCCTGGGACGGTGAGCAGGCGGGTGCGCTCCAGGTCCGCGGACCGTGGGTCGTCGATCGCTATTTCCCCGATATTGAGGGCGCCGGGAGCGATGGCTGGTACGACACCGGGGACATCGGTACGATCGATCGCTTCGGCTTTCTCCGGCTGACCGACCGCGAGAAAGATGTGATCAAGTCCGGGGGCGAATGGATCAGCTCGATTGATATCGAGAATGCGGCGGTTGGGTACCCCGGCGTCCGGGTCCCGGCGGTCGTTGGCGTATATCATCCAAAATGGGAAGAGCGCCCCCTTCTCGTGATCGAAACGCATGAAGGTCAAGCCGTCACAGCCGACGCAATTCGCGCGCATCTGGAGACGAAGGTTGTTCGTTGGTGGCTGCCGGACGACATCCTGTTCGCGACAGTACCGCTCACTGCAACGGGAAAGATCGACAAAAAGGCCTTACGCGAAGCGTATCGTAACCAACTCGCCTAGATGAGATCACACTGCGTCCATTCCGTGCGAATGGCAGCGATCCTTTCAGGCGGGATAATTTCAGCGGGCCTCGTGAGTCTTGCATAAGCCCGGGCAATCTCGGTCGGGCTGTCCAAGGCAAAGCGCTCTACGCTTGCAGCGCGGTCAAGGTATGGCCAAGATGAGGCATGGCGTCGACCCAAAAAACCAAAGAACCAGCTTCCGGACGAACAGGGAGGCCCACTCGACAAGCCTCGCAAGCACTTTCGAGGAAAATTCTCCGTGTCGCCCGCGATGTCTTCTTTGCCGACGGATTCGGTCGTTCAACGGCTGAACGGATTGCTGCAAAAGCAGGCATCTCCAAGCGCACGTTGTACGCCCGTTACGGGGACAAAAAGCTGCTTTTCGAAGCGGCAATACTCATGGAAATCGAGGATCGGCTCTCCTTCCTTGAACAGCACGTTCCCGAACATGGCGACGTTCGGCTCGAGCTTGAAGAGCTGTCCGATGAACTGCTATCCTGGATGCTTACCGACATTCACGTCGCGTTGGAACGCGTTGTAATGGCTGAGGCTGCACGTTTTCCCGCTTTAGCGCGAAACCTTTACGAATTCGGCGTAGGACGCACGACGAGATTGGTGGCAGAGGTCTTGCGCAAAGCCGAGGAGAGGGGAGAAATCAGGGTGTCAGACGCGAATTTTGCTGCGGAGCAGTTTATCTCCAGCGTCATTTTGTCACCTTTTCGTCGGGCCGCTCTTGGAGTGGGAGTGACCAGTCACAATGAAACCTCTTCAGCCCGAATGAGGCAAGCTGTCGATCTATTTGTGTACGGCTGCCGCCCCTCCCTGAAGGGGAGCCACCCATAACATTCCCGCTTCATCTTGGGCTGGGCCGTTGTCCCGACTAAGTTTCCATTGGCTTCACGCTAGTTGATCGCCGCAGCCGTCCAACTCGCGATTTCGTCGGCCATTTCAAGGCTCGCGCGATCAAAGGCTTCGACGATACTCGAAACGCTATTTGCACTTGCTGACCTATCAAGGACGATGCGCGTGACTGCCAGTGGTTCCGATTCTTTGGATCGGCTTAGTTCCACTTGCGCGGCGATGCGAATGATCGGGGCCGCGTCGGGCCCCTGGTCGTAATAGGCTGCAAAAGAAGAAAGCCGTGCGGATAGGACGTAATGATCGGAAGCAACGCTCTGGACAGGGATATATGCGTGATCGATTTTGCGCGCTACGCTTCCGGCAATAGCCTCGCGGATCATCTCGGGCGCAGGCCTCATCCACCGTGCTTTGGCCAGATACGTGACTTCGCGATTCTCGATCGTGAGGATCCTGTCTCCATCGGCCCCAGGCGGAAGCGTCGGTCGCGTAATATACACCGGAATCCACTGTCGTGCAATTTCACGCTCCGGTACGGGCGTGCTACTGATCCGGTACAACGTCGATTTGCCGCCAGTTCCCAGAATATTCCCGCAACCAGAAAGGCAAATTAGCGCGCCCATCAGCAAAAACATTCTTGCAGAGATCGTTTTCATTGGGGGAGCTTCCTTTCACGAGGGGTCCGTCGTAGCTGGCCGGCGAGCTGCTCGATTTCCTGCGCCGCGCTATCGAGCGATTTCAAAGTTGCAGCAATCCCGGAGCCGTCGGGCGCCGCCAATCCACTCGCGGCGTCATCAAGCCTGTGAATGACCACCCTCGCCTCGGCGATCCCCTCTCGAAGATCTCGAGCGGCTGCCGAGACATCGGCAAACGTCTTGCGACCGTCGCCATCGATCGCCGTGCGCGCCGATGCGGCCGCGGCCTCGATATCGGCCGCCGCCCGGTCCAGGCGTGCAAACGCTTGTTCAGCCTTGCTGAACATTCCGCGACTAGATCGCAATTCCGCCGTGGTAGCTGTTACATTCGCAATAGCAGCCGAAACATTTTCGATATTCTCGTCGGACAAGGTCCGGTTGACCCTTTCCAGGGCCTGCGAAGCATCCGCCAACAATGCGCCACCTCCATCCATCAGGGATTGTAGCGAACTTTTTTCCGCCTTAATCACTGGGAGCGCTTCCTTGGAAACCTCCTTCAACAACGGCTTAGAGGGCGTCCCCGCACTGATCTGGATGTAGCTTCCGCCGGTTATGCCTTGCGACTCCGTCGCGGCGGTAGAATCGACGCGCACAGGCGTATCCTCGCGCAGGCGCACTCCTGCAAGCACCCTGTTTGGATTTCTGGGATCAAGACTAATACGCGTGATTTCTCCCACCGGAATTCCGTTGAACTGCACCTCGCCTCCCTCGCTCAGCCCGCGGACAGGACCATCGAAAATGATCCGATACTCGTCGAAATCACGCGCGAATTGGGATTGACCGAGCCAGAGGATGAAGCCGAAAGCCGCCGCTAGCAGAGCCAGCGTCAGGCCCCCAATCAGACCGTAGTTCGCGTCGCGTTCCATTAGCGGTTCCTTTCCTTGGCGCGCTCCGCCCGCCCTCCCAAAAACGCCCTGATCCAAGGATGGTCAGACCTCTCAAGTTCCGCGATTGGCGAAACCTCGACAATTTTCTGATCCGCAACCACGGCCACGCGGTCGCTGATGGAATACAGGCTGTCGAGATCATGGGTCACCATCACGACAGTAAGCCCCAGCGTGTCGCTCAGCGTCCGTATCAGCTGGTCAAATTCCGCGGCTGCGATCGGGTCGAGGCCCGAAGTGGGTTCGTCAAGGAACAGCAATTCTGGATCGAGCGCCAAGGCCCTCGCTACGCTTACACGTTTTCGCATTCCGCCTGAAAGTTCAGCGGGCATTTGCCGGCCCACCTCGGCATCGAGTCCGACAAGGCCGATTTTCATCAGAGCCACGGCCTCGAGCCACGGCTCTCTAAGACGGGTATGTTCGATGAGAGGAGCCTCGACATTTTCTTGCACACTAAGAGAAGAAAAAAGCGCGCCATTTTGAAACATGACGCCAATTCGGTGATTAATTTCCGTACGATCAAAGCGACTCCCAATTTTTTTCTGAAAGATTTCGATTGTCCCATGGCTAGGCGCAATCAGGCCCAAAATGGTGTTCATCAGGACGGATTTTCCACTACCGGACCCTCCGACGACACCAAGAATCTCGCCACGATGGACTTCTAGGTTCAAATCCTGGTGGATAATGTGATCGCCAAATCGGGTTTTAAGATTCTCCACCCGAATAACGACGTCCGGATCGCAAATCATATTTCGAGCACGTTGAAGAGAATTGCAAAGGCGGCATCCAGAAGGATGATTGCGAATAGCGCTTGGACAACGGCGACGGTCACCCGCCCGCCCAGATCCTCAACATCTCCGCGTACCGAAAGGCCGTGGCGACATCCGGCAAGCGCAATCACAATGGCCAGCACCGGTACTTTTGCCATTCCAACCCAGAAGTGTCGGATATCGACCGCAGCCGAGAGTCGTTCGGCGAAATATGTCGGGCTCACGTCGAGTATGCCCCAGCTGACGACAAGCCCGCCGGCCAACCCAGCCAGCATGGCAACAATCGCCAGGAGGGGCATAATTACAAGCAATGCCAATACGCGTGGCACAACCAGCGCGTCGAACAGGTCGATGCCCATCACCTTCATTGCCTGCGTCTCTTGATTCATTCGCATTGCGCCGATCTGGGCCGCGAAAGTGGAAGCGGACCGACCGGCAAGTAGTATCGCGGGAATGAGGACGCCGAACTCGCGGAGGACGGATATGCCAACCAGTTCGACGACCAGTTCCGATGCACCCAATGTCTTGAGCAGATCGCTTCCTATGAGAGCCACTACTGCGCCGATAAAGAATGTCATGATCGCTATGAGTGGCAGCGCATCGAAGCCGGCCTTCTGAATTGACGACGCCAGTGCGATCAGTCGCATCCTTTTGGGATGTGCAAGAGATTTCATGAGCGCCACCTCAAGTTGCCCGAGAAATCGAGCGCTTGCGCCGATTTCCTGGACAGCTCGATAAACTTTTTGGCCAAGACGCACGTGAAATGGGGGAGTTTTGATAGACGGGACATCGCGGTCGGCCATGGCCGAGCCCACCAGCGCGAACAGATCAGCAAGATTGGCGGGCAGGTCTGCGGTAAATGCCGCATTGGGTGCGAGAGTCAGGATGGCGAGCGCGCCTGCGCTGTCTATCCTTCCCAGGTTTCCGAAGTCGCTTGAGAAGGAGAGGTTCGAGGGACTCAGAACATGCCCGGAAAGGCCTGCGATCGAAATCGCTGTCCAGTCACCTTCAACGACCAACGTTGAAATGCCATCTCCTTCGCGAACGAAGATGTTCGGTGCTGTGCGCGCATTCATCGCAGCAAGTCTCCAACCGGTGTCGGGAGAGCGGATCGCCCGTGGCAACTTCCTCTCCCATAGCCCGTCGTCGAGCGGATCATGCCAGCAAGCGGGACCACTGACCCCACACATTTAACCATGCCGATCCACACATCGCGCCTTGCCTCAATGACATTATGTAGACGTCAGCGTAGCGTTATATCAGGTCGCTTGCAAGGAGTATGCTGCGCACAAATCGGCCGACAGATCGTTTGAATAAGCACAGGATACTCTTGCTAAGGTTAGATAAAATTGTCAGGTGAAATCCCTATGAGATTCTTTCTGAACCGATATCGCACCTTGGAGTTTATATTAACAACACTCGTAGGTGACATTAAATCTTTGCTTGCATTTGCCATCCCAGGCCGAGTGATTTTTGCAGGGCGATCCATGACAGCGTGAGCGCCGCCTTTCCCCGGACGAGGTCGGTTGCCGCCTGCTCCTGTTTGCGAAGCGTGCGATTTAGGTCAGCGCGCGAGATCACTCCGCCGGCAAATCGTTGTCGATCAAGATCGGCTGCGCCATCTGCCTGGGACTTGATCTGCGCGAACGCCACCAGGGCAGAGCGCTGCTGGCCAAAGCGCGACAACGCGCGCTCGGCGTCCTGAAGTGCAGAAAGCACTGTCTGTCGATAGTTGGCAACCGCCTCGGCACGGGCGGCGCTCGCCTGATCGACCGAGGCATCGACCCTTCCGAAATCGAGGAAGTTCCACTGCAGCTGCGGAATAGCGAGAATTGACGGGTTGCTCACATCAAAGAGATCGTCTGGCGACGTTCCGCCAAGTCCCAAGATTCCCATGAATGACAGCTTCGGAAATCGTGCGGCCTCCGCAACACCGATCCGAGCCGTTGCTGCCGCCAGGCTGCGTTCGGCCGCGCGGATGTCGGGCCGACGTGCGACAAGGTTTGAGGGGTCGCCCACCGCGACCTGTTCCGGCGGGAGGGGAACATCGAAGATCTGTTTCAGCGCTTCGTCCGTTGTCCCTGGGATCTGCCCAGCTAAAATGGCAAGCGCATCGAGCAATACCGCCGTGTCAGCTTCGGCCTCGGCGAGCTGAGACTTGAGCAACTCGAGCTCGGCATTTGCATTGCCGAGAGGGAACAGGGGCAAAACGCCTTGCTGATACCGTTGATAGGTTAGCGAGAGGATTTGATGCTGCAACTCGCACTCGGTTCGGTACGCTTTGGCTCGAAACTGGGCCTCGCGCAGGTTGACATAGGCATTGGCGACTTCGGCGGTCAGCTGGACCTTGGCATCCTCCACATTGGCAACCGCTGCCGCTGCCTGAGCGTTGCCGGCCTCGATCCGTCGCTGCGTTCCTCCTGCGAAATCCAGCTCCCAGTTAGCGTTGAGCCCGAGATTGTAGACACTGAGGCTATCATCCGCCTGTCCCTGCGGACTAACAGGCGCGCTCGCCGAAGGCGGGGCACTGTTCTGAATATCAAGGCCCGGCAAGCGGCCCTGAATAGCCGTCGCCTGGGTTCCAAGCGTCGGAAATCTTCCGGCCTTCTCCTGTCTCACGGATGCCCGCGCCTGCGCGATCCGCGCTTGCGCAGCCTGAAGCGAAGGATTGTCCGATAACGCGGCCTCGATAAGCCTGTTCAATTCCGGATCGTTCAAAAGGAGCCACCAATCTGCCAGCTCGGGCTCGGCATCGCTGACGTTACCGCCGGCACGGACAAAGCCGTCATTTCGGTTCGCCGAGAATACTTCTGGAGGCCCGGCGTAGTCTGGGCCCGCGACACAACCGGCCAGCAGAAACGAGGCGAGAAGCGATATTACAGATTTTTTTATCATATCAGGCTCAGTGCATCGAAAGGGAAACATTCCTGGGAAGCGGCTTCAAAAAGATGACCAAAGGAACGGTCATCAAGGTTAGGACGCCCATCGCCAAGAACACATCATTGTAGGTCATTACGAACGCGTCCCGCTGGATGGTCCGGCCTAGCATCGACATGGCACCCTCCATCCCGCCGAAGCTTTTCGCGAGTTCATCAAGATAAATCTGGAGCGAAACACTGTTGGCATTCAGCGTTTCTTCCATGCGCCGGCTATGGTGCCAGATCCGCTGGTCCTGAAACGAAGCCAGTCCGGCCAAAGCGAAAGATCCTCCGAGATTTCGAGCGGCGTTAAAAATACCGGAGGCATCGCCAGCATCTGTATTTGCCACTGAGGCTACGGTAGCCTGGTTCAGGAACATCATGGACAGAATCATGCCAACACCCCGAATAAGCTGGCTTTCGATGAATACGGCGCCCCCGGATTCCGCGGTGAGGCTTATGCTGACGAAACAGCTGGCCGCCATCAGAAGCATTGCGACTCCGACGGCAATGCGGATGTGGAGCCTACGGATCATTAAGGGCAGGATCGGCATAAGCACAAAGGCCGGAATACCCATCCAAAATATAACGAGCCCGGTTTGAAAAGCGTTATAATCCGATATGATCGCAAGAAATTGGGGAATGACGTAGGTCGAACCATACATCACCATTCCCAAGGCGAGAGCCATCACCGCAACGCTTCCGAATTGGCGATTGAGAAGGAGGCGGAGTTTCAGGACGGGCTTGGACGCATTCAGCTGCCCGTAGATCAGTGAAGCGAAACCGATGACGGCAATGAGGGCCAGCCAGCGAATAAGAGCGGATTCAAACCATTCCTCGCGATGCCCCTCCTCAAGCAACACAGTCAAAGCGCCCAACCCCAGAATCAGGCCGGCAATGCCCGCCCAATCAGCATCGGTCAGATACTCCCACTTCGGCTCTTCGTGAGGAAGCCCGACGAATAGCAGCAGCAGCAGCACAGCGCAGATTGGAACATTGACAAAGAAGGCATAGTGCCAGCTCAAATTTTCGGTCAGCCAGCCACCGATCAGCGGCCCCATGACCGGACCCAGAATCACTGTCATGCCGAACAGCGCCATGCCGATCGGCTGTTGATGGGGCGGCAATCTTTTCGCCACGATGGTCATCGCAGTCGGTATCAGCGCACCACCCATGAAACCCTGACCCGTGCGACCGATGATCATGGTCGTGAGGTCGGTCGCCATACCGCAAAGAATTGAAAAGCCGGTGAACGCGGAAACCGCAATGATGAGCAGATTTCGCAGTCCAAAAAGGCGTTCAAGCCAGGCGCTAAGCGGAATTACCACGATTTCGGCTACGAGAAATGCGGTGGCAATCCAGGTTCCCTCGGTGCCGCTGGCTCCGATTTCGCCCTGGATCACCGGAAGCGCGGAATTGACGATAGAGATATCGAGTGTTGCGAGCATGGCGCCAAGTGCGCCCGCTGCGACCGCTATCCACGCGGTGATATCGGCATTCCGCCTGTCTGCAGTCGGAGTACCAGAGGCGCTGTTCGATGCCAACTCGGCGGTCATTTGTCGGTACTCGAGATCTCTTTCAGCTCTCCGGCAGCATTTCGCGTGTCGACAACTGCCACAACCGACATGCCCGGGACGAGCAGACGACGCACTTTGGGCGAGGCTATTATCGCGATACGAACCGTTATCCGCTGAACAATCTTGGTGAAATTCCCTGTGGCGTTTTCGGGCGGCAGGATTGAAAATTCTGCTCCGGTTCCGGGGGAGATGCTCTCAACGCGTCCGGCAATCTCAAAGTCGGGAAGTGCGTCGACCTCGAGCTTGACCGGTTGCCCCGCCCGCAAAAGGCCGACCTGCGTCTCCTTGAAATTAGCGATGACGTAGATTTCGTTTACCGGAACCACCGTCATCAATCGCTGGCCGGGCTGAACGAATTGGCCGACCCTTACTGTTAGATCGCCAACGCGACCTCCCTTGCTGGCTCGCAGCAGGGTCGATGTGACATCTAGGTCGGCCGCTTCCAGCTGCGCGCGGGCCGCGTCAGCTTGGGCTTCGGTCTGGTCGATCTGTTTGAACAAGGTGGCCCTCCGACCGTTGGCGGCAGAGACTGCTGCCTGGGCAGCAACAAAGTCGGCGTGCGCTTGCTGCGCCTGTGTCTCATATTGTTGAAGCTTTTCTCGCGGCTCCGCACCGGTCGCGGCGAGGGGGCGATACCTCGCTACCTGCTCATTGGCGAGGTCGAGCGCCGCGCGCTTGGCGGCGAGTTGGGCCCGCGCCTGTCGAATCGCTGAGTCCTGTTCGGTTACTTGCGAGCGGATTGTGTCGGCGCCGGCCAGCGTCGCCGCAATCTGCGCACGCGCCTGTTGCGCCTGGGCTCTATAATCTCGCACATCCAGTTGCACGAGCGCCTCGCCGGGACTGACCCACCCGTTCTCAGAGACGAGCACCGCGTCCACGTATCCGGCCACTTTTGATGAAACCACAACGCTGTCGGCCGCGACATAGGCGTTGTCGGTCGACTGCATGTACTGCCCATAGGTGACATGCCTGTAATACCACCAACCACCTGCAATCAGCGCAGCAGTGATGGCTATGATGAGGATGAGGCGAAATTTGGGTTGCGATTTCAGGCTGGATGCGGGCGCGCGATCCTGTTCCCGCTCATTTGGTTCGTCGGTCATCTGCCTCTTTCGAAGGATTTTGGACATGTGCTAAGTCGCTTCATGGCGTGGCGTAGACCGTTCCATCCAGTTAGTAAAATCGTTTAGTAATTTGCGTTTTGGCATTCCCACGAAACGGACTAGGCAGCGGTATGAACGCAAATCTCGACACAATGCCGCCACGGCTTCGCGAAGGCGCCCTCACCGACGACGACCGTATGCTATATTTGATGGACGAGATTAGTCGGGGGGCGAGGCGCGCTTATGACGCACGGATTGCCAAGAGCGGCCTCAATCAGACGCAGTGGCGCATCATCGGACAACTTCTCCGCGAACCATCGTTGACGCAGGCCGGAATTGCCAAGCGACTAGAGTTGGAATCCGCCACGATCGGTCAAGCCGTCGCTGGCCTTTGTGAGAAAGGATTGATGGAAAGGCGACGAGCCAAAACGGACGGCCGGGCATGGCAGCTCATCCTGACCCAGGAGCTCGACAGGTTGTTGCCCCAACTGAGAGAATCCGCGGACGGGCTGCATAGGGTCTTATGGCGGAACGCCACGCGCGACGAAAAACGGACGTTGCTGGACATTCTTGTGCGGATTGCGTCGAATCTCGATCAGAGCCGGACCGATGCGGAATAGGACATATGCCTGGGTTCCGAGATAAACCGATAGGAGACATCGCACGCGCCGCCGAGATAGGACAGATTCTTGTCCGGCACGGCGCCAAAAGCCTGGCGGGCGCGCTCGGCGTCATTCCGCATCCTGCCAATTCAATCGATCCAGGTGAATTGCGGCCGGCGGCGGTCGTCGCACTCCTGCGCGACATTGGTCCGGTCGGAATAAAGCTTGGACAGCTGCTGGCGACGCGCAGCGATCTGTTTTCCAGGTCCTGGATTGCTGCCTTCGCGACGCTCCACGATCAGGTTTCTCCGGTGCCATTCGAAGAAATCGAGCCCATCCTTGCCGCAAGCTGGGGAGCTGACTGGCGAGGGGAATTCACCCAATTCGATGAACAACCACTGGCTTCGGCTTCGGTAGCGCAGACCTACTCTGCTTCGCTGCTCGACGGCGCCGGCGTTATCATAAAGGTGCGGCGTCCGGGCACTGCTGCGCGAATGGAGGCCGATGTGCGGCTGCTGTCGCGCCTCGCCGCCGTTGCCGAGGATCGATCCCCTGAAATCGCCCGCTATCGCCCCGTAGAGTTCCTGCGAACCTTTGGCAGAAATCTTGCCTGGGAAATGGATCTGGCAGCCGAAGCTCGTGCATGCGAGCGTATCGGTGGCTATCTTGACACGCTTGGGATCAAGACTCCAACAATTCATTGGGAACTGACGGGGATACGGGTCAACGTCCAGGAGCGGCTGTATGGAACGCCCGCGTCTGCGCTCGAGGCCGGCTCGACCGACCCACGCGTGGCGGCGTTCGCGAGACAATATGCGAATGCAGTCCTGCGCATGATCATTCTGAATGGCGAATTCCATGGCGATCCGCATCCGGGCAATGTTTTCCTTATCGGGGAACAGGATGTGGGCTTTATCGACTTTGGATCGGTCGGCACTCTCACGAAGGCGAGACGCGAGGAGCTGGTGCGACTTGTCATGGCTATAGCCGACGAGGACACAGCCGACGTCGCGAACGTGTTGCTCGAATGGGCCGGAAATCCAAAAGTTGACCGTGATGGGCTCACCCAGAATTTGGACCAGCTGATAGGTGAATTCAGAGGAACCGTCCTTTCGGGGATTGAGTTCTCGCATATTTTCAGCCGCGTGTTCGATCTCCTGCGAGACTATCAGCTCGCACTTCCGCCTGATCTGGCGATCCTTCTTCGAACATTGCTCACGGCGGAGGGGTTTGCGCGTTCCTTTGCGCCTGGTTATAATATTGGGGAGGAAACACGCCCCATCATGTTGGAGCTGTTCGCGGAAAGATTCTCTCTCGGCCGAAATCAGCCCAATCTAAAAAAAGTTCGCCGAAAACTCCTCGCCTTGGCGGCGGTCATGCCCGACCTTCTCGATAACGCCGCCGTGATCGCCAAGTCCGGGTACGTGCCTGTCCAGATCGATCCGGCCAGTTTTGAACGGCTTGCAGCCATTCGCCGCGCGAGCCAGCCTGTCAAAGGTCCTGTGGCGGCCGCACTTATCGTCTCCGCGGCGCTGCTTGCGAATCAGTCCTGGGTGCTTGCAAGTGTTGCACTGGCTCTTGCCGGGTTGGTTCTTCTGCGCAAATGGCGATAAGATCGTTGCTCAGCCTGAACGGGCCAGCGTCCAATATCAGGCCAATTCAAACTGGAGTTTATGATGACCCTGCAGAAGCCAGTCAATCCGGTCCCCGCAGCCACCATGCTGTTGCTTCGCGACGAGCCGGAGTTCCAGGTGCTGATGGTCAAGCGGCATCACCAGATCGATTTTGCATCCGGCGCGCTGGTCTTTCCGGGTGGAAAGCCTTCTGCTGCCGATGAAGCGCCTGAATGGGCCGATTATTGCAGGGGTTGGAAAACGCTAGATCCTACGCAGCGCACCCTCCGGATTGCCGCGATTCGTGAAGCCTTTGAGGAAGCAGGCATCCTGCTGGCCGATCATCGCGACGGTAGCGAGTTCGAGGATATTTGCGATCTTGAAAGCCGCAAAGCCGTCGAGCGAGGCGAGCGCGAATTTTTCGACATTGTGCGTGAGGCCGATGTGCAACTGCGCCTTGATCGCCTGAGCGAGTTCGCGCGGTGGATCACGCCCAGCTTTATGCAAAAGCGCTTCGACACTCATTTCTTCGTCGTTCGCGCCCCAGAGCGCCAGATCGCAGCATGTGATGGATATGAAACCGTTGATGCGGAATGGCTTTCGCCAAGCAAAGCCCTGAAACTGGGTGTCAGCGGTGAACGAACGATCATCTTTCCTACGAGATTGAACCTGCAACTGCTAGCCGAAGCTGCGAGCGCAGACGATTGCGTCGCGCGGGCCAAGGCTCGCGAAATCGTGCCGGTCCTTCCAGAAGTCATCCAGCGAGACGGCACGAACATCCTCACTATTCCCGCCAACGCGGGATACGGCGCAGCGTATGAAATTTTAAGTTGAAAGGCACTGTTGGCACGCCCCCCTCGACTCGCGGGCGCACGAGAGCTAGGTCAGCACAGATCCGCCATTTGATGCTGGGACCTCTGAAAGGTAGCGAGTACCTCCTGGTTGAGCTCTACTCGCGATTTCAGACAGTCGAGCGTCGTGTGAAACACGCGTCACGCAGGCATGTCAGTATTGCTGCTCGGGAACATGCAGAATCAGACCTTCCACCAAGGGCTCGATGGGAATCTGGCAAGCGAGGCGACTATATTCGTTCGCCCCTTCCGCAAACTGCAGGAGGTCTGCCTCCGCACCGCCTTCGGCCAAGCGGCCGACCTTGTCGATCCAGGCCGGATCCACAAACACATGGCAGGTTGCACAAGCGCACACCCCGCCGCAATCACCGTCGATGCCCGGCACATCGTTGAACAGCGCCGCTTCGCGCGCTGTCTCACCTTCGGCTATGTCGACTGCCCTCCGCGTTCCATCGCTGGAAACGAACGTCACTTTGACCATATCAAGCTCCGCTTTTTTTGAATCAGCCAATCAGCGGGCGTGGAGCCTCACCGGCAGTTTCGTAATCCCTCGCACTAGGTTCGAGAACAGGCGCTCGGGTTCACCGGTCACTTCGATCTTCGCGAACCGCTTGTGGATCTCTTCCCAGATGATCCGTAGTTGCAGTTCTGCGAGCCGGTTGCCCATACAGCGATGAATGCCATAGCCGAAAGACAGATGATGCCGTGGGTTCTTACGGTCTATGATGAACTCGTCCGCCCTGTCGATGACCGTCTCGTCGCGGTTACCCGACAGGTACCACATCACAACCTTGTCGCCTTTTCTGATCTTCTTGCCGCCGATCTCCCAATCTTGCAGCGCCGTGCGGCGCATATGGGTCAGCGGTGTCTGCCAGCGGATGATCTCTGGCACCATGCTAGTGATGAGCCCAGGATCGTTATTCAATTTCAAATACGCGTCCGGGTTCTGGTTCAGTGCCAGGACACCACCGCTGATCGAGTTGCGCGTGGTGTCATTGCCGCCCACGATAAGCAGCAAGAGGTTGCCCAGAAACTCCAGGAAGGGCATGTCCCGTGTCGCCGGAGAATGCGCCATCATGGAGATCAGGTCATTCTTCGGCTCCGCATTGATGCGCTGCTCCCACAGACCCTTGAAATACATTGCGCATTCGATCAGCTCTGCGCGCCGCGCCTCATAGGATGCGACGATCCCAGTTTCAGGGGCGGCCGTTGTGACGTCGGACCAGCGCGTGAGCTTGCGGCGTTCCTCCCACGGGAAGTCGAACAGGGTCGCAAGGGTCATTGTGGTCAATTCGACCGCCACCTTATCAACCCAATCAATATCTTCGCCGACCGGCAAGTCGTCGAGGATTTGGCATGCTCGTTCGCGGATAGTTGGCTCAAGCAGCAGCAAGTTGGACGGCGCGACCGCACCAGTAACGGCCTTTCGTTGCTGGTTGTGCTTTGGTGGGTCCATCGCGATGAACATTTCAAGTTCAAGCGCGCTTTTCGCCGAGTGCATGTCCTCGATGGCGATACCGCCGAGCTTCGCCTCTGACGAAAATACCTTATGGTTGGTGTCCACGGCCATGATGTCGTCGAACTTTGTAATCGACCAATATGGTCCGACATAGCTTTCGCGGCAGTAGTGGACCGGCTCCTCTCGGCGAAGCCGCTCGAAGAACAGGCCGACCGTGTCTTTCTGGAAAAGGCTCGGACGCGCAACATCAATCTCGTCGATCGGGATGAAAGCGACCTTTTCGCGGATATTCGGCTCCACCATGTCGGTATCCATGTCGCGCCCTTCGTCGATAACAGCACAATTGCCCTACTTGAAATCGTAAATCCCTTCTGAGGCTCAGTCAATAATGCTTATAAGGTTTTATCATTTTTTTGCATCTGAAACATTTTTATCTCACGACCATGGACATAAACGGAACTTAAATCTTATAAGGCTTCGTGACAGGGGTGAGGCAGAGTGATGTTGCTGAAAGTCGAAAACGCGAAGAAAGCTAAGCGCGCACTCTCGCTTGCCCAGCACATCGTTCGCGATATCGAGGCAGGTGCACACGCCCCGGGCGACAGGTTGCCGCGTGAGGAAGAAATGCTTGCGCGATATGATGTCGCGCGAGCGACCTTGCGCGAAGCGCTCCGCTTCCTTGAGCTCCAGGGCGTTATCCATCTTCAGCTGGGCCGTAGCGGCGGTCCGGTGGTTGCGCGTCCGCAGACCGGCGACTTTGCAAACAGTCTCTCGCTAATTCTGCATTTCATGGACGCCGACCTCAGAGGCCTGCTCGAACTACGTGAAGCGATCGCCGCGGATGTTGCCGCCTACGCCGCCCAGCGCGCGACTACCGGCGACCTGAGCGCACTCGCCGATTGCCTCAAAGAGCTGGAACGAAATGAAGCCGGAGGCCAGTTCGAGGAACTGAACCGTCGTTTTCATGACCTTCTCGGCTGGGCCAGCGGCAATCCATTGTTCGGGCTATTAACGTCGACGCTGCATTTAATTACGCGCGAATTCTCTCACTCACTTGGCTATTCGGCGCAGGAGCGAGCGGTCCAATTGCGATTCCTCCGCCGTGTCCTCGAAGCAGTACGCACCGGGGATTCCGAAGCGGCGCGTCAGGCCATGGCCCGGCTCGTCTCGGGATCCGCGTCCTATCTGGCAGAGCGAAGCCCCGAGCTTGTATCCCAGCGTGTCAGGTGGGGGCAGATTTAGAAAATTGCGTCTGATCGGGCGCGGAACGGAGAGGGTAGGATAATGGCGCTGAAGAGCCCTGTTTGCAAAATTCTCGGGATCGAATATCCGATTCTTCTGGCTGGAATGGGCGGGGCGAGCGTGCCTGCACTCGCTGCCGCGGTGTCGAACGCAGGCGGACTTGGTGTTCTCGGCGCTGCCGCATGCTCGCCCGACCAGTTACGTAGCTGGATCAGGCAAACCCGCGAGATGACCGACATGCCTTTTGGGGTCGATACCTTGCTGCCGGCGTCTGTCAGGCGCGGTTCGGCGCCGGAGAGCGGAGGTGTAGCAGAAAACCCCCTGGCTTTGCTCGGCGAATATCAGGAGTTCACCCGCGAATTCATGGAGCGCGAGCATTTGCCCGCAGTGGACGCCGCCACGGCGATGCGCGCGGCGGGCGCCCCGGACATGGGCAAGGGCGGACTGCAGCTGTTCTCGCGGGAGTTCTTCGAAGCGCAGATGGAAGTAATCATCGAAGAAAAAGTGCCGGTCTATGCCGCAGGCCTTGGCAATCCCGAACCGTGGATGGAACGCCTTCATGCCAATGGCACCAAGGTCATGGCGGTGATCGGAAAGGTCAAGCACGCCCTGCAGGTAGTGGAATCGGGTATCGACCTGATCGTCGCGCAGGGTCACGACGGCGGCGGCCACAACTCTCCTGTCGGAACCTTCTCGCTGATTCCGCAAGTGGTTGATGCAGTCGGCGATCGTGTTCCCGTAATCGGTGCGGGAGGAATAGCCGATGGTCGCGGAGTCGCCGCAGCGATGATGCTCGGCGCCCAGGGGGCGTGGATCGGATCGGCGTTCCTCGCAACCGACGAAGCAGGTATCGAACAATTTCAGAAAGAAGCCATCACCGAAAGCGGCGATGCCGATACGGTGGTCAGCCGATCGCTAACGGGCAAGCCTGCCCGGATGATTCGGAACAAATGGGCCGATGCTTGGGTGGCGGCCGGCAAAGAGCCGCTTCCGATGCCTTATCAGTCGATGGTTTCGGGGCCTGTCATGGCTTCTGGCATCAAGGCCGCACGCAAGGACATCATGCCCGGCTTCGCAGGCCAGGGGATTGGTCTGATCGATGCGATCCGCCCAGCGGCAGTCGTGATGCGCGACCTTATAGAGGGCGCGGAGAGAGCATTGGCCGGCGCCGGAACTCATTTCTGACCGGCGAGCGAGACAGGGACGCGGCATGAATCTTTCATCCACCCTTTCCTTTGCCGACAAGGCAGCAATCACCGGGGTCGGCCAGACCGATTTCGTCAAGGGCACCGAGCGGACTGCAGTGGAAATGATGCTCACCGCCTCGCGCCGGGCCATCGCGGATGCTGGACTGAAACCCTCCGATATCGACGGCATGGTGCCGCCGCCAATCTATACGACGTCGGAGGAGATGGCCGCCAATCTGGGCATTGATGTGCTGCGCTATGCGGCAACCGTGCACATGGGCGGCGCCAGCCCGACAACGGCACTACAGAATGCCGCCATGGCGATCGCCTGTGGTCTATGCGATCATGTGCTCGTGACACTGGGCTGGAACGGCTATTCCGCTCTCAGACCTAAGCCGGGCGCCCCGCCCACCCGGCCGATGAACATGAACACCCTGACCAATACGATCCAAGGCTACTACAGCCCCTACGGCGTATTGTTGCCGGTGCAGATGTACGCCTGGCTGGCGACCCGTCACTCGAAGCTCTACGGCGTTGGCGAAGATGCGATGGCGGCCGTGGCGCTCGCCTGCCGCCGTCATGCGCAATTGAATCCACGCGCCTTTACCTATGGCCGCGAACTCGACGCGGAAACCTATTATTCGGCGCGCTGGATATCTGAGCCGTTTCGCCTCTACGATTGCTGCCTCGAGACCGATGGCGCCTGTGCTGTCGTCCTCTCGCGCATGGACCGTGCCAAAGACATGCCGCATGTGCCCGTCAGCATCGCCGGCGCGGCCGAAGGCCATCCCTATCCCGCCGACGACATCCCTTCCCGCCCCGACCCCTTCAAGATCGGCCTCAGCGATGCCGCCCCGCGCGCATTCGATATGGCGGGCGTCACGCGCGACGACATGGACTTCCTCCAGATCTACGATTGTTTCACCTATATCGTTCTGCTGCAGCTCGAATCGCTCGGATATTGCGAGCCTGGCGCGCAGGCCGAATTTGTCGCCAATGGCCAGATCGAGCTGGGCGGGCGCTTACCGATCAACACCCATGGCGGCTTGCTTAGCGAGGCGCATGTCTGGGGTCTCAACCATGTTGTGGAAGCAGTACGACAGCTGCGCCATGACTGCGGCGAGCGTCAAGTGATCGGAGCCCAGACCGGCCTTGTGACAGGCTGGGGAGACCTTGGCGATGGCAGCATCGCGATCCTCAGGAGGTTTGCATGAGCGACGAGCATGATGTGCCTCCCAAGGCGCGGCCCTCCGCGCAGGCAACGCCGGCCAAGCCGCAGCCGCGGCCGCAGGACCCGATCGAACAGGAGTTCTGGAGGCTGTGCCAGGACGGTCAACTCTATTTCCAGCGTTGCGGAAGTTGCGGCATCTTTCGCCACCTGCCTCGCTACATGTGTGCACGATGCGGCTCGCCAGACTATTCCTGGGAACCCAGCAGCGGCAAGGGCACGCTTTTTTCCTGGACCGTGACCCATCAGGCGCTGCACCCCGCTTTTGCCGCCGACGTCCCGTTCGTGGCTGCCGTGGTGGAACTTGAGGAAGGCGTGCGCATGGCCACGCGCCTCGTGGATTGCGAGCGTGACATCCTCGCACTCGATCTGCCGGTCGAACTCGATTTCGAAATGATCGGGGGGGACTTTCGCCTTCCTGTTTTTCGTCCGCGTGAAGGGTAGAGACGACATGGATCTCGACTACGGCCCCCAATATGACGCCTTCCGCGCGGAGATCCGCGCCTTCATCAATGCGCACAGACATTTGGCGCCACCCTCCGCCACCCGGTTCTCCCGGCCCTCAGCCGAAGCTATCCGATGGCAAAAGCTATTGATCGAGCACGGCTATACGGCGCGCACGATACCGGCCGAATATGGCGGCTACGGAGCGGCGCCGGATATACTCAAATCGCGCATTATCGCGGAAGAGTTTTCGCGAGCTCGGCTTCCGAGCGGCTTGGCGAACCAGGGCATCTCAATGCTCGTCCCGACTTTGCTCGAGTTGGGCACCGATGAACAGAAGCGGCGGTGGATCGCAGCAACGCTGACGGGCGAAGTCGTGTGGTGCCAAGGATATTCCGAACCCGGTGCGGGATCGGACCTCGCCAACCTCAAGACCAGCGCGCGCATCGAAAATGGAGAATTCGTTATAAATGGCCAGAAAATCTGGACCAGCACCGCGAAGCAAGCCGACATGATCTTTTGCCTTGTGAGGACCGAACTCGAGGCCTCGAAGCATAGCGGTATCTCTTATCTGATTTTCTCGATGGACATACCGGGGATCGAGGTACGCCCCTTGAAGACGATGACCGGTCACGCCGAGTTCAACGAGACATTCTTTACTAATGTGCGGGTTCCGGTGGACCAGATCGTCGGCCAGCGAGGACAGGGCTGGTTCGTCGCGAACGCAACGCTTGGCCACGAGCGCGGAATGCTGGGCGATCCCGACGCACTCGAGAACCGGCTGCAGGCATTGATTGGCCTGATGCAGCAGGAATCCATCGGCGAAGGTCGGGCGATCGACAATGCGGTCCTGCGCGACCGGCTGGTGGCGCTCCAGGCCGAAGTGACGGCGATGAAATGTAATGGAATGCGCATTCTATCGAACAGCCTCAAGGGCGAGCCTGGCGGCATGGCGAAGCTGATCGTCAAACTGCAGAGTTGCGAGGTCGCGCATCAGATCTCTGCGCTGGCGATCGACGCGATGGGCGAGATGGGCATTTTGTATCACCGCAGCCCGCGGGAACGAGACGGAGGGGCTTGGCAATGGAACTATATGTTCCAACTCGGCCTCATAATAGGTGGCGGCACCGCGCAGATCCAGAAGAACATCATCGCCGAACGTGGCCTAGAGATGCCGCGCGAGCCGAAGCTGGCGCGGATTTCCGACGAAGCGAAGGGAGCGGCAGGCATGCAGACCGACAGGCAGGGAGCGGCGTGATGGACTTCGGCCTTTCGCAGGATCAGCAGATACTGCGCGACGCAGTTGCGCGGTGTCTTGCCGATACCTCCCCGCTTGAGCATGTCCGCGAATGTGCCGGGCGCGACAACCCGTTAAGTGACACTATTTTCGGAGCCCTCCACGATCTGGCGGTCCCAGCCATGCTTGTCCCCGAAGAGCATGGTGGCCTAGGCATGACCCTTCTCGACGCTGCGGTCGTGGCGGAACAACTCGCCTATGCGGTCACACCAGCGCCATTTCTAGCCAGCGTAGTTCTCGCCCCGATCGCGCTGAGCGAGGCAGGAACTAACAAGCAAAAGTGCCAATGGCTTCCGAAGATCGCGCGTGGCGAGGCCCGTATCGGAGTCGCGATTTCCGCGACGGTCCAGGCGCGCGACGGCGCGGGAGTTCAATTCGTCGAAGGGAAGCTTAGCGGCACCGCCCTGTTCTGCCTCGATTTCGAAGGCGCGGACGCGTATCTCGTAGCGGACGCCGGTGGCAGGCTGCACCTCGTCCCAGCCCTAGCATCGGGACTCAAGGCGACCCGCCTCACCACCATCGATCGCACGCGCAGCGTGGGAGAATTGTCCTTTGCGGCTGTCGAGACCGATCCGCTTGCCGACGACGGCGGCACAGCATCGGCTCGGCTGCGCGATGCTGGCCGCGTGATCCTTGCCGCCGACAGCTTAGGCGCAGGGCAGGCCATGATTGAAAAGGCGGTCGATTATGCTGGTCAGCGAGAGCAGTTCGGCCGCCCTATCGGCAGCTTCCAGGCGGTAAAGCACATGTGCGCCGAAATGGCCGCACGCCATGAACCGTGCCGCGCGCTGGTCTGGTACGCCGCCCATGTCTTCGATGCGCTGCCGGAGGATGCATCTCTCGCGGCTTGCCATGCGAAATCCCTCACGGGCGACGTCCACCGATTTGTCGCCCGCACCGCCACTGAAGTGCATGGCGGGATGGGGTTCACCGATCTGCTCGGCCTGCACTACTGGTTCAAACGGATCGGCTTCGATCGGCAGGTCTTGGGTGGCCCCGAAGCGGTGCGAGCCGAGGCAGCGGCTCTGCAGGGTTGGACGAGAGCAGCCTGATAGTAACGGGAGTCATGCGCCCCGATGCTGCGGCCCCGTCCAGAGAGGAGAATCAATGTGATCGACTGGAATCTCGGGGATATTCTCGACGCGATCGAGCCCTTCATGCCCGAAGATGCGCCGGCTCTGATACATGGAGACCGGATCGTCACCTGGCCCGAGATGTCGGCGCGCTCGAACAATATCGCCCGCGGGTTGCGCCAACGCGGCATCCGCGATGGCGCGAAGGTCGCCTTCTATATGCGCAACCGACCCGAATATGGCGAGTTGATGGCGGCCTGCTTCAAGGGGCGTTTGACGCATGTGAACATCAATTACCGTTATCGGGCCGAAGAGGTGTTTTATATCTTCGACGATTCCGACAGCGAGGTCATCGTTTACAGTTCGGAATTCCGCGACACTATCGTCGAACTCAACGACCGGCTTAGGAAGGTTCGCACCTTCGTCGAAATTGGCGAGCTGTCTTCAATCGCGCCCTTTGCGATCCACTATGAGACTCTCGCGCAAGAGGGGGACGGATCGGCGCTCGGCATCACACGCTCGCCCGCCGATCTGCTTTTCATCTATACGGGTGGTACGACCGGAATGCCCAAGGGCGTGATGTGGCGTCATGATGACATGCGCAAGGCCCAACTCGACGCACAGAAGTTGCTCGGCCCCGTTCCAGAGACACTCGAAGAAAATGTCGCGCTGATCGCCCGCGAAGGCCCGGGCAGGCGCACGCTTTCCTCTTGCCCGCTGATGCACGGAACGGGCTTTATCACTGCGATCGGCACGCTGATGTCTGGCGGCGCGATAGTTACGTTGGAGGCATGGTCTTTCGATGCCGAGGAACTGTGGGATACGGTGGAAAGGCACAAGGTGGAAGGTATAGCGATCGTGGGCGACGCCTTTGCCAAGCCAATGCTTTCCGCGCTCGACGACCACCCTGGCCGCTGGGATACCAGCAGCCTCGTTACAATCCTCTCTTCCGGTGTGATGTGGAGCAAGGAGGTCAAGTCCGGCCTGTGCCGGCATATTCCGCAAATCGTACTGATGGACAGTTTTGGCGCATCCGAAGGCCTCGGCTTCGGCCTTGCCGTCACCACTGCGGAGGGCGGCACGAACACCGCGAAATTTGGGATCGGCGAGTTCTGCGATGTTTTCGACGAAACCGACCAGAAAGTCGAACCGGGGAGCGGCGTGCCGGGATTTATCGCCCGGAAGGGTGCGATCCCCATAGGCTATTACAAGGACCCCGAGAAATCCGCGAAGACGTTTCGCACGATCGATGGGGTGCGCTATTCCATTCCGGGCGACTGGTGTCGGGTAGAAGCCGATGGCAGCCTGACCTTGCTCGGCCGCGGAAGCGTCTGCATCAACACGGCGGGAGAGAAAGTTTATCCCGAGGAGGTCGAGGAAGTGCTCAAGACCCATCCCGCCATCGGGGACGCGCTGGTCGTAGGCGTGCCGGATGATAAATGGGGCCAAGCCGTAACCGCGATCGTCCACCTCAACGACCACGCCCAGTTCGACGAACAAGCGGTCAAAACCCATGTGCGCGCACATTTGGCGGGATACAAAACTCCCAAGACCATAATTCCGACAGACATCCCCATGCGAGCCTCGAACGGCAAGGCCGATTATGCAACGGCAAAAGCGATTGCCGAACGATCGAATGTCGCGACGTGAGATCGACTGGCTCTCCCGATTACGATGCCGTGATCGTCGGTGCAGGCTTCAGCGGCATCTATCTGCTGCACAAATTGCGTGACGCCGGGTTCAAGGTGCTGCTGGTAGATGCGGCCGCCCAGCCCGGCGGCATTTGGTACTGGAATTGCTATCCCGGTGCCCGCGTGGACTCGCAGGTACCGCTCTATGAGTTTTCGATACCCGAGGTTTGGAAATCATGGGCCTGGAGCGAGCGCTTTCCCGGATGGAAGGAGCTCAGAGCCTATTTCCGGCATGTTTGCGATACGCTGGGCCTTTGGCCGCTTATGCGGATGGGATCGAGGGTCCAAAGCGCAAGGTTCGATGAAGAGGGACGACGGTGGCGCCTGCAGCTTGAGGGCGGGGAAGGAATATCGACACACTTCCTTCTGCCCGCTTTGGGATTCGCATCGAAGCCGTATATTCCCGATATGCGAGGAATCGCGGCGTTCGAAGGCGATTGGTGTCACACGGCGCGATGGCCGCAACAGGGTATCGATCTTTCGGGCCGCCGGATCGCCGTCATCGGCACTGGTGCGAGCGGAGTGCAGATCGCGCAGGAGGCCGCCAAATGCGCAGAAAAGCTGACCTTGTTTCAGAGGACTCCTATTCTGGGCCTGCCCATGCGCCAGGAACGGCTTACCGAAGACATTCAGCAGCGTGATAAGCAGGGCTATCCCGCCATTTTTGTTCGGCGCAAGCGAACGAACGGGGGATTCGAATGCCAGTCGCTTGACATCTCCGCGCTCGATGTAGACGCCACGACGCGCAACAACCATTTCGAGACCCTGTGGCGGCAGGGCGGCCTCAAATTCTGGTACAACAACTTTGCCGACATACTGACCAATCGCGAAGCGAACCGCTACGCCTATGAGTTCTGGCGCAAAAAGGTTCTCGCGCGGATTATCGACCCCGTTCTGGCCGAGAAACTTGCGCCTGCGGAGCCGCCGCATCCTTTCGGCACGAAAAGACCCTCGCTCGAACAGGGATATTATGAAATTTTCGAGCAGGATAATGTCGCGCTGGTCGATCTGAAGGCAAACGCGATCATCCGTATCGAGCCCCAGGCCATCAAGATGGAAGACGGTGAGGTCGAATGCGATCTGATCATTTTTGCGACCGGCTTCGATGCCGGGCGTGGCGGGTTGATCGACATGAACATCACCGGGAGGGAGGGGCTTCCCCTTTGGCAGGCGTGGGAAGACGGTGTGCGCGCCTATCTCGGCATGGCGGTGTCGGGTTTTCCCAACATGTTGTTCGCTTATGGTCCTCTCAGCCCGTCGGGTTTCGCCAATGGCCCGACAAGCGCGGAAATACAGGGCGACTGGATTTGCGATTTCATGGTCTGGTTGCGTAGGAGGGACATCGATCTTTTCGAGGGCAAACCGGCTGCCGAAACTGGCTGGACTGAAATGGTTGCCGCGGCTGGCGCGATGACGCTCTTTCCCGAGGCGGCCTCATGGTACATGGGCGCGAATATTCCGGGAAAGAAGCGCCAGCTCATCAATTTTCCGAGCGTGTCTGGCTATGCCGCGCTCTGCGACGAAGAGGCGGCCGGCAGCTATGCTGGCTTCGCTTTCGAAAAACTCACACGCAAGGACGGCCCAACAATATGAACGAGGCGGTAAAGATTGAAGATTGCCCCGAGGACATCGACGCTCTCTGGGCGGGCGATGGTTCGCATCTGCCCGAATGGTTCGTTTCCGCTCTCAGGGTGCCGCGCGAGGAAGGCTATGTAGAGATCGAGGGTGCCAAAGCGCATTACTTTCGCTGGGGCGACCGGGCGAAACCCAAGGTACTGATGACGCACGGTTTTCTCTCGCATGCCCGCTGCTTTTCCTTCATCGCGCCGTTTCTGGCCGAAGATTATGATGTGGTGGCCTTCGATCTTGCCGGCATGGGCGACAGCGAAATGCGAGGGCACGCCGACCCCTTGGCCAGGGGGCGCGAGTTCGGCGAAATTGCCGAAGCGCTTGGACTGTTTGCGGATGGCCACAAGCCCACGATCATTGCCCACAGTTTCGGTTCTGGCGCAGCGTTGACGGCCGTCACCCAATCGCCCGATACCTTCTCCGGCATTGTGGTTTGCGACCTGATGGTCATGCGACCTGCGCTCTTGCAAGCGTATTGGAATCTCCGCCGCGCCAGCCCCGGATCCGGCGACCCGGACAAAGCCAAAAGTCGCTATCCCAGCTACGACGCGGCGCGCAGTCGATACGTCCTTTCCCCACCCCAGCCTGTCGGTGAGCCATTTCTTTTGGACTATATGGCCTTTCATTCTCTGCGGCGTGACGGGGAGGGTTGGACGTGGAAATTCTCTCCCGAAGTGTTCCGGAGGAGCAACCGGCCCGACGAGTGGCTCACCATCGGCGAGCGCCTAGTGAACGCGCCGGGCCGCAAGGCTATCGTTCACGGCGAGGAGAGCCAGCTCTTCAACCGGGATTCCGTGGCATATGTTCGTGAACTGGGGGGAGGAGCCATTCCGATCATTGCCGTGCCTCAAGCCCGCCACCATCTGATGCTCGACCAGCCGCTGGCCTTTGTCACCGCGTTGAGGAGCCTTCTCCGGCTTTGGGAAGCGCCGACTTGAGCAACGTCTAGCGCGATTTTATGGTTGCATGCGACCGTAATGGCGATGCGAGAATTGCCGATCCAACATTTAGTTAAACGATGAGGCCTCTTTTGCACAGCAAGACATAAATACTAAGGCCGAGGCAGAAATAACCAAGCAGAGTTCATATGTTCTGTTTAGATCTTCTTCTCTTGCCTGTGTTGCTTGGCGCCACAAAGAAATCTATCGTGGCACAGTTGGTCGATATGCCTTCCGAGGCAAACAGCAAGGCAAGGTCATGGAGCCACAAAAGGCTGTCCAGCTTCGGCGGGACATGCGCTCGGGATCGGGCGTGCCGTACCGCAGCCGCATCCAAAAGTCGTCGGCGCGCGCTCGACCGTGCCAAGGCTGAAGCGCTGACAGCAAGCATCGGATGTATAAACTGATTTCTTCGGATCTGAGATGGAACACCTCCCAGCGCCCCGAGCAATATAATAAAGTGCCATAATAAAGTTCTTTACCAAATACCGAAAAACTGCTCAGCTTCAAGCCGGGCGGCGAGAATCTTTTCCTCTCCGGAAATCTCCTTCTGGCCACCTCTCAAACTCGGGGCAGCTCGGCGAGCTGCCCCATTTTTGAACATCGACTACCGGGGAAAAGGACGGGTTCGCGTAAGAAACTAAAAAATCGAGACAGGGAGAGAAGGGTGATGAATAACAAAGCTTATTTGTTGGCAAGCGCCGTCCTGATGGCGTTGCCACAGGTCTCAAATGCTCAGGAAGCCATAGCTGAAGAGCCAGATGGCGGTAACGATGTCATCGTCGTGACGGCGCAACGTCAGGCGCAAAGCTTGCAAGACGTGCCGATAGCTGTCAGCGCATTCAGCGCTGAGGCGCTTGAAAGCCAGCAGATCGAAAATGCCTCGGATCTACAGCTGACGCTGCCCAATGTATCTTTCTCGAAAGGCAATTTCACCTCAGCTTCATTCACTATTCGCGGCGTTGGCGACCTGTGCGTCGGCGTCACCTGCGATGCTGCGACCGCAATTCATGTCAATGGATCACCCTTGTTCGGAACACGCCTGTTCGAGACCGAATATTTCGATCTGGAACGGATTGAAGTCCTTCGCGGACCTCAAGGCACCCTGTTCGGTCGGAATGCGACCTCCGGGGTCGTGAATGTCGTGACCGCGAAACCCAAACTCTCCCGTTTCGAGGCTGAAGCGCAATTCGAGTATGGCAATTTCAACAGCATCGAAGCGCGTGGCATGGTCAATGTCCCGATCGGGGATATGATCGGCGTGAGACTGGCGGGCATATATGTGAACCGCGACGGTTATACGACGAATCTTTATGATGGATCGGACATCGACACTCGGGACCTTTACGCGTTGCGAGGCTCACTTCGTTTCGAGCCCGGTCCTGATACGACGATCGATCTCATGGGCTATTATTTCCGGGAAAAGGACACGCGCCTCAGAAACCAGAAACAAACGTGCCAACGCGATCCATTGGGCGTGCTCGGATGCCTGAACAATCGACGTGATTTCGATACCACGAACGCAAATTCCACGGTCGGTGCGACGCTCAGTTCTTCCGAGTTCTTCGCCATTCAGGGCATTCCCGCCGTACTCGGCCTTGGCAGCCTTTATGGCCCTGACGGGTTTTCCGGGTTTCAGGAGCCTGGCGATGTGCGTGTCGTCAACACGGCCTATACGCCCTTCTATTTTGCGGAAGAGCTACAGGTGCAGGCGCGCCTTGAGCAAAAATTCGGCGCGATGACCCTGACGGCCACCGGCATTTATCAGGATACTGAAGTCGATTCCAGGCAGGACTATTTTCTTGGAATTCAAAGCCGTGCCGGTTTCGCCCCGGCGCTCAATACGCTGGCCTTTTTTGCGGCTAACGGATTGCCGACGGGTCTTGCTCCGCCGGCGCCGGCCTTCATTCCCGGCTCCTCGGCCTATTTTTCGCCGATTGCCGGCGCTCTCATCCCGGACGGTCCGCAGGGCGTGCTGTGCACCTCGGATAATGATGATGGAAGCAGAGGCGCTTTCGAAGGGAACTCGCTGTGTTCCGAAACGCCGCTTTCTTTCGATCGATCTTCGGAACAACGCGAATCGTGGAGCGGAGAGCTCATCCTTACGAGTGACTTCGACGGGCCGTTCAATTTCCTGTTGGGGGGAATTTACGCGAAATCGAAAACCACCGACAATAGCTATTATGTGAACTCGTTTGCGCTCGATTACGCCAGTGCCATATTGGGTTCATTCGGCTCCTTGTCGGGCGGCCTTCCGCCATCCTATTTCGCGACGTCGATGTATCGGAACAACTCGCTGGAATCGAATCTGGAGAGCTATGGGATTTTCGGCGAGGTCTATTTCGATCTAAGCGACCGGCTGACGTTGACCGGGGGGCTGCGTTACAACAATGACAAGAAGGATGTAACGGCGCGTACGACACTGATCAGTTTCCTGAACCCTTATGCCAACGATGGAGATCCGTTCGATACCCCGATAACGCCTCTCACCGGGCCGTCTGGACTTTTCGATGCCGACCCGGGGACACCGGGCCAACAGCTCGCCCAGTTTCGCGAAGTAAGCTTCGACGAAATTACCGGACGAGCAGTTCTGGCCTTCGAGGTTACGCCGGACAATTCACTCTATGCATCTTACTCGAGGGGTTACAAATCCGGCGGTATCAATCCTCCGCTTTCTCCGATTTTCGCCGTCAGCGAGAGTTTCGGCTCTGAATCGATCGATGCCTTCGAGATTGGCTCCAAGAACGTCTTCGCAAACGGCGCGTTGCAACTGAATGCCACCGCATTTTACTACAAATATAGTGGACTGCAGCTCAGCCGCATCGTGGCAAGAACGTCTGTGAATGACACGGTTGACGCCAATATCTGGGGTGTCGAACTGGAGTCTGTCATCAGGCCGGACCCGAACTGGCTTATCAATCTGTCCTTCAGCTATCTCAATGCCAAGGTCGCCGGCGATCAATTCTTCTCCAATCCGCGTGATCCGGGCGGCGGAGATCCTGATGCCGTGATTATCAAGGACATCAGCAATGGTGCGCACTGCGCTGTCACGGGACCTGCGCCTGGCGTTGCTGATGCGTTCGTTGCGGGAGTAAATGCGGCTCTCGGCCTTCGCGCACCGCAGGAATTTCCTTCGGACGGCAATATCGCCTCCAGCGGCGCGTTCGGCATTTGCGGTGTCCTCGCGAGCGCTATCCCTGCGAACAGCGGGATCCAGGTATTGAGTCCTGGCGTCGAGGTTAACATCAAGGGCAACACATTGCCCCAAGCGCCGAATGTCAAGGTCTCGATGGGCGTGCAGTACACGGCAGAGGTTGGGAATGGTATGACACTCGTCCCCCGCGTCGACATTTCCCTTACCGGAAAGCAATATGGCAATATCTTCAACGGCAGGATTAATCGTATCGAACCTTTCGTCCAGGCAAATGCGGTTTTACAGTTGAATGGCGCCGACGAGCGCTGGTTTGTCCGGGGGTTCGTTCAGAATATTTTCGATAGCAACTCGGTTACCGGACTTTATGTCACCGATGCATCTTCCGGTAATTTTACAAACATCTATACTCTTGATCCGCGGCGTTATGGTGTCGCCATCGGAGCAAAATTCTGACGATTTAGCGGTTCCAATCTAACTCGCATAGAAATCGCGGCGTCGGAGAGACGGGGGAACCTTCTCCGACGCCGGTTTCCATGCGCCAGGCCCAAGGCACCAAACGGGGGCATCTGCGACGGAAAGAGGCAAGTCATCTGGAGCCATCTCAAGGATCTCCGAATTTCGCGGCCTGTGCTTGCGATGTCGCATGCGACCGACGCGAACGGCGCGCTGACCGTTGCCCACGGGCACTTGTAGGAAGCACGCTGGTCTCCGGCACCGCGAGCTCGCGATCAATCCGGCAGCGTTCGGAGGCGGCACGATCATCGCGGCGGTTTGTGGCCCCTGATTGCCGAGTGCAGCATGACACTCTTGGCCGCCGCATCGATCACGATATTCCCAAGCTTGCTTGCGAACCTATAATTTTTGAACAGAAAAGAGATATCCAGATCCCAATCTGGCAGCCTGGTTTGCGCGGTAATTGAGCCATTCGGCGAGCAAAACACCCATCTGACGCGCGGCGCATCTTGCCACGCGAAGGCCCAGCGGTTCCCACGCAAAGCGACGAGCATTTGACATGGGACCATCGGCGAGTTCGGGAACGCCAGTCGGAGACAGCGCGAGGCACGCGTTCATGATCGAAAAACTCATCCGCGATGGCCGAACCGATAGCGGTTGTGGGCATTTGTCTCGACACGTCCGAAACCGGAAGACCAAACTTCAGCGAGGAAGCTTATTGAGATTCACCGCGGCGATTGCAGTTGACGGCTTGAGTTCCGTGCGAGCAAAATTTCGAAGCGCTTTGGCTTCTCTGCGCGCCCGCCAAATGTGCATCATTGGCGTTAAGGTCGCGGTGGCAAACCGTCCGAGGTCGGCGTCTCGAGTTCAAGGGGGCCGACGGAGATGAGACCTTCTGGATCGGACAAGGGCCCGGTCTGGCTGACCGTGATTTCTGTTTGAGGTCCAGCCTCGCCATTGCGGTCGCTGCGCCTAACTTTCAATGCGTCGATTTCGCGTTTGCGCAGTTCCAGATAGAGGGTCCGTGTCTCGACATAGGGATCAAGGCTTTCCTGTTGCAAGCGCTGGATTTGAGCGTCGCCCTCGATGCGGTCATTGAGTTGCCTGACCACAGTTGTCGGAACGGCATATGCCGTGCGGTCGAAAGGCGCGCCGACCGCGGTCGGCACGACGAGCAAGTCAATGCTGTTGCCCGCCAGATCGCGCAATGTCGTCGACCCGATAAGCGGAAGATAGAAATAGGGACCGGGCTCGACGCCGTAGAAACCCAATGTATTGGCAAAGCCGTTGCGTCGGTAAGGCAGATTGAAAGGCATTGTCTTCGCGACATCGAAAAGGCCGCCGACACCAAATGTCGTGTTTACGGCGAAACGGCCGAGCGTCTCGGCAGCCTTGCCGATCTTGAACTGTAACAGGAAGTTCAGAAAATTGACGGGTTCGCTGAGGTTACGCAGTGCATTGCCCAGCCCGTCGCGAACAGGTTCGGGTACGATACCTTGATAGCCCATCGCGACTGGGGCCACGAGCGCCGCATCGATCGACTGGACCGCCCGATAAGAGGCAATATTGACCGCTTGAAGCGGATCTCCCGGCGGCGCATCGCCACGGGCCGTCACCACAATATCATGGGGCGCCGAGGGCATTTCGGCCATAGTCTCGTCGTCGGAGGTTGCTGGCGCGGCTAAAGAGGGATGCGGGGTGTTGCCGAGTGCTGGCACAACGATCGGCGGCTCGGGTGGGGCCGAGGGATCATCTACCCGCTGCAACTCGGTCTCAGTCTGGCTTTCGGATGCGAGGTCGGTCGGAGGCGGCGCTACCCCGGACAGAAACAGAAGCGCGGCGACGGTTGCAGGGCTCATCGCGCGCGCGATCCCGCCACCATGAGAGGGGCGAACATTAATTCCATTTGCCAAACTCCTGCTTCGGCCAAGGGCCCGAAACGACGACCGACGACGCTCCCTCCATCGACCCATGTCAGCTGACCCACGATGCGGCCAATCCAGCTTTAATACTCCCCCATGAGTAGGGAAACATAAAGAAGCTCGGCCTGCCGTTTAGCCCAGCAACGTCCGTACGGACGGGCAATGGGACCAACCTGTTCTATCAGGTACGATTTTCGCTGGAGGACCCGGCATAGGCACTTTGCCGACGGTCGCTTAGTTCCGGGCTGGGCGGAAGCGGCTCGAAAACTAACTCTGCGGACGCGCCCGGTCTCAGCGCGAGCAACAGTACCGCCGTCAAGAGCGAGCCGAACATGCTCCGGATCAATGCTTTGCCCCCAACCACATTGCGCAACCCGATGACGAAAGTATCGCACCCTGCCTGAGACGCGAGCAGTGCTTGCCCGATCGAACTATTCAGGTTGTTCAGACAACCGCGCTGCGGCTTCAAAGGCGCGGCGCGTGTTTAGCGAGATTGATCGCCGACCCACGGCATGTCCCTAAAAAAATTGGACGCTAGCCCGAGAAATCATCCTTTGGTCACCCGGTCAATTAAGGGTTGGATGTCGTCAGGAGAAATTTTTCCGGTGGCGATCCGAGGTGAGGAAGCAGGAAAATGCGGAATGTGGGGCGGTTCGGAATTTCATTGCAGCGAAGCGTGATTCCAGCAGGCCTTTTGTGCTTTCAAGGCTTCGTTGTTGGCTGCAGCGAGGCCGAGACGCGTGATCCTGACGCTAAGGGCCCGACAAAGATGCCCGAGACGGCAAGCGTTGAGGGCAGGGAGGAGGGCGTGTGGCAACCCCAGCGGGCCATCAGCAGACGCCACCGTGGCCTGGAGCGGCGCCGAACATGGAGGATGTCAAACTTCCTCCAGAGTATAGCGAAACGGCAACGAATCCGAAACGCTTCGCCGGACGTCCGGTTACCGGCGCCTTCAACGTCACTGTGCCCACTCTCACGGTGTTTCCCGCCCAACAACCAGGCAATGGCACAGCGATGCTGGTTTTTCCCGGCGGAGGATTCTCCAAGCTCGCGATCGATCTGGAAGGTAGTGAAGTTCGCGACTGGCTGACTTCAAGAGGCACCACTTGCGTGCTCGTCAAATACCATGTTCCCAAAAGCGGCCACCATTATGATGAAGACTGCCATTGTGCAGTGACGCCCAAGCACCTCCTTGCGTTGCAGGTCGCCCAGCGTGCGATACGCCTGGTGCGCTCGCGCGCCAGCGAGCTCAAGATCAACCCCCGCAAGATCGGTGTCATAGGCTTCTCAGCCGGAGGGTATCTGGTCGCGCAGACCAGCAATATATTCGAACCTGCTTATGAGCCGGTCGACGAAATAGACAAAGTGAGCAGCCGGCCCGATTTTGCCATCGCAATGTTCCCAGGCCACCTGTGCAGATCGGGGGGCTCGCTTGATCCTGGTATCAAAGTTACCAAGATGACCCCGCCAACATTTCTTCTTCAGGCTTGGGACGATCCCGTCGATCCGATTTGCAATAGCATAGTCTATGCGCGAGCGCTGGACGAGGCAGGTGTTCCAGCGGAAGTCCATCTCTTTGCCAAGGGAGGGCACGCCTTCGCCATGCGCCCGCTGCGTCATCCCGTTGAGCGATGGCCGACGCTCGTGGAAGATTGGCTAAAGGACACAGGAATTCTTTGAGCAAATAGGGCAAGAAATGACCCCCTCTCCCCGGAATGTTCGCTACTCAGGGGAATCGCTGGTCTTGGCCGATCGGAGATCGCCGGGTTTCTGACTGAAACTAACCGAAAGCCGACAACGGTTTGAGCTCCAGGGTATCTTTTGGCGCTGCCGTACAATTATCGGTCGGCTCGCGACGCTATCCGCGCGGTGCGACCCAGAAGAGCTCTTCCTTTCAGGAAACAGAGATCTTCATCTGACGCCCGCACGGTTTCGATCGCGCGGGCGTCTTTTTTTTGGCGCACCGCCGCCAGCGGTTTGAACGAACACATATGGGTGATCACGCCTGACCGACGTGAGGATGACGCCGCAGACACTCAGCGCCGCCGCCGTTCCGTCGCAAATCCACGATCGGTCGCGATAAAGCGCTCGATCATCGGCACCGCGATCTTTTCCGGCGCCATAGGCGCCGCGAGGCCATTAGCCTTCGCATGCACCTCGGCATAGACGAGCAATTCGCGATGGAGGGATCCCGTCAATTCGATCGACAGCTTCACGGGCTTGTCGTCGGCGATGGGGCCTAGGCGCAGCTTGCTCATGGGGCCGCACCCGCCGGCGGTTCGAGTATCAGATCGCGTGTGACAAGGACCCGCAAAGCGAAGCCGGGGCGGATCGTGAGGGTTGGCGGGATGTTCATCTGACGCTCGACGAGCCGCCGTCCCGACTGGTTGACCGTATCCTGCGGCCCGTCGCGAAGCGCCCGCACGAGCGCATCATCCCCGTCCGAGCCAAGTTCGGCTCCGACGCCGAGCAACGAAGAGACGAGCGCCGCGCGCAGCATCGACCCCCAATGATGGTCGGTGCGATCGGCAATCCCCGCCATGCCCCGCGCATCGGCGCCGGGCTGACGATCGAGCCGGATCGATCGGCCACCGGGCAGGATCAACCGGTTCCAGGCCAGCAAGACGCGCTCCTGCCCCACGGATATTTCGCTGTCATAGTCGCCGATCAGCCGGGCACCCTGCGGAATGAGGAGAATGCGACCCGTCGGGCTATCGTAGACATTCTGGGTCACCTGCGCCGTGACCTGTCCGGGAAGGTCGGACCTGATCCCAGTGATCAGCGCGGCCGGAATGAGACTTCCCGCCTGAAGGATGTATGGCGAAGCAGGCGCATGAAGGCGCTCGGCACTCTCGAACGGTTCGGCGGAGCCGCCCGCGAGAAAGGCGCGCCGCGCCGCCGCCGGAGTCCGCGCGCCGCCTTCGGGTGCCGACATGGTCGCGGCGGACGGTTCGATCGATCCACGCTGCGCGTCTGCCACCGGCGCGCCCGAGGTCCCTCCTCCAAGGAATATCCGGCTCGCCGTGGCGGCCTCGCGCTCCAGCCGCGCCCGATCGCGCGCCTTGTCGGCGGGTGAGCGCCCGCCGGCGGGCGGATTTCCCATCGGCGGCACCGGGATCGTCTCGCCGTTCTGCTGCGCCGAGACGATCGGTCGCCCGAGATCGCCGGGTAGCGGCGGTCCGAGCTTCGGCACCTTGCCATAGTCGGCGGGCGCACCGGTGACGACTTCGGCGCGATTCGCTCCATCGGCCGTGTAGAGATTCTCGGCGGTCTTCGGGGCTACGGGTTGCAGCGCCCAGAGCAGAGCGCCGCCGATCGCGGTGCCGCCGGCAGCGCCGATCATCGCGAGCGCCTTGCGCGAAAGCCGCATGACCCGCGGCGTGTCGCCGCGTAGCCGAAAAGGATCGACCTCCGGGCCGGGCGCCGTGCGCTCGCCCGCTTCCGGCACGTCGGCGGGCGCCACCGCCTCGCTTGCCGGCCCGGTCACGACCGCCCCCGGCGGCGCGGCATTTCACGCTTGATCCGAACGACGCGGGCCTGCTTTCCGGCGCCCAAGCGGAGTTCGCCGCGCTCGAAAAGGCGGTCGACGATCATGTAGCGGCCCTGCACCCGGTAGTTGACAAGCTCTGCCTCGCCGCTGCCGCCGATGACGAAGAGTGGCGGCATATCGCCGGTGGCGATATCCTCACCGAATTCGATGATTAGCTGGCGCGAGTCGTCGAAGGCGCGCACCGGCCGCCACGCGGCCTTGTCGCCTGCGATGCGGTAGCGGAAGTTGAGCGCGGCGAGATCGATCGCCCCGGCAACGGGCGCCACCCTCGCCGCCTCGGCCTCGGCAAGCTGCAAGGCGATCAGCTCATCGGCGGGATAGGTCCAGGATACCGATGCCATATAGGCCGCGGCGGTCGCGCGCAGCTCGACATGATAGGTGCGCCGGTCGGTGTTGATGACCACGGAACCGCTCGGAGAAGCGCGCGGCATAGCAGTTATCGCATCCAGCGGTGATCTTCGTGCAACCTGTGACGGGGTTCCACGTAGCGTCGGTCCACTCTATTGCGCTGTGATCAGCCATTGTCGTTCTGCTTTGCCCCGTCTCGAAATCGATTAGACAACCGAATTTTCGTGAAGCTGAATCTCACATAATCCGTGCGAATGGAATCCGGTTTTTGCAGTAGAGGATTTGAGGCTTCCTGCTGAAGGTCCACAGGCTGGGCGCGGCGCCATTCTGTCTGTCCGAAGAGTGCAACATGCTTCGGACATAGCTGTCTGAAGTTTACATCATGGTTCGGACATTGCCGTCCGAACGAAGTGACATGCTTCGGACAAATTAAAATAGACATTGTCCGAAAAATGTATCATGCTTCGGACATGATGGGGAAATCGTCCGGAGCCGACGATGATGTGGGCAGGAACATCATGCGCCGAGTAAAGCGAAAGCTGGGCCAAGCATGGACCCCGGCAGACTTCAGCGACCTCGGCAACCGGCAGGTCATCGACAAGAATTTACAGCGTCTGACCAAGGCTGGCGAACTCCGCCGCATCGATCGAGGGCTCTACGATCGCCCCGTCCACAACGAACTTACGGGCAAGCCCTCGGTCCCCGATTATCGCGCGGTCATCGAGGCGGTCATTCGCCGGGACCAAGCCCGCATGGTTGTCGACGGCATGACAGCCGCTAACGACCTCGGCCTGACGACGGCTGTGCCGGCGCGGATCGAGGTCTTGGTGGATGCGCGGCTGAAACCGATCACGCTCGGCAACCAAGAAATCACCTTCAAGCACGCCGCTCCGAGCCGCCTCTATTGGGCTGGCCGCCCTGCAATGCGAATCGTGCAAGCACTCTATTGGCTCAAGGATGTGATCGACCGCAGCGAAGAGGAGCGCACTCGCGTCTATGACGCGCTCTCCGCGATATTGTTGGACCCAAGGCACGGCCGGACCCTTCGCAAGGACTTGAAGGACGGCCTCGCCGCACTTCCGATCTGGATGCAGGACTTCCTCCGCGAACTCGTCACGCCGGCCAAGGTGCGGCGCGCGTGACCCGCGCCGGCTACCAGCAGATCATCGGGTCGAGAGAAGCCGATCGCCGGGACCTGTTCCTGTCGGCCGCGAACCGGCTTGGCACGCCGCTCGGCAATGTCGAGAAGGATTTCTGGGTCTGCTGGACGCTGGACCAGCTCTATCATGAGCGCAGCGCCGACCAGCCACGGCTGCTCTTCAAGGGCGGCACCTCGCTTTCGAAGGCGCACGGCCTCATCAAGCGCTTTTCCGAGGATATCGACGTCACCATATACAGGGACGATCTCGGCGAAGCCGCGAGCGTCGACGAGCTCGAAGCGTTGTCGGGCAAAAAGCGTGAAGCGAGACTCGACGCCATCCGGGACGCCTGCAGCACTTATATCACCGGTCCTCTCCAGACCGATATCGCGGCGCGCCTCGCCGAGGCCACGAACGGCGCGGGACGCGTAGAGATCGACAAGGCCGACCGCGACTCCCAGACCCTGCTAGTCTGGTATCCGTCGCTCGAACATGACGAAGCGAGCTATATCAAGCCAGCCGTCCGCATCGAATCTGGTGCCAAATCGGCGCTCGATCCGAACGGCAAAGCCACGGTCACGCCCTATGTCGCCGAAGAGTTGCCGGATCTAGATCTCGCGGTTGCCGAAGTAACGACGATCGACGCCGAGCGGACCTTCTGGGACAAGATCGTCATCGCGCACGGGCTGCGCAGTTGGTTCGATCGCCGAGGCGTCCTCAAGAATGAGGGCCAGCGTATATCGCGCCACTATTATGACCTTCACTGCCTTGCGGATACCACGCTTGGCCGCGAAGCGATGGAGAAGGATGAACTTGGCGCCGACTGCGTGCGTCATGCCCGCATGTTCTTCAATCGACCCGACTTCGACCTCGCCTCAGCGGCGAAAGGAAGTTTCAGCCTCGCGCCGGCCAAGGCGATGCGCGAGGCGCTGCGGCGCGACTATGCCGCAACCGAGGCAATGATCTTCGGCAAGGCTCCAGCCTTCGACGAAATCATCGCAACCACCGAGAAAATCGAAGCCAAGGTGAACGGCCAATGATCGCCGACATCCAACTGGATTCGGAACAGAAATTCCCAACCGGTTCGCAGAAAGTCGTGCGGCCTTTAAGGAATACTGCAGTTTTGGGGCTAAACGGCGGCGATATTCATTGCCGACTCGCCCTGTGTTTCGTAGCGAAAGCGAATCATTGCGCCCTGCCGGCCCGGCAGGGCGCGTTCGATTCGCGAGGAGGACCCATGAAAAATGGTATAAAGTTACTCGCGGACAATACCTACGGACGTGTAGAGATTTCCAATCGCAAGGAATTCAAGCACTTCAATCTTCGACCATCGAAGAAGGCCGTCGAAGAAATCGAACGGCTCGAAGAGCTGACGCTCGCGGCAGAACAGCGACTCGGAAATTTCGTCGTCGGCGCGAACCGCGGCTGATCGGGAGGCAATCGCTGAATGCAGGCTCAAATCCAGGTAGGACCCCTGCTCGGCGAAGACGACTGGACTGAATTGGCCGAATTGGTGGGGGCCGACGAGTCCGCGCTGCTGCAACAATTGCTACGCGATTACAGGGAGGCGGGTGCGAAGGCCTATCTCCTCGAGCGGGCCTATATCGACCGCGACTTCTCCGCCGCCTATTCGGCCTTCTATTCGACCCTATTCCATCCCTATCTCAAATATTGCCAGCGTCTCCACTTCTTCGGGTGTGACCTTTCGTATCTCGGCAAGGTCGATAGCCCCGAAGGCCTGTCGCGCGAGGTCGCTTCACATGACGACGACTATCTTGGCTTTGTGGTGCTGCGCCCCGTTTCCCACGCGCCGGTTGCAGCGGCGGTAATCTCGGCAGCTGCGATTGCTTCCGACCCCTCGACGATCATCGACGTAACGGCGGATTATCCCGTTCACCTCGTGGGGGCTGACCTTACTGTCACGGGATTCCCGCTCACCCAGCAAGACACACGCGTCGGCGCCTGCGCGCAGGCGGCAATCTGGATGGCAGGACGCCATTTCCATCGCGCGCATGGCGGACCCTGGTTCTCGATGCCTGACATCAATGATGCGGCGCTGAAGCCCACAGACAATTTCGTGACCCGCTCACTTCCCGCCGGATCGGAGTTCCTGAGGCCCGACAACATAATCCGGGCGCTACGGGCGATGGACCGTCATCCGGTCTTCGATCTCGGCAAGGCCGCGGTCGAACAAGGGGTCGGCATCAAGCCTCTGCATGAGGTGATTGGTCGTTATCTCGATTCCGGCATCCCAGTGCTGATCGGGCTAAAGGGCCGGGACGGCGCGACGGTCGGCCATGCTGTCGTTGCCATCGGCCGGGTGATGCGCGAACGCGGCGATGACGACCTGCCCGATGACCCGACCTCGGCCGAACTGATTTCGCATCTCATCGTCGCCGACGACCAGAGGGGGCCGGTCTGCCGCCTGCCGGTCTACAAGGACGACGCGCTGGAGGCGGGCGCGCCCGGTGCCTATCCGTGGACGCTCGAAGAGGATGCGGTTTATTCAGTGACGCCGCTGCCCGGGAAGGTGTTCATGACCGGCGAAGTTGCCGAAACACTGAGCCGCGACTTTCTTGCGAGCTGCGTCGAGCGCATCGAAGAGTATCGCGAACTCGCCCGCATGCGCGCCGGCGAAGGCAGTGCTGCACTCGGCAAGGCGATCGCCGTCGATCCCTCCTTTTTTGCGGTTTCGCCTTCAAGACTCGTGGCGCGGACCTATCTTACCTATGGCTGGCGTTATAAGGGCAGGACGCTCCGCAATCGGCTTCCCGATATCTTCAAGTTCGAAATCTTCCGACACCAATATCCACGCTACGTGTGGGTGACCGAATTCTCGCTTCCCGACGATCTTCGCGGTTTCGACCAGTGCCAGCGGAAGGTGCGTGCCCATGTCGTCGTCGACGCGACAGGCAGCAAGTTCGGCGAGAGCATGCTGATCGTCCAGGTGCCCGGGCTTTCGATGTTCTGGACGTTTGACGCCGACAGCCCGACCCAGACTTATAACCTCATTTTCCGGACGACCGACGAAGCCGAACCCTTCCTGCCCAAGGTCCGCAATTGGCCCGACTTCGACCAGTGCGAAGTGCCGGACGCCGGGTCAGATTCGGACGCCAAGCTGGCTTAACAGGCGGCGCCACCACGATCCGCTGGTCGGCGCCACGCGCGTCTCCTCCCGTTCCGTTTCTGACTGCCTTGCCGGCGCCGGACGTCGAACATCGAACAGCGGGTCACCGGTCTCGCATGCGCCATGGTGCCGACATGTTTGCCCGGCGACCGCCTTTAAGCGATTGCTTGTCGCGACCTGATGACGATTGCCATCATATTCGAGGTAGACGCTGGCGACGGGTTCGCGCATCCACGGCAGCAGCAGTTGCATGACGAGGCCCACGGCCAACGACGCCAGCACGCCGTTCGGCCAGACCACCTGCGGTTTGCCGCCGGCGGCGCCATATTTCTGCGCCTCTTGCTCAAGCCGCGCGTCGGTGAGAACGCCAAGGCACCAGAGGCATGGCCCGCCCGGGGAAGACAGGATGACCTGGCCGCCGATCGCGAATTGATCGCCGAGGTCGTGAACGTCCATGCCCATATCGATACAGGGGATCATCATCCGGCGGCAGAAGGCTTCGAGTTCGCTCCGTTCGCGGTAGGAATCGACGCCGCCGACGATGATGTCGCATTCGGCGAGCGCCTCGGTTGCATCCTGCCACCTGCATGCAAGAGCAAGGAAACGCGGCGCCGCGACGAGCCCGCGCACCATTCGTTCGGCGACATCCGCTTTCGGCGTCGCGTTCTCGGCGTCGGCGGCGGTTGCACCGACGAGGCGGTTGAGATTGCTGTCCTCGACGATATCGGGATCGACGCAGACGAAGCCCCCGATTCCCAGATGGGCGAGCTGCTGCACCACATGCGAACCGCCGCCGCCGAGGCCGACGATGCCGATCGTCACGGCGCGGAGCCGGGCGTCGCTGTCCGGCCCCAGAAAATCCTGCCGGTCATAGCGGCTCATGACATCGCTCCTTCCATCCAGAGGGTGGCGCCGACCGCGGTGAACCGGGCAATGGGGAGCGGTCCCTGACCACGCGCAAGCCAGAGGTCTCCCGCTATATTGTCGGCGCTCAGCACGATCGCGCCATGCGGTACATGTGCGGCGACGTTGAAGAAGTCGGGCACGAACTTCGCATTCTCGCGAATGTCAGTGCCGCTGAACCCGGGACGGCCGCGATGTTCGTGCATATGGACGTGCAGCGCCGCAGTCCGCGACTGGTAGCTGCGCTGCAGCGCCTTGCGGATTGCCTTTGACCCCATCATCGCGCCGACGCTCGGGTCGTCGATATAGTCGGCGTCCTCGACCGGGTGATAATCCTGCGCGAGGAGAAATAGGCTGCCATCGCCGATGCGCGACACGCCCGCCGAAATCCAGCCAACGCGCTCATATGCGAAGGCGTGACGCCGCCTCAAGTCGCCTCGAATGGCGTCGAGAAGCGGGGCGCGGATCTTGAAATGGACGTTCACCGGAAGGCCGCCAGATGATTTGCAAGGATGGAAGTCCATGGCTGTTCTGCCTCGATGTAGTTCCAGGACCAGCAAAACCAGTTCCGGGTGAAGAGATTGTGCTGGGTCCAGTTTGCGAGATGACCGGGAACGGCGGCGTTAAGGAAGAGCCGCGTCTTATAGCCGCTATGCTCGTGAGGGCAGAGCAGCGCATCGCGCGTCACCGGTCCCGCCCGCGTCGCGATCACCAGCCCGGGCAGATGGACGAAGGTACGGCCACCTTCGACCAGCGCGACCGCATCCGGGTAGATGGCCTTGATGCGGTCGAACTGATCTTCGGCATTCACGAGGAGCCGCCCTGGCGAACGTGGCTGACGAACTTCATGCGGGCGATCACGCGGATCGCCTCGCCGGGCTGCAGGGTGCGGAAGCTGCCCTGCTTGTCGACGACGTCGAGGTCGAGATCAGCCGATACGCCGAGCGCGTCCTTCAACGTTTCGGTCGTATAGTCGCCGGCGAGGATCCGGACCTTGTCCCCGTTGAGGTCAACATTGACGTAACGCGGTTCGTCCGAGCGGTCGGCAGTGTAGAAGTGCTCGACCTCCTTGCCCTTGAGGGTGACGCTCTCGGTATCCTCGACGAGGTCGTCCCTGCCGCCCTTCGGGTCGAAAAAGATATCCTTAGCCGCCGGCACTAGCGCGAGAACGCGGAGTTCCGCGCCGCTGATCTCATCCTTACCCCAAGGGAAACGGCGCCCGTCGACGACAAGGAAGAAGAGGCGGTCGGCCTTCACCGAGCTGAACTCTTCCTTGCCGCTCGCGCGAAGGTCGATTTCTTCAGCGAGGTTGATGTCTTCGAGCAACCCGTCGCCCTGGCGATAGAAGAGCAGATGCTCGTCGACCGGGATACGGCCCGCGATTTCGAGCAGGTCGCGGCCCTTGACCAGTGGGTCGCTCAGCAGATGTTCGACGCCGTCGATCGTGATCGCAAAGCGCCCAGACATGGAATTCTCGTTCGTCACAACATTTCTCCATACGAAGGCACTTGCGCCTTGTTGACGTTTTCGACATGATGATCGTGTCGATAACGCTAAAATAGGAAACATGTCGTTTATGTCAATATATTCATCGCGAAATCGCCATGACCGATAACAGCGGATCAGGTGAGATTTTCCGGGCCCGGCTTGCAAGTGCCCGTGATGCAAGGAAAATCAGCCAAGGCGACCTAGCAAAAAAAACTGGCCTCCCGGCAAGTTCGATCTCGCATTTCGAAGGTGGCGGTCGCAAACCATCTTTCGACAATCTGCTGAGGCTCGCCGACGCGCTCGATGTTACGACCGACTATCTGCTCGGGCGCAGCGAGGATGTGGGCACGTCCGTGGCTGCGCAGAAGCTCCAAAAGCATCTGGACGGGTTGAATTCCTATGATCTCGATATTGCAGAGAAGTTCATCGAAGTTCTCGCCAGCAAATCGACGAAGCCACCCGGGTAGAAGGTGCGAAGTGTAAGTTGCGAGCTCAGGGCGTCCGCGGTCCATCAAGCCGATAAACCGGAACCGTTGAGGTCATTGACGGCTAGGGAGCGGCGTTTCCCGACCAGAATCCGATCCGTTACCTACGGCTTCGGCGACCTCAAGCCGCTCCGGACCGACCTCCCGCAGGTGATCGGGGTGAATCATGATTGGATGCTCATATCGTGATGCAAGCTCCTCCATGTACTCATAGAGATCGGGGACCATCGGCCGCACGTCAATTGGTCGAAAGGATACCGAACTGTAGACGCGCTGATCACGCGTGGTGGGCTGAAGTTCAATCTCAACGCCGTAGCTAATGCCGTCGCCCGCGAGCTCGGCACTGTTGAAGTAGATCGCCTTTAAGGCGCCCCCATCCCCCGCGATTGTATCCGTGTCGAATGCGAACCGAGCCTCTGGCTTTGCCCGAAGAAGCAGATCCGCAGCCAGCTGGATCCAGCGGCTGTCCCACAGGTCACCAATCGCGAGGGAGGCCTTGGATCGCACGCCGGCCAGTTCAAGCAACCGCCGCCAATCGGAGGCGATCTTGTAAAGCGCCGGCAGGTCCTCGACGTCGGGGCCGGTTAGCACATTGCTCATAGGCAGTTTGATCGGGCCAAAGCGACCGTCGTCACCGCTCATTACGATTGCACCTTCGCCCGAGGCGAGGTTGGCCATTGCGCGGAGCAGCATCACGAGGTCGTCGAGCGTCCGGCCGCCCTGCTCGAAGATGCCCTTGGTCTCGAAATCCGCCTCGCGCTCATGGAACAGGAAGCTGAAGTCGGCGTGACGGATGAGCATCCGCAGGCGCGCGTCGAAGGGAGGCGCGAAGAATATCTCGGCGTGGAAGGTAGCAGGCGGGGTCAGTGGCGCGCCGGTCACCACGATCTCGCAACCACCGGCTGAGGGAGGCGAAAGCATGATCTCCTCAACCGCGTTCAGCATGTCGTGATCATAGGGCACCGGCATATCGAAGCGATTGTCGAAGGCCTGAATAGCCAACGGCTTCAGCGGAACCATGCCGAGCACGACGCGGGTCAGCTGCTCGTCGCTGTCCGGTCTGAAGAAGACGTCGCCGACGATGCGGTCATCACCGTAACCCAGTTCCGCGAGCTGGCCGAGCTTCTCGGCTGAATAGGCGGCAGGATCTGGGCCGCATGCCCGTTCGATCGCTGCGCGAAGGCCCTGCGGCGTTACCTCAAAGGGGTGGCCGAGCTTGCGGTAGTCGAAGGAGATCGACTGTCGGTTGATATCGCGGTTTCCGATGAATTGCTCGTGCCTCAACCTGCGGAGCAGTTTCTCAAGCGGCGCGCCGAGAAGATGGACGACATAGCCCCTGATCGGCGTGCCATCGGGCCTCATCCTGAAGACGATGATGACCGCGGGAAGCGGGCTTTTCGCAAGCAAGTCCGCGGCGGACAATCGCAGTTGGACATTGCCAGTCCCGACCGACTTCGTGGCCTTTAGCTGGACATGACAGGTCGTCTTGCTGCGCTGGTCCAGGATGCCGTCCTGCATAGGCAGGTCCACGACGAAATCCCATCCCGAACGGTCGCGGTCACTCTTGTTACAGACGATAAGCGCGCGCGGGCAAAGATAGATGAAAAGCCCTTCAGCCGCAGCGCCGAGTTCATCGTTAGGAAGATCCAAGACGACGGGAACGCCATCGCCCTCGGCCCTCGCCTCGCCTTCCGAACCACCCATTACTGCCACAGATCCTCCCTCCGCTGCGTAACTACGCGATACGTCCCGAATGCCAGGCGCGCCTTGTGCGCTACAACCCCCCGCGCCCCATCGCCAAGCGCCTCTGCGACCTGAGCGCGCGTCGCGGGGCAGTCGGCGCCTACGATGACCTCCCGCAGGACTAGGTCGCCATCGAAGCCGCGATACCAGATCCGGCACGCATCATCATAGGTTTCGAGGTCGACGATCATGCGCACTTCATCCTCGTAGGTCCAATGGACAAACTTCACGTCCAGCGCTTTCAGCACGAATGATCCCATGTCGAACCCGGGCGCATCGATGACGGTGGCATCGACGGCGGCGCGGGACTTCCGGTACTGCACATCCCGCAGCAGCCGGTCAGGCACGTCGAAGCCCAGGCACAACCCGCGGTGATGGTCTGCATAGTGGCTCCACTGAACCGGGTTGCGCCAGCCTCGGCTGAAGCACAGCATGCCCCGCCGCTCACCGAATTCCTTTCGGGCCTTGCCCAAGGTGGCGCGGAGACCACTATCTTTCAGGTTCAACGAAAGCATCTCGAACGGGTCATTCACGTCAGCGAGAGTCGCGACTTTCAACCGCCTTCGGGCGATGTCCTGGAGACCGTATTCGCAGTTGACGAAGTGGTAAACGCGCATCGCGCTAGAATTGCCGAGAAACGGAGTGCCAGCCAATAGCCAATTGGGCCGAGTCCATGAATGACCGCTTTCGGATCCGCGCTTCTTTCACTTGGACAGCGACAAACAGGCGCAAAGCCGACATACAAAAAAGGCGGCCTAAAAGGCCGCCAAAGTTGAATGGAGGAGCCCTCCTTTTGGGTCGCATCGGGGCGCATACAGCAGCAAAAAATGCACGCCATCGAAATCAGTATTCCGTAACGGAATTACGCGTGACTGATGCATTGGCGCAACACAAAATCACTTTAGCCAGAGTTCTGACACGTATCTTGCATCGCCCCCCCCCCCGCCATCGGTTAACGACCGTCGCAGCAACTCTTCACCATACGCGCGATGCGGATCGAATTTCCCCGACTATCGCAGCTCCCGTTCGACAAGCAATTTCGTCGCTGGTTTGCGCCGCAGCGCCACGATCAACGCACCGAGCATTGCCAGCCCGCCGCCGATAGCCATCCGCATATCGAAATGATCGTGGGTGATCAGCACACCGAGCCCGATCGTCGCGAGCGGCGTCATCAATGTCAGCGGTGCGAGCAAGTTCGCTTCATAGCGGTCGATGAGGTGGTAATAGACGGAGTGCGCACCGACCGACACGATCAGCGCCGTGAATACGACAGCGGCGACAAGCGGCCGTCCAGTGGTCGTCGCCGCCGTCCATTGACCGTCTTCAAGCAAGATCGAAGCGAGTGTCAGAACGGTCGCCGACACCAGTCCCACCCAGGCCTGAAAGCGGAACGGTTTGACGCCATCAACCTGCTTCATCAGCACCGCGCCAGCGGCGCCGGCGAAGGCGCTGGCGGCGACGAACCAGAGCCCCGTCGAAAGCGAAAGTCCACCGGGCCGCCAGGTCACGATCAGCACGCCGACCAATGTCAGCGCGATGCCCAGTCCGCGGCGCTAGTAGATACGCTCGCCGAGCACCAGCACCGAGAGCAGCATGGTAAAGGGGACACCGAGCTGCAGAATAATCGCGGCCTCAGAAGGTGAGACAGTCTGCAAACCGACGAAAAGTAGTGAAAAGCTTCCGCCGCCCAGGCACAGGGCGATGGCAACAATCCGCCATGCCGGCCGCGGCATCGGCAGCAACCATGGCCACATGACCATCGCGACGACCGCAAAGCGTAGCGCCGCATAGAAAAGCGGCGGGACCGCCCAGTCCGTTACTATAATCTTGCTCAGGACATTGTTGAATGCCCAGATCAGGCACACGGCGACGAGAAGGAAGAAGTCACGAACGCGCATGTGCCGGGTCTACTCCGGAGCCTGCACAGCTTCTTCAAGGTTCGCTATCCGTTCAGAGCAGATGGCATGCACGGCGCGGCCCAGCTCCTCCACGCGTCCAGCCAGCCAGAGCAATTCTTCTTCGCTGATTCGATAATGTTTGGAGTAGCGAGCCTTCACATAGGCTTCCTTGAGCTTCTCGAAGCGCGCGCGGTCTGCCTTCACCTCGCGCGGCCAAACATCGACAAGCCGCATGTTTAATCGCTCGGCTTGCGTGCGCAAAAATCCCAGGTTGTGGACGTGGGGCGTGTAAAAATTGCAGACCAAGAGCACGCAATGATAGAGAAACTCACTGCTCTGATGGAGGTCAAACGCGGCGGGCTTCAGAAACCCTTTTTCGCGGCCCATCTTGGACAGCTCGAACCGCTGCATGGCGAGCGGAAACCACTCGTCGAAATATTCCTGCGCCATCGCCAGCGCCTGCTCGGGCGTCTTGGGCTTCGGCTTGTGCAATTCCTTGTCGTCATATTCGTAGAGCGCGATCCCGTCGCCCGCGACGTCCATGAAGAAATAGCGGCCGTGAGCCAGCCCATCGTTCACTTCCTGCAGCGTGTGGACGATGAAGTTGACCGGCGTGTGCAGCGTCTTGTCGATCGCAAGCTCGCGGGTCAGCCGGTCGTCGAGCTTCGACCAGAAGTCGATCTTGTCGGTCAACCGCTTGTCGTTGACGATGATCAGGAGATCGAAGTCCGAACGATAGCCCTTTGCGGTGTGCGGCTCGTCGACCCAGCCACCGCGCGCATAGCTGCCGTAGAGGATGACCTTGTCGATCCGACCCTTCTTTTTCCAGCCCATGGTGCCGAGCGCGATCGCATCCTCGAATTCTTCGAAGATGATCGCCTTCACACGTTCGAGCTCGCGCTGCTTGTTCGCCGGAAGATGATCGAGATCGGTTTTCATTGATTTTCATCCTGTAATCCTGCTCGCCGGATGGCAAGCGCCGTCAGATCCAAATCGACAACTCAGGCTTCCTTGAGCCGAAAATCCCAGACCGGAATGCCGAACGCCCGCGCCTTGTCGACAAGATTGTCCTGGATGCCGGTGCCCGAAAAGACGACCAGCCCGGCGGGCATCGCATCGATCAGCCGCTCGTTGCGCTTGAACGGCGCCGCTTTCTTGTGCCGGTTCCAGTCGGGCCGGAACGCTACCTGCGGCACGCCGCGCGCATCGGCCCAGCAGGCCGCAGCGCGCTCGGCGCCGGTTGGCGTCGCACCATGCATCAGCACCATGTCGGCATGACGCGCATGAACCTTGTCGAGCGCCGACCAGATGTGGCGGTGATCGTTGCACGCCGGTCCGCCGCTGAAGGCGATGCGCGTTCCCTCGGGGATCAGGGCCTGGGCCTTTTCGCGGAGGCGTTTGTCCATGAAGTCGCGGCTGTCGATCATCGCCGCGGTCATCGTCTTGTGACGGACGCGCGACCCAGTGCGCGGGGTCCAGGCCTTGCGGGCATGGATGCGGAACTGCTCGGCGGCGCATTCGCGGAAAAATTCCATCGTGTCGCGCCGCTCGATCATCGTGATGCCCTCGGCGATCGCGCGCTCGAGTTCGACCGAGCGAATTTCGCTTCCATCCTGCTCGCGCTGGAGTTCGCGCTGCGCCTGTTCGTTGCGGTCGAGCTCGCGCTCGATCCGTTCGCCGGCGCGGTGAAAGATATTGACGATGCCCCAGAGCAGATCTTCAAGATCGGGCTCGATGCGGGTATCGACCAGGCAGCCCGCCAATGCGTCGAAGATATCGGCGACGGCGCCGCCAGCGAGCCGGTCGTCTGGAAGCGGCCGTGCGTCGGGTTCGTCCTCATAGGGCCTATGACCGTAAAGCTGCATTTCCTGGAGGAGGTAGGCGCTGGCGCCGGGTTGCTGCGGTTCGCCGCGTTCGGGAAGGTCTGACAGGTCGATCATGTCATTTCTCTTGTCTGGGGCCGCGCCTCTCGCGGCCTTCGCGGCGACGCCTCGGCGGCGGCGGGTGCGGGTTCGCACCGCGCGGCACCCCGCGCGGCCGAAGCGCCAGCGAAGGATGGCGGGCTCGCGGCTATTTTGTTTCGCGATGCAAAGGGGCGCCAGCCCCGGCGGAAAATAGCCGCGAGCAGAGCCATTGCACGGCCCGCGCACGCTGCCGCAGTCGCCCTCCAGCGAAGGCCGAGGCGCGGCCTCCCGAGAACAGGCTGATCGGGCTTCCCCTTCCCGGACCGGCTTGATCCGATCCCCGCGGCGAGGTGACACACCGCTTTCCGAAACAACTATGGGATTTCGGGCATCATGAGGATGGCGCGCGCGATTGCGACGTCCCAATTCGCCGCCGCGCTGCTGGAGGCGTTGCGCCGCTGGCGCCAGGCGCGATCAGGCTGCATCGAGCATCCGCTCGGCATCGACGACGTGCATCTGCGGGGCGATCGAAGCGACGAGCTGCGAATGGCCCATCTGCATAAGATCGCTGTTCAGATCGTCCAGCGCCGGATCGAGCGGCAGGATATCGATCCCTAGCTGGACGGCTCGCTCGGCAAGAGCGGCGAATGCAGCGCGTCCCGCTGCATCCCGTTCGCGGGCAACATAGAGGCGGCGAAGCGGCGCAGGAAATTCCAGCGCCGCGAGATGGGCGGCCGACAGCCCGGCGATGAGCGGTAGTGCCGGGGCGATTTCGCGCAGCGAGAGCATGGTTTCGATGCCCTCACCGAATGCCATGACCTCGCCCGAGAGCCCGAAGCGGACGCCATGACCCAACAAATGCCCCATCGCGCGCCGCGGATAAGCCACGGGCGCCTTGGTCGATTGGTGCGGATCAAGCCATGTGCGATGAACGCCCATGAGCGAGCCGCCGAGGTCGGTCACCGCAGCGATCATCGCCGGATAGGCCGACTTGACCGACGGGCCATCCTCCTCCGACCGGCGATAATAGCAGTGCGGGTGGCATCGCAGCGCGGGCACATCGCCGACGTGCCGAAGCGCACGGCCCGCCAGATAGGTGCGCACAGGTGTCCCAGCGATGGGCTTCGACGCCGCCCAAAGCCGCGCTGCCGCCTCCGGGCTGCCAGCGGGCGCCCGGCGCGGACGCGGACGCGGCCCCTGCGTGCCCGCGTCGGATGGAGGCAAGCTCAGAAATCGCCGCGCCTCGGCGAGCGTTTCAGCGAGGTTCGTATGCGCGCAGCTGGCGGCGATGATGTCGAGCAGGTCACCATGATCGCCAGTCGCGGCGTCAGTCCATTTGCCCGCCGTGCGGCGACCATCGCCATCGGCGAGACGCACATAAAGACTGCGCCCAAGCGCATTGCCCTTATCGCCGACCATCCAATAATGGCCTTCGCGGCGACCGTTCGAGAGGTATTGGCGGCACGCCGCCTCGGCATTTTCACCGAGACGACGCGCAAGTTCACGGACCGGACTTTCCATAGCGGGGCTCCTTCAGGCGGCCTTGCGATCCGCGATCCGCTGGATCGGAAATCGATCAACCAGCCGCGCGAACACGTCGGCGCCAGCAGCCCCTGCCGGCACGTAGAGCTTCAGTTGCCACGAGACGATTTCGGAAATCAAGCCAAATGCCTTCAGCCGGTCAACACCAAGATCGTTGAAGCCGGACAGCTCGATCCGCCAGTCGTTCATGGCGCGAACGCGGCGCAGCATCTGGCCTTCCGCAAGGTGCAAGACAGCCTCGCCCTTTTGCAGAAGTTGCCACGCTTCGTCTTTTGGGAGGTCGCACGGCGTGTCGCGGATCACCGATGCCACCCAGCCCGGCGAGACCTTGCGCCCGATGATGCGTTCGCCCTCGTCGGTCTGGAGCCGGTAGACGCGCGACGATTCCTTTGGCAGCAGCCGCCAGATCGGCAGCAGCAAGCCCGACGCCATGTGCAGGGTCGACGTCTCGTAATCCGGAATGTCCGCCAGTTCGGCCTTCCAGACATCGGCGAACTGATCGCGGTCGGCAGGCTGCCAATGGCTCATGACGAAATCGGCGAGCAGCATGTGGCTGGCGTCGAGGGGCCGATGGAGCCGCACGCGGCGGTGGATTGCGCCATCGTCATCGATCACGCTGCGCGCCCCGAGCTTCACCGCAGCACGCTGCGAGCGCTGGTTCACAAGCAGTTCGCCGCCGCGTTCGCGGACGAGCGCCAGTGCATCGTCAAGATCGAGCGGCAGCACCCGCTCCTTGCGCTCGATCGTCAGAAGCTGCGTCGCCGCCCCGGTGCCGGGATGGGTGTAGATCGTCTGCCGTGCGTTCACCGCGAAGCTCTCGGCGCGCAGGGTTTCGAGGCCGATCTCATAGGTTCCCGCAGCAACCGCCGCCTCGATGCGATGCACGAGCAGACCCTCGAAGGCCTCGAACAGGATGTTCTGGAGGTCGATCGTGAGGGCAAGCATGCGATTGAGGAAGGTGGTGATCGGCGGCAGTTCCTCGCGCAGGCAGCCATCGATATCGAGCAACGACAGCCCCGTCGCACTTTCGAACGTCAGCAGCGAACAGCCCTCGACCTTGGCATTCACGATCAGAAGATAGAGTTGGCGCAGCGCATCGCGGGCATAGAAGGATTCCAGATTGTCCTCGGGCCGGAACATATTCTGCCCGCCCGTCTGGCGCTGGCCGCGCGTGATCGCCCCCATCGAATCGAGCCGCCGCGCGATCGTCGATATGAAGCGCTTCTGCGCCTTGACGTCGGTCGACACCGGACGAAACATCGGTGGCTGCTTCTGGTTCGTTCGATTTGTCCGCCCGAAGCCCTGGATCGCGGCATCCGCTTTCCATCCTGCCTCGAGCAGATAGTGAATGCGCCGCCGCTGGTTCTTGGCGCCGAGATCGGCATGATAGGAGCGGCCCGTTCCCCCGGCCTCCGAGAAGACAAGGATGCGCTTCTCGTCGTCCATGAAGGCGTGGGTCTCGCCAATGTTCGCACTGCCGGGGCGGGTCTCGACCGCAAAACGCACATCTCCGTCGTCGCCCGTCCGCGGGACAATGCGACGCGAGCGCCCCGTCACCTCGGCGACCGTCTCGGTCCCGAAATGCTGGACGATCTGATCGAGCGCGCCCGGCACCGGCGGCAACGCGGCGAGCTTCTCGATCATCGCGTCGCGCCGCCGGCACGCCTCGCGGCTGACGATCTGATTGCCGGCCTCGTCATAAGCGGGCCGCGACGCAAGATTGCCCTCGCCGTCGGTGCAGGGTTCGAACAATTGGACCGGAAAGCCGTGCGCGAGATAATCGAGCACATATTCGCGCGGGGTGATGTCGACCGACACGTCGCCCCAATCCTCCACCGGGATCTCGGCGAGCCGGCGCTCCTGCAACGCTTCCCCAGTCGAGACGATCTGGACGACGGCCGCATGGCCCGCCTCAATGTCGCGAGCGATGCTTGCGATGGCGCTCGGGGTCTGCATCGCGGTGATGAGATGGTTGAAGAAGCGCTGCTTGGTGCTCTCGAATGCCGATCGCGCCGCCGATTTCGCCTGCGCATTGAGCGTGCCATGCTCGGCGCTCGTCACCCCCGCCGCCTCCATCGCCGCGGCGAGATTGTTGTGGATGACCTGGAAGGCACCGGCATAGCTGTCGTAGATGCGTCGCTGCTCGTCGGTGAGCTTATGTTCGAGCAGCTCATATTCGACCCCATCGAACGACAGCGACCGTGACGCGTAGAGGCCGAGCGCCTTGAGGTCGCGCGCGAGCACCTCCATTGCCGCCACGCCGCCCTGCTCGATCGCGGCGACGAACTCGCTGCGCGAAGCGAACGGAAAGTCGTTCCCGCCCCACAGGCCGAGCCGCTGCGCATAGGCGAGGTTCTGCACCGTCGTCGCCCCTGTCGCGGAGACATAGACGATGCGCGCGTCGGGAAGCGCGTGCTGAAGTCGCAATCCCGCTCGCCCCTGCTGCGACGGTTTCTGGTCGCCGCGCTCGCCCTTTCCACCCGCCGCATTGGCCATCGCATGGGCTTCATCGAAAATGATCGCGCCGTCGAAGTCAGGCCCGAGCCATTCGGCGATCTGCTCGATGCGGCTCGCCTTGCCCTCGCGGCCCTGCGAGCGAAGCGTCGCATAGGTGGTGAAGAGGATGCCTTCGGCAAGCCGGACCGGCGTACCCTGGCGGAAGCGCGACAGCGACGTGACGAGCAGGCGCTCCTGCCCGAGCGCCGACCAGTCGCGCTGCGCGTCCTCGAGCAGCTTGTCCGACTTCGAGATCCAGAGCGCGCGGCGCCGGCCCTTCAACCAGTTGTCGAGAATGATCCCCGCGACCTGTCGGCCCTTGCCGGCGCCGGTGCCGTCGCCAAGGAACCAGCCGCGCCGGAACTGGACCGCTGCCTCATTATCGTCGCTCGCCGCACTCACGACATCCGCGGTCTCGTCGACCGTCCAGGCGCCCGACAAATGACCGGCATGGGCCTCGCCGGCGTAGATGACCGATTCCAGCTGCGCGTCGGACAGGAGGCCGTCGCTAACGAGATTTTCGGGAAGATGCGGCCGATAGGAAGGGCGCGGCGGCGCGACCGACGCCATCGCCGCCGACTGGACGAGCGCGGTCGGATGGGGAGACGCCCCCGCAATGCGCAAGGACTGGAGCGCATAGGGCTCGTAGATCGCCTCGCCAAGTTGTCCGACGGGCGGTGACCACTCGATCGTCTCATAGACAAGCTCGCCCGAAGCGACGCGCGCGGTCTTCTCCGGACGCGTGGCTCCCCTGGCAAGAGGCCCCCGAGAAGCCGCTGCGTCGCGCATGAATGGCATTGCCGCTGTTGGCGCAGGGGGCGGCGGGGCAGGCCGCGGCGGAACATGGCTGGTCACCCAGGCAAGAAGCGTCGCCAGGTCGGGCGCTTCGCCATGGCTCGCCGGCAGCATCGATGGATCGGCCACGGGTACCTTGTCGATAACAAGCAGTCGCGTCGCGGTCGTGGTGCCGTGCTTGGCGTAGACTTTTCCAGCGATCGCGGCGGAGAACAGGATCGTCGCCCGCTCCTGTAACCCGACGAACCCCGCGCGGAAGGCCGCGGCATCGGGTGCGCAATTCGCCCCCATGATCGCGACCAGCCGACCGCCGTCGCGGAGCCGCGCGAGCGCGGAGGCGATATGGCGAAGTGCAGTGCCTCGCATCGGGCGGTCGACGTGCGCCGTGGCGGAGAAGGGCGGGTTCATGAGGACGACGTCGGGGACGAAAGAAGCGTCGAGGCGGTCGTCGATCGACGCGCCATCATGACGCGTGATTGGCACGGCGGGAAACAGTAGCTCGAGAAGCTCGGCGCGACCGTCGGCCAACTCGTTGAGCGCGAGGCTCGCCCCCGCAAGTTCGGCGTGGATCGCGAGCATGCCTGTCCCGGCCGAGGGTTCGAGCACGCGGTCTCCGGCATGGATCGAGGCCGCGTGCGCCGCCACAAAGGCGAGCGGCAAAGGCGTCGAGAATTGCTGGAGTGACTGGCCTTCCTCTGAGCGGCGCGTCTGGGTGGGAATGCGCGCGGCAAGTCGCTCCCACATCGCAAGCACGCGTTGCGGCGAGCGGTTTTGCGTCGCAAGCGCGCCGCCGTAGCGGCGAAGCAGCAGGATCTGCGCCGCCTCGCACGCATCATAAGCCGCCTTCCAGTCCCACGCACCGGCAGCATCGCTCGCGCCAAAGGCGCGTGCCATCGCCTCGCGCAGCTGGGCCGTGGAAAAGGGGTGGCCCGCCTCGAGCAGAGGCTGAAGCGCCTGAGCGGCATCGAGCAGGCGCCGGGAAGCTGGCGCGACCGAGCTGGGACGAGCGGCCGCCGCGGCGCCGCGCGCCGCATCGGGGAAGGTCATATGCATGGCTGAAATCCTCAGGAGAGCGGGGCAGGAATGAACCGCCCGCTGCTCTCTCCAGGATCCGGGGGTTCCCCCTCCCGGCCCCGCCTCTCCCTCTCAACCGAAGCGAACCCCATCCTCGGTGAAGCCATATTCGTTGAGGCGGATCATCTCGTCGATCGCCGCGTCGGACGTCAGATGCTCATATTCGTCATCGAGCCGCCCGTAGAGCCAGCGGGCCAGGTCGCGCAGCGCCTCGCTTACATCCTCTTCGGCGTCAGCCGTCATATCCTGGACGACGGGGCTGTCGCGCTCGACGACAATGTCCATGCTATATTCGTGATAATAGCGACCGCGATGGCCAATGCGCGCGCTAAGCTGATAGAAGTTGCGGCGCTGAATCGAGCCAAGGGCATCGGCGATGCGATGAAGTTCGACATCCTTGGGCGCGTAGCGGCGGATCGTCGCCAACGCGCCCTTGGCGTAACTGTAATCGCCTTCGAAACAGGCGCCGTCACCCTGGCTCCAGCAGCCGGAAAACCAAATGCAGGGCTTCCGGCGCGTCCCGCCGCCGAAGAGGCGCACCGAGGTCATGTCGAGACGGACCCCCAATATGTCGCAGACGCGCTCGAAGTCCTCATAAACAAATTCGAACCAGTCATAGTCGAAACCGCCTTCGCGATACCAGGCGCGTGCCTTCTCCTTTGCGGCCTCGGGCAGTTCATCAAGGCAACACACGGTCGTTTGGATAATCGAGGGCATGACATCTTCCTCTCGCGTCAAGAGCCAGAAAAGGCGAAAGCCCGGCGCGCGGGCCGGGCTTTCGCAGTCGGTGAACGATGGTCTGGACAGGCGTCAGTCAGGGGCATCGCCCGACAGACGGGCGATGGCCTCCTCAAGCCATCCCGCCGTCGAGACCGCTTCGATATCGTCCGCCGTGATCAGCGTCGCGGCGCCGCCGAAACCGTCGGGCCGCATTTTCGAGCAGGTCCATGCGGCCTCGACCTCGACATGGTCGAGCGCCGACCGCTGAACGATGTCCTGGAAAATGCCCTCGAAGCCGATCGCCGACATATCGAGTTCGAGCTCGGCATCGTCGGCATCGCATTTGGCAATCTCCTGCCGGACGAGATCGGCAAGGCCGCTTGCGACACCGTCATCTTCGGTGAGCAGCGCCTTCACCTCCGCGAGGTCCAGGAACAGCAGATCGTTCGGACCATGGCCGGCGCAGAAATAGACATCGTCGCCGACATCCTCATGATCGAATATCTGGCCGAGAACCTTATATTCGAGCGCGGTCATCGCAGTGCGCGGGATATCCGGACGGATAACGGTCTGGGAAAAATAATCAGCCATGGCTCGCCTCCCGCGGTGCGGCCGCGCTTTCCGCCGCCGCCGGTACCGGCGGCGGATCGCCCTCGACAACCAGCGGCGGCACTGCGAATTCCGCGGTGTCGAAATAGGCCATCGCAGCCTCGATCGAGCCGAGCTCGACGAGCAGACGGCGATCGAGCAGGACCCGGTCGCTTTCATCGATCATATAGCTGTCGACCGTACCCGAGCCGCGGTAGACGAGCCGCTCGGGCGACCATTCGCCGGGATAGCTGCCCGACCAACGGACAAAGGGCAGACTTTTCTCGACGCAGAAGGCCTCGAGATTGTCGATCTTGCCCCAGGCGCAACTCTCGTCGAACAGCGCGAGCGGCTGGCCCACGACGCGGCTTTCGGCGTCGAAGGGCTCGCCGCCCCATTCGGGCGACAGGCCCTCAAAGGCGATGATATGGAGCAGCTCTGCGAAAACTGGAGCAGAGATTTCGCCGCCGATCTCGATCGATGCGGGAACGCGATCAGCCATGACAGCCTCCATCGTTGGAGCGGCGAATGGGATTTGAATTATTCATGTCAGGTCTCCAAAAAAGGGCCCGGCCCGGCATCGCTGCCGGGTCCGAGGTTCGATTGTCAGTGATGGGCGGAAGCCGATTATTCGGCCGCGACAGGCAGTTCGGCGTCGTTCGCGCCGTCCAGTTCGACTGCATCCTCGGCAAGGAAAGGAGGCAATTCTGAGTCGGCGGGATCGCCCTCCGCGTCGCCGAGTTCAGCATCGTCGAGCCCCGGCGTGCGCATCGGCTCAGGAAGCCAGGCCGCATCTTCGAGAAGCCGTTCCGCCTCGCGCGCCATGTCGGCCTTCTTGAGATGATCGATCATCTCGGCAAATTGCGTCCCGCGCGCCTCGGCGACGTCGGCGAGGATCCGCGGTTTCGTCACCGAGCGGAAATAGCCCTCGACCGTCGGCCGCCAGCCCGCTGCAACGAGATCGAGCCCAACCGCCCGCGCCAGCACATCGCTGTGCGCGATCCGGCGCGCCACGCCGTGCGCCGAGATGCGGCCATTGTCGTATTTGGGAACGATCTCGGCCTGGGCATTGACGCAGAGCGAGGTGCAGTGCGCGAGGAGTTTCGCCTGCTCCTCGCCGTCGAGGGTCAGCAGAAAGTCCCAAAGCTCCTTGTCGTCCTGCGGGAGCCGCTCTTTCCATGCCGACGCGCGCGCGTCGATCGCCTGCGCCGGCGCGCAATCGCGCAGGTTCGTCGGCGCGTTGCTGAAATAGACGCGGTTCGCCGCGATCTCGACGCAACTTTCGCGGGTAGCGGAATAGAAACAGCCGAGAACAAGGGCATGGAGCACCGCAGCGAAGGCAATGGCCGGATCCTGGGCAAAGGCGTCCTGGAGCGCGAGCGTGCGCCATGCGGTGAGATCCGACACGAGGCGATCGGGAAGCGGACGCAGCGCATCGGATTCGTCTTCGCCATCGCTGCCCACAGGCGGTATGACGTGATCGCCATCCCCGCCGCCACGCAGGCCGGACCCTTCGCCCCCTGCTTCCGTTTCCGGATCAGCCTCGCCATCGGCCAGTTCCCGCTCCGGCTCGTCCTCAGCCCGCACGAACCCGCGCTCGTTCCGCACCGATCCGTCGCGGTCGATCGAGACGAAGGCGCCAGCGCGTCCCATCTCGGCGGGATCGAAGACGAGCGGGCGGTCGACGAGCGCGCCGAGTTCGGCGTCGATGGCATCGATCCGCGCATGCACTTCGGCGGGCACGTCCGGCACCTCGGACCATTGCTCGCAAAGCGCCTCGCTTTCAGCCTCGAGTGCGGCGACGCGGGCCTGTTCATCGTCGGTCATCGGGACCTCCGTGCGGTCGATCGCGCGCAGGTCGCGCGTCGCGTCCCACGGCAGGTCGATCGAGGTGGTCACCCATTTCCAGCCCTCGGCGAGAATGCGCTCGCCTTCAGCTTTCAATCTTTCGTCGACCAGCCGGTCGAGCAGCGCCGGGTCGGTGAGCCAGCCGCCTCCGTCGGCCTCAAACAAGTCGCGCACCACGCCGCCGCCTGCCGTGACATAGGTATCGACGCCGACGAACGCTGCGCGCTTGTCGGTGACCCTTACGCTGTCCTCGGTGAGTTTCTGGCGGATGAAGCCGGGGCTCTTGTTGAAACTGTGATCGAGCTGCGCCCAGAGCTCCTCCTGGCGCTGATGATCGTCGGCGACGGTGAAGGCCATCAACTGGTCGAGCGTCATCCCGTCGTCGGCATAGATGTCGTGGAGCTTCGGTGACACCGCGGCGAGCTTCAGCCGCTGGCGCACGACCGCGGGGGTGGTGAAATGATGCGCCGCGATCGCCTCGACATCGTCGCCCTTGTCGACCATCGCCTGCATCGCGCGAAACTGGTCGAGCGGATGGAGGCTCTCGCGCATGGCATTTTCGGCGAAACTGTCGTCCTCGGCGAGAATATCGCTGTCCGCCGCGCGCACGACGCAGGGGATTGGCGCATCATTCGCGAGACGCTTCCGCTTCACCAGCAGTTCGAGCGCGCGATAGCGCCGCCCCCCGGCCGGTATTTCATAGCGGCCCGTCTCCTTTCCCGAGGCGTCGCGTTCGGGCCGGACGTTGAGGCTCTGGAGCAGGGTTCGCCGGTCGATATCGTCGGCGAGCGCCTCGACCGACACGCCGGCTTTCACCCGCCGGACATTGGACTGGGAGAGAAACAGCCGGTCGAACGGGATGTCGCGCGACGGGCTGAGGATGAGTTTCGGGGCCTGTCTGGCCATGGGCTTTCTCCATGACGGGCCGCCGCGAGACACTCTCCCGGCTCCTGGACCCGTCACGAAGGCGCCAGCCCCCCTCTTCCTCCCGGGGGCCGCGCGTGGCGGTCCCGGCAGGCGGCCAGGCGCGTCAGCCGCGCCCCGAAAGTCGTTCGACCGCGCGCCGGAGCCTTTGCTCCCCCAACACGATCGACCCCGCTCGCCGCGCCGCTTCGGCATAAGCCGATAGCGGGTGGCTTGCCGTGAAGTGGAGGTCGCGTTCGATCGTGAGGCCGAACGGAAGGCGGACGGACTCGAGTTCGGACAGCGCGAAGCTGCCGAGTTCGGGGCAGCCGAAGCCGAGATCGGCGAGGCCGAAGAAAATACCGTCCGCATCGATCTCGGTCGCGAGCCAGGTCGCCGCGCCGACGGGGCTGAACAGGCGGACGACCGGTTTGGGGTCCGGCTCGCGTTCGCCGCGCGAAAGCGTGTCGATCCGGGTGGCCAGATTGGCGCGAAGCTGCGCCTCGAGCGCGGGGGTCAAGAGTTTCATGGTACTTTCTCCTGGGGCGACCGGCGGCGAGCCTCTCTCGCCGCGCGCGGTCCGCCGCCCAGGGGCGGGCCATCTCTTCCTCGCCGGTTTCTGGCGTTGCCGGTGGCGGCCGCGCGCCCCGGACCGGGCGGCGACGGGCGGCAGCGGCAGCAAGCGCCCGCTGACCACGCAGGCCGCCCGCGCTGTCCCGGTCACCCACTTGCCAAATTGTTCTCTCTATGTTCTCATTAGGGCATGGACAATATCGATACTGCCCGAGTCGCAGAGACCATCCTTTCCGCCCCTGGCTGGGCGCGCGTGGGTATCACCGCGCCGACGAATCACATCCGTGTCGAGGCCGCGTTCGAACTCGCCCGTGCGATCGTCGAGAGCGTCCGTGCCGGCGCGGAGCCCGCAAGCCCCGACCAGCTTGGACTCTCCCTGTGACGTGGGCGGATGGACAAAGGACGGACAGCATCGCGCCACGCATGTCTTCGAGGCCGCGGCCTGGTTTCGGGCGATCAAGCCCGTTTGCCGCTGCGGGCATAGTGCGACGTTCAATCCCTATGGGATCTGGTGGCGCTTCGAGTGCAGGATGTGGGACGGCAATCTCGTCAAGGCGTGCCAGAAATTCTGGTGTGTTCGCTGCGGCGCGCGGACGGGCAAGCGCGTCCGCCCGGTGCGGATCGAGCTCGTCGACCCGAGCCCCGATGACATCGCCCTGCCGATGCCCGAAGAACGCGAATGGAAGCGCGCGCTCAGCCGTTTCCGCGCCTGAGGACTGAGTTCATGGATATCGAGACGGACGACGCGCTGGTCGGCATCGGCAAGCTCCACCGCGTGATGGTGTGGAACGGCCAGCGCGAATGCGAGAAGGAGATGCTGTGGGGGCTGCCCTCGCGCGATGCCGATATATTCCAGATCCCGCTCCTGAAGTCCGAGACCGCGATCATTGATCGCCCCTGTCTGCTGCTCGCCAATGAGTTCGGCCTCGTGAAGCGCGGCAAGACGATCTACGCCGCAAGCCTCATCAGCGACGAGCCTTTCTTCTGCATCGCAGCGGTCTGGCGTCCGGCGCACCGCCTGTGGCCTGAGAGCTTCGCGGTGCTCACCGTCCCGGCCTATGACGATCTGGCGCCGCACAAGGATCGCCACGTCGGCGTGGTCCGCCCCGAGGACTGGTTCGACTGGTTGATGGGGGCGCGGCCGCCGCTGGACATGTTGCGACCTTTCCCCAAGAATAGCTTCAGCATCATGCCGCCGATCCAGCAGAATTTCGACGAAATGCTCGGCGCGGCCTGACCGAAACCACCCAAGGGGACTCGCCGCCATGTGCAATCTCGTGACCCTCAAGGCTTCGGTTGCCGAAGTGGCCTCGGCGTTCGGCGCTCGGCGCCCGCTCACCAATGCGCAGCCCGGCGAAGTCTATCCCGGCGGACAAGGATTTGTGGTCCGCGACGATGCGGGCACGCGCGCGCTCCAGTCGATGACCTGGGGCTTCCCGGTGCGGCTCAAGCATATGAAACCGACGAGCAAGCCGAAGCCGGTGAACAACGCCCGCGACGACAAGCTGATGACCTTCTGGCGGACCTGGTTCACCAATCCCGCCCAGCGCTGCCTGATCCCGATCACGGCCTTCGCCGAGGCCGAAGGCGAGAAAGGCAAGATGACGCGAACTTGGCTCAGTGTCGTCGACCAGCCGCTCGCCGCCTGCGCCGGGCTCTGGCGTCCGACGGATGAGTGGGGCGACTGCTATACGATGGTGATGGTCGATGCGACCGAGGAGCTCTTTGATATTCACGACCGGATGCCGGTCATTCTTCACGCCGCCGATCATGATGCTTGGCTGCAAGCATCGGCTGAGGAGGCAATGAAGCTCGTTACCCAATATCCGGCAAGCCGGTTGGAGGTCGAGCGGACCGACGTCCCGTGGTTCAGCCGCAAGCCCCCGAGCGCTGATGCCCCGGCGCTTCTTTGAGAATCCGGATAGAGGGAACGCTTCAGCCGCCGAACAGCGACCGGATCGCGCCAACGAGGCCGGCAATGAAGGAGCCGCCGACGAGAACGGCGGCGAACCAGAATTCGATCGCCAGCGCGCGCGATTTCCATTTCGGTTCCTGATCCATCTGACCGGCATGCCATGACCGGTGAATGTAGGAAATAGTGGAATCGGGCCCATCTCCGAACGCAGTAATCATTGCATGACATGTGACAAAACCTATGATACATCGCATTTAAGTTAGAGGTTTTGTCACATGCACACATCGATAACGCAAGGCGAGACGCTTCGAGCGCTCTTTAGCGCGCATCCGATCCTGCGCGCGCGCGAGCTACGCGCAGCAGGCGTGGCACCCGAAACCATCGCTCGCGCGGTCGACAGTGGCGACATCGACCGTATCGCGCGAGGACTCTATCAGCTTCACGGCGCGCCGATCGACACCGACCAAGGCCTCGCCGAAATCACCAAGCGCATCCCGAACGGGGTGATCGCCATGGTATCGGCGCTCGCTTTCCACGGGCTCACCGACCAGATGCCGCGGCGGGTCTGGGTAGCAATAGGACCCAGCGACTGGGCACCGGTCATCGATTATCCGCCTGTCCGGATCGTCCGCCTCGCCGACAAATATCGACGCCAGGGGATCGAGCATCACAAGGTCGCCGGGGTCGATGTTCCCATCTATTCGGTTCCCAAAACGCTGGCCGACCTGTTCCGTAATCCGCGCCTCGTCGATCGCTCGGTTGCGGTCGAGAGTCTGCGCGCAGCGCTCGACCAGCGCAAGACGAGTCCCGGTGACATCGCCGAGGCCGCGGCAGCGGGCGGGGTCTGGAAGCGAATGCAGCCCTATCTCGAGGCGCTCAGCTTCAATGGCTAAGGCACCCGTCAATCTGGCAGCCTCGGTCAAGGACCGGCTGCTCCAATTGGCGCGCAAGGAGCGTCAGCCCTTCGACGTTCTGCTCGTTCGCTTCGCGCTCGAGCGCCTGCTTTACCGACTGTCGCTCTCGCCGCTACGGGACCAGTTCATTCTCAAAGGCGGTCTTCTCGTCACGCTCTGGCTCGAAGACGATAATCGAGTCACCCGCGACGCCGACTTTCTCGCCTTCGGCGATGCAAGCGCCGAACGGCTGATAGCGGATTTCGGCGCGATCATGAAAATCGAGGCGGCTGACGGGCTGACTTTCGATATCGACGCACTCACCGCGCGGCCGATCCGCGAGGGAGCCGAATATGGCGGCATGCGGCTAACAACGACCGCCTTTCTCGAACGAACGCGCATCCCGATCACGATCGACCTCGGCTTTGGCGACGCCCTCTCGGATCCGGCGCCGCCGACTTCCTTCGCGACGCTGCTGGACTTTCCCGATCCGGAGATCCGCACCTATTCGCCGACAAGCGTCATCGCAGAGAAATTTCAGGCGATGGTAGCGCTCGGGATCGCCAATGGTCGCATGAAGGATTTCTACGACCTCTGGGCGATTCCGCAGGCCTGCGACATCAATGCTCAAGCGCTCGACGCAGCACTTGCGGCGACATTCGATCGACGCGGCACGCCGATCCCGGCTGACCGTCCGCCGGGGCTCTCGGCTGCCATGTTCGAAGACGGCGACAAGCGGCGGCAATGGGATGCCTATGCCGCGAGCCTTGAGCTTGAAGGCGTGACATTCTCCGCCGTGATCGACGCGGTCTGGGGCCTTGTCGCGCCGAGCTGCGAACGACTGCTTGCCCATGACGTTTCGATCGCCACTTCGACTCCAGATGCCGCCGGTGCGTGACGCCGGCTCCGCCGCGGTCGGCGTATTAAGGCATTAGGTGTCAATCTGGGTCCGATTGGTGCACCAAGCCGCTTTATCAGGTGATTTCCTGTCGTTACACCGAAGAGGCGATCGGCATTGCGTATAGAGGCTGAGGTATCACCCGCCCGCCGCAGTGCGAGGACCATCGCGCAGCTTGTCCAACTTCATTGTCTCCCGGAGAGGAAACGGGAGCGATGAGCCATGGAGCGGATCGCGGGCGGACGGGTCGGGAACGCGTCGGCGGCCGATGAATCGACGTGAAGCATTTTAATCTGACGGAGGAACTCGCACACGACATATCAGGCGCCGACAAGGAAGAACGGCTCTTTGCCGCCCTGTCGAACGCCGCCGACCGCATGGGATTTGATCTTTTCGCGCTCGCCTTCGATCGCCGCGGCGGCGGCGGCGAGGGTGCATCGATGCTCGTGCATAATTATCCCGACGCCTGGGCGAATGTCTATGTCGGCTTCGATCTCAGCGGCACCGACCCGATCCGGCGCGCCGGCGAAAAATCCATGACGGGTTTTCAATGGCGCAATGTCGATCACTACATCCCGCTTTCTCGCGGTGACCGGCAGTTGCTGAAGGTCGCCCGCGAGAGCGGAATCGGCGACGGCTTCACGGTGCCGCGGCACTTGCCTGGCGAAGCGACCGGAAGCTGCTCCTTTGCCGTCGCTCCCAATGCCAGGATCCCGCTCGAGATGCTCCACGCCGCCGAGATCGTCGGCGCCGTGGCGCTCGCCGCGGCGCGGCAGCTCATCGGGACAGGCTCCTATACTCCGCGGGCGGCGCTGACCGAGCGGCAGCGCGAATGCGTGCTCTGGTCCGCCCGCGGCAAGACTGCTGGCGAGACCGCCAGCATCCTCGGCATCAGCGAAGAGACCGTGGTCCGTCATCTCAAGATCGCGCGCGAGCGCTATTCAGTGCCTTGTCGGCAAATGCTGATCCTCTGCGCCCTGTTCGACGGCGTCATCGGCTTTTCGGATGTCTATGACTGGTGGCGCCCGCTCTGACGCTCGCACATAAATCGTCCCGGGATTGCCCATTTCTGATTATTCTAGGCGTTGCATCGCGAAAAAGTGACCGAGCAAAGGAAACGCGCGTCTGGAGCACGTACCACCACCTTTAGCAATTGCCTGGACATACGTGGCGGAACCCGGTCACTCGCCCAGTTGACTGTACGGGCGCGCGCCTATTTCCAACAGATCGACCGCAATCAGCAACCAAAACTGCGACCGAAAATGGATCTAATTGGAGTATGCCGTCCAAAGCTGCGCCAGCGGGGTTGCGCGCTGCGATACCGGCGATCGCTAGATCGTCTGATCCTGTCCGGCGGTGCTAGCCTGAACTGATCCAATTTTCTGATGAGAGGCACCAGATTCTTACCCACGGCACGGTACTTGTCGCGACCTTGGAGAGGTTAACTGAGGGAGGATATGAGAGGCAACCTACAGGATTTGAACCGGTGACCTTCGCCATCAGAGAGTCGTCAAGATTGGTCTTGGAAAGGTCCGATCGAAGAGCAGATTTGCGCGTGGCCACGAGGTTTTTTCGCTCCTGAAAACGGTGATTGCTGGGTGATTGCTGGCCAATTTTTGGAGGTCAAAATTCTGTTAAAAGTCATTCTATTTCAATAGCATGATTGACTTGTCACATGAAGTCTGGTATTTCCGCTACCGCCGCCGCTGACCCGGAAATTTGCGGCGTCCAAACAAATGGGGCGGCCGCTTTACGCGTGCCGCCCCAGTTTAGTGGAACCGTCGGGGAGAGGGAGAGGACGGTCCGGAGATTGGTGTCTTGTCTGGCTTAGCGGTTCGTCTTAGCGCGACGCCATCTGGCTGTCGGTTTCGACTTCGGCGACGCCGGCGATCTTCAGCGCGGCGCGGAACTGCTTGGCAGCAGCGCGTTCGTTACCTGCTTCGCACAGCTTCTTGCCGGTCGAAACGAAACGCTTGGCGCTTGCCTGCTTGCCGCCGTCGACGCCGGTGGCGGCGACATGAGCCTGTTCGGCCAGACCAGCGCAGCGATAGTCGCTGCCCGACTGGGCGTAAGCGGGGGTGGCGGTTGCCATCAGGCCGGTGAACGCGAGCGCCGACGCGGCGACGATAGCGAAAGCGGCAGGAAAGCGGCGGAATGAGGAGATCTGATAGGCCATGGGAGAGGTTCCTTTCGTTTTGTTGTGCAACCTTTTTAGGCGCGGTTGCGCACATAGATAATCCTCTATAATCTGCAAGTGCTTTGAAGCAGGATTTAACAATCCCCCATGGGGTGCTCGACGGGATCGAAGCCTTCCTGCGTGTTGCGGAAAGGCGCAGCTTTTCCGCCGCCGCATCCGACCTTGGCGTGTCGCCGTCGGCGATCAGTCAGACGATCAAAGGGCTGGAAGCCCGCGTGGGTGCGCCGCTGTTCATGCGCACGACGCGCAGCGTCGGGCTGACGCAGGCGGGCGAACAGTTTCTCGAACGCGCCGCGCCCGCCTATGCCGGCCTTGCCGAGGCCTATGAAGCGGCACGCAATCTGGGCAACCGACCCGCGGGCCGATTGCGCATCAACCTGATGCGCGGCGCGATCCAGCCGCTGTTCGAACCGATTATCGCGGGCTTTTGCGAAACCTATCCGGAGATCGAGCTCGAGATATACGCCGATGATGCGCTGTCGGACCTGAGCGCCGGCGGTTTCGACGCCGGGGTGCGGATGGGCGAAGCCCTGGAAGCCGACATGATCGCGATCCGCCTGTCGGGGCCATTTCGCTTCGTGGCGGTTGCCTCACCCGCCTATGTCGCGCGCTATGGCATGCCGCAGCGACCCGAGGAATTGCGCGAGCATCGCTGTATCCGGATGCGCCTGTCGAGCGGCGCGATCATGCCGTGGACGTTTGTCGACGGGAATCGCGAATTTGATGTCCCGGTGACCGGGCCGGTGATCGTCAATGATTTTGCCGGGATCATGGTCGCGGTGCGCAGCGGGCTGGCCATCGGCATGGTCGCCGAACCGGTGGTCGACGAACATGTTGCGCGCGGCGAGCTCGACCTCGTGCTGGGCAATTTCGCGCCCAGCACGGCGGGGCTTTTCCTCTATTACCCCAGCCGCAAACAGGTGATGCCCAAATTGCGGGCGTTTATCGACTATGCGCGCGAATATCTGCCCGACCATTTTTGACACGGCCGCCGCGGCTTTGGGCTTCGGTCCGGCGCGGAAACAAATCCCTTTACCGGCAGCAGAAAAATTGGACTCGCATACAGGCACAAATCCCGGCAGCAGGTTGTCAACTAAAAGGGTTGGGATGTTACCATGATCGATTTCGCGGCCATCGACTTCACCGCCTTGCTGCCGTTCATCCTGATCGGCTTCGCCGCGCAGCTCGTCGATGGCGCGCTGGGCATGGCGTTCGGCGTGATCTGTAACACGCTGCTCGTCGCTGTACTCGGGGTCCCGCCCGCCACCGCCTCGGCGCGCATCCATGTCGTCGAAATTTTTACCACCGGTGCATCGGGGCTCAGCCATTTGTTCCACCGCAATATCGACTGGCCGCTGTTCTTCCGGCTGCTTGTGCCCGGGGTGATCGGCGGGGTGCTGGGCGCCTATGTCCTGACGTCGCTTCACGCCGATGTCGTGAAGCCATTCGTCCTCGGTTATCTGGTGCTGATCGGGGTCTGGCTGCTGGTGCGCGGCCTGCTGTATCCGCCGAAAATCTCGAAGCCGAAGGTCGTTGCCCCGCTGGCGGTCGTTGGCGGCTTCCTCGATGCCGCAGGCGGCGGCGGCTGGGGGCCGGTTGTGACCTCGAACCTGCTGGTCCAGGGCGGCGAGCCGCGCAAGATCGTCGGCACCGTCAACAGCGTCGAGTTTTTCCTGGCTGTCGCGGTGTCGATCGCGTTTATCGCCAATCTGGGGTTCGAGGAAATCCTTGGCCCGACTCTGGGGCTGATCATCGGCGGCGTCGCCGCGGCGCCGCTGGGTGCCTATATGGCCAAGCGCTTTTCGCCCAAGGTCATGCTGGTGATGGTTGGGGTGGTGCTGACCGCGACGAGCGCGTTTGGGCTGTACCGGGCGTTGATTTGATTAAAGGGCGGGTTGCCACCGATTGCGCACGGCAATTTCGTCACCCCGAACTTGATCCGGGGTCCATGACCCCTTGGGCCGTCCCAGGCTGCGAGGGCAGATGGATCCCGGATCAAGTCCGGGATGACGAATAGACGAGGGCCGCAAACCACCCCAAAGCGGACCGACCGCTCAATTCGCCGGCTTGGTCTCGTCGATCTTTTCGACCCATTCGGGGTAGAAGCTCGGCTCGCGCGCCGACCAGCCGGGCGCGGTCGCGGCCGCCTCGCTGATCGACTGGAGCAGCAAGCGCCGCTTGTCCGGGTGCAGATGCGGCAGCGACGCGGCGGCGCAAAAGGCGCCTGGCAACCACGGCCGCGCATGGGCGCCCAGCAACCGTTCGTACAAGAAACGGTACGAAGCAAAGCCCGGCAGGCGATCCTGCCCCAGGTCGAACGCCGACACCGCAACGAGCGGCGCCATGAAATGTTCGAGCGCGTCGAGGCCGCTGTCGTCGGGAATATGGGCGCGAATGTCGCCGATCCGCTGATAGACGCGCGCCTGGACGCGAATCGCGGTTTCTTCGACCATGTCGCGCGACCAGCGGGCGATCGCATCGTCGCGTTCCAGCCCGATGTCGAGCGAGCGGCGGATGTACCGCTGCGTCGCCGCCGGAAAGGCAGCAAATTCCTTGATTTCCGCAATCGACAGATCACCGGCTGCCGGTCCCGAACGCGTCGCCATGGTCGTGCTCCCGCACGGCGCCCGGGGAGCCATCCCCCCGGAGGCCTGCAACTCTGCAATCTGCCACTAAATTGGTTAGCAGCGGGTTAACCATCGCGTCGGCATGTGTTCAGCCTGGTTGAGGGGCGTTGCGCAGCGCCGCGAGCGGGCCTAATCAGCGTGCCTTGAAACCATAAGACACTTGCAGGACCATCATGTCGCACACACCGCAGCCGGTCATTTCCGCCACCGGCCTTTTCACCCCCGCCGAACGCATCGCCAACGAAGAACTTGTCGCCAGTTTTAACCAGTATGTTGCGCTGCACAATAGGGAAAATGCGGATGCGATCGCGGCGGGCGAAATCACCGAACTGACTGAGTCCAGTGTCGAATTTATCGAAAAGGCGAGCGGCATCGGATCGCGTTTCGTCGTCGACAAGGCGGGCATCCTCGACCCCGCACATATGGCGCCGCGGCTGCCCGAACGCAGCAATGACGAACTGTCGATCCTGGCCGAAATCGGCGTCGCCGCGGCGAAGGATGCGCTCGCGCGCGCCGGGCGCGACGCAGGCCAGGTCGATGCCGTGCTCTGCGCCGCGTCGAACATGCAGCGCGCCTATCCGGCGATGGCGGTCGAGATTCAGGACGCGCTGGGCATCGACGGCTTTGGCTTTGACATGAATGTCGCCTGCTCGTCGGCGACGTTCGGGATCCAGACCGCGGCCGACTATATTCGCGCGGGACATGCGAAAAGCGTGCTTGTCGTGAACCCAGAGATTTGTTCGGGGCATCTGAACTGGCGCGACCGCGACAGCCATTTCATCTTTGGCGACGTCGCGACCGCGATCCTGGTCGAGGACAAAGCGATCGCCCCGGCGGGGCATTGGGACATCCTCGGCACCAAGCTCAAGACGGTCTTTTCGAACAATATCCGCAACAATTTCGGCTTCCTCAACCGCGCCCATGGCGGCATCGAGCAGGACGGGCCGAACAGCGACAAATTGTTCGTCCAGGAAGGCCGCAAGGTGTTCAAGGAGGTCGTGCCGATGGTCGCCAACATGATCGTCGAGCAGATGGACGTGCTGGGGCTTGAAGGCGCGGACATGCGCCGCCTGTGGCTGCACCAGGCCAACACCAATATGAACCGCCTGATCGCGCAGCGGGTTTTGGGCCATGAAGCGAGCGAAGACGAAAGCCCGACGGTGCTCGACACCTATGGCAATACGTCGAGCGCCGGGTCGATCATCGCCTTTCACCTGAACCATGAAGACATGGTCGCGGGCGACACCGGGCTGATCTGTTCATTCGGGGCGGGCTATTCGGCGGGAACGGTGTTTGTGCGGAAAACCTGACCGTCGCTTGCGACGGCCAACCCGCTACGGCACGAAGGTCGTGAACAGGTAAATCGCGAACAGCATCAGGTGAATTACCCCCTGCAGCACCGTCGTCCGCCCGTTGGCCAGCGTCTGCGACGCGACGATCAGCGACAGGAACAGCAGCACCGTCGATTTGGCGTCGAGGCCCAGGCTGATCGGCATAGCGGTGATGATCGACAGCATCGCAACCGCCGGGATGGTGAGGCCAATCGTTGCCAGCGCCGATCCCAGCGCCAGATTGAGGCTGGTCTGAAGCCGGTCGGCCTTCGCCGCGCGCACCGCCGCCAGTCCTTCGGGCGCGAGGATCAAGGCCGCGATCAGAACCCCGAGCACCGCGGGCGGCGCGCCCCAGTCAGCGAGCAGCGCGCCCATCACCGGCGACAGGTTTTTGGCGAGCAGCACCACCGCAACCAGGCTGGCGAGGAGCAGCGCGCCCGAGATGGCGGTGCGCTGGATGGTCGGGGGTTCGGCATGGGCGTCGGGCACGCCGTCGCCGTCGGCATCGCCGTCGGGAAGGAAATAGTCGCGGTGGCGAACCGTCTGTACCAGCGCGAAGGTGCCGTAGAGGATCAGCGAAACGACCGCGACAAAGCCGAGCTGGACCGGCGTATAGTAGGAGCCGGGGGCGCTCGACGTAAAATTGGGCAAAACCAGCGTCACCACGGTGAGCACGGTCAGCGTCGCGAGCGCGGCGCCCATGCCGGTGCGCTGGAAACGCTGTTCATGATGCCGGATCGCCCCGCTGAGCAGGCAGAGACCCAACAAGAGGTTCACAATCACCATCACCGCCGCGAACACCGTATCGCGGGCCAGCGTCTGCGCCTTTTCGGGTTCGGCCTGCATCAGGGTGAGGATCAACCCGACCTCGATCACCGTCACCGCGAGCGCCAGGATCAGCGTGCCGAACGGCTCGCCGACGCGGTGCGCGATGACCTCGGCATGATGGACCGCCGCGACCACCGCGCCCATCAGGATGAAGGCGACGAGCCAGGCATTGACCGGCATCGCCAGGCTGGCGAGCGCCGCGACAAAGCCGAACACCGGAAAAATGTCGTTGGTGCGGTCGGCGAGGCGCAGCTTTGCGGTCATCAGGCTTCTATCGCAGCCGGGTACTCGCCTGACCACCCCCAACCGCCAGAAAGCCAGAATGCCTACCCCTTGATGGGGGAGGCAGCGAGACTTGCCAGCTTGCTGGCTAGTCGCAGCGGTGGGGGTGCGGTGTCGGCTTGATGCGGCGATGCCGTGACGCGCCATCACCCCCATCCCACTGCGCCTAGCGCCTGAAGGCGCAAGGCTGCGTATCCTTCCCCCATCGAGGGGGAAGGGGTGTCAGTGCGACCGCACGGGCAATCCGGCCGCGGCGAGCCGCACATGGGCATCGGCGATCGTCGCTTCGCCGAAGTGGAAGATGCTGGCGGCGAGGACCGCGCTCGCCCCGCCCTCGACCACCCCCGCGACCAGATGGTCGAGATTGCCGACCCCGCCGCTCGCGATCACTGGCACGCTGACCGCATCGGCGATCGCACGGGTGAGCGCGAGGTCATAACCGTCGCGGGTGCCGTCGCGGTCCATGCTGGTGACGAGCAATTCGCCCGCGCCCAGGGTGGCGAGCCGAACGGCATGTTCCAGCGCATCGATCCCGGTGGGTGTCCGCCCGCCATGGGTGAAGATTTCCCACCGGCCGTCTGCGACGCGACGTGCATCGATACTACCCACCGCGCACTGGCTGCCGAAGCGGTCGGCGATGTCGGCGACGAGTTCGGGACGCGCGACCGCGGCGCTGTTCACCGCGACCTTGTCGGCGCCTGCGAGCAGCAGCGCGCGCGCGTCGTCGGCGCTGCGCACGCCGCCGCCGACGGTCAGCGGCATGAAGCAGACCTCGGCGGTGCGGCTGACCATGTCGAGCAAGGTGCCGCGCCCCTGATGGCTGGCGCTGATGTCGAGGAAGCACAGCTCGTCGGCGCCCGCGGCGTCATAGGCGCGCGCCGCCTCGACCGGGTCGCCGGCATCGCGCAGATCGACGAAATTGACCCCCTTGACGACGCGGCCGTCGGCGACGTCGAGGCAGGGGATGACGCGGACGCGGACGGTCATGCGGACACCCTTTCCTGTTCCCCGGCGAACGCCGGGGCCCAGGGCGTAATCACGCAACGCAGGTTTTGTGGCGCTCTGGGCCCCGGCTTTCGCCGGGGAGCAGGATGGAGATTGCTCATCACCGCCCCGCTGCAATCGCTTCAGCCAAGTCCAGGCGGCCGTCGTAGAGCGCGCGTCCGGTGATCACGCCTTCGATACCGTCGGCGACATGCGGACGCAGCGCGTGGATGTCGCCCAAGTCAGCGACCCCGCCCGACGCGATCACCGGAAGTGCGACCGACCGCGCCAAGGCAACCGTCGCCTCGACATTGCAGCCCTTGAGCAGCCCGTCGCGGCCGACGTCGGTGAACAGCAAAGCTGCAACCCCGGCATCCTCGAACCGCCGCGCGAGATCCTCGACCCGCACGTCGGACACGTCGGCCCAACCTTCGGTCGCAACCATGCCGTCGCGAGCATCGACCCCGACGATGATGCGCCCGGGCAGGTCGCGCGCCGCCGACTTGACGAATTCCGGGTCTTTCAGCGCCGCGGTGCCGATGATCACGCGCTCCACGCCGAGCGCGAGCCAGCGGTCGACGCCTTCCCGATTACGGATGCCGCCGCCGACCTGCACCCGGCCCGGAAAGGCGGCGATGATGCTTTCGACCGCGGCGCCGTTGACGCTTTCGCCCGCAAAGGCGCCGTCGAGATCGACGACGTGGAGGTGGCTCGCGCCGGCGGCGGCGAACAGCCGCGCCTGCGCCGCCGGATCATCGCCATAGACGGTCGCGCGCGCCATATCGCCTTCGGCCAGCCGCACGACCTGCCCACCCTTGAGGTCGATCGCCGGGAAGATGGTCAGGCCAGAATCTACGGGCGCCACTTCAAAAACCTTTCAAGCGTCGCGAGGCCGTAGGCCTGGCTTTTTTCGGGATGATATTGGACGCCGACGATATTGTCCCGCGCCACCGCGGCGGTGAACGTCGCGCCGTGGGTGCTGGTCGCCGCGACATCGGCGGCATCGGCGAAATGATAACCGTGGAGATAATAGGCCTCGCCCGCCGCGATCACCGGATGCCGCAAAGTCGGCACGACGTCGTTCCAGCCCATGTGCGGGATGCGCAGCCCCGGCGCGGGGGCAAAGGCGCGAACGGTGCCGCCGATCCAGCCAAGGCCCTTGTGCGTGCCATGCTCCTCGCCCGCGTCGGCGAGCAATTGCATGCCGACGCAGATGCCGAGGAACGGCGCGCCATCGCCCCGCACGCGGCGCTCCATCGCTTCAATCAATCCGTCGATGGCGGACAGCCCGTTCATGCACGCGGCAAAAGCGCCGACGCCCGGCAGCACGATGCGGTCGGCTTTGGCGACAATATCGGGGTCGGCGGTGACCACCACGCCATCGGCACCCGCCGCGACGAGCGCATTATGCACCGAGCGAAGATTGCCCGCGCCATAGTCGATCAGGGCAATGGCGGTCATTGGCTAGTCCTTAGAGGACCCCCTTGGTCGAGGGAATCGCATCGCCCTTGCGCGGGTCGATTTCCACCGCTTGGCGCAGCGCGCGCGCCAGCGCCTTGTACATGCTTTCGGCAATATGGTGGTTGTTCTCGCCGTACAGCGTCTCGATGTGCAGCGTGATGCCCGCGGTCTGGGCAAAGCTGTGGAACCAGTGCGGGAACATTTCGGTGTCCATCTCGCCCAGCCGCGGCTGCGAAAAGCCGGATTTGTAAACGCAGTGCGGGCGCCCCGAAATGTCGAGCACGCAGCGCGTCAGCGTTTCGTCCATCGGCGCATGCGCTTCGCCATAGCGCGCGATGCCGCGCTTGTCGCCGAGCGCCTTCGCCACCGCTTCGCCGAGCGCGAGCGCGCTATCCTCGACCGTATGGTGCTGGTCGATGTGAAGGTCGCCCTTCACCGTCATCGTGATGTCGATCAGCGAATGGCGCGACAATTGCTCGACCATATGATCGAGAAAACCGATGCCGGTGGACACCGAATAGTCGCCCGTTCCGTCAAGATTGACGGCGATCGCGATGTCGGTTTCCTTGGTCGTGCGCTGGACAGTTGCGGTTCGCATGGTCTGCCCCATAGCAGCCACTTTTCGCCATGCAAGGCGACTCTACCCGCCTCGATCCCCCCTTGACCCCCCTTGACCAGCGCGCCGCGGCCGTTCATCCCCCTGCCCCATGAGTGACGAAGTCCGCGACAGCCTGATTCCCTATGACGAAATCGTGCAGGACGCCCTGCGCGCCGTGGTCGGCCGTGTGCTGCGCCAGGTCGAAGGCTATGACAGCCTGCCCGGCGAGCATCATTTCTATATCACGTTCAAGACGCAGGCCGCCGGGGTCAACATTCCGGCGCATCTGATCGCCAAATTTCCCGATGAAATGACGATCGTGCTGCAGAACCGCTTTTGGGATCTGAAGGTCGCCGCCGATCATTTCAGCGTCGGGCTGTCGTTCAACCAGACGCCCTCGATCCTGACCATCCCCTATGCCGCGATCACCGCCTTCGTCGATCCGTCGGTCGATTTCGGGCTGCAGTTCCAGGTCAGCGACGACGATGCCGCCCAGCCCGAACCGCATGACGAGGCCGACAACGACCGCCCCGAGACGATCAGCGATGACGGGTCCAACGTCGTGACGGTGGATTTCGGCAAGCGGAAATAAGGGGCCAGACTCCGCCCGTAACGCCTTCGAGGTTTGAGGCGATTTGGTTCAGGGCGAGGAAGCGAGGCGCAGGCATATGAATATATTCCAAGGCTCGCTGACGCGGCCATGGACAAAATCGGTCAAATCCCGAAGGGACGCCGAAATGGCTTCGATCTCGGGTTTGTGTGGTCTTGCGGTTAGAACCACTAGCCGCTGCGGCCACACAAACCCGATATCTTCGCCATTTCGACGCCTCGAAGGCGTTACGGGCGGAGTCTGGCCCTGATGGCGCCGCCATGGCCCCCCAGCCGGTTCTGGCAATATTGGGCACTCGCGGGGATGCTGGTCCTGACCGCCGCCTTTTGGTGGAGCGTCGAGGGTTATAGCCTGTTCGAGGAAGCCACCTCGCGCGGCCAGATCGCCGACGGATTGCTGCGTTTCAGCCTGATGATCCTCACCCCCGCGCTCGTCCTGGTCTGGCTGATCGCCGCCTGGCTGCGCCGCCGGGTCGGCGAAACCGGATATTGGCAGTTGCTCGGTCTGGTCGCGATGATCTGGACGGGTTCGGTGCTGGTGACGCGGATGCTGGTAGGATGAGCGGAACGCGGACCGAGACCGACAGCATCGGCGCGATCGAGGTTCCGGCCGACGCCTATTGGGGCGCCCAGACCGAGCGCAGCCGCCACAATTTCGCCTTTCCGGCACATGAGCGCATGCCGCTGCCGATCGTCCATGGCCTGGCGCGAATCAAGGCCGCAGCGGCGCGGGTCAACCGCGCGCATGGGCTCGACGCCGGACTGGCCGATGCCATCGCCGCCGCCGCCGATGCCGTCGCGGCCGGGCAATATGACGATCAGTTCCCGCTCGCCATCTGGCAGACGGGCAGCGGCACCCAGTCGAACATGAACGCCAACGAGGTGATTGCGGGGATCGCTAACGAGGCGCTCGCCGGAACCCGCGGCGGCAAGGCGCCGGTCCACCCCAACGACCATGTCAACATGGGCCAGTCGTCGAACGACAGTTTCCCGACCGCAATCCATGTCGCGGTGGCGGTCGAAACCACGGCAAGGCTGCTGCCCGCGCTGATCACGCTGACCGATGCGCTGGCGGCAAAAGTCGCAGCGTGGGCCGACATCGTCAAGATCGGCCGCACCCATTTGCAGGACGCGACGCCGCTGACGCTGGGGCAGGAGTTTTCGGGCTATGCCCAGCAGCTCATCGCGTGCCGCGCGCGGATCGAGGGCGCGCTGGCGCATAATATCAACAAGCTGGCCCAAGGCGGCACCGCGGTCGGCACCGGACTCAACGCGCCGGCGGGATTCGACGTCGCGATGGCAGCCGAGCTCAGCCGCACGACCGGGATCGCCTTTGAACCGGCGCGCAATAAGTTCGAGGCGCTGGGCTCAAACGACGGGCTCGTGTTTTTCTCGGGCGCACTGAACACGCTCGCGGTCGCGCTGACCAAAATCGCCAATGACATCCGGCTACTCGGATCGGGGCCGCGCGCCGGGCTGGGCGAGCTCGACCTGCCCGCCAACGAGCCCGGCAGCTCGATCATGCCGGGCAAGGTCAATCCGACCCAGTGCGAGATGCTGACGATGGTCGCGGGCCAAGTGATCGGCAACCATCAGGCGGTAACCGTCGGCGGGATGCAGGGGCATCTTGAACTCAATGTTTTCAAGCCGCTGATCGGCGCCAATGTGCTGCGCTCGATCGAGCTGCTGAGCATCGGCATGGCGGGGTTTACCCAGCATTGCGTCACCGGCCTTGAACCCAATCGTGCCCGCATCGACGAGCTGATGAACCGCTCGCTGATGCTCGTCACGGCGCTTGCGCCCGAAATCGGTTATGACCGGGCGGCAAAGATCGCCAAGCACGCGCACGAAACAGGAACCACGCTGAAGGACGCGGCGCTGGCGCTCAGCTATGTCGATGCCGCGACGTTTGACCGGCTGGTCGATCCGCGGACGATGCTGGGGCCGGAACCCAACCCCCCGTCCGCGGATTGATACGGGCAGAAGGAGACATGGGCATGATTGGCAGGATCGTTGGCGGTGTGCTGGGCAGCGCAATCGGCAAGCAAAAGGGCAATCACCCCGTCGCGGGCGCCGTGATCGGCGCGGGCGCGCTGTTCGCGGCACGGCGGCTGTTTCCGCAGCGCTATGCCGCCATGGCGGCGTGGGCGGCGGCGGGCTATCTGACCAAGAAATGGGCCGAACGCGCCGAAGCGCGCCAAGCCGCGGAAAAGGCGCATGCGATCGATCCGCAGCTGGCGCAGGCGGGCGTGGTCGATAGCTATGCCGGTACCGCAGACCTTGCCCCCGACGGCCAGACGATGGGCGATGCATTGCCACCCGCGATCCCGCTCGACGATCAGCGGCCGACCGCCCTCCACTGACGATGAACCGGTACCTTGCCATCGTCACCGCCGACTGTATTGCGTAGGCAACACACGGACGGGGAAGTCACAGATGGTACGGAATGAATGGGTTTGGGCGGTGCTGGCCAGCATCGCGGTCGGCAGCGCCTGTCCGGTCGCCGCGCAGACTGGCGACGCTGGACCGGTCGTAGCCGCCCCCGGTCCAGCGACGCAGGATCAGGCTTTCGCCGCCGACTTCGAGCGCTTCCTTGATCAGGCGATGGCCCGCTTCCCCTCCATGCCCGCAATTTCGGTCGCGATTGTCCATCGCGGCGTTCCGGTGTTCGTCAAAACCAAGGGCCGCGCGGACATCGAAGCGGGCATCGCTGCGACCCCCGACACGCCCTTCTATATCGCTTCTTCGACAAAAAGCTTTGTTGGTACCGCCTTTGCCCTGCTCGACGCGCGCGGGACGATCGACCTCGACTGGACGATGCGTGAACTGGCGCCCGACGTCGTTTTCGCGCCGCAGATTGCCGCCGACAAAATCACGCTGCGCGACCTGCTCGCGCACCGCCACGGCCTCGTGGGTGACGCGATGGCATTCCGGCTCGCCTATAGCGGCGATTACGACGCGGCGACGCTGTCGCGGCTGCTGGCGCAGATCAAAGCCGATCCCGAAACCCCGTTCGGAACCTTCCGCTATGGCAATATCGGGTACAATATCGCCGCGCTGCTGATCGAGCGGCGCACCGGGAGACGCTGGCAGGATATTGTGCAGAACGAACTGCTCGCGCCGCTCGCAATGACCGAAACGCTGACCGAAGGGCTCGCCCACCGCAGCGGACCGCCGGTTGCGGCACCCTATCGCAGCGCCGAGCGCCTGTATCTGGTCAAGGACGACCGTACGATGCACGCAGCGGGTGGCATGTACGCCAGCGCCAACGATATGGCGCGCTGGCTGGCGCTGCAGCTTGCGGACGAAGGCGAACTGGCGCAGGCCGCCGCGGCGGCGCGCGCGCCGGTGGCGACGCTCGATGCCAGTTTCGGACCGTTCCGCCGGACCGGCTATGGACTGGGATGGTATTCGGGCGCTTACGAAGACACGACGCTTTATCACGCCTTCGGTTCGTTCGTCGGCGCGCGCGCGCATGTTTCGGTGCTGCCCGCTGCGGGGCTGGGGGTTGCAGTGGCGACGAATGACGAAGGCGCGGGGTTTCGGATCGTCGATCTCGCCGCGCTTTATGCCTATGACTGGTATCGGCACGGCGCCGCGCACGCCGATACCAAAGCGGCCGAGCAGATGGACGCATTTGCGGGTCAATGGGCGAAACAGGTCGAAAAGGTCGCGGCGCAGCGCGCCGAACGCGCCGCGCGTGTGTCGCAACTGACGTTGCCGCCCGCCGCCTATGCGGGATATTATTGCAACGCCGATTTCGGCACGATCAGCGTCACGCCGCAGGGGGCGCAACTCGATTTGGCGATGGGGCGCCTGCACGCCCGCAGCGAACCGGGCCCGGCGCCCGACACGGTGCGTGCCGAGCTTATCCCGGGGCAAGGCGAAGAATATCGCTTTATCGTCACGGGCGGCGTCGCGACGGCGATCGATGCATTCGGCAGCCGGTTCGCCCCCTGCATCGATAGCGCGCAGCAAGCTATTCCCCCGACTGCCATTCCTTGATCGCCTCGATGGGCGAGACCAGCATCAGCACGTTGAGCGTCAGATTGTCGCGGATCGTCCACAGGGTGAACAATTCAAACACAATGGCGATGGCGACGGTGATCCACCAGCGCATCCGGCTCGCGGCCAGAAAACCCGCGATCATGAACAGCGCGTCGCTGACCGAATTGAGGATCGAATCGCCGCTGTAGCCGAACGCCATCGTCACCTCGCGATAGCGATCGATGATGATCGGCGAATTTTCGAGGATTTCCCACGCCGCTTCGATTCCGATCGCCAGCGCCAGGGCGACCCACAAGGGCTGCCGCGGCAGCAACCAGCGGCCAAGACCGTAGAAGATGAAGCCGTGGATGATGTGGCTGAAACTGTACCAGTCCGAAATCTGCTGGCTGTTCTGGTTCGACTGGACGGTGCCGTGCCACAGGCTGATCGTGCCGCACGGGCAGATCGGCGGGCGGCCCATCGCGAACAGGATGGCGGTGAACACCGTCAGCAGCGCCGCGGCGACCAGCCAACCCTTGCGCGAAATTCCTGCCATGCCCTGCCCCCTCTTTAAGTTCCACTGACGTGGAACGCCGCACCGGCCCGCTCCCCCACCCGACCTCCCAAACCAGTTTACCCTGTGGGAGGTCGGGTGGGGGAGCGGGCCGGTGCGGCATATCAACATACGACGCTTGACCGCTGGCGCGGCTTTCGCGAATAGCGGCCATGGCTGAAAGCGTCCACCTCAACCGCCGCGGCGTGTTGTTCGCCCTGTCCTCGCCGTCGGGCGCCGGAAAAACCACGATCTCGAAAAAGATGCTGGCGAGCGATCCCGACATCGCGCTGTCGATTTCGGCGACGACGCGGCCGATGCGTCCCGGCGAGCAGGACGGCGTCGATTATCATTTCGTCGATGTCGAAACCTTCAAACAGATGGCCGCCGACGATGAGTTCCTCGAATGGGCGCATGTCTTTGGCCACCGTTACGGCACCCCGCGCGCGCGGGTCGACGAGCTGCTCGACGCGGGCAAGGATGTGCTGTTCGACATCGACTGGCAGGGGGCGCAGCAATTGTATCAGGAGGCTGGCCCCGACGTCGTGCGCGTCTTTGTCCTGCCGCCGACGATGGACGAGCTCGAACGCCGGCTGCGCGCGCGCAAGACCGACAGCGACGAAGTGATCGCCGCGCGCATGGCGCGCGCCGCGAACGAGATCAGCCACTGGGACGGCTATGATTATGTACTGATCAACGATCAGGTCGACGAATGTTATGGCGAAGTGATGGCAATCCTGCGCGCCGAGCGATTGAAGCGCCGGCGCCAGATCGGGCTGATCGGCTTTGCCCGCGACCTGATCCGGTCGGTGCCTGAGGCGGATACGTCGCTCTAAAACGCCATCGCCCAATCTCCTCCCCCTCGATGGGGGAGGCAGCGAGACTTACGAACTTGTTCGTTAGTCGCAGCGGTGGGGGTGAGCTCGCGGCCTGACCCCGCGGTGCAATGACGCACCATCACCCTCATCCAACTCCGCCTAACCCGCTTCGCGGGCAAGGCTGCGTATCCTTCTCCCATCGAGGGAGAAGGAGTCAAACCGGCGTCACTAGATTCGCCATCAACTCCGCCACCATCTCCGCGCGCAGCGGTTTCGCCTGATTGTCGGTACGGCACACCACCACCGTGTCGCAGGTCGCGATCGCACGGCCGCCCTGGAACATCGCCTGGACGATCGTCCAGCTGGAGCTACCGAGGCGGCCGATGCCGGTCGCGATCTGGACCGGATCGGGAAAATTGCCCTCGGCCAGATAGTTGATCTCGACCGCGGCGACCATCGTGCGCTCATTGGCGGGGCGCTCGCCGAGCGGGCGCACTTGGCGGTTGAGCAGCACGCGACCACTCTCGAATAAGGCGGCAAAGGCCACATTGTTGAGGTGGCCGTTGATGTCCATGTCCTGAAACCGCGTCTGAAATTCAGTGCAGACGGGGTAGCTGGCGGCGTCGAGCCGCCAGCTTTCCGGTTTGGGCATATCAGCGCGGGCCCATGCGGATGCCGCCGTCGAGCCGGACGTCCTCGCCGTTGAAATAGCCATTCTCGATCATGCACATCGCCAGATTGGCATATTCGTCGGGGCTGCCGAGGCGCTTCGGATTGAGCACCGAGGCGCCCAGCGCATCGCGGACATTCTGCGGCGCGCCGGCGAGCAGCGGGGTGTCGAAAATGCCGGGCAGGATCGTGTTGACGCGGATCTTTTCGCTGCCCAGGTCGCGCGCGATCGGCAGGGTCATGCCGACGACGCCGCCCTTCGACGCCGAATAGGCCGCCTGGCCGATCTGGCCGTCCTCGGCCGCGACCGACGCGGTGTTGACGATCGCGCCGCGGTCACCGTCGTCCTGCGGGTCGAGCGTCATCATGCCCGCCGCCGATTTGGCGATGCAGCGGAAGGTGCCGACAAGGTTGATCTGGATGATCCAGTTGAACGCATCGAGCGGGAAATGCTTGATGCTGCCGTCTTCCTTGCTGCGGCTCGCGGTCTTGATCGCATTGCCGGTGCCGGCGCAGTTGACGAGGATGCGTTCCTGCCCATGCGCGGCGCGCGCCTTGGCGAAACCGGCATCGACGCTGGCGTCGTCGGTGACGTTCACTTCGCAAAAGATGCCGCCGAGCTCGGCGGCGATCGCGAGGCCTTTTTCTTCCTGCAGGTCGAAGATCGCGACCTTGACGCCCTTGGCCGCGAGCGCCCGCGCGGTGGCGGCGCCGAGGCCGGAGGCGCCGCCGGTGACGACGGCGGCGACGGTGGAATCGAGTTTCATGGGGTTTCCTTTCCAAAAAATAGATGTGCGTTCCGGCGAAAGCCGGAACCCAGGGCGTCAGAACGCAGCGTCGGCGCCACATCGCCCTGGGCTCCTGCGTTCGCAGGAGCACGAAGCGAGTTTACAGCCGTTCGATGATCGTGACGTTGGCCTGACCGCCGCCTTCGCACATCGTCTGCAGCCCATATTTGCCGCCGGTCGCGTCGAGCACCCCGAGCAGCGTCGCCATCAGCTTGGTGCCGCTGGCACCGAGCGGATGGCCGAGCGCGATCGCGCCGCCGTGCTGGTTGAGCCGCGCATGATCGGCGCCAAGATATTTGAGCCACGCGAGCGGCACCGGCGCGAACGCCTCGTTGACCTCATAAGCGTCGATGTCCGCGATCTTCATCCCCGCGCGCTTCAGCGCCTTTTCGGTCGCGAACAGCGGCTCCTCCAGCATGATCACCGGGTCGCCCGCGGTCACCGACACATGATGGATGCGCGCACGCGGGGTCAGGCCATGATCTTTCAGCGCCTGTTCCGAAACGATCAGCGCTGCCGAGGCGCCGTCGCAAATCTGGCTCGACGAGGCGGCGGTGATCGTGCCGCCTTCCTGAAGCAGCTTGACCCCGGCGATCCCTTCCAGCGTCGCATCGAAGCGGATGCCTTCGTCGACCAGATGGGTCTGGCGGCCGTCGGGGGTGTCGATGTCGAGGCCGACGATCTCGCGCTGGAAATACCCCGCCTCGGTCGCCGCTTTGGCACGGCGATGACTTTCAAACGCATAGGCGTCGAGGTCGTCCTTGGTGAAGCCATGCTTTTTGACGATCATTTCGGCGCCCATGAACTGGCTGAACATGATGCCGGGATATTTTTCCTCGAGCCGCTCGGATTTATAATGGCCGAGCCCTTCCTTGATGAACAAGGTCGCGACGCTGCCCATCGGGACCCGCGTCATGCTTTCGATACCGCTGGCGAGGACGATGTCCTGCGTTCCCGACATCACCGCCTGCGCTGCGAACATCATCGCCTGCTGCGACGAACCGCACTGGCGGTCGATCGTCACCGCGGGGATCGAATCGGGCAGGTTCGACGCGAGCACCGCGTTGCGGCCGAGGTCCATCGTCTGCTGCCCGCCCTGCGACACGCAGCCGGTGATGACGTCGTCGATCTTCGAGGTGTCGAAATCATTGCGGTCGGCGATCGCGTCGAACACTGCGGCGCCAAGATCGACGGGGTGGATGCCGGCGAGTTTGCCGCCGCGCTTGCCGCCGGCGGTGCGGACGGCGTCAACGATATAGGCATGGGCCATGGGAGAATTCCTTTCACCTTCTTCCCTCTCCCCTTGCGGGAGAGGGATGTGGAGACTTGGCAGCTTGCTGCCTAGTCGGAGCTGGCAGAGGGGTCGCGCTTCAGCGCCAACGTAAGAACCCCTCTCAAGACTTGCTAGGCGACAAGTCGCCAAGCCAAGTCTTTCTCTCCCGCAAGGGGAGAGAGTTTTTCCGTCAGAGCTTCCGCCCGATCAGTTCCTTCATAATCTCGTTCGTGCCGCCAAATATCCGCGTCACGCGCGCGGCGCGCCAGGCGCGGGCGATCGGATATTCGTTCATATAACCCGCCCCGCCGTGCAGTTGGAGGCATTTGTCCATCACTTCCCATTGCAGGTCGGTGTGCCACAGCTTCGCCGCGGCGCCTTCTTCGGGGGTCAGTTCCTTTTTCAGATGCCGCGCCAGCGCCCAGTCGAGATGCGCCCACCCGACCTGCAATTTCGCCTTGAGGTCGGCGAGGACGAAGCGGCTGTTCTGGAAATCGAGGATCGGCTTGCCGAACGCCTTGCGCTCGCGGGTAAACTCGACCGTATCGTCGAACGCGCGCTGCGATGATGCCTGCGCCGACACCGCGATCGACAATCTCTCTTGGGGAAGCTCGCTCATCAGATAGATGAACCCCTGCCCCTCTTCGCCCAGACAGTTGGTGATCGGGACGCGGACGTCGTTGAAGAACATTTCCGACGTATCGGCCTCGTCCTGCCCGATCTTGTCAAGGTTGCGGCCGCGCTGATACCCCTCGCGGTCGGCCTCGACGAGGACGATCGACACGCCCTTCCACGCCGGTTGCACCTCGGTGTCGGTCTTGACGCAGACGAGGATCAGGTCGGCGTTCTGGCCGTTGGTGATATAGGTTTTCGATCCGTTGATGACATAATGATTGCCATCCTTTTTCGCGGTCGTGCGCATCCCCTGCAGGTCGGAGCCGGTGCCGGGTTCGGTCATCGCAATCGCGGTGATCACCTCGCCCGCGACCATTTTGGGCAGCCAGTGCTTCTTCTGCTCTTCGCTGCCATATTTGACGATATAATTGGTGACGATGTCCGACTGGAGCGAAAAGCCGGTGGTGGCGCGGCCGTAATAGGCGCTCTCTTCATCGACGATCGCGTTGTAACCGAAGTCGAGGCCCAGCCCGCCATACTCCTCGGGAACCGTCGGGCACAACATGCCGAGTTCGCCCGCCTTGGGCCAGATCGACTTGGGGACGATCTTGTCCTCGGCCCATTGCGCGGCGTTCGGCGCGACTTCCTTTTCCAGGAACTGGCGGACGGTGGCGCGGAACGCCTCATGATCGTCGGTATAGGCAGAGCGCGACAGATTATCGAGCGACATGGCTTTCCTTTCCCTTGCGGCAGCCGAACGCAGGCGGGGAGTCGGCCGCATCTTTTCGGTCGCCAAGAGACCTTACGTTTACGTGCACGTCAAGTAGAAATGCCGCTACGGCATGAACTCTTTGCTCACCCGCCCAACTTTCCTCGTCATCCCGGACTTGATCCGGGATCCATGCGGCGCTGACGAGCGGGCAGCGCGCGACCTCATGGACCCCGGATCAAGTCTGGGGCGACGTAAGGTGGGGCGCACCTCATCACTTGCGATCCAACGACGAATAGGTTTGCAGCCGCTGGGCAGCGACCGCTGCGCGCGCTACGACACCCGCCATGGTTCAACTTCTCCTCGACGCTGGCGCGCTGCTCGGCGAATCGCCGCGCTGGAGCGTGCCCGAACAGCGGCTGTACTGGGTCGATATCGAAGGACAGACGATCCACCGCACCGACCCGGCGACCGGAACCGACGAGGTCATGCAATTGGACCAGCAGGTCGGCTGCGTCGCGCCGCGCGCGGTTGGCGGGTTGGTTGCGGCGCTAGAGGACGGCTGCGCGCTGATCGACAGCTGGGGTGCCGCGCCGCGGGCCTTTGGCCCGGCGGCGCTGGCGGACAAGCCCGAGCAGCGGTTCAACGACGGCTGCGTCGATGCGCACGGCCGGTTGTGGGTCGGCAGTTTGACGAGCGACAAGGCGCACCCGATCGCGACGCTTTACCGGCTCGATCCCGACGGTTCGCTCACCGAAGTTTTCGGCGGCCTCACGACCAGCAACGGCGCAGCGTTCAGCCCCGATGGGCGGACCTTTTACCATGCCGATACCCCGACGCATGCGATCCGTGCTTTCGACGTCGATCCGGCGACGGGTAGTCTCGGCGAGGGCCGGGTCTTTCATCAGTTTCCGCATGGCAACGGCCGCCCCGACGGCGCCGCGGTCGATGCCGAGGGCTGTTACTGGTCGGCGCTGTGGGACGGGTGGCGCGTCGTGCGCCTGTCGCCCGCAGGCGAGCTGCTGCAGACGGTCGAGCTGCCGGTGCAGCGCCCGACGATGATCGCATTCGGCGGCGCCGACATGCAGACCGCGTTCGTCACCAGCGCGGGCAAAAATTTGACCGACGAGGAGCGCTTGGGCCAGCCGCACGCGGGCGGGGTGTTTGCGTTTCGGGTCGATGTGCCGGGGTTGGTTCAGCCGATCTTTGCGGGATAACCCGATCCTCCCTGTCGCGCAGCGATGGGGAGGATATCGTAGCCCATTCGGTTCGTCCCCCGAACCTTGCACCACGCCGCAATCTCGGGTTAAGGCTCGGTCCAGCATGGTTTCGCCCGAAACCTTTTCCTCCGGGGAGATATATTGATGCCGCGCACCGCGCACCCTTTTGCCCGTCGCCTGTCGCTTTTGCTCGCATCCACCGCGCTGCTCGCGGGTTGCACCAATATGGATAGACCAATGACCGCCACCGCTCCGCCTGCCCCTGCTGCGACCGCGCCCGCCGCGGCGCCGACCAGCGCCAACCCGATGCTGGCGGAATGGACCGGCCCCTATGAAGGGGTGCCGCCGTGGGACAAGATGGACCCCGAACTGTTCCCCGATGCCTTTACCAAGGGCATGGCCGAGACGCGGGCGCAGGTGCAGGCGGTGATCGACAATCCGGCGCCGCCGACGTTCGAGAACACCCATGTCCCGATGATGCTGGCGGGCGACACGATGGAGCGCGTCTATGCGCTGTGGGGCGTGCAGACGTCGAACAAGTCGAACGACCGGGTCGAAGATATCGACGCCGAATGGAGCCCCAAGCTCACCACTTTCTACACCGAGCTGTTCCTCGAGCCGCAACTGTTCGCGCGGTACAAGGCGGTGTACGACGCGCGCCAGACGAGCGGGCTGAACGCCCAGCAGATCCGCATTGTCGAGCGCAGCTATGACGAGATGGTGCGCGACGGCGCCAATCTGTCGCCGGCCGACAAGACCAAGCTGGTGGCGATGAATTCAAAGCTGGAAGGGCTGTTCTCGGCCTTTTCGTCGAAGCTGCTCGGCGACGAGAAGCTCTACACCTTTGTCACCGACAAGGCCGAACTGGCGGGGCTCGATACGGGCTTTGTCGCCTCGCTCGCCGCCGCCGCCGAAGCCAATGGCAAGCCCGGCCAGTGGGCGATCAAGAACACCCGCTCGTCGGCGCAGCCGGTGATGCAGAACGCCACCAACCGCGCGCTGCGCGAGAAGGTCTATAAGGCGTTCGTCAGCCGCGGCGACAATGGCGATGCCAATGACACCAACGCCACGATCGCCGAAATTCTGGCGCTGCGCCAGCAGCGCGCCGAACTGCTCGGCTTTCCCAACCACGCGACGTACCGCATGGCCGACACGATGGCGAAGACCCCCGCCAATGCGATGGGGCTGATGATGAAGGTGTGGCCCGCCGCGGTGGCGCGGGTGAAGGAAGAGGTCGCCGACATGCAGGCGATCGCCGACGCCGATGCCAAGGTCGGCAAGGGTCCGAAAATCACCATCGAGCCGTGGGATTATCGTTTTTATTCGGAAAAGGTCCGCAAGGCGAAATACGACCTCGATGAAAGCGAGGTGAAGCCTTACCTGCAGCTGGACAAGCTGGTCGACGGCATGTTCTGGTCCGCCGGGAAGCTCTATGACTTGGGGTTCCGCGAAAACACCGGCACGATCCCGGTGTTCGACCCCAAGGTGCGGACGTTCGAGGTCTATAACCTCAAGACGAACGAGAATGTCGGCGTCTTCTACCTCGACAATTTCGCGCGCGACGGCAAACGCTCGGGCGCGTGGATGACGACCTATCGCAGCCAGCAGACGCTGGGCGGCGAGCGCAATGTGCTGGCATCGAACAACAATAATTTCACCGAAGCCGCGAAGGGCGAGCCGACGCTGATCAGCCTCGACGATGCGACGACGCTGTTCCACGAATTCGGCCATGGCATCCACTATCTGCTCCAGCACATCAACTATCCGGCGCTCGCCGGGGTGCCGCGCGACTTTGTCGAATATCCGAGCCAGGTGAACGAAAATTGGCTGATGACCCCCGAAGTGCTGTCGAAATTCGCGACGCATTACAAGACGGGGGCGCCGATGCCGCAGGCGCTGCTCGACAAGATCGACGCGTCGGGCAAGTTCAATCAGGGCTTTGAAACCGTCGAATATTTGTCGAGCGCGATCGTCGACATGAAGCTGCACGACCGCAAGGTGCCGCCGACCGACGTCGACAAGTTCGAGCGCGAAACGCTGGCCGAAATGGGCATGCCGCGCGAGATCGTCATGCGCCACCGCCTGCCGCAGTTCAGCCATCTGTTTTCGAGCGACGCCTATTCGGCGGGCTATTACAGCTATTTATGGTCGGAAACGATGGATGCCGACACCTGGGCGGCGTTCACCGAAGCGGGTGGCCCGTGGGACCGCACGGTCGCCGACCGCTTCCGCACCATATTGCTGATGACCGGCAACGAGACCGACCGCGCCGAAGCGTATCGCGCCTTCCGCGGCCGCGATCCCGATGTGTCGGCGCTGCTGAAAAAGCGCGGTTTTCCGACCGAATAGAGCGAACAATACCGGGGAGGCAAAGGGGGTCTTTACGGCCCCCTTTGTTTGTCCGGCGAGCACTGCTTTTATCGTAACCCGCGCTATGTCCGGGATGACGAAGGTCTGAATTCGACCGGCAGACGACATTCGATTCCCCATCACTTGGTCATTCCCGCGAAGGCCGGGATGACGATATAGGAGACTGGCGTAGCGTGTCTCGACTTCGCCCGACACGAACGGCATAGGGGAGCGAGGGTCGCAATGGCGGCGTGACAACAAGGACCAGCATGACCGCCATCCCCCGCAACAAATCGCTGATCCAGAACATGTACAACTGGACGATGGAAAAATCGGCGCATCCGCACGCCGAATATTGGCTGGCGCTGGTGTCGTTCGTCGAGGCGAGCTTTTTCCCTATCCCGCCGCACCCGATGCTGGGGCTGATGTGCCTCGCCAATCCGCAAAAGGCGGTGCGCTATGCACTCATCTGCACCCTCGCGTCGGTCGCGGGGGGGGTGTTCGGCTATGGGATTGGCTTTTTCCTCTATGAAAGCGTCGGGCTGTGGCTGCTCGGCGCGCTCGGGCTGACCGATGCGTTTCCGCCCGCCGCCTGTTACCTGCGCGACTATGGCGCCGAGATCATCCTGATCAAGGGCGCGACGCCGATCCCGTTCAAGCTGCTGACGATCACCGCGGGATTCATCCAGATGAATTTCTGGACCTTCCTGTGGGCCAGCATGGCAAGCCGCGCCTTTTCGTTCATGCTCGTCGGCATTTTGTTCAAATTGTTCGGGGCGCCGATCAAGGCGTTCATCGACAAATATCTGGTGTGGGTCACCGGCGCGTTCGTCGTCGCGGTGGTCGCCGGGTTCCTCGCGATCGGGGCGCTGTCGGGCAACGGCGAGGCGAAAGAAGCCGATAAATGCAGCGGTGCGACGCTGGAAAGCATCGGGCTCGACCGGAAATAGCAGCGCGCCGTGCAACCACGAGCAAGCCTGTGAATTAGGTGCGTGTCGCCTCGGCCGCGGCTCGGAGCATCGCATGACAAAGACCCCCGCGGGCGCGAACCAGGCGTCGGTCACTCACCACCGCGATCTGCGCACCGGCCAGTCGATCTGGTCGGCGCGGCGGCGCCCGACCGTTCCGACCCAGCCGCTGACCCGCGACATCAGCTGCGATGTCGTGATTATCGGCGCCGGGATTTCCGGCGCGCTGATCGCCGAGTCGCTGTCGGAAGCGGGCTTAAAGGTCGTCGTTGTCGATCGCCGTGGCCCGCTCGATGGATCGACCGCGGCCTCGACCGCAATGCTGCAATATGAGATCGACACCCCGCTGTCGCTGCTATCCGAGCAGATCGGCCGCGATCGCGCCGAGCGACTGTGGCGCCGGTCGCGCCAGTCGGTCGATGCGCTGCGCGAGCGGACCGAGCGGCTGGGGCTGAGGGTCGATGCCGCGACGCGCGGGTCCATCTATCTGCACGGCAATGTGCTCGACGCCGAGGGTCTGGCGCGCGAGGCCGAAGCGCGGCGGCGCGCAGGGTTCGAAATCGAGCTGCTAAAACCCGCAGCGGTGCTCGATCGCTATGGCATCAAGGGGCGGCACGCGATCATCGGCTTCGGCAATTATTCGGCCGATCCCCGCCAGCTCGCGGCAGGCTATCTGAACGTCGCGGTCGGGCGCGGGGCGCGGGTGTATAGCCCGGTCGACATTTGCGATGTCACGCCCGGCGAGAGCGGCGTGACGCTGCAGAGCGCCGATGGCCGCGAAATCCGCGCGCGGTATCTGGTTGTCGCGACGGGCTATGAGATGATGAAGGGGGTGCCGCGCAAGGGGAACAAGATCATCTCGAGCTGGTCGATCGCGACCAAGGCGCAGCCGCGCGCGATCTGGCCGACCGCGGCGATGATCTGGGAGGCTGCCGACCCCTATCTCTATATCCGCACCACCCCGGCCGGCGAGGTGATCTGCGGCGGCGAGGATGAAGAGATCAGCGACGCGGACGAGCGCGACGCCAAGATCGTCACCAAGACCGCGACGCTGTCGCGCAAGCTCGGCGCGCTGCTGCCGATGATCGACGCGACGCCGGTCCATGCTTGGGCGGGCAGTTTCGGCGACAGCAAGACCGGTACCCCGACGATCGGCCGCATCCCGCGCATGCCGAACTGCTATGCCGCGATGGGCTATGGCGGCAACGGCATCACCTTTTCGATGATGGCGGCGCAGATGCTGCGCGGGCTGATCTGCGGCGACGGCGATCCCGACGCCGACCTGGTCAGCTTTTCGCGAAAGTTTTGAGCGCGGCGCGAACGAGCCACGGCTAGTGCTGCTAGCCCGCCGATCAAATATTCCGTTCGTGTCGAGCGAAGTCGAGACACGCCGCGTTTGTGCACGCCCTCCCGTATCTCGACTTCGCTCGATACGAACGGATGTGGGAGGTCGGCTTATTCGTTCGCCGCCGTGTGCAGCCAGTCGGCGTGGCGTGGCGCCTTCTTGGTCTGGCTCCATTCCTCCAGCATCAGCGGCGCGACGCGCTTGAGTTCGGCATATTGCTCGGCGGTGCCGATGTCGCACGCCAGCTCGACGCGGTGGCCATTGGGGTCGAAGAAATAGATCGACTTGAAGATGCCGTGGTGCGTCGGGCCGAGCACGTCGACGCCTTCGCTTTCCAGATGCGCCTTCGCGGCGACCAGCTCGTCGAAGCTGCCGACCTTGAACGCGAGATGCTGGACCCACGCCGGGGTATTCTCGTCGCGCCCCATGACGGGCTGGTTCGGCAGCTCGAAGAAAGCGAGGATGTTGCCGTTCCCCGCGTCGAGGAAGACATGCATGTACGGATCATATTCGCCGGTCGACGGGACATGATCCTCGGCAAAGGCAGTGGTATAGGTCATGCCGAGCATGCGCTCGTACCAACCCACCGTCTGCTTCGCGTCCTTGCAGCGGTAGGCGGCGTGGTGGACGCCGCCGAGTTTGATCGGGCTGGTCATTCGGCGGGTTCCGTGATGTTGAGCGCCCCGCGGCGGATCTGGTCCATTTCCATCGATTTGAACAGCGCGGTGAAATTGCCCTCGCCAAAGCCTTCATCCTTTTTGCGCTGGATGAATTCGAAGAAGACCGGGCCGATCACGGTCTGGCCGAAAATCTGGAGCAGCAGGCGCGGGTCGCCGTCCTCGGTCGATCCGTCGAGCAGGATGCCGCGCGACTGGAGATCCTCGACCGGTTCGCCATGGCCGGGCAGGCGATCGGCGAGCATCTCGTAATAGGTGGCCGGCGGCGCGGGGGCGAAGGGGTTGCCGAGCGCTTTGAGCTTGTCCCACGCGGCGTAGAGATCATCGCAGCTGAACGCGATATGCTGGATGCCCTCGCCATTATAGGCGCGCAGATATTCCTCGATCTGGCCGCCGCCACCGGCGCCCTCTTCGTTGAGCGGGATGCGGATCTTGCCGTCGGGGGCGGTCATCGCCTTGGACGTCAGCCCGGTATATTCGCCCTTGATGTCGAAATAGCGGATTTCGCGGAAGCCCGCGATGCGCTCATAAAACGCCGCCCAGTGCGCCATGCGGCCGCCATAGACATTGTGGGTCAGGTGATCGATCAGCTGCATCCCGGCACCGACCGGGTGGCGATCGACGCCATCCTCGTAAACGAAGTCGATGTCGTAGATCGACAGGTCGTCGCCATAACGGTCGATCAGATAGATGATCGAGCCGCCGATGCCGCGGATCGCGGGCAGCCGCAGCTCCATCGGGCCGGGGTTGACCTCGACCGGCTCGGCGCCGCGGGCGATCGCCTCGGCATAGGCCTTGGCAGCGTCGCGGACGCGCCAGCCCATGCCGCAGGCCGATGGGCCATGTTCGGCGGCGAAATAGGCCGCGGGCGATTTGGGTTCGTAATTGGCGATCAGGTTGATGCCGCCCTGGCGCCACAGCTGGACGTCCTTCGAGCGATGGTGCGCGATCTGGGTAAAGCCCATCGCGGCAAAGACGGGTTCGAGGACGCCCTTTTCGGCGGCGGAGAATTCGACGAATTCGAACCCGTCGAGGCCCAGCGGATTGTCGAACAGGTCGGTCATCATCATCATCCCATCTAGTTTCAATTGAAACTATTATGATGGATTGAGGGACGGGAGTCAATGCGGAACGCAGGCGCCACACCGCCAAGTCGGCTGGTAAAAAATGACCCGTCATTGCGAGGAGCGCAGCGACGCGCCAATCCAGAGTTGGCTCAGATCGCCCTGGATTGCTTCGCTTCGCTCGCAATGACGGGCGATGTGACGCTATCGCGCTGCGACGCGCCTACGCGCCCTCGAACGCCTCCAGCGCCTCGCCCGCGGCG
>NZ_SCOT01000004.1:197500-213245 GCF_005502465.1 Sphingopyxis sp. L1A2A
ATGGCGCTTTGCTCTGGCTGCTCGAACGGGAGGCGATCGCCGAGGTGACGCGGCTGGTCCTTCGCCGCCAACCACCCGCCGCAGAAGTCGCGGCTCAGGACGCGATATAGTCGCGCATCGCCGCGGCTTCGGCCTCGATGCGGTCGATCCGATATTTGACGAGATCGCCGATCGACACGAAACCGACGAGTCGGCCGCCTTCGACAACGGGCAAATGGCGGATGCGGCGCTGGGTCATTTGCGACAGCGCCCCCATGACCGCGGTTCCCGGTTCGCAGGTGATCGGCGATTTGGTCATCACCTCGTCGAGATGACGGTCGAGCGCTTCGGGGCCGTAGGAGGACATGAGCCGGACGAGGTCGCGTTCGGAAAAGATACCGACAATCGCATCGCCTTCCATCACCGGCACCGCGCCGATGCGATGCTGGGCCAGCAGGTCGAGCACGGCGCGCACCGTGTCTTCCTTGCGCGCTGAAATCACCGGGCCTGTGCGCCCGTGGAGGATCGCTCCGATCGTCATGCCTTGCCGCTCCCCATGTCGATTCTCTGGTTACAAAGTCTATCATGATTCGCGGCAAAGCCGAAACATCTGGCCGTATTCCAATTGCGCTTGGCCTGATCGCCGCGTTGGTTCATGGAAGCGCCCATGGTCAAACCCTCCCCGCTCGACAAGGACGCCACGTCAAAAGTCGCCTGGGCGCGCTATCGCCGCCTGATGCGCGGCATGGCGCTGGTGTCGCTGCTCGCCGTCGTCGGCGCGCTCGGTTGGCTGCGCTTCAGCATGGGCGACGCGCTTTCGATCCATATGATCATCGCGACCGCGGCGGGGGTCGGGCTGTCGGTGATGCTCGGCGCCGCGCTGATGGGGCTCGTCTTTCTGTCGAGCGGCAGCGGCCATGACGAGGCGATCGACGATCCTTTTGAAAATGATCCGGATATGAACCATGACCGATAACAATCCATCGGGCGCGACGCGCGACCCGATCCTGCGGGTCGTCCCCGCCCCCGCCGACATCAACAGCAATGGCCATATCTTTGGCGGCTGGGTCTTGAGCCAGATGGACATCGCCGGCGGCATCGTCGCCGCGCGCGTTGCGCAGGGGCCGACCGCGACGGTCGCGATCGAGGCGATGGAGTTCATCGCACCGATCCTGCTGCGCGACATCATTTCGGTCTATGCCCATCTCGAACGGCGCGGCCGGACGTCGATGGGCATCCGGATCGAGGTGATCGCGACGCGCGGCCGCGGGCAGGAAGCGGTCAAGGTGACCGGCGGGCTGTTCACTTTTGTGGCGCTCGACGATAATCACCGACCGCGCGCGCTACCGCCGGTCTGACCTAAAGTCCGACGACATTTGATCGGATCGAGATCATAACCGCAGCCCTCGCTCTCTAATCGCCTTTCAGTTTCTGGCGGAACGTCTGCACCAGACCGTCGTTGGCGGGCACCTGTACCCGCCAGACCCAGCTGCTGCCGCGGCGCTCCCATCCCTCGGGCGCCGGGTCGATCGCGAACGGGATCAGCATCTCGACCTCGGCAGCAAAGGGCCGCGCGTTGGTCAGCGTCACCTGCCAGGTTTGAAATTCCGCCTTGGCGTCGCGGTCCTGGACGACCGCGCGAAACTGCACCGCCGGGCTTTGGCCGATATCATAATCAACCCGCTCGTCCCTGGCCTTGTCGCCGATCGCCGCCTCGCCGACCAGCAGGCGCTGGCCGCCGATCGTCTCGAACACCGCGGCGGTCCCGGCGGGCAGCGCCAGCCCCAGCCCGTCCGCTTCGCGGTTCTGGACGCGCAGCCGCATCATCAGCGGCTGCGGCTGGCCGTTCTGGTACAGCGTCGCCGCATATAGCTGTTCGACCGCGACGCGATCCTTCGCCAGCAACGCCACCTGCTTCTGCCCCTTCGCCGACACATCGACACGGAACGGGATGCGATAGAATTTGAGGTCGCCCAGATCCTCGGCCGGGGGCGGTGGGGGTGGGGGTGGCGGCGCGATGGCGGGGCTGGGCGCGTACATCAGCATTTCACGCCGCGAGATGCGGGCACCGGTCACCACCACATCTTCGCGAGCGTCGCTGTCAAACGCCTCCTCGAACTCGATGATCGGTGGCAATTCCCACAAAGGATGGGTGCTGGTGATGTCCATCGGCCAGCATTTCAACACCAGCGGCCCCGGGGTGCCGCGCGGCAGCGGCGGGCTGTATATCTTGTTCAGCCGTCCGGCGATGACGTTAAGCTGGGCGCGCGGAAAGCTCGTCACGCCGCCATTGGCGACGGTGATCCACCCGGTCAGCCCCAATGTCTTGCCGTCAGGCCCGCGGTCGGCGACATAATTGGCCGCCCAGTCGAAGCCTTCGGCAAGATAGAGCAGCTGAACCGTCACCGTCCGCGCCGCCCGGCTTTCGACCAGCACCGACAGCGTTGGCTTGGCCGACAGATCTTTGGGCACTTGGCGATAAAGCATGCGTTCGGGCAGCCCCGAACAGGCGAGCGCCTCGAAGCCTCCTGCGGCATTTTGCACGATAACGCCGCCGTTCGGACCGGCCTGGATCACCGCCTCCTGCTCCGTCACCTTGCCGGTGGCGCGGTTGGTGCGGCGCAACGTCACGCTGCGTTTCAAATAGGCATCGACCAGCCCCGCTGGCGACAGCAGCCGCGCGTCGCGATTCTTTTCGATCACCCCGTCGGGCAGACCGCTGACCACCGCGGTTTCGGGCAGCAGCCCTTCGGCGACGCCCTCGAATCGCAGCACCGATATCCCGGCGGGCAAGGTGACGGTGCGCGTTTCGGTGATGAACGCAAAGCCCTGCGGCCAGCGGGGATTGATCGCCCCGCCGCCGCGGTTCGGGGCGCGATAGACAGTGACCGCCGCGTCGTCGATCTTCGCCGATACGACAATCGCCGGTTCGGCTTGGGCGAGCGCGGGCACCGGCGCCAGCAGCGCCGCGAGCCATGGCAGCAGGCGCGCGCCCCGCATCCCGCGCGCCTTAGTAACGGGTGTCGAAGGTGACGGTGACGTCGGCCTTGCCGTTGGCGGGCACCGGCACCCGCCATTCGACGCGGTCGGCCGATACGCGCTCGCCCTTCAGGCTTTCGTCGGAGATTCGCACGTCGCCATACAGCCCATCCTGCGCCAACAGCACCGTCACCGGCGCCGGACGCGCATTGGTCACGGTATATTTCATCCGCGTCACCCAGCGAGAATCGCCCTTGCGGGTGCGCGAGACGACCGTCGGCTGAACCTTCACGTCAAAGGCGTCGCCGGTGCGCAGCGACATCGCCGATCCCATCGGGGTGTGGCCGATGCTGTTTTCGCCGATGAACTGCGGGTCGCCGCGCGCGTCGCGCATATAGACGCGGATCGTCCCCGCGGGCAGCTGGTCGCCCAGCCCGCCCTGGCGCGAGGTCGAAAAGCGCAGCACGCTGGCGGTGCTCACCGCTTCGGTGCTGCTGCCCAACCAGCGGTTGACATATTCATAGGTCGATTGCGCGGGCGCGCCCTTCACGTCGAGGAAACTCACCTGCTTTTGCTGGGCGTTGGCAATCGTCGTGCGCGCGGCAAGCGGATACAGATAATAGTCGCCAAGCCGTTCGCGGTCGTTGCTTTCCGTCCCCGCCGAATCCATCGCGCCGGTCATCTGGCGAAAGCCGCCGCCCCCGCCCGGATTGCCCGCAACCAACAAAGTGCGCGCATTGGCAAAGGTCGTGCCGGTGCTGTTGGTCAGCGTCACCCAGCCCTGAATATCCATCGCGCCCTTTGCCGCATCGAACAGCGCCACATAGTCGGCGGTCCAGCCGAGGTTGGGGGTGAGATAGGACAGCCGGGTCGGAACCGTCCCGGCACTGGCGGCATCGACCGTCACCGACAGCGTCGGGCGGGCGCGCAGATTGGGCGGCAGGCGGTCGAACACCGCGCGCACCGGCAGGCCGTCGTCGCGTAGCACCTCGATCCGTTCGCCCACCTGCAACACGATGCCGCCGTTCGCCGCGAGCACCTTCGCGCGTTCGGTGCGTTCGGCGCCGGTCGCGGGGTTGGTCCGGATCAGCGTGATCGACTGGCCGACCGCCTTGTCCATCAATTTGTCGGGGGTGAGCAGGTCGAAATCGAAATTCTGTTCGACGATGGCGATGCCCGGACCCGACAGCGTCACCGTTTCGGGGCGGATACGCGCCGACACGTCGGGAAATTCGATGCGGTTGCGCCCGGCCGCGACGCTGAGCTGGCGCTCGTCCTGCACCAGCGATTGGCCGTTATTATAGATGGTGACGGCGACGTCGCCCTGGGCATTGGCCGGGGCGCCATCCTGCGCCGCGGCGGGAACGGCCGCCCATGCGCCAGCGACGACAATCGCCCTGCAAGTCCTTGCCAAAGCGCGCATAAAAAAGCCTCCCCGCAGATCATTCCGCGGGGAGGCTATGTCATACGCCGGTCAATGACCAGCGCGAAGATGTACCTTTACTCGGCAGCTTCGACGCCGGGGCTACGCGTCGCCAGCGTGCGGCGGGCGCGGCGCGGCTTGGCGGCCGGAGCATCCTCGCCACCGTCGCTATCGGTATCGGCGTCGGCGCTGCGTTCGGGGCGGCCGATCGCGGGCGGCAGCACGGCGGTGTCGATGCCGGCGTTGCCGCCATCATCGTTGCCGTCGGCCTCTACGGCGCGCGGGCGGCGCGGGGCGCGGCGGCCGGTGCGCGGCGCGGGCGCTTCGTCGGCGACGGTTTCGACGATGTTCGTTTCGGTATCGTCGCCATCGCTGCCCCGGACGTCGCTGCGGCTTTCATCGCGGTCGCGGCGCGGGCGGTCCTGCGGCTGGCGGTTACCGCGATTGTCGTCGTCACGGTCGCTGCGCGTGTCGCGATTGCCGCGCGGTTCGCGCTGGCTGCGCTCGGACCGGTCGTTGCGGTCGCCACGATCATTGCGATCGTTCCGCTCACCGCGGTCACTGCGATCATTGCGCTCGCCACGATCGCTGTCGCCATTATCGTCGCGGTCGGCGTCCATATCCAGATCGCTGTCGTCATGGCCGTCGAAATCTTCGACGCCGCGGATTTCGCGCTGGCGATCCTGCCCGCGATCCTGGCCGTTCTGCGCGTTCTTTTCTTCCTGACGGATGCGGAAATCGCTCACGACGCGGAAATAATGATCGGCGAACTGGAGGTAATATTCGGTCTGGACCCGGTCCCCGGCCAGCTGCGCATCGCGCGCCAGGTTGCGGTATTTCTCGATCATCTGGGCGCCGTTGCCGCGCGCCCGGCTGTCGATACGGTTCGCCTGATCAACCCCACCGCGGCCGCCCGATTGCGGGCGGTTATTGCTGTTGCTGTTGTTATTGTTGCGGCCGCGACGGCGACCGCTTTGCCGGTTGTTCATGTTCAACTGAGACATCCTGTCGAAAAGCTAAATAAGCTATGCCAACCCCTTTTGGCCGACCGCGCCATTTGCGCGTCGTGCCCGCGCTTCTCACGCGGCTCTTGCCCTTTACCGCTCGTCTGGACCGAAGCCCGGCACGAACATCGTAAGTGGGAAGCAGATCCGCCGGACCAGTATCGATGCTGTGCATCGCCAAAGGTACCCCAGTCGGGTCTGTGACTGGCCCCTAACCCGCTTTGCGGCGAAAACCAAGCAATATTTGCGGGGCGGGTCAGGCGCGGGTCAGCAAAAGCGCCCGGTCGCGGCCGCCCAGGTCCTGGCGGCAGGCGACGGCAAATCCTTCGGTTTCAGCGAGTTCTCTGACTAACATATGCTGGGTCGACCCTATTTCAAGGATCGCGATGCCGCCGGGGGCCAGCAGGCGCGGGAGTTCGGGGATGATACGGCGGTAATCGTCGAGCCCGTCGGCACCGGCAAACAGCGCGCCCGCGGGTTCATGCTCGGCGACATCGGGCATCAGCGCCTCCGCGTCGCCGATATAGGGCGGGTTGCACAGGATGAGGTCGAACGGGCCGTCGATGCCGCCGGTCCAGTCGCCCGATTGAAAGGCTGTGCGACCGGCCATGCCCAGCTCCTCGGCATTGTCGCGCGCATAGGCCAGCGCCTGTTCGGACATATCGACGCCCAACCCCGTCGCCGCCGGAAACTCGCTGAGCACCGCGAGCAGCAATGTCCCCGGCCCGGTGCCAAGATCGAGCACCCGCGACGGCCACCCCACCCCGCGTTCGCGCGCGAGGTCGAGGCATGCTTCGACCAATGTTTCGCTGTCGGGCCGCGGGATCAGCACCCCCGGCCCGACCGCGATCCGCAGCGTCCAGAAATCGCGATAACCGACGATATAAGCGATCGGCTCATACGCCATCCGGCGCGCGACCAGATGCGCGTAGATTTCGGGCACGTCGTACCGCGCCGGATCGAGCAACACATCCTGCCGCTCGACCCCCAGCGCATGCGCCATCAGCAGTTCGGCATCGAGCCGCGGGGTATCGCTGATTGCCGTGAGTAGGTTCGTGGCGGTGCGGAGCGACTCGGCCACCCCCGCAAACGTGGCAGGCTCAGTCACCCAGCCCCGCCAGCCGCTGCGCCTGATCCTCGGCGATCAGTGCGTCGATCAGTTCGTCCATCGCGCCCTCGATGATTTCGGGCAGGCGGTGAAGCGTCAGGTTGATCCGGTGGTCGGTCACGCGGCCCTGCGGGAAATTATAGGTGCGGATGCGTTCGGAGCGGTCGCCCGACCCGACCATCGACTTGCGCGCCGACGCCTCGGCGTCGTGGATCTTCGCGCGCTCCAGATCATAGAGCCGCGCGCGCAGCACCTGCATCGCTTTCGCACGGTTCTTGTGCTGGCTGCGCTGGTCCTGCTGGATCACGACTAGGCCCGATGGGATATGCGTGATGCGGATCGCCGAATCGGTCGTGTTGACGTGCTGACCGCCCGCCCCCGACGCGCGGTAGATGTCGATCTTGAGGTCGCTGTCGTTGATCGCGACGTCAACCTCCTCGGCCTCGGGCAGCACCGCAACGGTCGCGGCGCTGGTGTGGATGCGGCCCTGGCTTTCGGTCGCGGGAACACGCTGAACGCGGTGGACGCCGCTTTCAAATTTCAGCCGCGCGAACACCCCCTGCCCCGACACCGACGCGACGACTTCCTTATAGCCGCCCATTTCGGCCTCGTTCGCCGAGATGATCTCGACCTTCCACCCCTGCCCGTCGGCAAAGCGGCTGTACATCCGCAGCAGATCGCCCGCGAACAGCGCCGCCTCGTCGCCGCCGGTCCCGGCGCGGATTTCGAGCATCGCGGCGCGTTCGTCGGCGACGTCCTTGGGCAGCAGCTTGATCGCAAGGTCATGCTCGGCGGCGGGCAGCGCGCCTTCGACCGCGGCGATTTCTTCGGCGGCCATCGCCTTCATTTCGGGATCGGCGAGCATTTCGTTCAGCGAGGTCAGTTCGCCGCGCAGCCGCACGACTTCGCGCGCCGCGGTTGCGACGGGTTCGAGCTCGGCAAATTCCTTCGACGCGGCGACAAAGTCGGCGGGCGCCATGTCGCCCGTCGCCATGCGCGCCTGCAGCGCGGCATGGCGTTCTATGATGGCGTCGATCTGGCGTTCGGATACGTTGGGCATCTACTCACTGTCGTTTCAATTCTTCGTCATCCCGGACTTGATCCGGGATCCATGACCGCCGGTGCCGTCTGGACCCCGGATCAAGTCCGGGGTGACGAGGTGGGGGCTACTTCTGGTCGTCGTCACCTTCCAGTTCCGAATATTCTGACGGCAGCTTCCCCAGTATCTCCAGCAATCGGCTCGTCCCTTCATCACCCTTTCGCGTCACTTCCGTGAGGTGGAGACGGCGATTGGGCCTCTCATCCTCGCGAACGTAAAGGAGTGCACCGACGCCTTGCGCCTTGGCCTTTTCAGCCTGCTTCTTGCTGTTTCCCTTGAAGATCGAAAGCACCGGTTGGCCAGCCGAGCGAAGATGCTGTTCAATCCTACGCGCCTCCTCAAGGCGGCTCGGATTGTCCGCGATAACGGCAATTACTTCATCGCTCGAGGATTCTTCGAGCAACATCGCCAGCCGCTCGATCCCCGCCGCCCAACCGACCGCCGCCGTGGGCGGACCACCCAGCGCCTCTATCAACCCGTCGTAGCGCCCGCCGCCCAGCACGGTACCCTGCGCGCCCAGCCGGTCGGTAACGAATTCAAACGCGGTATGGCGATAATAATCGAGCCCGCGCACCAGCCGCGCATTGCGTTCCCATGCGACGCCCGCGGCATCGAGCCCCGACGTGACTGCGCCAAAGAAATCCTGCGCCTCGCCGGTCAGAAACGCGTCGATGTCGGGAGCGCTATCGGCGATCGGGCGGTCTTTGGGATCCTTGCTGTCCAATATCCGCAGCGGGTTTTTGTCGAGCCGCGCGAGGCTGTCTTCGGACAGGTCACCGCGGTGCGCCTCGAAATGCTCGACCAGCGCCGCGCGCCAGGCATCGCGGCTCGTCGCATCGCCGAGCGTGTTGAGGGTCAAGGTCACGCCCTCGGCGATCCCCAATTCCTTGAGCAGCTGATCGGCGAACACCAGCAGTTCGGCATCGGCGAGCGGGCTGTCGCTGCCCAGCACTTCTGCATCAAGCTGATGAAACTGACGATACCGCCCCTTTTGCGGGCGTTCGTAACGGAACAACGGCCCGTGCGTCGCGACCTTCAGCGGCGCATACTGCTGCCAGCCGTTGGTGATATACGCCCGCGCGATCCCCGCGGTGAATTCGGGGCGCAGCGTGATCGATTCGCCGCCGCGATCCTCGAACGAATACATTTCCTTCGACACGACGTCGGTGGTTTCGCCGAGCGAGCGCGCAAACACCGCGGTCGGCTCGATCACCGGCACCTCGATGCGCTTGTAGCCGTAAAGGCGGCGCACCCGCTCGAACGTATCGACGACATGCGCAAAGCGGTCGGCGAAATCGCCCAGCATGTCCTGGGTACCGCGCACGGCCTGCGGCGTCGCGATCTTGGCGGATTTATCCTTGCTCATGGGCGCGCCTCTAAACCAAGTTCGGGCCTATTCAAACAGCCTTCGTTTTCCCGTCATTGCGAGCGGAGCGAAGCAATCTCATGCCCTCGACCTTGCGTGACGCCGATAGCTGGAGATCGCCACGGGGCTACGCCCCTCGCGATGACGAGATGTGGACGGCAGGGGGCGCGCTGTGGCAGAAACACGCCATGAAAAAACAACTGCTCGTCGCCGCCGCCCTGATCGCCGCCATCCCCGCCGCCTTCGCCCAGACCGGCAACAGCCGCCCGCAACCGGTGGTCCAGCCGCTGACCATCCCGCTGCCCGCCGACAAACCCTATCCGGGCATGATGCAGCTCAAGGTCGACGCCACCGACGTCGCGCGCGGGATTTTCCATGTCCGCCAGACGATCCCGGTCGCCCGGCCCGGCAAGCTGACCCTGCTCTATCCCGAATGGCTGCCCGGCAAGCACGCCCCGCGCGGCGCGATTGCCGAAGTGGCCGGGTTCACGGCAGCCGCGGGCGGCAAGCCGCTCGCCTGGACGCGCCAGCCGACCGATGTCTATGCGTTCGACATCGATGTTCCCGCGGGGGTGAAAAACATCGACATTGCGTTCGATTTCCTGTCGCCGACCCGGACGAGCGAGGGCCGCGTTGTCGTCACCCCGGCGATGATGAACCTGCAATGGGAACAGGTCAGCCTGTACCCGGCGGGATATTTCACCCGCAACATCCCGGTGCAGCTCGAGGTCATCCTGCCCGACGGATGGACGGGCGCCGCGGCGCTCGACGGGCTGAAGGTCGCGGGCAATCGCTACAGCTTTGCCCCGACCAATTACGAGGTGCTGGTCGACAGCCCGATGTTCGCGGGCAAATATTTCCGCAAATGGAATCTGGGCCAGAATGTCACGCTGAACGTCGTCGCCGACGAGGCCAAATATCTCGACGCGAGCCCCGACCATATCGCGCGCCACGCGGCGCTGGTGTCGGAGGCGGTAGCGCTGTTCGGGGTCCGTCATTTCGACCGCTACGAATTTCTGCTCGCGCTGACCGACGAACTGGGCGGGATCGGGCTGGAGCATCACCGGAGCAGCGAAAATAGCCGCAATCGCGACTATTTCACCGAATGGGACGAGAATGACAGCGAGCGCGGGCTGCTGCCGCACGAGCTGGTCCACAGCTGGAACGGCAAATATCGCCGCCCCGACAAATTATGGACCCCCGATTATCGCACCCCGATGCAGGACAATCTGCTGTGGGTCTATGAAGGCCAGACGAGCTATTGGGATCTGGTCCTCGCCGGTCGGTCGGGCATCCAGTCGAAGGAGATGATCCTGGCCGAATGGGCGACCAATGCCGGTTTCTTCAGCGCGCAGGCGGGACGCACGTGGCGATCGGTCGAGGATACGACGCTGGACCCGATCATCGGGGCGCGCAAACCCAAACCTTTTGCCAGCTGGTCGCGCGGCGAGGATTATTACAATGAAGGGTCGCTGACCTGGCTCGAGGCCGACCTGCTGATCCGCCAGGCGACGAACGATGCCAAAAGCCTCGACGATTTCGCGCGCGCCTTTTTCGGCGGCCGCGAGGGCGATTGGGGGCAGGACACTTATGATTTCGACGATGTCGTGGCGGCGCTGAACGCGGTGCATCCCGATGACTGGGCGGGGTTCCTGCGCCTACGACTGCAAACCCCCGGACAGGCCGCCCCCGTCGCCGGGATCGAGCGCGCGGGATACCGGCTGGCGTGGCGCGACGCGCCGAATGTGTACGACCGTGACCGCATGGCGCAGGCGAAGAATTATGACCTGACCCATTCGCTGGGGATGACGATCGACAAGGATGGGGTCGCGGGCGCGATCCTGTGGGATGGCCCGGCGTTCAAGGCCGACATCGTCAATGGCACCAAGATCGTCGCGGTCGATGGCACGAGTTACAGCAAAGACCGGCTGGAGGCCGCGATCCGCGCCGCGGCCGACGGCAAGACGCCGGTGCGGCTGCTGGTCGAACGCGGCGGCCGGTATCGCCAGATCGACATCGCTTATCACGGCGGGCTGCGCTGGCCGCACCTCGAAAAGGTCGGCAGCGGGCCCGACTGGTTCGATCGGCTGTTGGCGCCGCGCCGCACACTCTAGGTGCTTTGGAATTCCGTTCGCATCGAGCGAAGTCGAGATGCCCCTAATTCGTTCACCCGCGATGGGTGTCTCGACTTCGCTCGACACGAACGGCTAAGGGGCGCCCGACTCATAAAAACACGCGACTCATAAAACAAAAGGACTCCACTCTCCCATGCGCATCGACCTGATCCCCGCCGGCGACAGCCCGCCCGACAGCCTGAATGTCCTGATCGAAGTGCCGATCGGCGGCGAGCCGGTGAAATATGAATTCGACAAGGCGTCGGGCGCGCTGTTCGTCGATCGTTTCCTCCACACCCCGATGCGCTACCCTGCCAACTACGGTTTCGTGCCGCACACGCTGGGCGAGGATGGCGATCCGCTCGACGCGCTCGTCGTCGCGCGGTCGCCGATCGTCGCGGGCGCAGTGGTCAAATGCCGCCCGATCGGCGTGCTGTTGATGGAAGACGACGCCGGCGGCGACGAAAAATTGCTGTGCGTCCCGGTCAACAAGACCTTCCCTTATTATTCGGACGTCGCGAGCTACAAGGATATGCCGCCGATCGTGCTGCAGCAGATCGAGCATTTCTTCACCCACTATAAAGACCTGGAGCCCGGAAAATGGGCAAAGCTCAACGGTTGGGGCGATGTCGATGAAGCCAAGCGCATCATCGTCGAGTGCATCGAGCGCGCGAAGAAGGTGGGGTTCTAACAGGCGCCGTCATTGCGAGGAGCGAAGCGACGCGGCAATCCAGCGTGTGCGTAAACCGCCCTGGATTGCTTCGCTTCGCTCGCAATGACGAGCTTCAGGACGAAGGCTCGTCGTCGTCTGCCAACATCCGCACGTCGGTCCGCGGGAACGGAATCCGGATCCCCGCCTCCTTGAACCGGTCCCAGATGCCGAGGAACACCTCGCCCTGGATATTGCCCAGTCCCGCCTCGGGGTCGGAAATCCAGATGCGCAGTTCATGCTCGACCGCGCGTTCGCCAAACGCCGTGATCCACACTGCCGGTTCGGGTTCGTTCAGGATGCGCGGGTTCGTTTTGGCCGTCTCGATGATCAGCCGCTGCGCCAGGCGCAAGTCGGCGTCATAAGGCACCGGAATACGCATCCGAACCCGCACCTCGGGGCTGGCATAGCTCCAGTTTTCGACCGCCTGCGTCATCAGCAATTCGTTCGGGATCAGATGCTTTTTGCCGTCGCGGGTGACGACATTGACCGCGCGCACCCCGATCCTGGCGACGCGTCCCACATTGGGCACGCCGTTCAACGTCGCCGACCCGCCCATGCTGCTGCCGTCGCCCACGACGATGATGTCGCCGGGCTTGATCGAGCGGTCCATCAGCAGGATGATTCCGGCGATCAGATTGCCGACGGTCTTTTGCAGCCCGAAACCAATTGCGAGGCCCGCGGCGCCCGAAAACACTGCCAGTGCCGTCAGATCGATGCCGAGCAGGTCGATACCGAACAGCATCGCAAAGACGAACAGCGCGATCGCGATCAGCTTTTCGGTGAGCAGCCGCTGCGTCTGGTCGATATGGGTGTTGCGGCGGAGCAGCCATTTGGTCGCGCGCATGACGATTTTGACGGCCACATAGAGCAGGACCGCGACGACGATCGTCGAAAACAGGCTGTAGAGTGACAAGCGGTAGGCGCCGACGTCGAGCCCGATCGCCTTCATCGCGACCACCATTCCGTCGAACCCCTCGCGCAGATTGGCTGCGGCGCTCATATCGCCGCGAATCCGCGTGTCAGATCGGCGATCAGGTCGGCGGGATCTTCGAGTCCGATCGACAGACGGACGAGCGGATCGGGGTCGCTCCATGGCGTCGCGGTGCGGATCGGGTCGCTCGGCACCACCAGACTTTCATAACCGCCCCAGCTGAACCCGATGCCGAACAGCGTCAGCGCGTCGATAAAGCGGGCGCGCGCCGCGGCATCGGCGCCCTTCAGGGTAAAGCCGAACAGCCCGCTGGTGCCGGCAAAGTCGCGCGACCAGATCGCATGCCCCCGATCACCCGGCAGCGCGGGGTGGAGGACACGGCCCACGTCCGCCCGCGCGGCGAGCCACTTCGCGACCGTCAGGCCATTTTCGCCATGCCGCGCCATCCGCACGTCGAGCGTCCTCAGCCCGCGCAGCACGAACGCGCAATCGTCAGGCGACACCGCCTGCCCCAGTTGATACGCCGCGCCTCGCAGCCGCGGCCACACCGCTTTCGTCGCCGTCAGCGATCCCATCATCGCGTCGCTGTGGCCGCCGACATATTTGGTCAGGCTCATCATCGCGACATCGACGCCGTGCGCCAGCGCGGGAAACAGCAAAGGCGTCGCCCAGGTGTTGTCGAGCATCGTCAGCACCCCGCGGTCGCGCGCGACCTGGGTGATCGCGGGAATATCCTGCACTTCAAAGGTCAGGCTGCCCGGCGATTCGAGAAAAATCAGCTTGGTTTGCGGGGTGATGAGGTCCGCGATGCCTGCGCCGATCAGCGGATCATAATAAGTGATGACGACGCCGTAGCGCGCGAGCAGCCCGTTGCAGAACGCGCGGGTCGGTTCATAGGCGCTGTCGACCATCAGCAAACGATCGCCGGGCGCCAGCAGCGCGAGCAGCCCCGCCGAATTGGCCGCGACCCCCGAGGGGTAGAGCAAAGTGCCCGCCGCGCCCGGCTCCATATCGGTCAGCGCGTCGGCGAGCGCCCACACCGTCGGCGTTCCGCGGCGCCCGTAATACAGCTTGTCGTGCGTCGCATGGCCGCGCGCCGCGAGGTCGGCCATATTATCGTAGAGGATCGTCGAGGCGCGCCACACCGGCGGATTGACAACACTGCCGCCCAGCCGCGGGTCGCCGGTCCACTCGGGCCGCCGGCCGCCCTGTACCAACCTGGTCGCGGGGCGAAGGTTCTCGTCGTCGCTTTTGCTCATCCCCGCTGTGTTAGCGGAGCCATGGGCAAAATCCAGTGGCTGCCGATTTTACCGTCGCCCCCGCAAAGCCAGGGGCGACGTCATTCACTTTCAAGCCGCGCCGGTCGCCTTCGGCGTCGCGGGGTCGGCGCCCCATTCGGTCCAGCTGCCGTCGTAGACTGCGACATCGTTCTTGCCGAGCAGGTGCGCGCCAAAGGCGACGACGGTTGCGGTCATGCCGCTGCCGCAGGTGGTCACGAGCGGCTTGTCGAGATCAACCCCGGCGGCGTCGAACGCGGCCTTCAGATCGTCACCCTGTTTCCAGGTGCCGTCGGCGTTGAACAACGCGCTGTGCGGCAGGCTGCGCGAATGCGGGATATGGCCCGGCGCGACGCCCGGGCGCGGGTCGCGGTCTTCGCCGGTGAAGCGCGCCGCGGGTCGGGCATCGACGACCTGTTCGGCGCCGCTGTCGACATTCGCCAGCATCTGATCCTTGGTCCGCACCGCCTTGGCATCGCGCCAGACGGTGAAGTGACGGTGGCGCAGCGTCTGCTTGCCCATTTCGAGCGCGCGGCCCTCGGCCTTCCACTTTGCCAATCCGCCATCGAGCAGCGCGACATCATGCGCGCCAAACAATTTGAGCAGCCACCAGCCCCGCGCCGCGCTTTTCAGCGGGCTGTCGTCATAGAGCACGATGCGGCTGCCATCGCCGAGGCCGAGCGACTGCATGCGGCTGGCGAATTTTTCGGCCTGCGGCGCCATATTGTCGACGTCGCTCGCCGGATCGGTCAGTTCGGCCAGGTCCATGAAGACCGCGCCGGGGATATGCCCCGCCTCATATTCGGCGCGCGCGTTGCGGCCGGCGTCATCCAGGAATTTCGTCGCGTCGACGATCCGCAGGTCCGAAGCCCCGAGTTCGCGTTCCAGCCAGTCGGTTGAGACCAAGGCGTCCATGTCATGCTCCTGTTGCGACCGATCGGAACCTTTGTCTGTCCCTTCGCCGGCCATCCTGCTCTGTTCTTTCCGGGGAGGACAAGCCTATGCCCCGCCGTACCCTTTTTCAAGCGCGGTGGCGCTGTGCCTCAGCCAATGCTGCGCTGCAACAAAAAAGCTGCGCTTTTGTGGCGCGATGGGCGAAACTATTGGCTGCGCTTGACCGCGGTCGCGCGGGCGCCAGGCCGATCGACCAGATAAGAGGCGCGATCGAGCGGCAGCGGCGCAAGTTTGTCGCTCCCACTTGTGCCATGTTCGCGGCCGATGACGAAGCTGCCGGCATTCTGGCCAAAGGCATCGCCTTCGCCGTCCCAGTGATAGGTGACATCGAACGCGATGACCGGGACGAGCATCGGCTTGCCGCCGATCATCAGCGGCTCGATCGTCGCGCGCGGCAGCATGACTTCGGTCGACAGCTCCTCGCCGGCCCCGACCGCCAGGACCATGTCGTCGCGCAGCACGCTGCCCCCCGCGCCGTCAAAGAAGCGGCCGAGCACCGCCTCGGGCATCGCCGATCCCTGGTTCAGCGCAATACGGACCATCAACCCGGTCGCCGGCAGGCTGCCCTGATTGATCAGGTTGAGCGCGAAGCCCACCGCCACATGGTCGGGCGCGAAACGGATGCTGCGAATGTCGACCGCCATGCCCACCAGCGCGCGCTGTTCGCCCGCGGCGCGGGTGACGAGCGGCGCGGCGGGGCGCGGTTCGCTGAGCGGCATGGGCGCCGCCGGAGCCGCGGCGCGCGGCGCGGGTTGCGGGGCGGGCGGCGGCGTGACAGGGCGCGAGGGCGGGGTTGCGG
>NZ_SCOT01000050.1 GCF_005502465.1 Sphingopyxis sp. L1A2A
GCCCTGCCCGCCCGCTCACCACCATAAACAGGTTGATGCCGCATGAGGCTTGCCATGCCCTCTTTTCATCCCGACGCGGGCGCTTTCGCCCCGGTCGTCGCCGGATGCCAAGACCGCATGCGCGTCCAGGACCGGACGCAGGCCACCCGCGGCAATAACGTCTTTTGTCTTTTCACCCGTATCCGCCGCGACTTTTCATCTGAAAGGGTCGCGGAATTTTTTGATGGCGCGCTGCGGCGCGCTTGGAGTGTAACTAATGACCACGCGCATGTTGATCGACGCGCGGCACCGGGAAGAAACCCGGGTCGCCGTCACCCAGGGAAACCGCATCGAGGAGTTTGATTTCGAGTCCGCTGAGCACAAGCAGCTCAAGGGCAATATCTATCTGGCCAAAGTCACCCGTGTCGAACCGTCGCTGCAAGCGGCGTTCATCGAATATGGCGGCAATCGCCATGGGTTCCTGGCGTTCAGCGAAATCCACCCCGATTATTACCAGATCCCCAAGGAAGATCGCGAAGCGTTGCTGCGCGAAGAGGCCGAACATGCCGCCGAAGCGGCGATGCGCGCCGAGGAAGATCTCGACGAGCTGGAAGGCGATGTCGCCGACGTCGAATATCATGACGACGACGACAATGGCGACCGCCGCCGCGACCGCGACGACGATCGGGATGACCGCGACGAGCGCAACGATGGCGACGACGATGACCGCGACGACCGCGACGACCAGGGCGATGCCGAAAATGGCGACGGCGAAGAAAGCGGCGAAGGATCCGAAGAAGGCCGTGAAGGTCGGAACGATCGCGGCGACCGCAAGGGTCGGGGCCGCGGGCGCGGCAATGGCCGCAAGGGCGGTGGCCGCGGCCGCAGCAGCCGCCGCGACGAGGATGACAGCGAAAACCGCATGTCGCTGCGCCGCCGCTACAAGATTCAGGATGTCATCCGTCGCCGTCAGGTGATGCTGGTCCAGGTCGTCAAGGAAGAACGCGGCAACAAGGGCGCCGCGCTGACGACCTATTTGTCGCTCGCCGGTCGTTATTGCGTGCTGATGCCCAACACGATGCACGGCGGCGGGATCAGCCGCAAGATTTCGAACGGTGCCGATCGCCGCAAGCTGAAGGCGATGATCGACGAGCTCGCACTGCCGCCGACGATGGGCTGCATCGTCCGCACCGCCGGGATGAGCCGCACCAAGGTCGAGATCAAGCGCGACTTCGATTATCTCGCCCGTCTGTGGGACGAGATTCGCGAAAAGACGCTCGAATCGAGCGCCCCGGCGCTGGTCCATTCGGACAGCGATCTGGTCAAGCGCGCGATCCGCGATATTTATCACAAGGACATCGAGGAAGTGCTCGTCGAAGGTGACGAGGGCTATAAGGCGGCCAAGCAGTTCATGAAGCTGTTGATGCCCAGCCACGCCCGGCGGGTGAAGCAATATGCCGATCCGGTGTCGCTGTACCAGCGTTACGGCGTCGAGGATCAGCTGGCGGGGATGCTCAATCCGGTCGTCCAGCTGAAATCGGGCGGCTATCTGGTGATCAACCCGACCGAGGCTCTGGTGTCGATCGATATCAACTCGGGCCGCTCGACGCGCGAGCATAATATCGAGCAGACCGCGGTCAGCACCAATTTGGAGGCCGCGCACGAAATCGCCCGCCAGCTGCGCCTGCGCGACATGGCCGGGCTGGTCGTGATCGATTTCATCGACATGGATCATGGTTCGAACGTCCGCAAGGTCGAGCGCGCGATGAAGGATGCGCTGAAGAACGACCGCGCGCGCATCCAGGTCGGCCGCATTTCGGGCTTTGGCCTGATGGAAATGAGCCGTCAGCGCCTGCGCACCGGCGTGCTCGAGGCCTCGACCCGGCCCTGCCCGCATTGCGAGGGCACCGGCCTGGTCCGCACCGCATCGTCGGCCGGGCTCAGCGCGCTGCGCCTGATCGAAGAGGAAGCCGCACGCGGCAAAGGCAGCAAGATCACCCTGCGCGCCAGCCAGGAAGCGACCTTCTATCTGCTCAACGAAAAGCGCCGCGAGCTGCGCGATATCGAGGAACTGTACGGCGTGTCGGTCGAAATTCTGACCGACGGCGAGACCGAAGGCGCGCGGATGGCGATCGAGGTCACCGGCCCGCCGCCGACCCAGCGCCGCAGCTTTGCCCCGATCGCGCCGATCGAAGACGAGGATGACGACGATTATCCCGAAGACGAGGACGCGGAAGAGGCCGAAGAAGAAGCCGACGCCCGTCCTGCACGTCCGCGCGAGCGCGCGCCGGAGGGCGGCGAGAGCGACACCGACGGTGAAGGCCGCAAGCGTCGCCGCCGCCGCCGCCGTGGCCGCCGCGGTCGCCGCGACGAGGAAGGCAATGAAATCGTCGACGGCAATGAAGACGGTGAAGCCGAGCGCGACGGCGATCGCGAAGATACGGACGACGGCGAGGCCGCACCGGCGGAAGCCGCTGGCGAAGGCGATGCCGAACCGGTCGAGACCGACACCAAGCCGCGCCGCCGTCGTGGCGGTCGTGGCCGCAAGCCCAAGGTCGATGCCGCGGAGACCGCCGACGAAACCGCCGCCGACGCCGAAGCGGCGCCGGTAGCGGCCGAAGCCGCCGAGCCGGTGGCCGAGGACGCGCCCGCTGCCGAGGAGAAGCCGAAGCGCAAGCGCGCGCCGCGCAAGACCAAGGCCGCAGCCGAAGCCGAAGCCGCCGAAGCAGCGGTCGAAACGGCGCCGGACGCAGTTGAAGCGGCACCCGTCGCCGAAGCCGAGCCCGAAGCCGAAGCCGAACCCGTCAAGCCTGCGCCCAAGAAACGCGCCAGCCGAGCGAAAAAGGCCGTCGCCGCCGAGGCCGCACCCGAAGCGGCAACGACGCGCGAAGCCGAGCCCGCCGCCGCCGATGGCGACGACGGCCTTGGTCCCGACGGCGAACCGCGTCGTGGCTGGTGGCAGCGCACCTTTGGCAATTGATCGATCAGATCGATCAGGCGCCAATTGACCCGATCCCCTTCGCCCGCGCGCGCCGGTCCCCGCGAAGCCACACCGGCTTCAGTCGAGGTTCAGGCGCGCGGGGCAAGGACCGGGCGATGACTTCATTTCTGCCGATCGCCAGCCGGGCGGGCGCCTGGCGTCCGCTGTTCCGCATCCTGCTGACGCTGCTCGCAATGGCGGCGGTTGCCATGCGCCCGGCGGTCGCGCAATCGATCCTGCGCGATGCCGAAACCGAGGCGCTGTTTCAGGACATGATGGACCCGCTGCTGGTCGCGGCGGGACTGCAACCCGGGCAGGTACGCGTCCATCTGCTCGGCGACCGCAGCATCAATGCGTTCGTCGCGGGCAGTCAGGATATCTATGTCTTTGCCGGGCTGATCGAGGCCGCCGACACCGCCGAAGAGGTGCAGGGGGTGCTCGCGCACGAACTGGGCCATGTCATCGGCGGCCACGCAATCCGCGTCAACGAAGGCGCGAAGGCGGCGACCGGCATCTCGCTGCTCAGCCTGCTGCTGGGCGCCGCGGCGATCGCTGCCGGTGGCGGCGAAGCCGGCATGGGGATCATGATGGCGGGGCAACAAGCCGCGCTCGGCAAATATCTCGCGTTCAGCCGCGTTCAGGAATCGACCGCCGACGCCGCGGGCGCGCAATATCTGTCCAAGGCGGGGATCAGCGGCCGCGGCAGCCTGGCGTTTTTCAAGAAATTGCAGAATCTGGAATTTCGCTATGCGGTGAAGCAGGATGATGATCAGGCCTATGGCCGCACCCACCCGATGTCGGGCGATCGCATCCAGACGCTGCGCGAGGTCTATGTCATCGATCCGGCGTGGGCCAAGCCCGCCGACCCGGCCATCGAGAAACGCTTTCAGCGCATCAAGGCCAAGCTGTCGGGCTATATGACCGACCCGGACCGGACGCTGCGCAAATTCCCCGAAACCAACAGCAGCATCCCCGCCCGTTATGCGCGCGCCTATGCCTGGCACCGCAGCGCCTATCCGCAAAAGGCGCTGGCCGAGGTCGAGGCGCTGCTCGCCACCGATCCGGCTGATCCTTATTTCCTTGAGCTCGAAGGCCAGGTGCTGCTCGAATCGGGGCGCCCCAAGGAAGCGATTCCGGCGCTGCGCAAAGCGGTGACGATATCGCGCTCGCAGCCGCTGATCAGCGCCACGCTGGGTCATGCGCTGATCGCGACCGAAGATCCGGCCAATTTCGCCGAGGCCGAAGACGTGCTGAAAACCGCGGTCGCGCTCGACAACCAGAACCCCTTTGCCTGGTACCAGCTCGGCATCGTCTATGCCAACAAGGGCGATCAGGCGCGCGCCGCGCTCGCCTCGGCGGAACGTTACAGCCTGGAGGGTGGACAGTCGTCGCTGGCGCTGCGTAATGCCGAAACGGCGATGCAGGGGCTGCCGCAGGGCTCGCCCGACTGGATCCGTGCACAGGATATTTCGCTGGTGGCGCGCGCCGAGGTGGAACGCGAGCGCAAACGGCGCTAGATTCACCGGAACGAACGGGGGCCGCATCGCCAATATGGATGCGCAAGGGCAACAAGTGACAGATAATAAAGACGATTATTACCAGCCATGGCTGCGCGACCCCGCGCCGACGCCCGATGCCGCGCCGCTGCCGCCCGCAGCGCCGGTCGAGGGCCTGGCGAAACCGCGCGAGACGCCGCCGGTCGGTATCGATCTGTCGCGCTATGCCGCCGACGACAAACCGCCGCGCAAGCCGGGGGTCACGTCGGGCCAGATGAAGGCGGGCGCCGCGGGCGTGTGGCAGGCGCTGCGCGATGGCGCCGATGGCTTTGCCGACTGGACGATCCGCGTCGGCGATCGCGCCGATATTCCGGCGCGGGTCGAGGCGATGGAAATCCCGCGCCGGACCCGCGAACTGGCCGCCCGGACCGGCGCGCTGACCGCGCAAGCGGCGCGCGCGATCGGACGCGGGTCGGCGCAAGCGGGCCGCGCTACCGCCAGAGCCAGCGCCGCCGCATGGGAAAAATTGGCGCTCGGCGACAAGGCCCGGAAGCTGTCGAGCGACGCCGGCCGCGGACTGGGTGAGGTTGCCGACCGGACCAAAGCGGGCGTTGGCCAGATCGCCAAGGCGGGCAGCGACAGCATAAGGGGCAGCATCGGCGAAGCCGCGACGAAACTGCGCCCAAGCCCGCGCGAGGAGCTGGCGCCGCCGCCCTCGGGCCTGGAACAACTGCTCGCCCGCGAGGAAGCCGCGGCGCGTGCCAAAGACCCGTCGGCGCCCGATCTGCCGCTGTTTGCAAGTGATACCAGCCGGCCGACAGCCCCTGCAGCGACCGCCGCGGCGACGGTCGAGGGCGACGACCGCTCGCCATTGATCGCGCCAGCGCCCAAAAAGCCCGCCGCCGCCAAGCCGATGGCGGCGCCGCGCTTGCCGCAAATCAAGGGGATGGGGATGGACGGTGGATCGACGCGTATCGGGATGATGGCGCTGGGCGGGCTGCTCTTGCTCGCGGCGGTGTTCTGGCTCGGCGGCCGCGTGGGCGGCGGGATGAGCAAGAGCGAGGTCGAGACGATCGTCGCGGATTATATCAAGGCGAACCCGCAGATCATCCCCGCGGCGCTCGAAGCGCAGCGCAATGGCGAGATCGCCAAGGCGATCGACGCGATCCGCCCGGCGCTCGAAAAACCCTATGCCGGGGCGTGGGCGGGCAATGCCGACGGCGATGTCACCTTGGTGGTGTTCACCGATTATGCCTGCGGTTTCTGCCGCGCGAGCGTGCCCGATGTCGATCGGCTGATCCGCGAGGACCGGCGCCTCAAAGTGGTGTTCCGCGAACTGCCGATCATCGCGCCGCAAAGCCGCGACGCGGCGCTGATGGCGCTCGCTGCGGCGCGGCAGGGCAAATATGACGCGTTCCACCACGCAATGTTCGCCGCCAGCTCGCTCGACAAGGCGGCGATCGTCGCGGCCGCCGCCAAGGTCGGCGTCGTCACCGACGGCAGCGCCGATGCGACCGCGAACGAGGCGCTGTTCCAGCGCGAACTCGACAGCAATCTGGCGATTGCCACCCAGTTGCAGCTGAACGCCACCCCGACCTGGATCGTCGGCGACCAGCTGTTTCAGGGCCAGATCGGCTATGACGCGCTGAAGCAGGCCGTCGCCAAGGCCCGCGCGGCCAAGAGCTGAAGGCGGCGGGCATGGCGACCGTCACCCATGATGCGGCGCTCGCCAACGCCCGCCGCCTGTTGGGCACGGAGCCCGCTGCCGCGCTAGCACAGGCAAAAGAGATCATCGCTGCGGTCCCCACATCGGCGGCGGCCCATCGCATCGCCGCGCACGCGCTGCGCGCGCTGAACCGCGAGGAGGAGGCCCAAGCCGCGTCGCTGGCCGCCGTCGGCGCCACGATCCATGATGAGGCGATGGTCGATGCTGCGCTCGCGCTGGCCGAAAACCGCCTGCCCGATGCCGAAGCCGCGCTCCGCCAGCGGCTGCGCGAGGACGCGACCGACGTCGCCGCGATCCGGATGCTGGCGGAAGTCGCCGGGCGCATCGGCCGCTATGGCGACGCCGAAAAATTGCTCACCCGCGCGCTTGAACTCGCACCCGGCTTCGGCGCCGCGCGCGCCAATCTCGCGACGGTTTTCTATAAACAAAACCGCTATGCCGAGGCGGCCGAGACGCTCGACGCAGTACTCGGCGACGACCCCGACAACGCCGCGCACGCCAATCTGAAAGCCGCCGCGCTCGGCCGCATCGGCGGCTATGACGAAGCGATCGCGCTCTATGAACAGCTGACCCAGCGCTTCCCCGACCATGCCAAGCTGTGGATGAGCTACGGCCATATGCTCAAGACCGTCGGGCGGCAGGACGACAGCATCGCCGCCTATCGCCACGCGCTCGCCGTCGATCCGGGGCTGGGCGAACTGTGGTGGAGCCTCGCCAATCTCAAGACGATCCGTTTCGACGCCGCCGACTGCGCCGCGATGGAGACGGCGCTGGCCGCCATCGATCCGGGCGACGCGGCGCGCGGCGACGATCGGCTGCACCTGCATTTCGCGCTCGGCAAGGCCTATGACGACGTCGGCGACGCTGAACCGGCGTTCCGCCACTATGCCGCGGGCAACGCGATCCGCGCCGGCCAGCTGGGCTATGACGCCGCCGACACCAGCGCGATCGTCGATGCGGCCGTCGCGATCTGCACCGCCGAGTTTTTCGCGGCGCGCGCGGATATGGGCGACCCGGCACCCGACCCGATCTTCATCCTGGGCATGCCGCGCGCCGGATCGACGCTGATCGAACAGATCCTCGCCAGCCATTCGGCGATCGAAGGCACGATGGAGCTGCCCGACATCCCGGCGCTCGCGCTGGGGCTGGGCCGCGAAACGCAGGGCGAAGGCCGCCACTGGATCGCCGCACTCGCCGAAGCACCGCCCGAACGGCTGGCCGAGATGGGCGCGGCGTTCCTGCGCCGCACCGCGGTGCAGCGCAAGACCGGCAAGCCCTTCTATATCGACAAGCTGCCGAACAACTGGCGCTATGTCCCGCTGATCCGCCTGATCCTGCCGGGCGCCAGGATCATCGACGCGCGGCGCCACCCGCTCGATTGCTGCTGGTCCAATTTCCGCCAACATTATGCCAAAGGACAGGCGTTCAGTTATGATCTGGCCGCGATGGGCGCCTATTACCGCGACTATGTCCGGTTGATGGCGCATATCGACGCGGTCCAGCCGGGGCGCGTCCACCGCGTGATCCATGAGGCTTTGCTGGATGATCCCGAGGCCGAAGTGCGCGCGATGCTCGCCCATCTTGGGCTGCCGTTCGAAGATGCTTGCATGGCGTTCCACGCCAACGCGCGCGCGGTGCGCACGGCATCGAGCGAGCAGGTGCGCCGCCCGATCAACCGCGACGGGGTCGATCAGTGGCGCCCCTTCGACGCCTGGCTGGGGCCGCTGAAATCGGCGCTGGGACCGGTGCTGGACAGCTATCCGAAGGCGCCGCCGCGCCCCGCCTAGGGCGCGGGCGACAAAACGTTGCCTTTCGGCAACAGCGCGCGACATTTTCGACCAACAACCGCGCCGCTCGGCGAACAAGGCTTGCGCTTATGCTGCGGTGCGTCATCCTCGCGTCATATTGATGTCATTTGAGGGGGGTCTCATGCGAAAGTTCACCACAGTCCTGGTACACAGCGGCGCCGCGCTGCTCGGCAGCACCATATTGTGTACATCGGGCACGGCGCTGGCGCAGGAAGTCGTGATCGACGACGACCGCGACATCGTCGTCACCGCGTCAAAACGCGAGCAGAATCTGCAGGACGTGCCACTGGCGATCACCGCGATCGGCACCGAGCGGCTCGACCAGCTGCAAGTCAACGAGTTTTCGGACGTCGTGAAATTCCTGCCGTCGGTGACGATCCAGTCGGCGGCGCCCGGTTTTGCACAGGTTTATTTCCGCGGCGTGTCGTCGGGCGAAAACGCCAACCACTCGGCCTCGCTGCCGACGGTCGGGACCTATCTCGACGAAATGCCGGTCACGACGATCCAGGGCGCGCTCGACATCCACACCTATGATCTGGCGCGCGTCGAGGCGCTCGCGGGGCCGCAGGGCACGCTCTATGGCGCCAGCTCGATGGCGGGGACGCTCAAGCTCGTCACCAACAAGCCCGATACCAGCGGCACCTATGGCGAGGCGTCTTTCCAGCTGAATAGTGTCGCGCACGGCGGCATTGGCGGCATTGCGGAGGGCTTCGTCAACGCACCACTCGGCGAGCGCGCGGCGCTGCGCCTCGTCGGCTGGTATCGCCGCGATGCGGGCTATATCGACAATATCGCGGGCAGCCGCACCTATGCCTCGTCGGGGATCACCCAGTCCAACGCCGACCTGGTCGAAAAGGATTATAACGGCGTCGACACCTATGGCGCCCGTCTGGCGCTGGGTATCGAACTCGACGACGACTGGACGATCCGTCCGCTGGTCACCGGGCAAGTGCAGAAATCGAACGGCAGCTTTGCGCAGGAACGCTCGACGTCGGTGGCCGGCGATCTCCAGACGGTGCAATATAACCCCGAAAGCGCCGAGGATAAGTGGATCCAGGCGGCGCTGACGATCGAGGGCAAGCTGGGCAATTGGGACCTGACGGTCACCGGCGGCCATTTGCGGCGCCAGACGGTGACCGAAAGCGATTATTCGGACTATGCCTATTTCTATGACGCGATCGCCGGATATGGCTCGTATTTCTATGACAACAACGATGACCTGGTGAACCCGAACCAATATATTCAGGGCAAGGACCGCTATCGCCGCAACTTCTTTGAAGCGCGTGTCGCGTCGCCCGCCGATGCGCGCATCCGCTTTATCGGCGGCGTGTTTTACCAGCGCCAGAGCCACAATATCGAACAAAATTACATCATCGACGATATTGCCGACGCGATCACGGTGACCGGAACCGACAGCAATATCTGGCTGACCCAGCAAAAGCGCGTCGATCGCGATTATGCCGCGTTCGGCGAATTGTCGTTCGACATCACCGACAAGCTGACGCTGACCGGCGGCGGCCGCGTTTACAAGTTCGACAATAGCCTCATCGGCTTTTTCGGCTTTTCGGCGGGATACAGCAGCCGCACCGGCGAAGCCGCTTGCTTTGCCCCCGCCGCATTGCCGAACAGTCCGTGCACCAATCTTGACGAGCGGACGAAGGACAGCGACTTCATCCACAAGTTGAATCTGACCTACAAGATCAGCGACGATGCGCTGGTTTACGGTACTTTCTCGCGCGGATTTCGCCCCGGCGGCATCAACCGGCGCGGTGGGCTGGCGCCCTACGGACCCGATACGCTCGACAATTATGAATTCGGCTGGAAGACCAGCTTCGGGCCGATCCGGTTCAACGGCGCCGTCTATCAGGAGGACTGGAACGGCATTCAGCTTTCTTTCCTTGGCCCTAATGGGCTGACAGAAATCCGCAACGCCGGGGTCGCGCGCATTCGCGGCGTCGAAATCGACGTCGGCTATCGGCAGGACGGATTCTCGCTCAACGCCGGGTTCAGCTACAACGACGCCGAAATTCGCGAAGATTTCTGCCGTATCGCCAACGCGACGTTCGACTGCGCGCTGCCGGGGACGGACGGGTCGGCCAATGCGCTGCTCGCGCCCGCCGGAACCGCCCTGCCCGTCACGCCGAAGTTCAAGGGTAATATCGTCGCACGCTATGAATTCCCGCTGATGGGCAACGAGGGCCATTTTCAACTCGCCGCCAATCATGTCGGCAAGCGCCGCAGCGATCTGAGAACCCTGCAGAATGGCATCAAGGGCCAGTTCGCGTCTTATTCTACCGTCGATATGAGTTTCGGCATTACCGCCGACAGCTGGCGTGCCGAAATTTTCGCGACCAATCTGTTCGACAGCAACGGCGTGATCAATTCGGGCGTCCAATGCGTCGAAACGGTTTGCGGCGATGTCGACGGCGACACCGCGACCGGCGGCGTGTTCTACGACACCGTCATCCGGCCGCGGCTGATCGGGATCAAGGTCAGCAAGGATTTCTGAACGGGTGACCGATAGCGCGACCAACGACGAAAGGCCGGGCCAAAAGCTCGGCCTTTTGATGTGTGTCGCGCTCGGCATGGGCAATATGATCGGGTCGGGGGTGTTTCTGCTCCCGCGCGACCTGGCGCCGCTCGGCTGGAATGCGATCATCGGCTGGGGGGTGTCGATTGCCGGAACCCTGTGTCTGGCGATCGCCTTTGCCCGGCTGGCCAAGCGGCTGCCAACGGGCTGCGCGACCTATACCTATGCCGCCGCCGCGTTCGGCCCCGGCACCGGCTTTATCGTCGCGTGGAGTTACTGGATCAGCTGCTGGACCGTCGTCGCAACGCTGGCGGTCGCGGCGATCAGCAATTTGTCGATCCTGATGCCGTCGCTGGGCAATGCCGGGGTGGGGACGGCGCTGATCGCGATCGGCTTCATCTGGATTTTCACGCTGATCAATCTGATGGGGGTGCGCCGCGCGGGTGGGGCGCAATTGCTGACCCTCGGGCTCAAGCTGATCCCTGTCGTCGGCGCGGTGCTCGTCGCGCTGTGGTTGTGGGGAACCGGCGACGCGCCGACCCCGACGATGGTCGGCACCAAGCCGATCAGCCTCGACAATATCGGCACCGCCGCGACGCTGACGCTGTTCGCGCTGCTCGGGTTCGAGAGCGCCTGCGTCGTCGGCGACCGGGTGCGCGACCCCGAACGCACCGTCCCGCGCGCGACGTTGATCGCCGCCGCGGCGACCGGGCTGCTCTATCTGCTGTCATGTACGACGGTGACCTTGCTGCTGCCGCTCGAAACGCTCAAGGGGTCGAATGCCGCCTATGCGACCTTTTTCGGCACGCTGGTCAGCACGTCGGCCGGGCAAGCCGTCGCGCTTTTCGCCGCGGTGGCCGCGCTCGGCGCGCTCAACGGCTTTGTGCTGCTGCAAGGCGAGATCCCGCGCGATCTGGCGCATCGCGGGCTGCTGCCCGCGGCTTTTGCGAAAGATAACCGCTTTGCGGTGCCATGGGTGACCCAGATCGTGTCGAGTGCGCTCGCCAGCCTGGTCGTCTATGCCAATTATTCGCGCGGTTTGGCCGAATTGTTCAAATTCATGGTGCTGGTGACGACGTCGACCGCGATCATCTTTTACATCGTCGGCGCGCTCGCGGCGCTCAAGCTCGAGCATGAAGGCGCGATCAAGGCGTCACCGACCTTTGTCACGCTCACTATCCTTGGCTTCCTCTACAGCTGCTGGGCCTTTTACGGCGCGGGGTTGAACGCGAGCCTGTGGAGCATCGGGCTGACGGCGGCCGGGCTGCCGATCTATCTTGCGATGCGGCGATCAGGCCCAGCGGGGCGCGAACCAGCCACGGTCGCGTAGGATGACCTGCGCGGCATTGTGCCCCGGCGCGCCGGTGACGCCGCCGCCGGGATGGGTACCGGCGCCGCACATATACAGCCCCTTCAGCGGCCCGCGATAGGCGCCATTGCCCAGCACCGGGCGCGCCGACCACAGCTGGTCGAGGCTCATATTACCGTGCATGATGTCGCCGCCGACCAGCCCGAATTTGCGTTCGAGCCCCTTGGGACTGAGGATCTGGCGGCCGACGATCGAGGCACGGAAACCGGGGGCGTGCGCTTCGACGGTGTCGATGATGCAGTCAGCGGCGGCGGCCTCCTCGGCATCCCAATCCCTGCCATCGGGCAGCTCAGGGGCGAATTGCTGGCAGAACAGACTGGCGACATGCTGGCCCGGGGGGGCGAGGCTGTCGTCGATCGTCGAGGGAATGAGCATCTCGACGATCGGCTTTTTCGACCAGCCATATTGCTTCGCGTCGAGGAACGCGCGGTCCATATAATCGAGCGTCGGGGCGAGGATGATCCCCGACTGGTGATGCTCGCCGGGTTCGGGCAGGCAGGTGAATTTGGGCAACTCGCTGAGCGCGACGTTCATGCGGAACGTCCCGCTGCCCGCCTTGAACGCCTTGATCCGGCGGCGGAACTCGGGCGCGATGTCGCCCTCGTCGAACATCCGTTCGTAGAGCAATTTCGGCCCGACGTTGGCGATGACGCGCGCCGCGGCGATTTCTTCGCCGCCGACGAGCTTGACGCCCACCGCCTTACCTCCATCCACCAGCACTCGCGACACCGGCGCTTCGAGGCTGATCTCGACGCCGAGCTGGGTGCACACTTTGGCCATCATCTGGGTGATCGCGCCCATGCCGCCGATGCTGTGGCCCCACGCGCCCTTTTTGCCATTCACTTCGCCAAAGACGTGGTGGAGCAGGACATAGGCACTGCCCGGGGTGTCGGGGCTGGCATAATTGCCGACAACGGCGTCGAAACCGAACGCCGCCTTGACCGCTTCGCTTTCGAACCAGCTGTCGAGGAAGGTGCGCGCCGATTTGGTGAACAGTTCGAGCACGTCGCGCTGCTGCGACAGGCTGAGCTTGGTCAACCCGCGCCCTTGCCGCGCCGCGTCGAGCAGCGTCTTGAACCCGTCGCCGACGTTCGGCGGCGATTTCAGCGCGAGGTCGCGCAGCACGTCGGCGACGCCTTCGAGCATGTCGTAATATTCGGGGAGGCGCGCCGCGTCATGCGCCGAAAAACGCGCGAATTCCTTCTGGGTGCGTTCGAGCCCGCCGCCGAGTTTCAGATAACCGCCATCCTCCTGCGGCAGGAAATTGCTGATCGGCCGTTCGATGACGCGGTAGCCAAGATCGGCGAGCTTCATGTCGGCGATCACCTTGGGCTGCAGCAGGCTGACGGTGTAGCTCGCGACCGAATTGCGGAAGCCCGGCGCGAATTCCTCGGTCACCGCGGCGCCGCCGACGACGTCGCGCGCCTCGACGATGCGAACCTTCAACCCCGCCCGCGCGAGGTAGAAGGCGCAGACGAGGCCATTGTGGCCGGCGCCGATGATCAGGGCGTCATATTGTTTGGTCACATCAAATTCCGTTCGTGTCGAGCGAAGTCGAGACACCCTGAAGGCGCGTATTTCCGACAGGCATCTCGACTTCGCTCGATGCGAACGGGGACTTAAGCGTCATGAGCCTCATGCTTTGCTCCACCCGGCGCGCGGGGCTTGTTCGAGGCGGGACTCGGGGATCAGGTCGCGCATCCGCGCGCAGAAATGCTTGAGGCACACTTCCTTGTCGCTGAGCGGCCCCATGGTGAAACTCTGCGATGCCATGCCCTGCTGGACGCGGGTGATCAGCAAGGTGTCCTCGGCATTGACCTGGCGGTTGATCCGCCAGTTGAGATAGCGCGCGGCGCGCATCTCGCGGCGCGCATCTGGCAGGACGTAACTGATCTCGCGGATCAGGCAGCTGGTCGGCCCGGTCGGCAGCCATTGCATGAAGTCGACCTGGTCGGGATAGATGTCGAAGGCGACATTGGGCCACAGCTTGAAATAGAGCCAGTGGCGCTGGCTCGCTTCGGGCAGGTGCGGCACGGACGGCAGCAGCCGCTGGTACATGCGTTCGGACCAGTTGACCGACGGCCGGTCGATCAGGTCGCCCCACATGCGATCGACATGATCTGTCGCCTCGACGCCATAGCTTTTGCCGAACAGCCGGGTCAGGCCGGGGTGGGCGACGGGGATGTGAAGGCCGTCGGAATAATTGTCGCCGACATTTTTCCAGTTCACGTCGCGCGGACGCAGCGTGACGCGGCCGAGCGCGCCGAGTTCCTCGAACCGGTACGGCGCCACCTGCTCCTCATAGGGCGCCATCATCGCCGCGACCGACGGACCGTCATCGTCGGTGAGGCGGACGAACCAGAAGCCGCGCCATTGTTCGAGATCGACGGGGACCAGCCCTGCCTTGCCACGATCGAGCGTCGGGTAGCTCGCCGAATCGGGGACGCCGGTCAACCGGCCGTCGAGGTCATAGGTCCACGCGTGATAGGGGCAGACGAGCTTTTTGGCGCAACCCGCCGCGCCATCGACCAGCCGCGAGCCACGGTGGCGGCAAACGTTGGTAAAGGCGCGCACGATGCGGTCGGCACCGCGCACGACGATGACGCTTTCGCCGCAATAATCGATGCTGTGCCAGTCGCCCGCGCCCGGGATGTCTGACGCATGACAGACGACCTGCCAGCTCGGGCGGAAAATCCGCGCCATTTCCGCCGCGTAAAAATCGGGGTCGCTGTACGTCCACGCGGGCAATGACCAGCCGTCGAGCGGGTCGATATGCGGTGTGCGGAGGGATGCAGTTGCCATGAGTCGATCCTTGTTGTACAAACGTATAACAAGATGCAGCCCGCTCGCCAAGCCTTTACGCGCGAAAGCGCCGATGCCCGCCGCGGCGACCTGATCGAGGCGACCGCGGCGTGTCTGGCGGAAGTGGGCCTGGCGGGTACCAACGTCCGCGCGATCTGCGCGCGAGCGGGGGTGTCGCCGGGGCTGCTGCGCCATTATTTCGGCGGTATCGACGATCTGATCGCCGCCACCTATCAGGCGACGAGTGACCGGATGGACGCGATTTTTGCGGCGGCCGTCGCAGGTGCCGGCCCCGACCCGCGCACGCGGCTGACCGCGTATCTCACCGCCAGCTTTCGCCCGCCGGTGACCGATCCCGAGCTGCTGGGGGCGTGGACGGCGTTCTGGGCGCTGGCGCGTAGCGACGCGCGGATGGCGAAAATTCACGCCCAAAGTTACGCCGGGTACCGCGCGCAGCTGGGCGAGCTACTCACCGCGTGCGGCGCCCGCGATGCCGCACGGCTGGCAATCATGCTGACCGCGATGGTCGACGGGCTGTGGCTCGAACTGTCGCTCGACGCGGGCAGCTTCGGCGCCGAAGCGGCGGTGGCGATGATCGAGCGCGCGGTCGGGGCGTTGGTTTAGGTTCGACACCCAAGGCGGTAATCGAAATCCACCCCGTCATTGCGAGCGAAGCGCAGCAATCCAGGACGGGTTACGCCACTCTGGATTGCCGCGTCGCTTCGCTCCTAGCAATGACGAGCTGTTAGATACAACGCTACCTCGATAAGCTCAGCACGAACGGCGTTGGCGTGGGGCTTCCTACTTCGACAAATCCCTTAATAAACTGTCCCAATGCGCCAGCGCGGGGGCGATCGCATCGACCGGGACGCGTTCGTTGAGACCGTGCGCAAAGCTGTCGCTGGCTTTCGAGAACAGTCCGGCGACGCCGTAGCTCGGCACGCCCTGCATGCGGAAATGATAGCTGTCGGTGGCGCCGGCGCTCATCGACGGGATGATCGGCAGGCCGGGGGCGCGGGCGTGGACCGCTTTCTTCACCGCCGCCATCACGTCGGGGCGCAGCGGTGAGGCGTCGCTGGCGCTGGCGTCGGGATCGGTGTTCACCTTGACCGCGGGATCGGCGATCAGGCGTTCGAGTTCGGCGCGCACCGTCTCGACCGGGACACCGGGAAAGATGCGGCAGTTGATATTCGCCGTGGCGCGCTGGGGCAGCGCATTTTCAGCATGGCCGCCCTTGACCAGCGTCGGCACGCAGGTGGTGCCGATCTGGCCGACATATTCGGGATCGGCGCGAATCTTGGTGATCGCGTCGGCATTTCCGGGATCGGCAGCGAAGGCTTTGAGCGCGGCGCCCATATTGCCGCCGACCTGATCGGCGACGATCGGCATCCCGATCTTGGTCAGCTCGTTCTGCTGCGCGGCGAATTTATAGGCGCCGATTTTTTCGAGCGCGGTGGCGAGCTGGACGATCGCGTTGACCGGAGACGGGCGCGAGCTGTGGCCGCCGGGGTTGGTGACCTCCAGCATGAAGTCGGCATAGGTTTTTTCGCCCGCCTGCAGCCCATAATATTGCGGCTTGCCATCCTCGCCGATCGTCCCGCCGCCGCCGTCGCCATTGAGCGCGAATTCGGCGCCCTTATACTTCGCGGCGAGCGCGCGCGTCGTCAGCATCGAGGTTTCCTCGTCGCCCGACAGCAGCAGGATGATCGAGCGTTTCGGCTTGAAGCCCTCTTTCTTGAGCTGCGCCATCGCGGCGACCATCATCGATACGTCGAACTTATTGTCCTCCGACCCACGGCCGAAAATATAGCCATTTTCCTCGACCGGCACAAAGGGGTCGCGCGTCCAATCCTTCGCATCGGCCTCGACGACGTCCATATGGCCGAGCAGCACGATCGGCTTTTGCTTCGTCGTCCCGGTCAGCGTCGCGGCGAAAGTCGCGGTGTCGCCCATCGGGGTGATTTCGATATCGCTGTCGGCATAGCCCGCAGCCTTCAGCACGTCGGCATAATAGGCCGCGAGTTCGGGCACCTTGCCGCGGCCCTCGACGGTCGGAATCGCGATGCTGTCTTTCAGGATCTGCTTGGCCGCCGCGGGATCGGCGGGCTTGGCGTGGACGGGCGCGGCGGCGAGCATGGCGGCGGCGAGAGCGAGCGGGGCGGTAAGGTTGCGCATGGCAACGGGTTATGGCGGGTCATGGGCAGACGGCAAGTAGCAATCGCTGACGCCGGGCTGCGACCGAAGGCCGAATGTCGGGTAGCGACCAGTTGCGGACATTCTTCTCCCCTCCCTGGCTCTTATTCACCTCTGGACGTTGCGACGCCGCCGTCCGTTTAGAATCATCAGTTGCCAGTACCTATAACCAAAAAAA
>NZ_SCOT01000051.1 GCF_005502465.1 Sphingopyxis sp. L1A2A
CCCTGTCTCGTGGGCTCGGAGATGTGTATAAGAGCCATCGCTCGACCTCGCCGAAGTCACCGCGCGCCTCGACCAGCACGGCGTCGACCTCACCGACGAGGCCGGCATCGCCCGCTGCGCCGACCTGCTCGCTGGCCTCGCCCGCAACCGCGACTTCCTCGCCGACCACCTCATCGCCGCGCTCCGATCCGGCACGAACGACCCACAGCCCGCGAACCGCTATTCGGCGCAGGTCATCCTCCTCCACCGCAGCCCGCGCGGCTGGTACCTGCGCGCCAACATCTGGCCCGCCGCGACCGACGCCGTCTATGCCGCCAGCGGCGCCGCCGCCTTCTCCTACGGCGTCGCGCACGACCATAATTTCAGCTTCCTGACGACGGGCTATTTCGGCCCCGGCTATGTCAGCGACTATTATGAGGTCGATCCCGAAGCCGTCGACGGCCGCCACGGCGAAGCCCTGACGCTCAAATTCATCGAACGCAGCGCCTTGAGCGAAGGCAAGATGTTGCTCTACCGCGCCCACCGCGACTTCCACTGCCAGCTGCCCCCCGCCACCCTTTCGGTCAGCCTGAACATCATGGACGAGGGCGAGCATGTCCCCTGGCGCGACCAATATATCGTCGACATGGGCCGCGAAGCGGGCGAGCGCGCGGGCCAGCTCCCCACCATCGCCCGCCGCCCGACCCTGACCAGCGGCGAACTGTTCCTCCGCTGCGCCGTCCACCTGAGCGCCGAGGCGAAAGACCTCGCCGACCATATCGCCCAAACCCACCCCGTCCCGAGAGTCCGCGCCAACGCCATCGCCGCGCTGGCGGCGGTGGCAGAGGGCGAGGGCAGGGCGGCAGTGCTGGAGCGGGGGATGGCGGATAAGGACGCGCGGGTGAGGGATGATTGCAGGCGGTGGTTGGCGCTCTAGTTCCCCTCCCGCTTGCGGGAGGGGTTAGGGGAGGGAATGTCGAAACCCTAATCCACAACCTTCCCCGCCGGGATCAACGGCCCATCACAAATCCGCTGCAGCAAATCGGCCTGCTTCGGCTCCAGTTCGACCAGCATCCCCAATATGTTCAGGACGTTGATCAGCTCGCTGCTATATTCGGGCAACCAATGGTCGGGCTGAATGTCGCCCAGCGGCGAAGGCTTGCGCTTGTCACCGATCTGCGGCCGCTCGCGGTTCTTTTTGCGGTAACTGAACCATTGGCGCAGCACCTGCTTGCCCGATACTTCATATGCCCAGACTGCGGGCGGGACGCGGTCGATATAGCCGGTGCCGATCTTCAGTCGCCGCAACGCAGCGTCATAATCGATCGTATCGGGGAAATCCTCGGGCTTCGCCGAAATCGCGCCCGCCTTGGGATAATCGGGCTTGCGGTCGTCGGGCAGGCGCGGCGATCCGGCGGGCTTCCCCTCGGCAAAGCGCTCGCCAAAGCTGTGCAACCAGATCACCTCGCGCCCCAGCGTCGCCGCTTCGGCGAACAATCCGGCGTCGGCGGTCAGTGGCACGCGCAAACCGGGGCGGATCAGGTCGGCCTTGAATTTGGCGGTATAGGCCGGACTGGCCAGCAAGGCTGCGACATAGGCAAAGACATCGACCGGATCGACCGGCGCGCCAAACGCCTTCGCCAGTTCGACCAGCACGGCGGGGGCGATATTGGCCTCGGTCGCGGCGGCGTCTTTCCAGAGGGCGAAGACGCTGCCACTAAACGAACCCTTGTAGTGATGCTTGTCTGGGACAAGCGCCGTGATTGTCACTGCAGGACCAGCGGTCGGGCTGTGTGCCATCAATCCTGTAAGATAGACTTGGGATTTACTATGGGCATTCCAGATTTTTGGTCGCGGATCGCTGATGACCCGAGCGTCGGCGATCAAAAATTGGCGGTCAAACGACCGGAAGCCGTACAGGGTGAAATCCTTCTGCGGCTCGGACTCATTTATAATTTGGACGGCTCGGGTCGATTGGCTTCCGAGATATTCGTTGACGATCTTTCGAATATGTCGACCAGAAACCTCATACTCGCCGGTTTTTTTGTTTTTCCGCTGAGTAGGGTGGAACAAAAGTTCCTTTCTGGTCGGATCGGATTCTGACAATAGCTTTTCCCAGCGACGCGCTAAGGTTTCCGCGTCGGGAGCTATCACCCAAGTCCGTCCCGCAGTAACGCCCGGCCCACCATAACCGACTATCTCATCCAGTGAGGTAAAGTCGCTCCAAGAACCGGCAAACTCCGGCAGAAACGGCGCACGCCAGCCACTAGGGCAGTCGCTCCAGCCCTCACTGTCGAGTGACACGCCGGTCAGTTCCGCAAACTTATCGCCCCGCCGACCCTTGGCCAGCGCGCGAAACCTCGCTCGCGCGGGCTTCGCGGGATCATTCGCCGGAGATCGCGACGCCAGCACGATGCACACCGGATGCTGCACCCCCTGAAAGATGCGCGTTGCGACTTCGGGTTGATGGCCTTCGGGCGAACAGTCGATGATCCAGATGTCGTCACAGCTGCGGCGCAGGTCGTCGCGCATCTTCTGGAACCCGGGACCGTTCAGAAACCCCGACACGGTGATGTAGCACACCATGCCCGACAGCTCTTCATCGACCGGCGGCGTCTTGTCGCGGCCGCCCGCACCTTGTTCGAACACCTTCCACGCCGCCCAGCGCCAGAAATAGACATACAGGTTGCGCAGATGTTTGCTGTGGGTGCCGACGCCCCACGCCTTGGGCGGCTGCCAGTCGTTGAGCGGCGCCGCCATATTGCCGCTGCCGCTTTCGATCCAGCTGCCTTTGCCCTTGGCCTTTTCCTTATACGGCGGATTGCCGATCACCACCGTGATCGGCTGCGCGCGTTTGACCTCGCCCGCCAGTCGCTGCGATTTCGATATTTCGCGGTAAATGCCTTGGCCGCTCTCGAAATCCGCATGCGGATCGCTCAGCGTGTCGGTGACGAACAGCCCCGGCGAGCCGTCGGCGCCCAGATCGATCATTTCCGCCAGCAACCGCAACTGCGCCACGGCAAAGGCGCCGAATTGCAGCTCGAACCCATAAAGCCGCTTTGCTGCTTCGGTGATCGCGCCTGCCACCGCGCCTTCACCTTCATCCGCGGTGACGCTCGCGGCAATCGCGCGCAGCGTTGCGAGCAGGAAGGTGCCTGAACCCGTTGCCGGATCGGCAATATGGACCTGTGGGCTGGCCAGCCCCTGCGCCACGGCAAAGCGATCCGACGATTTCAGCGCTTCGTCGCACAATCGCACCATCGCCTGCACCACTTCGGGCGGGGTGTAATAGCTGCCGGTCAGCTTGCGCAGCTTGTTGTCGTAAACCTCGAGGAAATTTTCATAGAAATAGAGCCATGCCTCGGGATCGCCTTTGGCGATGACGCCCCAATCGACGACATCCAGCACCCGCATCATCGTGTCGAGCGCGGGACCAAGCTTCAGATCCTGTTCGGTCAACAGCCGCAGCGCCGCCCCGATCAGCGTGTTGGTCTTGCCCAGTTCCTTGGCAATATCGTCCAGCCCGTCGGCAAGCACCAGTTCCTTCGACTTGGCCATCAACAACCCGAACGTCACCGCCTGTGCATAGCCGTCGGCGAATTTTGCATCGTCGGCGTCGGGAAACAGCAACGCCTTCCAATCGTCCTTCAGCTCGGACAATTTGGCGTTCTTCACCCCTAGCTGTTCGATAACCTCGTCGCGCAGAAAGCGGCACAGACGCGCCGATATGCGCGCGAGTTCGGGGACGTTCCGTGGCGCGATCGGCTGCCACGTCAGGAAATCGTTGATCAGCGGCAGAAAACCGTCGGGTGCGCTCAGCTTGGCACCGGATTGCTCAATATCGCCGTCGAGGTGGATGATCGATCCGATCAGCGCCCCGTCGCGCCACAGCGAAAACGCATTGCCGTCGGTATAAAGCAGATTGGGCAACGCCTTCAGCTTGTCCCACTGCTCCTTGTCATGCCCCGTTTTCCATTTGCGCGGATCGGCGCCCTTGCCGGGCGCCTTGACCTCGATAAATCCGATCAGCGCCTTATGCACATTGACGGCGAAGTCGGGGCGCGTCCGCAATTCCGAAAGCGACTTTTCGCCGACCAGCACAAGACTGCCGCTGGGCAAGCCGATTTCGCTCGATAGCGCTTTGAACAACTCTTCGATCGGATTGCGCAGCTGATCCTCGGGCTGGCCGCCCTCATTCAGCTTCGCTTTCGCTGATGCGCCGAAATCGCCCACAGCTTTTTTGATGCGATCGGCTTGCGTCATCCATCCCCCTCGGTAAAAAGCTATTGGCACAGGCGCTGGCATGCGGGCAACCGCCAAAGGTTCGAATATGGCTGAAGAAATCGTCGATCTGTTTCCCGGCGCCGCGCGCCAGCTGGGCTTTGACCTCGGCGATTCGGCCAAGCCGAAATCCTATGAACCCGACCGCGACGAAGTACGGCGCGAACTGCACGACGTCCTCGCCGTGGCGAAGGCCGCGACCGACCGCTGCCCATGGGATGCGCGCACCTTTCAATATCACAAGACGGTGTTCCCGCAGATGGCGAACTGGCTGCCCGAGGACGAGCGCGATCAGCTCCGCTTCGAATTTGCCGGGGAAGTCGTGCGGATCGAACAACTGCTCGCGGCCTGACCTCTGCGCCCTCCGCGTCTCCGCCTCAAAAACCTCTTTCCTACATTATCCCGCCATGCCAGCCTCGCGCTCTGGCTCTTTGACTCGTCCGGACCCGCTACTCACCGCGCGCCCGAACATTGCGTCTGCGTGCGACTTTTGCGATCTTTCGCCCGCATGCACCGTGGGCGACGTTCGCAACCTTCGACGGCGCTGAAACGGGGCGCCATTGGGCTGAACTTCCCTGAACTTTGCCCTCGCTTTACCTCCGCCCTGACCGAAAAGCGCGCCCCGCGCGTCGCGCCATCCACTCCCTGCTGACAGCGCGGCAAACCCCTGCTAGTGCGCCCCGCATGACCACGCCCATGTCCCACATCCGTAACTTCTCCATCATCGCGCATATCGATCATGGCAAATCGACGCTCGCCGACCGGTTGATCCAGTTCACCGGCGGACTGACCGCGCGCGAAATGTCGGCGCAGGTGCTCGACAATATGGACATCGAAAAAGAGCGCGGGATCACCATCAAGGCGCAGACGGTGCGCCTGAAATATAAAGCGCATGATGGCGAGACCTATGAGCTCAACCTGATGGACACCCCGGGCCACGTCGACTTCGCCTATGAAGTGTCGCGGTCGCTGGCGGCGTGCGAGGGCGCGCTGCTGGTGGTCGACGCGGCGCAGGGGGTTGAGGCGCAGACGCTGGCCAACGTCTATCAATCGATCGAGCACGACCATGAAATCGTGCCGGTGATCAACAAGATCGACCTGCCCGCCGCCGACGTCGACAAGGTGAAGGCCGAGATCGAGGATATCATCGGGCTGCCCGCCGACAATGCCGTGCTCGCGTCGGCCAAGGCCGGGATCGGCATCGAGGAAGCGCTGGAGGCGATCGTCACCCGCATCCCGCCGCCGCAGGGCGACGCCAATGCGCCGCTGACCGCGATGCTCGTCGACAGCTGGTACGACCCCTATCTCGGCGTCGTCATCCTGATCCGCGTCATCGACGGGGTGCTGAAAAAAGGGCAGCAGATCAAGTTCATGCAGGCGGGCACCACCCACCTGATCGACCGCGTCGGCTGTTTCACCCCCAAGATCGAGCAGCTTGCCGAGCTTGGCCCCGGCGAGATCGGCTTCATCACGGCGCAGATCAAGGACGTTGCGCAGGCGCGCGTCGGCGACACCGTGACTGACGCGAAAAAGCCCGCGGCACAGGCTTTGCCTGGGTTCAAGGAAGTCCAGCCGGTCGTGTTCTGCGGCATGTTCCCGACCGACGCCAACGACTTCGAGAAATTGCGCGAGAGCATCCAGAAATTGCGCCTCAACGACGCGAGCTTTTCGTTCGAGATGGAAAGCAGCGCCGCGCTCGGCTTCGGCTTCCGCTGCGGTTTCCTTGGCCTCCTCCACCTCGAGATCATCCAGGAACGGCTGACCCGCGAATATGACCTCGACCTGATCACCACCGCCCCGTCGGTGGTGTACAAGCTGAAGCTGGGGCATACCAAAAATGAGGCGGCGAAGGAGATCGAGCTCCACAACCCCGCCGACATGCCCGACCCGAACCGCATCGACGAGATCGAGGAGCCGTGGATCGAGGCGGTGATCTACGTCCCCGACGAATATCTCGGGTCGATCCTGAAACTGTGCCAGGACCGCCGCGGGGTGCAGAAGAACCTGACCTACGTCGGCGGCCGCGCCCAGATCACTTACGAACTGCCGCTCAACGAAGTCGTGTTCGATTTCTATGACCGGCTGAAAAGCATCAGCCGCGGTTACGCCAGCTTCGACTATCACCAGATCGGGCACCGCCCCGGCGACCTGGTGAAGATGAGCATCCTCGTCAACAACGAGCCGGTCGACGCGCTGTCGATGATCGTCCACCGCGGCACCGCCGAAACCCGCGGCCGCGGCATGTGTGAGCGGCTCAAAGACCTGATCCCGCGCCACATGTTCAAGATCCCGATCCAGGCGGCGATCGGCGGCAAGGTCATCGCCCGCGAAACCATCGCCGCGCTGCGCAAGGACGTGACCGCCAAATGCTATGGCGGCGACGCGACCCGCAAGAAAAAGCTTCTGGAAAAGCAGAAAGAGGGCAAAAAGCGGATGCGCGAATATGGCAATGTGAACATCCCGCAGGAGGCATTCATCGCCGCGCTGCGGATGGGCGACGACGCCTGATCGGGTATGGAAAAAGCGCGCTTGCCGGGTTGGCGCTGATCCTGGCTGGCTGCGCCCCACCGCCGGTCGGCCGAATAGACAAGGAAACGGCGGTGCCCGACAAGCCGATCATGACCTGGCCCGACCTGCTGACCCGCGCCAAGCCCGCGCCCGATGCGACGCTGCGCTATGGCGACGACGCCTTGCAACTGGTCGATGTGTGGGTACCGAAGGGCGCTGGCCCGCACCCGGCGGTGATCATGATCCACGGCGGCTGCTGGCAGACCGCGATTGCCGAACGCGATATCATGAACTGGATCGCCGATGATCTGCGCGCGCATGGCATCGGGGTGTGGAATATCGAATATCGCGGCGTCGATCGCGGCGGCGGGATGCCGGGAACCTATGAGGATGTGGGTCGCGCCGCCGACCTGTTCACGGCCGCGGGTGCGAAGCACGGGCTGAAGGTCGATGGGGTGCGGATCGCCATCGGGCATAGCGCGGGCGGGCACCTCGCGCTGTGGCTGGCGCGGCGGCCGGGGTTGGCGGCGAGCGACGCGCTGCGCGGTGCCGATCCGATCCGCATCGACCTTGCGATCAGCCAGGGCGGGCTGCCCGATCTGCGCGCCGGGGCGGCCAGCACCGGCCATGCCTGCGGCGCCGAGGCACCGGCGGCGATGGCGCGCGGCGACTATGCCCGCACTTCGCCGCCCGAAATGCCGCTGGGCCAAGCGCGCGAGACGCAGTTCAACAACGACCGCGACCGCATTACCCCGCCTGCGACGGGCGCCGCCTACAGCGCCGCGATGGCGAAACGTGGGGTGACGGCGCCGATGGAGGTCACGCCGGGCGAAGGGCATGTCGAACTGATCACGCCTGACAGCGTCAGTTGGGGCAAGCAGCGCGCGGCGATCCTGGCCGCGCTGGGGATGCCTACATCTCGATAACGATCCGCACTTTGGACGGGTTCGTTCCGGCCGCGCGCGCGATTTCGGCGCGGGTGCGCGCCACCAGGTCGGCAAGATTCTGGCTTCCCGGCGCCCCTTCGGGACTTAACAGGTCGGCGGTGGACAGGCCCAACAGCTGCGACAAGGCCTGCAACCGCGCCGATTTTGGCCGCGACCGGTCCTGCTCCCAGTGGCAGATCGCGGTGACGCTGATCCCCAGCCGGTCGGCGACGTCGGTCTTGCTCAGTCCCTGCGTCCGCCGCAGTCGCGCCAGCCGCGCCCCGAGCGTCTCGAGCACCGGTGCCTGTTCGATCATGCTGTCGATCGGCGTGTGGATCACGAAACCTGTTACCCCTCGGACGTCGTTTGAACAGGCCGGTTATACAAGTTTACAACCGCAACCGCTTTCAACATCTCACCGATCATGCGGCGGCGCGGGCTTGAATTGCCAGCGGCGCCCGCGGCGCTTATCGTCGCCGGGCTGGAGGCGGTGATGACCACGACGGACGGGCAGGCGCCAAGGCAGGAACCGGCAAGGTTGGCGAAAGCGATCGAGGACATCGCGGTGCATAGCGCGCTGAACGACGGCACCGTGGTGTGTCTGCGCACGATCACGCCCGACGACGAGCAGTTGCTGCGTGACGGGATCGCCAAATTATCGGCGGAGTCGCGCTATTTGCGCTTTTTCTCGCCGGTGCCCGTGCTGCCGGACGCCGTGATCGAGCGGCTGGTCGACGTCGACGGCCACGACCATATTGCCTGGGGGGCGATCTGCACCGAATGCGAAGGGCAGCCAGCGATCGGCGCCGTCCATGCGGTGCGGTATCGCGGCGGCGGCCCTGCTGGCGAGTTTTCGGTCGCCGTGGTCGACGAATTTCAGGGCCAAGGGCTGGCGCGGATGATGACCGCGGCGCTGCTGGTGCACTGCCTCGCCGAGGGGATGGCGGTGCTCGATGTCCATATATTGTCGGAAAATGCCGCTGCGAAACGGTTGGTGAAGTCGCTCGATGCGGCATCGACCGGGGAGTCGGCAGGGGTGGCCGAATATCGGCTCGACGTCGCGGCGGGCATTGCCGCATTGCGCGCCGACACCGACGCGCCCGGGGTGCAGGATGTGCTGCGCGCGCTCGAAGGCGCGGGGAAAAGCTCTTCCTAGTCCTTCCCGCCGCTGGGGGTCGCTACCGGCGGCGGGAAGGTAGGCCGTGGGCGGAGCGCCGGGGCGTTATCCTTCCACTCAGCCTCGATAGCGCAGACCGGATGACAAAGTGGTGACGCGCGTCACATGGCGCCGTGAATCGCCAAAAAATATGCCGCACACGAGAAAGGGCGCCGGAACATGGTTCCGGCGCCCTTCACTCTGCCTGTTAGGGAAGGCAGCGCTTATTTCTTCTGGGTATCGCCAATGCCGGTTTCCGACGGCGCGATCTCGCCGTTGTCGTCCATCGCGTTGGCCTTTTCTTCACCCATTTCCTCGACGACGTCAGCCTTGTTTTCCATGGCTTCCTTCGCCGCGCCTTCGGGCATGGCGTCGGCCTGTTCGTCGATGACTTCGGCCTGTGCTTCGGCCTGATCTTCGACCTTGTCGGCGGCCGGGCTCTGGCAAGCGCCAAGAGCTAGGGTCGAGGTGGCGGCGAGGGTAATGAACATTTTGCGCATATTGAGTGACTCCCAAAGTTGACTCCGGGGCTTAACGCGGGGTGAACGATAGGGTTGCAACAAAAGCGTCAAAGTGCGGAAAGTCGAACGTTTTCGATGTTTTCGGTTGCGCGTAAGGCATAAAAGAGGGCGCCGAAGCGCCCTCTTTCGATGATCCTGGTCCGACCGCGGCTCAGAAGCGCTGTTGGCGCTCGTAAAGATCGCGATAGTGCTGGATGCGCGTGACGCGCAGCCCAGGCATGCCGCTGCGATCGATCGATCGCTGCCAACCGGCAAATTCCTCGAGGGTCAGGCCATAACGTTCGCACACTTCATCGACGGTCAACAGACCACCGTTGACGGCTGCGACGACCTCGGCCTTGCGGCGAACGACCCAACGGGTCGTCGACGGCGGCGGCAACGAGTCGATCGTCAGTGGTTCGCCCAAGGGGCCGATGACCTGTGCCGGCCGGATTTTCTGATTCTCGATCATATTCATTCCATGGTTTCAACGTCGGGGGGGAATTTGTCCGACGCATTCTTCTCTAAATCAGAGGGATTCAACATCGGCTGAAATCCTCTGGTAAACAGGCTGTTCATAGTTTCGGGCAGGGCGTTCGCATCGTCCGACAGGTCGAAGAAACGAACGATGCGCGGGCCATTTTGTTCCGGCGCGCGGCGCGTTCCGCCCAGCATCCGCCGCAGCCCGTTAATCGTTGCCGCGTGCTCGTGGCGAGTCGTTTGCGCGCGCAGCAGCCGGACGGTCGGCTGCGCGGCCTGCCGCGCGCTGGACACGGCCAGAACGATGTCAAAGCCGGGCTTCGACAGTCTGGCGGCGCCGGCGAGGCGCGGAAATTCGGACGGGGCGACATTCATGATGCTGGTCTAGCGCCGACCACCTAAGGTCGCGTAAATGCTCATTTCATGCCTTGTTAGCGAACCTTAACCCCCGTCAATATCTTGACAGTTGCGGCGGAAAAGCTGGTATTTTTGCCGCTGCATCCCTAGATGGCGCCCATCATGATGACGACGATTTCTGCCGCCGGGCTTGCCCAGGCCGACTTTCAGCTGGCCGCGCCGCTCAAGGATCGGCGAATCGTCGTCGCGATGTCGGGCGGAGTCGATTCGAGTGTGGTCGCCGCGCTCGCAGCACGATCGGGCGCCGAAGTGATCGGCGTGACGCTGCAACTTTACGACCATGGCGCCAAGGCCAAGCGCGTCGGCGCCTGCTGCGCCGGGCAGGATATCAAGGACGCGCGTGCGGTCGCCGACCGGCTCGGCTTCGCGCATCATGTTTACGATCATGAGAGCCGGTTTCGCGACACGGTAATCGACCAGTTCGCCGATGAATATCTGAACGGTCGCACGCCGATCCCGTGCGTGCGCTGTAACATGGGGGTGAAGTTCACCGACCTGTTTGCACTCGCCAGGGAATTGGGCGCCGATTGCCTCGCGACGGGTCATTATGTCCGGCGCGTGAAGGGGCCGAACGGTGCCGAGCTGCACCGCGCGGTCGATCCGGCGCGCGACCAGAGCTATTTTCTGTTCGCAACAACACAGGACCAGCTCGATTTTCTGCGTTTTCCACTCGGTGGGATGGAAAAGAGCCTTGTGCGTGAGATCGCGCGCGACCTCGGGCTCGGGGTTGCCGCGAAGCCCGACAGCCAGGACATCTGCTTCGTCCCCGATGGCGATTATGCCACCCTCGTTCGCAAGCTGCGGCCCGAAGCCGACGATCAGGGCGATATTGTCCATGTCGATGGCACGGTGCTGGGCGCCCATAAGGGACTGATCCATTATACGGTCGGCCAGCGGCGCGGGATCGAGATCGGCGGGCAGGCCGAGCCCCTCTATGTCGTGCGCCTCGACGCCAGCGCGAAGCAAGTGATCGTCGGGCCGCGCCGCGCGCTCGCGGTGTCGGGCGCGCGGCTGGGTGAAGCGAACTGGCTGGGCGCGGCCGACGGCCGCGAGGTGCTCGCCAAGGTGCGCAGCATGGCGCGGCCGGTGCCGGCCCGCATCGCCGGCGATCGGCTGATCTTTGCCGCCGCCGAATATGGCGTCGCGCCGGGGCAGGCGGCGGTGCTTTACGATGCCGCCGATCAAAGTCGCGTGCTCGGCGGCGGCTGGATCGAAGAGACATTTGCCGCTGACGGCGCATAAATCGGTGCAACCATTGACATTTCTGGCTGTTGGTTCAGCCTGAAGCGCAACAATGGGGAGACGATGATGACCAACTGGATTTGGCGCGGCGCGGTGCTTTTGTGGGCCGCCTTTTTCACCATCCTCGGCGTCCAGGGGGTTTTGAACCCTGCGACCTTTACCGAAACATTCGGCATCGGCATCGAAGGTGCTGCCGCGAACACCGTGCGCGCCGATCTGTCGGCCTTTTTCCTGGTAGCGGCGGTCGGTGCTGCGGTCGGTGCTCTGGTCCCCGGCTGGGCGCGTGCCTTGCTCGTGCCGGCGGCGCTTTATGGGACGGCGTTGATCGGCCGTCTGCTTGGCGCGGCAATGGGCGACTTGGTCAATGGTGCGATCGTCCAGGCAATGATCATCGAGGCGTTGACCGTTGTCCTGATGCTCGCCAGCTGGTGGGCGCTGTCGCGGCCGGTCGCTTCGCATGACCCGGCAACAACTGTCGGCGGCCCCGACAATATTGCAGGGTAATTGGTCGCCAACGATGTAGTGAAATGGCGCACTTGTTGTCTTTTTAGTCATTTTGTGAGTTACTGCGCGCCGGGTCGCTTCTTTTTCCTATGGTGGTGAGGGGGTGTATGGCAGCCGACGATGACAAGCGGGCGCGCGCCGACCGACGGTCGACTGACAGACGCGTCGCCGATGATCCCGCATATAAGGGGCCCGATCGCCGCGCCAGCGATCGGCGGACGGACAAGGATCGCCGATCGCCCGACAGAAATTGACGGGCAGGAGAGTTTCGTTGGCAGAACCAAGCGTACCGCGGCTGAGCGTCGACATCGTGTCCGATGTGATGTGTCCATGGTGCATCATCGGTTGGCTGAAATTTCAAAGCGTGATGGCGCATTTCGCAGGCCGACTGGATTTCCGCGTCCAGTGGCACCCGTTCGAGCTCAATCCCGACATGCCGCCCGAGGGCGAGGATGCGGCGGAGCATGTGATGCGCAAATATGGCATCACCGCCGAGCAGAGCCGCGCCAACAGCGGCAAGATGGCGGGGGTCGCTGCCGAACTGGGCTTTGCGTTTAACCGCGGCCCCGATTTCCGGATGCGCAACAGTTTCGACGCGCACCGCCTGCTGACCTGGGCCGGGGCGCTCGAAGAGGCCGAGCAGGCCGCCGCAACGGGCGTACAGACGGCGCTGAAGCTGGCGCTGTTTGCGGCGCATTTCACCGAAAACCGCGATGTCAGCGATCAGGCGGTGTTGGCGGATGTCGCCGCTTCGGTTGGCCTCGACCGCGCGCGCGCCACTATGGTCCTCGCGTCGGGGGAGTTCGGCGAGATGGTGCGCACTGAGCAGGCCTATTGGGCCGACCAGAATATCACCGGCGTGCCCGCGTTCATCCTCGGCGGCCGGATGCTGATCCGCGGGGCGCAGGATCCCGAGGTGTTCATTCGCGTTATCGAGAATAAGGTGCTTGCCGCTGCGGCCTAGCGGTCGTGGCCGCCACGGAACGGGCCGGCGCGGCGGGGCGTTCCTGATCGTCCCGCATCAAAGGAGCTGATCATGGCCAATAGCCCGCACAACCCCGATACCGAAGCCCCCGAAGCGATCAATCGCGAGCAGGAAGACGAAGACGCGCAGGCCCAGGCGGTTGCCGAAGCGGCGCAACGCGAACGGCCGCTGACAGAAAGCGTCAAGGTCGGCTCGGGCGAAGCCAGCGACGATGTGCAGGATTTGGTCGATCATATGAGCCAGATGGAAAAATCCGGCCAAATCGACATGGACGCCTATCGCGGCGAACGTAGCGACGACGATGAAGATGGCGAGCTTGGCCCCGGCGGCGTCGATGACGACGCGCCGCGCGGCGCGCCCTGACCATCCTGACCGATCGAGGCGGCGCGGCGAACAGCGCGGCGCTGGGAAAGCCAGCGCGGCTTTGGGGCGGCTCGTCGGAGGTGCTGGATCGAACGCCCCGATCGGGCGTATGATCGGCGTGCCTCTCGCGGCCCCTCCCGCAGCACGGCAAGGAGAATGACGATGGCTGAGCATGACCATAGCGCGATCAAGGAACATATGGACGTCATCGGCGCCGACGGCGTCCATGTCGGCACCGTCGACCATCTCGACGGCGAGCGCATCAAGCTGACCAAAAGCGACAGCGGCGATGGCAAGCATCATTATCTGCCCGCCGGGCTGGTCGCCACGGTCGAAGGCGACACGATCCGCCTGTCGGCGACCGGCGCGACCGCGGTCGATCTGTTCGAGGAAGCCGAATAGCGACACGACATAACAGAGGGCTGGCGGCGCAATCGGGCGCCCCGGCACCGAAACTGGCCCGCGTCTGCCCCCCCCTCGGCGCGGGCCATTTTCATGTCCGCAACCGGCGCGGTGCTTGGTGATTTTTCAAGGCGTTGCGGCTAAGCTGGCGCGCGATGACGATCGAGCGAGGGGATCAGGGGCCGCGGAGCATGCGCGCGGTGGCGGGGCGACTGGCCGCGGCGCTGCTGCTGTTCGCGGTCGGCTATGGCATCGCGAACCGGTTCCAGCTGATCCATGGCGTGGTTTATCGCTATGCTGCGGGCGATCCGCACGGCGCGATCGTCGCCTTTCTGTTCCTGGCGTTTCAGGCGGCGGTGCTGCTGGCGGCGCTGCTGCTGTTGCCGCGGCGCTGGGCGGGGCTGGTGCTGGCGCTCGCCGCAGCGTCGATGCTGGTCAACATCGGTTACAGCCAGATCGTGCCCGAGCTGGTCGACGGCGGTTCGCTGGCGTGGATGATCGCCGAGGTGCGCCAGCTGGGCAATGCGGCGGGCGAATTCGGCGGCGATTTTGTCCTGGTCGCGGGGCAGGTCGCGGCGGCGCTGGCGCTGTTCGTCGCGGCGCGGCGGCTGGCGCGCGGCGCCACCCTGATGCCGTGGGGCAGGGGGATCGCCGCGACGCTGGTGGTGCTGCTGGTCGCACCCAGTCCGATCTATCGCCACGCCGAGGTGTGGCCCGAGGGGGCCGAGCGCAGCCTTTATGGCCTGGGCTGGGAACTGGCGAGCGCACCGCCGCCGCCGCCGCGCGCCGCGCCCGGGCTGACCCCCGATCCGGCGGCCCCGGCGCCGCGGCATATCGTCTGGCTGATCGACGAAAGCGTCGCCGCGGCGCCGTTTCGGCGGTTGATCGGGCCGAAATTGGCGAAGGTGCCGCACAGCGATTTTGGGGTGGCGGCGGCGCTTGGGCATTGCAGCGCGCCGGCGCAGGTCGCTTTGCGATCGGGGGTGGATGTTCTGAATGTCGGGACAGCGACCGATCTGCGGCGGACGCCGTCGATCTGGGGCTATGCGAAAGCCGCGGGGTATCGGACGATCTTGATCGATGGCCAGACCGCGGGGGCGCCGCAGAACCTGTTGCTGCCGCCCGAACGCGCGCTGATCGACGACTATCGCCCGATGGTCGGCGGCATCGACGCCGATCTGACGATCGCCAGGGCGCTCAACGCGCAGCTAAAAGGCGGCGGCAAGAGCTTTGCCTATGCGGTGCTGCGCGGGGTGCATTTCCAGTATCGCGACCATTATCCCCGTGGCGCGGCGGCGGCGGACGCACCGGTCGCGGTGCAATATGCCACCGCGCTGCGCTGGTCGAAGCGGGCATTTTTCGCGCGGCTGCTGGCGGGGGTCGATCGCGACGATGTGGCGATCGTCTATACGTCGGACCATGGCCAGAACCTGACCCCCGGGGCGCTGCCGCATTGCAGCCGCGAGGCGGTGGCGGATGAGTTTCGGGTGCCGTTGCTGGCGTTCCTGCCCGAGCGCCTGGCGGCGCACTATGCCGCGGCGCCGCGCGCGGGCCATTCGGCGAGCCAGATATTGCCCGCGACGCTGATCTGGATGGGCTATGACGCGGCGGCGGTGACGGCGCGTTACGACCGCGATCTCGACCAGCCGACCGCGCGCTATGTCTGGTTCGGCCGCACCGTGATTCCGACCGGGGCCGAGCGCGATATCGATGTGACCGCGGGGCCGGGCTTTCCGGGTGACTAGCGCGGTCCGCGGCGCGTCCTGGGGTGCGGGGTGGCGCGGCGCGGCGGCGATGCCTATCTAGGCCGCAATGACAGACGGGGACCGGAATATGGTGGCGGTGGCCAGGCTGCGCGCCGCGCCGCTGGTGGGGTGGCAGGCGGGGTGCGCCGTGCTGCTCGGCGTGCTGCTCGCGCGGCTGGCATGGAGCGGCGATCCGGTCGATGCCGTCCGCTACCTGATCTTTGGCCAGCCGCTGCTGTTGCTGGCGATCGCCGGGGTGGTCAGCGTGTGGGCCTATTGGCTGGGCGCGTGGCGGCGGCGGCGCGCCTATGTGCGCCATGACGGGCGGACGCTGTATCGCGGCGGCGCCGCGTCATGGCCGCTGATCGCGATCCGCGACGTGGTGGTCGTGCGCGGCGAACTGGGCGTCAAGGCGCTGCGGCTGGTCGTCGACGACGACAGCGAGGTGACGCGCGAACTGGTCAAGCTGTACCTGCTGGCCGACCGGCCCGAGGTGGTGCGCGACGCGGTGATGTTCGCGGTGGCGCGCGCGGGGGGCGTGCAGGCGATGGGCGCGGTGCATTGAGCGGCGCGGCGCCGCCCTGACTTTATCCAAAGTTCAGTAAAGTTCAGCCTCATGATCATCGCGCGGCGGTCTGTCTGCGGATGCCGGAACCGCTTCGCCGGGGTCGTCGCGATACCAGCGCGGCAGCGCCCCGTCGCACAGATCGGCGACCTCGAGCGCCACCGCGAGATCGTCCGGCGCCATCAGCGCGGCGGGCGCGGCGGGGGGCGCGGGGTGGAGGTGGACCAGCGCCTCGGCGACCGGGGTCGCGGCGGGGGCGTGCGCCGCGCCACCCCGACGGAAGCGGTCGGGGCCATAGGCGCGGATCAGGAACATCAGCAACCGGTCGCTCTGGCGCAGGCGGCGGCCGACGCGATTGCCGTCGCGGTCGAACACCGGCTCTTCGCTGCCGACCAGCGCGCGTTCGAACGCGGCGTCGAGCAATTTCTTTGACGCCGCATCGATCGCCGCCGACCAGGCGCGATCGAACGCCTCCGCGCCCGGTGAGCGGCGCAGGCGATAGGCGGAGGATTCGGACATGCCGACGCGCTGCGCCGCGGTGGCGACCGAGCCGCTGTCGGCCAGCGCCTCGATAAAGGCGCGCTGTTTGTCGGGCGACCAGCCGTCCTTGCGGCGTTTTTTCAGCACCGGCACCCAGTCGTAAGCGGCGGGGTCGTGGCCGTGCGCGTCGAGCGCGGGGGTGGTTTCGGG
>NZ_SCOT01000052.1 GCF_005502465.1 Sphingopyxis sp. L1A2A
GATCAACGCACGCATGGCGAAGCTCGCCAAGCGACGGGCACAGGGAAGAGCCGCCTACACCGACGCTAAATCCCGCGACAGCTAAGCGATGGCGGTTTCCTGACCACGCTTACGGTGATCTGAAGATCGGAGGAGAAAATAGAATGTTTATCGTTGAACCAACTGCTGTAGTCATTGCCGCGTATGTCACGGCCCTCGTTATGCGAGAAATGCCGCGCCTGTTTGCATTGCTCATCGTCCGGACCGCCGACGGGCTGTCGGCAGCTAGGCACACTCAGATCGTGGAAGCGCTTAGCGGTCGCCAAGTCCCAGCGAATTGGACCGCGGCGTCGGAAGATCGCAAGTTGTTGCGCGCCGCCATGCGCTCTACGATGCGTATGGCGACGTTTCGCTCGCTCTATCCTCTGAACCGCTGAAACCGGCTGTTAGGCCCATTTTGACTGCGACAATTTACCAGAATGATTTGCATGAGCTTCGCCTCGCCCGCCAAACACGGCATTCTCTAATTTCGAACCGTGTGACGTCGCGGAGCCAATGTCTCCGAGGAAGCGGAGATCTCAGATGATGGCTTTTCGGGTGAATGCTTACCTCCCGGTCAATTGGCGATAGAGCGACACGATCTCCGACTTTGATAAGCTCGGATTGCCCGCCACGTTGAGCGCGACCCTGGTAAAGTTGAGCCGTTTCATTATTGGCTCCACCTCGCCTCGAATGAAATAGTGGGAAGACGGACTCCGCGTGAAGTCTCGGTGCACGCGGCCTGCTCGCGCACCGACGCGCTGTATCGCGAAGTCGGCTCGATCTGGCGTCGTAAAACTAAAATCCCGGTGATGGATTGCGACATGTTGCAACTCTCGCAGGTCATCGCGACGCTCCCAGATCTGGAATACAGCCGGTACGTCGTACGGCTTGGACCTGAATAGGAACGCGTCACACTGCACAGTCTCCTCGTGGATTAGATGGAAGTTACGATCGAGGCGATTTTCTATGGAAGCCTTCCGAAAAGTTCGCGGCAGTATCAGTGCGATGACACTCGCCTGCCATGCAGCATGGTTGAAGAAGCGTACTGCCATACTGGCATTCCGGCCGAACGGCGGATTGCCGACCACAGCCACCTCCCGTTCGCTGCGGATTTCAACAGATAGGAAATCAGCGGTGCGGATACCCGGATATTTCGGATCAACATCAAACGCCAGGCTCCCTTGGGGCATCAGTCTGAGAAAAGATCCCGTACCGGCGCTCGGCTCGACTAGCTGGTATCGGCTCGGATCGCAAAATTTTTGGAAAACGCCATAGAGTTTCTGTGCTACGTGGTGACGTGTGTAATATTGATCAAACAGTTCGTCATTCGTTTTCATCCAACTTTTCATTTGTCACTCCTTCGAGATAAAATTTAAGCTCGTCGGACATGATTATTTTGCCGACCCTGATTTATAGGATGGTCGGTAGGATCTCCCAAGCTGATGAGTGATTTTTTTCAGATATTCGATTTTGGGCGATAGTAGATATAATATAAACGGGCGTCCTATTGCATTTTTTAGGTCGGGAGAAAGCCGGATTTGCGCGGGGGACATCGCGGTGCGGAGGCGAATGGATGGGCTTGCCTCGCGGACAAACAACAATGCACCGGTGATCTCGGTACAATCGCCCCTAAAGCAACCCGCTGTTTAGGAGCCGGACCAGCGGATGCGGGTCGAGCAAGTCCGCTCTCGGACGCTTCCGCTTCGCGCCTCAAACCCGCTCATGGCGCGTTGTTCGGGAATAGCTTGAAGGCGGCGTCTGACAGCATGAAATGGCAGCTTTCGGACGACTTCCGTCGTCGACGCAGAACATCTCGTTTACACCGAGAGGGTCGGCGGCCGAATGTTTGTCTTATCGGCGTAGCAGACTTTCGGTCGGCGCCGGTCAAATGACTTGTGCTAAAAGGTGGAGCCTAAGGTTAGCCCCGCTGCGCGAGGTCGCGAGCGCAGCGGGGCTGCGTTTTCGTAGGCTCTGTGCGTGGATAATTGGTAAAAACGCTACAACGCTTTGCGCTCACGCAAAGGACAACAAGGGCATGCTGAGGGAGCCGCTTTAGGTTTTTAGTGAGGTAACCATGATAGTCGAGGCGGATGGAGCCCATCCGCGATGCCATATATTATCAGCAGCTGGCCCGTGTCGCGCGCGCGAAAGCGAGCCGCTGCGGCGATCCGGATCTGGCCCTTCGTCTGCGGGAAGCCGCTATACGCCATGATCGCATAGCGCGGTCGCTTCGCCGCGCCGAACAAGGCCAAAATCCCGACCGCCGACGGCTTCGCTTGCGGGATAGGTTCGCAGCCTGGCTGAGTGGCAATTGAAGGTCGGCGCGCGAGGCGATTCCGTCGGTGCTGCTGGTGCCAAGCGGTTGCGATCGCGGGTGGTTGCTGGCGATACCGGGGCCGCAAGTGCTACATTCAATGATCTACTGCGACATGGCCGACACCGCGACCTTTAGGATGTGTCCGACGATATCACCTGGTTAAAAACGTCGTTGTGAAACTGCCGACCACGCCGACAGCGGACCAAGCCGCTGCGATCTTTCGGCGCCGTGTCGATTCGGTTTGTAGCGACGTTGACCGCGTTTGGCAGTCCCTCTGTCGCTACCCGATTCAGTTTGCCATCCACTTACGCATCGCTGCCAGGTTGCTTTTCACCGCCTGCCCGCTAGTTTTGTAGCTCCGGCACCTTCATCACTACCCCGAAGCGGCCGGAGGGTCAGTCTCTAGACGGCGCAAATGCTGGCTTGAGACCGGAAAGGCCCTGCCAATAGTGGTGGGGCCTTTCTTGTCTGGACGCGACGATTCTCATCGCTCCCTCTACATTTTTCGCTCCGAAGCGCCGCGCACGGTGTCGATTTTAAGAGAAAAATCGCCCCGTATTAATTCGGGTTGGGCACGATGTGAAATGTGCGGACAAGATGGGCTGGGGGCGGATGATCCAAGATGATGACGAAGCACAATATTCTGATCGTGGACGATCACCGGATCTCTCAAAGCGGGCTGTGCTACTTGTTCGCGTCTTTGGAGCGCCACGCGGTTGTCGGCACGCTCGATCGCGGCGAGACCGTGAATGCCTTTGTCGTGTCGCAACCAGTCGATCTCGTCATCCTCAATCTCAACTTGCCCGACGTGCGACGCGAGCATTTTGCTCATTGCGCCTAACTTTTTGATGGCACCACTGCATTCCTGCCGCGTCTTGCCGTATCAGTCGATTGGGTGCAGGTGCTCGCGACGCCGGGGGTAGACAGCCACTCGACTTACGTCGCGCTGTCCAGGCACCGCGAGCAGGACGACGTATATTTCAGCCGCGACGATTTTACCAGTTAGTCGAACGTTGTCTGCGTCATGTCGCGAAAGCCAAGGGTATGGCCAGCGACTACGGCGTGGCGGAACCAGCAAAGTCCACGCAACCGAAACGCGGCAAGTTCGGCAGGCTCAAACTTTCTGTCCTCGGGACGGACTCAATTAGGCACCCTTCCGATCAGCTGCGGCAGGCCAGACTGTCGCAGATCTGCATCAGTTCTCGCTAGCTCGATCCCGCGGCTGCGCACGCGCCACTCGACAAGGCGGCAGTACCCCGACATGAAGGGTTGGTCTTGGGCACCCCAGTTAACCTATGGCAGGATCTTCGTTCAGAAACGGGAACCTAAGGCCATCTCGATCCGACCTAGGCTGTAAATGCTTGCGTGGAAGGCTAGACGACGCCATCGCGCAACAATCCTAGTTCAGGGCGGCGTGCGAGAGCACATTTTGCGCGGGCAAGCCTGGAGGTCGGTTTTTGGAAAGGGGCATTCGTGCAACGCAAGGGAATTGTTCTGGCCGGAGGGTCGGGAACCCGACTTTATCCGTTAACGCGGTCGATCTCGAAACAACTCGCGCCCGTCTACGACAAGCCGATGATCTATTATCCTGTCGCGGTATTGATGCTCGCAGGTATCCGAGAAATCCTGATCATTACGACGCCCGAAGACCAGTCGATGTTCGAGCGGTTGCTCGGCAACGGCTCCGACTGGGGACTGGAAATCAGCTATGCCGTTCAACCTGAGCCCGGCGGGCTGGCGCAGGCCTTCCATATCGGCGCCGACTTTATCGCCGACGCGCCCAGTGCACTTATCTTGGGCGACAACATATTCTATGGCCATGGTCTCGGAGAAATGTTGCAAGAGGCGGACCACCGCAGCGTCGGTGCCAGTGTCTTTGCCTATCGCGTTTCTAATCCTCGCGCCTATGGCGTGGTTGAAATCGATGGCCGTTACAATGCAATCAGTATCGAGGAAAAGCCCGAGCATCCCAAATCCAACTATGCGGTAACCGGCCTTTATTTTTACGACGAGTCGGTGGTCGATCGGGCGCGGAGCTTGAAGCCTAGTGCCCGGGGCGAACTCGAGATCACCGACCTCAACCGGACCTATATGGAGGATGGCGCGCTGTCCGTTCAGATCATGGGCCGCGGTTTTGCGTGGCTCGACACGGGAACGCACGCGTCGCTTCTCGATGCCGGAAATTATGTGCGGATAACCGAGGAGCGCCAAGGAATGAAGATCTGCTGTCCTGAAGAAATCGCTTGGCGCCTTCACTACATCGATGATGCGAAATTGCGGGCGATTGCCGAGCCGTTGCGCAAATCGGGCTACGGTGACTATCTCATGAGCCTCCTCGATAATTGATCCGCCCGATGCATCTTTCAGCCCGAACGGCTTCTGATCCAGCGCGCTATGCGTGGACACCGCGGGTCACGGTTATCGTGCCGCATTATCAGGATCTGGATAATTTAACCCGCTGTCTCGAACATCTGGAACGCCAGACATATCCGGCCGCGCTATTCGATATTATAGTTGCCGACAATGGCTCTGCGATTGCGCGCAAACGACTGGAAGAGGTAACGAACGGGCGGGCGACGCTGGTGATCGAATCGCGCAAGGGAGCCGGGCTTGCCCGCAACGCCGCCGCTGCTATTGCGAGTGGGGAGGTGCTTGCCTTCATCGATTCGGATTGTCTCGCGACACCTTACTGGCTGTGCTCGGGTGTCGCGGCCTTGCATTGCGCTGGGTTCGTCGGTGGCGACGTAATCATCGCCGATCCGCGGGACCGCGACCACTCGGGCACCGAAGCGTTCGAAAAGGTGTTCGCTTTCAACATGCGCTCCTATGCACGCGACAAGAATTTCGCGGGATCGGGCAATTTATTCGTGCGCCGGGCCGATTTCGAAAGGGTAGGCGGCTTCAAAGTTGGCATGTCGGAAGATATGGAATGGAGCCATCGCGCCGCGGCGACCGGGCTCAAGCTCGCGTTCGAGGAGCGCGCGCTGGTCACGCATCCTCCGCGGCGCAACTGGGCCGAACTGACGCGCAAGTGGAGGCGGGTCAGCCAGGAATTATACGCCATTGCGTGCAGCCGCCCGCATGGCCGACTCGTGTGGTTCGCGCGCTCGCTCGCCATGCCGTTGTCGGCTATCGCGCATCTGCCGCGAATGCTGGCACACAAAGACTTGACGATCGGGGGTCGATTGCGCGGCGCCGGCGTACTGGTCTCCATTCGCCTGTGGCGCATGGTCTATGGATTAAGGCTGATGATAAAGGCACCGGCGGCATGACAACCGTGGCGGGTGATCCGGCTGTGACCGTGGTCATCATTTCCTATCGCAGTCATGTCGATCTGCCGCGCTGTCTCGACGCTATTGGCGCTTCGGACTATCGCAATTTTCGCGTGGTAATTGTCGAGAACGGCGGCGCGGAGGCCCATCTGCGGACGGCAACGCTCGTCCCCGCTGCGCTGGCGGGAGGCCAGGCGGTGACGACAATCTGTGCCCCCGGGAACCTCGGTTATGCCGGAGGCATCAACCTCGGTGTCAGCGCTGCACCCGGAGGTGATGCCTACTGGATTCTCAATCCCGATACTGCACCCGATCCTGCTGCGCTATCTGCCATGGTCGTCCGGCTGCAACGAGGCGATGTCGATGCGGTTGGCTGCACGCTGATCGACCCCGAGGGGCGAGTCGCTGCCCGTGCAGGGGGGCGTTGGACGCGCGCGGGCGCGCGCGTGATCGCAACGGGCATGGGTGAGGAGGCGGCCATTGACGGCCACGTCACGGCGATTGAGGCGGGGCTCGACTACATCAGCGGAGCATCGATGCTGGTCAGCGCGCGCTGGATGTCGACCGTCGGTGCGATGCGCGAAGATTATTTTCTTTATTGTGAAGAGATCGAATGGTGCCTTCGAGCTAGCGTCCTCGGCCTTGCGATGGGCTATGCGCCCCGCGCGCTTGTGTTTCACGAAGCCGGGACCGCGACAGGGTCAGGCAATTCGCAGGCGACGATGTCGCGCCTGTCCGCCTATCTCAATGCCCGCAATCGTGTGCTCCTCGCGGGAGATCAGCCGGGCGGCGCGCTATCAGGAACGCGGTGGCTGATTGCAGCGCATCTGATCTTGCGCTTTGGCAAGCGGCGAGCGTGGGGCGTAATGCGTTACGCGCTGGCGGGATGGATGGCCGGAATGCGTGGCGAACGCGGCATTCCCACGTGGATGGGTCTCGACGCATGAGTGTAGGACCGGAAAAATGCGCAAAAGCGCCCGCGATCCGCGTCGGCCTGTTATGGCATGCCGCGAATTCCGGCAACCTGGGGGTTGGTGCCCTGACCTTCGGTAATCTGGCGCTTCTGCGTCGAGCCGCTGCGAAAGCGGGGTTTGTGCCCCACTTTACGGTGCTTGGCTTCGCCGATCCCGGACGGCCCCGCTATATCAACGAGCCCGACGTCGAAATATTCGAGATTGACCGGCGCGCGATGATGCCCGGCGGTGGTTTTGGCGGCGCGCTCGAAAAATGCGATCTCATATGCGACATCGGAGGTGGCGACAGCTTCACCGACATATATGGCCCCAAGCGCTTTGCCTTTCTTTGGCTGACCAAACTGCTCGCCAACATGCGCCATATTCCGGTGATCTTCAGTCCGCAGACCATCGGTCCTTTCACCGGCATGCTGTACCGTCGACTGGCGGCGATCGCGCTTCGCCGTGCGACGATCGTATATGCGCGCGACCCGAGTTCTGCCGAGGCGGCGCGCGCGCTCGCACCGTCAGCTACCGTCCGGCAAGCGGTCGACGTGGCTTTTGCGATGCCCTTTTCGCGGACCCGCCTGCCACGCGGCAGGACGCATATCGGAATCAATGTTTCGGGCCTATTGTTCAACAGCGGATATGACGGACGCAACAGCTTTGGCCTGAGCATCGACTATCCGGTGTTCATCCGCAGCCTGCTTGAGCGGCTGACCGCCGACAATCGCTTTCAGATTCATCTGATCGCACATGTGAACAGCGAGAATATACCCGCCGACGATGATGGCCGGGTGGCAGACCTTCTCGCGTACGAATTTCCGAAGACTGTCCGCGTCCCCGATTTTGCCGATCCGGTCGAGGCGAAGGGCTTTATATCGGGACTTGACGCGCTCGTCGCAGCGCGCATGCACGCTTGTATTGCTGCCTATTCCTGCGGAGTTGCGACGATTCCCGTCGCCTATAGCCGCAAGTTCGCCGGGTTGTTCGGCGGCGCCTTGCGTTATCCGCACATGGTTCCGGTCACGGGAATGACGACCGCCGAGGCCGTCGATTATGTCATGGACCGGATCGCTCATCGCGAGGCGCTGGCGGCAGACATCACCACAGGTCTCCGCGCGGTGGAAAGTCTTCTCGATGGCTATGTGGACACGCTAGCCGAAGCGATGGCGGCGGCGAAGCAAAAGAGTTAATCCGATTGTCATAATCAAGAATCAGTCCTAAATTGGCATTGAAATTCAAAGGGCAGGAAAACCGGTTTGAGCGACGCTCTCCTAATTCAGCGGCGGCAGTCCGTCCGAATCGTGACGGTCTTTCTCGTTGCCTCCTTGGTGGCGGCATTTGTGCCGAGCCGCGAGCGTGAGCTGATTCTGACGGGGAATGGCTTGGTCGAACCGATGGAGACCGTCCTCTTCACCCAGCCGTTCCCTGACCCTTTAGCGCGGACGGGCGTAAATTTCGGCGGCGCGCCGTTCGGCGGTCAGTCGGGCGGATCGCTACGCGCCCTGCCGCGGCTTGGCGCGCTCGGCGGCGGCAACGCGCTTCAGCCTGCGGCAGGACCGGCAGTAGCATCCGATGGTGGGATTTTGCCGCTTGGCCGGACCGCTGAAGCGACGAGCAGTGGGGCAGATTCGGGTCTTGCGCCGACGAGCAGCGATGGCGGTTCGGCGGGCGGCGTTTCGAGCGGCGGCGGCACCTTGCCGGGCAGCCCTGGCGGCGGCGGCACGATCGGTGCGGGATCGAGCAGCGGAGGTTCCAGCGGCGGCGGCCCGGCGCTGGTCCCCGAGCCTGACGTCTGGGCGATGCTCATTCTCGGATTCGGCCTGATCGGCGGTCTGTTGCGGCGTAATCGCCGTGCTAGGTTCGGGGTTGCAGCGACCGCGCAGACGCAGCTTTGACATCGCCTTTCGGCCGATGATTATTCAAAGGTCAGCCGGTCGGCATCGATACGCATTGGGCCAAGTCTTTGTAGCACATCCTGACCGAGCAGCGACACGCGCGTCGGGCCTTCGGAAACGATAAGTGTCATGTCATGCAGCGACCGCTGTCCGATGCGAAGCGTATCGACGGCTGCAAGCCGATAGCGCGTGGTTCCGTTGACGGTAGCGAGCGAGCCGCGTGACCGCGAATCGACCGCGAGATCGAGCCGTTTTGCGATGTGCGACGAAAGCACCGACTTAGTTGCTCCGGTATCGACGATCATCGGGATGCTGCGGCCGTCGATCATTACGGTCGCCCGGAAAAGACCGTCGGGAGAACGGGTGATCGAAGCGATCGCGGGCGGATCTGCGGCAGGCAGTACGGCGGGGCCTGGGAGCGGGGGTGCGGGCACGCTGCTGTCGTTGCGCATCTCGAGGTCGCTTTGCAGCGTTGACCAGCTCCAGCCCACCGCACCGCTGGCCAGGGTAATCGGCGTCACGGCCATCAAGATCAATCGATCGAACACGCTGCAACCTTGAACATAAAGCGTAAAATTAAGGTGAAGCCGTCCATCATCGACCCGACTAAGCCGAAGATCGGCTGGACTAAGTGGGCATCGCTGCCTAAAGTTAGCGAGGGGAGATTTCTCGATGGCCGAAGCTAGGACTGCCGATAATGTCGATCGGCCCATGTGGCGGACCCACGGGCTGGCAATCGTCACGATCTGCCTGATTGTCTTCGCTATTCTAGCGGGCCAGTTGGTGTCGTATACCGATCTGGTAGGCCGGTTGGGCGAATGGCAGTTCGCGCGCTTCGGGCGATATTTTCCCGCGCTGACGGTGCTCCTGCCAATCGTTCTAGGATTGATCCTCTGGTCTGCGGCGGCCAAAATCGTACGTATGATCGCCGAGCGGCGCGGCGGCAACCGCGCGATAGGCAAGCGGCGGATCCTGCTCGTAGATGCCGCGCGGCTCCTATTCATATTGGCGGCGGTGGCTGGCTTACTCACGCTCGCGGTGTTCGCCCATTATCTCCAGTTGCCCGACAATCGCGGCAAGCTTCAGCTGATCAGCCTCAAAACAGATTCGGCTGGGGACCTGCGCGAAGGCCCCGTCAAACTTATCGACGCACCGGGCATCGGGCCGGTATCGCGCTATGCCGACGGCCTTATCTTCACACAGCGCACCAGTTTTTTCGTGCCGGTGGGCTCCGCAGCGACAGAACGCGAAATCGGTTCGGATTCGACAGCGGCACGGCCGTTCAACCTGTTCGTCGAAATCGAACCTCCGTCGGACGATATCAGCGACGATGCCCTGACCCGGCTTGCGTCGGTAAAAAGCGCGGAGCATCGCGGCCTATTGCGAGCGGCCGCGCTGCCTTCGGAAATCGCCGCCATGTATCGTGGCGCCGGTTACCCCGTAGAGACCCGTAGCTCGGTTCTATTCCTGTCGCAGGCATCAGCCAATTTTCGTGTCTTGCTCTACATGTGTGAAACCCTGGCCTTCGGTCTCATCGCCTTGCTGTTTGCTCTCATCCTCAACCGCGCGAAGCGGAGGGCCGAGCGTGTCGACGCGGTCGCACCGAACGCATAGCGGTTCTCTCAACCTTCGCGGAAAGCGCGGTTGAACTGCTGCATAAGCGGGGCAAAGAGATAGGCTAACAGACTGCGTTCGCCAGTTTGCAGAAACACCTCGAGGGGCATGCCGATTACGGCGCGCTGTTTGCCGAGCCGCCGCCGTTCGGACTCGCCGATCGCGACGGTCGCCTTGTAGAAGCTCTCGCCCGTGCGCTCGTCGATGAACCGCCGGCTCGAAATATGCGTCACGCGCCCGACCATGTCGGAGTTATTCCTGCCGGTGACCGAGGCACAGCGGACCGTCGCGATCTGGTCGCGACGGATCGATTCAATGTCTTGCGGCTGAACGCGCAGGTCGACTGTAAGGCTGCCGCCGTCGGGAACGATTTCGACGACGGGCTGTGTCGGGGGAATCACGCCACCGAGCGTGGCAAAGCGCAGATTTTCGACCACGCCGGCATGCGGTGCGCGGATGACGCTTCGATCGAACGCATCCTGCGCTGAAGCTGCGCGCAGATTTTGGTCGCCAAGCTGGGTGAGCACCGGAACGAGGTCAGCGGCGGCCGCGGCGCGGACATTTTGAGCCGAATGAATACCGGATTGGCGCAGTTCTGCCATGCGCGCGCGCGACTGGGCGATGCGCGCGGAAACGCTGGCCTCGGTCGATTTCAGGTCAATCGCCGTTCGCTCCATCTGGTTCATCCGGCCGACGGTCACCAGTCCGCGAGCCTTGAGGCTGCGCAAGCCGGCGAGTTCGGGCTCGATTAAATTGATCTGCTCGCGCGCGGCGGCTCCCTGCGCTTCGAGAGCGCTTATCTCGCTGCGGGTCTGCGCAAGCTGTTCGCGAAGCTGCGCTTGGCTGCTCACTTCGGCACTTCGGCGCGCCGCGAACATCTGGCGCGCTTCGGCCACAACCGTCGCAGCTTCGGGCGAGCGGTCATTGATTAGCTCGGGGGGGAAAGTGATGCTACGCGACCCGTCGCGTTCGGCGCGCATGCGCGCGCTTGCGGCAAGCAACTGCTGCACCGACTGGTGAGCAGCACTGGCGCCGGCGCCTGACAACGTCGATTCGAGGCGGATGATGGGCTGACCTCGCCGGACATGGTCGCCCTCGCGCACCAGCACAGCCTCGATTACTCCGCCTGTGGGATGAGATACCTGCTGGATCGCGACTTCGGTACTCAGCTGGCCTTGGGCGATGACGGCCCCGTTGACGTTGATCAGGCTCGCCATCACTATGAAGAGCACCACGAGGCTCCCGACTGCTATCGCGCCGATGCGGATCGAGCGGAACAGAGCCTGTCTCGTATTCTCTATCGCGGCCTCGACGACATCGCCGGGGGCGTCGACCGGAACAAAACTGCCCTCGAGCAAATTTTTCATCGGCATGCTCATGCCACTTCTCCCTTGGAAACGGTGGCCGCCATCGCATCTGCTCGTGGCCCGTCCGAACCGCCGAACCTCGACAGGCTCCCTCGTGCGCGCGTCCAAACCAGAGATTTCGGACCGAAATCGGCGACCGCACCGAGCTGCAGAACCATGAGCATGTCCGCGAGGTCGACCGCACGCTGATCGTTCGAAGCGATCACCACGATGGCGCCGCGCGCGCGCGCCTCGGCGATTACCGCCTCAATGGCCTGCGCTCCGACTGGATCGAAGCGGAGAAAAGGGTCGTCGATGATTAGCAGGAACGGCTCGCGCACTATCGCGCGCGCAACGGCCACGCCGCGCCGCCAAGCTGCGCTCAATCCTTCGCCGCCGTGGCCGACTGGCTGGGAATATCCGCCGGGCAGGCGTAAAATAGTTTCATGAACCCCGGCCGCCCGCGCCGCCGCAATGATGCGTGAATCGGAGATGCTCGAATCGAAGCCCGAGATATTTTCGGCGATGCTGCCGGCAAACAGTGGCGCATCCTCGCCGACATAGCCGATCCGTTCCGCGAGCTTGCGGGGGTCGAAATGACGAAAATCCGCATCGTCGAGCCGAATATCGCCCGTCAGGCCGGGCCATGCGCCGGTCATTGCGCGCAGAAGGCTGGTCTTGCCAGATCCCGCGGGGCCCATGACCGCCGTGACGCTGCCGGCGGACATTGCGCAGTCGATCGCGCGTATCGCCAACTGCGGTGAGCCGACATATTGGAGTGAGACTGCCTCGAGCGCTAGACGCCATTTCGGAAGAGGTAAGGCGAGAGCCTGGGGTAGGAAGCTAGTGGCTTGAACCGGTCTGGATGCAGCCGTGCCAGCTCGGGCCAGCCAGCTGGGCCGGGGTAGCGCCGCGGCCGAGCGCACCAAATTGGCTTCAATCCGAACTGTGCACCAACTAACCATCAGAAGCGCGCCCAGGGCGCCGATCGTCGTCCCTCCGGAAGCGACCGACAGTAGCGACATTAGCGAGACCGCGAGAAGCAGGCTTGCTACCAGCAGGCGCGCCAGCATCTCGGCGCGATCGCGATGCGCCATCGACTGACGATGACGTTCGATCGAAGCGAGCGCCTGACGGGTCCAGCGCCCCTGCCAGCGCGCGATCAGTCCGGAGGCTACGGCGTCGTACCCCGCGGCCTCGACCGCCCGCCGATCCGGCCCCGAAGGCGGACCTTCTGAGTGGACCGGAGTGACCGTGGTGCGGCGGCGCTGCCATTGGATCGCGACTGCGGCGGCGAAGAGGCCCATTACGAGCATTGCGCCCACGAGCGGTCGAACAAGCGCGGCGGCAATCACTAGCACGGGCAGCTGCGCTGCGTCGGCGAGTGCGGCGGCGGCAGTCGTCGGCGACTGGGGCGCAAACAGGCGCGCCGGTTCGCTATGATCCTGGTCAACGTCCACCATCGCCTGCATGGCGACCAGTCGGCCGATCAACTGCTTGCGGGCATGGAAGAGCAGAAGGCTGGCGGCGACAAGGAGCCAGGCGAGCAGGGTGATCACAACAAGGCTGGCCGTTGACCGTGCCGGCAGCGTGCTGTCGAGTACGAGCCAGACCAGTGTCGCAAGCGTCACCAGCAGGACCGATATGGCCACCGATTGGCCGATGACCAACGCCAGTGCTGCACGGGTGCCGGACCTTACGGACACACGCTCCGGATCTGCCAGTTGGGATAGGGGATACGACAAGGCGTAAGCTCCAGGCAATCGCGATAGTAAACGACAGATTTACCTTTATGACATGGTCGAGTAACCAAATGGTTGACGGCCTCGCTGCCGATGAACATGACGTCGCTCCAAATGGTTCGGGGTTCTGGACGACGAATCGACAGATCGAGGGGGCAGACGGGTGATCATCACCGATGATCGTCTTAGGGCGACTGCAAATAATCTGACTTTGGTCCGGCTGGTGCTTGCCTCGGCGGTAATCTGGAGCCACAGCTACTGGCGGATCCTCGGGGTCGCGAACCAGGATGAACTGTCACCTTGGCTGGGAGCCACAATTTCGGCTTATGCCGTCGACGGCTTCTTCTTTCTTAGCGGATTTCTCGTGTATCGCAGCCTGTCGCTGCGCGGCAGCGTATCGGACTTTGTCCTCGCGCGACTAGCGAGGCTGTGGCCCGGCCTTGCCGTGGCGGTGGGGCTCACAATCCTTGGCGGCTATGTCCTGTCAGCCCTGCCCGCAAGCGCGTATCTCAAGGGAGATACCGCATATTTCGCCATCAAAAATCTGTCGCTGCTCGCTGCGCATTATAATCTGACCGGCCTGCAGTGCGGTGCCGAGCCCTGCGTCATCAATGGCTCGCTCTGGACGATCACTTGGGAGGTGCGCTGTTACGCCCTGCTGGCACTTCTCGCGCTGACGGGATTAGCCAGCCCGCGCTGGATGGCCCGGCTGATTCTGCCCCTGACCGCCGCTGGCGCGCTCGGGCTTCACATTCCGGGCGTAGCGACGCTCGTGGAGATGATCGGCGGCGAAGGGGTTCTCTACAATATCCGGCTGATCGACCGGCTATGGACGATGTTCGCACTCGGCATTGCCGCCTATCTGTGGCGCGACCGTCTGCGGCTCTCGTGGACGGGGCTGCTTCTGCTCGGCGCCTTGAACCTCGCAGCGCAGCACTGGCAAATCCATATCCACATACAGTCGCTATTTGTCGGCTATGCGGTCCTGTGCTGCGGCTTTCTGTCGGCGCGTCACAGCGCCATTTCAGGGAGCTGGCCCGACTATAGCTATGGAATGTACATTTACGCCTTTCCGGTGATGATGCTTGTCGCATCGGCCATAACCTTCAGCCACCATGGCTGGCTCGCGCTGGCCAATGCGACTGCGACGTTGCCGCTGGCGGCGCTGTCCTGGCATCTGGTCGAACGGCCGGTGCTTGATCGGGTGCGCAGCCGGAACCGGCCGCAAGGTCCGGTAATAGAACAATCTTCATCGTAAACGGCCATTTAACCAGCTTCCTTGCGAACCGCGTAAAGCGAATCCGTCATTAACCCCTCCATTAAGGGGGCGCGGCAGGTTGATTCTCGCGCATTACGGAAAGGCCGAATATCGTGGCAATCACACTGGTCTATACGTCGGAAGCGCTGTTAGCTGCGCTCAAGACTGCGAAGGAGGGCGATGTCATCAAACTCGCTCCGGGCACCTATGACCATCTCGTCATTCGCTCCACGGATTTTCCCAATGTAACGATCACATCGGCGGACCCGAACAATCGCGCAGTGTTCTCGGACCTGATGATCAAATACGCCAGCGGGCTGAATTTCAACGGGATCGACATGGTCGCGAGCACATCGAGCCCGAACAATGTCTTCCAGGTCTTCGGATCGAAGAATATTTCTTTCGACCATGTCTCCGTGTCGGGTCCCGACAATTTGGGCAGCGGCAATGAGAAATCGGCGTTTATGATTCGTAGCAGCAGCGATGTGACGGTGTCGAACAGCGAATTCCATCATCTGTGGCACGGCATTAATATGCTCGATAACAACGGCGTGACGATCGTCGGCAACAATTTTCACGACATCCGTACCGATGGTGTTCGCGGCGGCGGCAATTCCGACCTCATTATAAGCAGCAATATCTTCACCGATTTCCGGCCGAATGCCGCAGATCACCCCGATGCCATCCAGCTCTGGTCAACCAATGCGGTCGACCCCGGCCGGAACATTACCATTGCGGACAATCTGATCGTGCGCGGTGATGGCAGCCCCGTCCAAGGTATTTTCATTCGGGATACATTCGGCCAGATGCCGTTTGAGAATGTGACGATCACCGGCAATTTAGTGATGGGCGGCCTATATCAGGGCATCGCGCTCAAGGGGGTCGATGGCGCGGTCGTCAAGGGTAATCAAGTCGTGGCTTATGACGATCAACTGTCTTGGATCCTCGCCGACTCGGCCACCAATCTTAATCTCGCCGACAATATTTCATCCAAGTTCCTAATCAACGGCGTTTCGCTCGCGCCGGGCGGAAACAAGCTCGCCCCGCCGACCTCCGTCGACGAAGTGTCGGCGCTCCTGCCGTGGCTCGCCGACCATAGCGCATTCGTGAAGCTATGGGGCGGCAGCGACACGATCTGGTCGAAGACGGGGCTGACGGAACCGGCGCTCGCGGCGCTACCGCCACCGCCGCCATCCTATTTCCTCGTCAGCGGGACCAACGGCAACGACCGCCTGCAAGTGTCGGTCTATGGCGATTCGCGCCTCGAGGGCGGCGTCGGCAATGACACACTGACGGGCGGCGGACAGAAATCCCAGCTGGTCGGGGGCAGCGACGACGACATCTATTTTGTGAGGACCGCAAAGGATGTCGTCATCGAGGAGGCGAATGAAGGAAACGACTCGGTCTACGCCTCGATCGATTACACCTTGGCCGCCAATGTCGAAACACTACGCCTGCTCGGTGAGGGTCTGACCGGCACGGGTAACCATCTGGATAACCGCATGGTCGGCACCGTTGGCGAAGATCGATTCTACGGCATGGACGGTCATGACAAGATTCAGGGCTTGGGCGGTAACGACGGGATATGGGGCGGCGATGGCGACGACAATCTGTCGGGCGATGATGGCGACGACCATTTATTCGGGGAGATTGGCAACGACACCCTCCTAGGTGGCCACGGCAATGATCATCTGTCAGGCGGGGACGGCAATGATATTCTGGAGGGCGGATCCGGGTCGGACATCATGACCGGCGCCGCCGGTGCCGACGAGTTCCGCTATCGCGGCGACCATATCAGCGCCGATGCGGTCGATGTGATCACCGATTTCCAGCGCGGCGTCGATGTCATCGGCCTGCGGGCGATCGACGCCAAGATTAGTACCAAAGCCGACGATGCGTTCAAATTCGTGGGAACCGCCGAGTTCAGCGGCAAGGCTGGGGAATTGCGTTATGAGGTCAGCAACGGCGCGGCCCATGTCTATGGCGATGTCAACGGCGACGGGATGGCGGACTTCGCTATTGTACTGAATGGCGTTCGGACGCTCGGTGCCGAGGATTTTTACCTCTAGGGGGC
>NZ_SCOT01000053.1 GCF_005502465.1 Sphingopyxis sp. L1A2A
GAACTCGATGCCTTCATCGACGCCGAGATCAAGCCGCTCGAGGACGCCGACGACAATATCCGTTTCTTTGACCATCGCCGCGAACATGCGCGCACCGATTGGGACAATCAGGGGCTGCCGCGTCACGAGTGGGAACAATTGCTGCGCGAAGCCACGCGGAAAGCCGACGCCGCGGGGCATTGGCGGTTCTCGGCGCCGAAGAAATATGGCGGGAAGGACGGCTCGAACCTGTGGATGGCGGTGATCCGCGAGCATTTCGCCGCCAAGGGGCTGGGTCTCCACAACGACCTTCAGAACGAGCATAGCATCGTCGGCAATTTCCCGTTTGTGGAGATGTTCGAGCAGTTTGCGACGAGCGAAGAGCAGAAGCAGGAGTTCATCCTCGGCGGGTTCGAGGGCAAGCGCCGCACCGCGTTCGGCCTCACCGAGCCCGATCATGGGTCGGACGCGACGCATATGGAAACGCGCGGGGTGCGCGAGACGCGCGATGGCGTCGACGGCTGGCGGATCGACGGGCGCAAGATGTGGATCACCGGCATGCACGTCGCGACCCACTGCGCGACCTTCTGCCGCACCGATGGTCAGGACGGCGATGCCAAGGGGATCACCTGCCTGCTCGTGCCCACCGGCACGCCGGGGATGAGCGTCGACGAATATATGTGGACGTTCAACATGCCGACCGATCATCCGCGGATGACGTTCGACAATGTGTGGGTGCCGGATAGTGCAAGGCTCGGCCCGGTCGGCGGCGGGCTGTCGATCGCGCAGAGCTTTGTCCACCAGAACCGCATCCGGCAGGCGGCGTCATCGCTGGGCGCCGCGGTGTTCTGTATCGAGGAAAGCGTCAAATATGCGCGCCAGCGCAAGCCGTTCGGCGAAGCGCTGGCGCGCAATCAGGCGATCCAGTTCCCGCTTGTCGAACTGGCGACGCAGGCCGAAATGCTGCGCCTGCTGATCCGCAAAACCGCATGGGATATGGACAACACCCTGCACAAACAGATCGAACACACGCTCTCCGACAAGGTCAGCATGTGCAATTACTGGGCGAACCGGCTGTGCTGCGAAGCCGCCGACCGCGCGATGCAGGTCCATGGCGGCATCGGCTATTCGCGGCATAAGCCGTTCGAGCATATCTATCGGCACCACCGCCGGTACCGGATCACCGAGGGCGCGGAAGAGATCCAGATGCGCAAGGTCGGGGCGTATCTGTTTGGTTATTTGGGGCCAAGGCGGGGGACGTTGGGATAATTCTTCCCCTTCCCTGCAAGGGAGGGGTTAGGGGTGGGTGAGGCGCGGTCCGGCTCGATGCCGGACCGGGGCTTTTGACGCGAGGTGGAAAGAAGCACGATCGGGCATCGAGCCCGCTCGCGCTTGACCCACCCCCGGCCCCTCCCTTGCAGGGAGGGGAGGGCTACCGTTTCCTTACAAACTCCGCCCTGAGCACCAGCCCCTTGATCCCCTCATGGCGGCAATCGATTTCCTGTGCGTCGCCGGTCAGGCGGATCGATTTGATCACCGTGCCGACCTTCAACGTCTGCCCCGCGCCTTTGACGGTCAGGTCCTTGACCAGCACCACCGAATCGCCATCGCTCAGCAGATTGCCGACCGCGTCGCGCACCGCGGGTCCGGCGGCGTCGGCGGCATCGCGCGCCGCGATGTCTCCCGCCGACAGCCATTCGCCGCTGGCTTCGTCGTAAACATAATCATCGTCGGCCATGCTGGTCCTATCCGGGCTTGCGAAAGCGCAGCGCGAACTGGTCGGTCTTGCCGCGGATCGCGGGGTCGAACACGTTCGTCGTGCGCGGGTCGTCGGCACGCTGGTAGAGATCGCTCTCCGCTTCGAGTTTGAATCCGGCCTTGGTCAGCGCCGCGACCACCGCCGCCTTGTCGATCCGGTGCAGGCTGTCGGCCAGCGTCGTCCCCGTTCCGTCGGCGGCGCTGTGGTCGACGATCACCAGCGTCCCGCCGGGTTTGAGCGCCGCGAACAGCGCCGCGCTCGCTTTCTCGCCGGTCCCCGCGGGGAAGGGCTTGAGATAGAGGTCGTGGAAATTCTGCACCGTGATGATGGTGTCGAGCGGCTGGGCAAAGCCGGGCGCGGCGAACGGACCGGCGACCGCATCGACATTGGCATAGGCGGCATCGACCGCGGCCTGATCGTCGCCATATTGTTTCTTGAACGCAATGAATTCGGCGGGCTGGAAGGCGTGGACCTTGCCCGCCGGGCCGACCGTGGCGGCAAGCAGGCGGGTGACATAGCCGCCGCCCATGACAAAATCGCCGACCTTTTCGCCCGGCGCGATCTGCGCGAACGCCAGCAGCTCGGCGGGCTTGCGCGCCGCGTCGCGGTCGCGGTCGGCGGCGGGGCGCGCCGGATCGGCGAGCGCGGCCTGATAGTTGGGGGCCGCCGCTTCCTTGGCGGCGAGCGGGGGCGCCGACACGGCGAGCAGCAGGGCGAGGGTAAGCGGACGGATCATGGCATCGACTCCCAGCGATTTTGCCCGGCCACCATAGCGGCTTGTTGCCAGCGCCGCCCGTTTATTTGCATCTCGCGATTTTGATGATAGGTTTCTTCGTGAAACTAAAAATCGGGCCAAGAGATTCGGGAGAGTCGGGATGTTTGATCTGGTGATACGCGGCGGCACTGTCGTCGATGGTATGGGCGGCGCGCCCTTTGTCGCGGATGTCGCGGTCGATGGCGACCGCATCGTCGCGGTCGGCGAAAATCTGGGTGCGGGGCGCGACGAAATCGACGCCAGCGGCAAGATCGTCACCCCCGGCTTCGTCGACGTCCACACCCATTATGACGGCCAGGCAACTTGGGACGCCGAAATGGCGCCGTCGAGCTGGCACGGCGTCACCACCGTCGTGATGGGCAATTGCGGCGTCGGTTTTGCCCCTGCGAAACCCGACCGCCACGAATGGCTGATTTCGCTGATGGAGGGGGTCGAGGACATTCCCGGCACCGCGCTTGCCGAGGGCATGTCGTGGGACTGGGAAACCTTCCCCGAATATATGGATGCGCTCGAAAAACTGCCGCGCACCGTCGATGTCGCGTGCCACGTCCCGCACGGCGCGGTGCGCGCTTATGTGCTGGGCGACCGCGAAAAACCCGGCGCGATCCCCACCGACGCCGACATCGCCGAAATGTCGCGCATCGTCGAGGAAGGCATCCGCGCCGGCGCGCTCGGTTTCTCGACCAGCCGCACGGTGCTCCACAAATCGATCGACGGCGAGCTTGTCCCCGGCACCACCGCGACCGCTGAAGAGCTGATCGCGATCGGCCGCGCAATGGGCCGCGTCGGTTATGGCGTGTTCGAGATGGCGAGCGATCTGAAGCGCGAGTGGAACGAGTTTCAGTGGATGGGCGATCTCAGCCGCGAAACCGGGCTGCCGGTGACCTTTGCCGCGCTCCAGTCGATCGCCAAGGAATTGCCGCTCGAGGAGCAGATCGAGGAAATGCGCCGCCAGAATGCGACCGGCGCCAACATCGTCGCGCAGATCGCGCTGCGCGGCAACGGCATCATCATGGCGTGGCAGGGGACGGTGCATCCGTTCCGGTTCAAGCCGGCGTGGAACGAGATCATCGACCTGCCGTGGTATCAGCAGCTGGCGAAGCTCAAAGACCCGGCGTTCAAGGCGCGGATGATCGGCGAGGCCAATGTCTGGCCCGAAAGCGATATCATCGATTTCCTGAAAATCGTTGCCGAGGGCTGGCCGGTCCATTTCGAAATGGACCCCGATTTCAACTATGAGCCGAAGATGGACGAAAGCATCGCCGGGCGCGCCGCGGCGGCAGGAGTGTCGCCCGCCGAATATGCTTACGACCTGCTGATGAAGGACGATGGCAAGGGCTTCATCTATTTCCCGATCCTCAACTACCGTGACGGCAACCTCAATTTTCTCGAGGATCTGCAGCACGCCGACGACACGGTGAACAGCCTGTCCGACGGCGGCGCGCATTGCGGGACGATCTGCGACGCCGCGTCGCCGACCTTCATGCTCCAGCATTGGGTGCGCGACCGGGCGGGCAAGCGCATCGCGCTCGAACATGCGGTCAAGCGGCAGTGCCGTGATACCGCGCTGCTCTATGGGCTCGAGGATCGCGGCGTGCTCGCGCCGGGCTATCTCGCCGACCTCAATGTCATCGATATGGACGCGATCAAGCTCGGCAAGCCGTGGCTGGCGTTTGATCTGCCCGCGGGCGGCAAGCGCCTGTTGCAAAAGGCCGACGGCTATGTCGCGACGGTGAAATCGGGCGAAGTGACGTTCCGCGACGGCGCGATGCAGGGGCCAACCCCCGGCGGCGTGATCCGCGGCCCGCAGCGCGTCGAAATGGCGATGGCGGCGGAATAAACATCGCTTCACATCGTCATTGCGAGGAGCGAAGCGACGAAGCAATCTCCTGCTATCGGCCTTCGGTAACGATAGCAGGAGATTGCTTCGCTTCGCTCGCAATGACGGAGGAATCCACGACTGCAATGGACCCTGAAACACGCTCAGTGTGATGAGATTTTGGCGGAGAATCCGCCCCGCGCCAATCGACTAAAGGAAAATGCCATGAAAGCCATCCAGCTTCGCGCCCCCGCCTCGCTCGACAATCTGACGCTGGTCGATCTGGCCGACCCCGGCGATCCGGGGCCGGGCGAAATCCGGGTGCGACTGACCGCTTCGTCGCTCAATTTTCACGACTATGCTGTTGTCGTCGGAATGATCCCCGCCGCCGACGGACGCATCACGATGTCCGATGGCGCCGGGACGGTCGAGGCGGTGGGCGAGGGGGTCACGCAGTTCAAACCCGGCGATACCGTCGTGTCGATCTTTTTCCCCGACTGGATCGACGGCGCCCCGCCCGCGACCGCGTTTCGCGGCGTTCCCGGCGACGGCATCGACGGCTATGCTCGCGAAGTGGTGGTGACCCCGCAGCACTGGTTCACGCGGGTGCCGCAGGGGTATTCGGCCGCCGAGGCCGCGACGCTGACCTGCGCCGGGCTGACCGCATGGCGCGCGCTGTTCGTCGACGGCACCGTGCAGCCGGGATCAACGGTGCTGGTGCAGGGCAGCGGCGGGGTGTCGGTGTTCGCGCTGCAATTCGCCAAGGCCGCGGGCGCGCGGGTGATCGCGACCAGCTCGTCCGACGCCAAGCTGGAGCGGCTGAAGGCACTCGGCGCCGACGAGCTGATCAACTACAAAGAGGTTCCCGCATGGGGCGCGAAGGCGCTCGAACTGACCGGCGGGGTCGGGGTCGATTGCGTCGTCGAAATCGGCGGCGCCGGAACGCTCGACCAGTCGATGATGGCAACGCGCGTCGGCGGGCATGTCGCGCTGATCGGCGTCCTCGCAGGCTTCGCCGGACCCGTGCAGACCGGCCTGCTGATGGCCAAGAATTTGCGCGTGCAAGGGCTGACCGTGGGCAGCCGCCAGCAGCAGCTGGACATGATCGCCGGGATCGAAGCAAACGGCATCCGCCCGATCATCAGCGACCACTTCCCGCTTGACCGCCTGGCCGATGCCTTCCGGCATCAGGCCGCGAACGCCCATTTCGGGAAGATTGTCATCGACATCTAGACTTCGTCATTGCGAGCGCAGCGAAGCAATCCAGAGTCTGCGTAAACCGCCCGAGATTGCTTTGCTGCGCTCGCAATGACGACTGCTGGGAGAGCCTCTAAACCCCGCTGCCATGCCCGGCGTCGCCGTGGCGGATGCTGTCGCGCTTGACGCCATATTCGGCGCCCCAGCGGTCGGTCATCTGGGCGCGGATCGCCCAGAGTTCGGGGAAGAAGCGGTGCCGCGCTCCAGCGTCGAGCAGGTCGACGGCGCGGCCGCTGATCGCTTTCGATCCCATGCCGATCGAGCGGTGGACGAGGTAGATGTGGTGGGCGCGGAATTTCTGGAACAGCTCGTCGAATTCGATCAGCGCCTCGGCGACTATATAGGCTTCGTCATGGGCATAGCCGGTGTCGTAGATGTCGGTGAGCGTGCGACCCTGCGGATCCAGATATTTCGCGCGATAGCTGTCCCATAATCCGGCGGGCAGCGTCAGCAGCATCTGGAACCCCGGGCTTTCCTGTCCCGATCCGTTGCCGAGCTGGAGCCGGATCGCCTGATAATCATAGGGGCTCATCGTTTCGATCAGCGCCAGCTGGTCGGTCATCATCCGCAGCAACATATGGACGCGCCCGAACAGGGTGATGGCGCGCATGATCTGGCCATCGCGCAGATGTTGGTCGATTTCGGCGAGGGTGAAGGCGGCGAGCTTCATCCACAATTCCTCGACCTGATGGACGATCTGGAATTGCAGTTCGTCGGGGGTGACGAGGTCGGCGAGCGGCTTCTGGCAGGCGAGCAGGCGGTCGACCGCGAGGTAAACGCCATAGTCCTTGAGGACCGGGGCTTCGAGGCGGGCGTGGATGTCGGTTTTGTCGAGCATGGGGGTATCCCTCATTCAAGGTATTTTCATCGTTGCTAACCGTAGCCCTGAGCTTGTCGAAGGGCGCTTCACTGAGGAGCGCCCTTCGACAAGCTCAGGGCTACGGTCTGTTCCGTAACGGATGATATCAACCCCGCGGATACACCCCCGCCGGCGGTCGTCGCGGCGATCCCGACTGGCCGAGCCATAGTAGGCGCGCAGCGTTGGTCATTTAGCGAGCAGGTCCGCGGGCAGCGTCGGCTCGCTGATCAGCCTGGCCATCCGGCGCCACATCTCGTCACGGCTGGGGCGGCCGCGCTCGACATGGGCGCGGACCATCGCTTCGCCGAGGCCGTAGTTGATGACATAGCTGCGATATTGATCGGTGAAGCTGACCGATTGTTCGGCACGCTTGTGCGACACCAGCAGATATTTCTGGGTCAGCTGGACGGCGGTCGGCCGGTCGATGGCGCCGTCGAGATATTGCTGCGCGATCGTCAGCCGCGCCCCCGACAGCATATTGATCGCCTTCAGCAGCTGCCAATAGCGATCATCCGACGGCATCGCGATTTCGGCGAGCGGCATCAACACATCGCGTTCGGTCTCGGCCTTGCTGGCTTCGGGAAACGCCAGGTCGATGCCGTAATTGGCGGTCCCCTCGGCGATCAGGCTTTGCGGGCTGTAGAGCGGATAGACGCTGAATTCGGCCCAGCCGCGCTCTTTGACCAGCTTTTCCTCGAGTTTCATGTTGAGCAGATGGTGCCCCGGATAGCCTTCGTGGCACCCCAGATCAAGCGCGCGCGACAGCCGGATCGGCAGGTCGGTGTTGACCTGGATCAGGCTGTGGTAGGCGCCCTGATAATAATTATACCCGCTCCAGCTTTTGCCGGTAACGAATTCCAGCCGGAAGCTCTCACTCTCGGGCATCGGAATATGCGCGAGGCTGCGGCCGCGGCAGCGCGCGATGGCGACGTCGAAAACCTTTTGCAGCCGGTCCTTGGGAATGGTGAAGCGGTCGAGATAGGCCTCGACCCGCGCCGCGAGCGGGCCGTCGCCGGGGACCAGCGCCTCGACCGCGGCGAGATGCCGGTCATAGCTGGCGAGGGGCTTCAATTGCGGGCGGACCCCGAACAGCCGCTCGGCCTCGTCGGCAAAGGCGAAGCGGGTGCCCTGCATCAACATCAGCCGCGTTTCGGCGGCGCGCAGCTGGGCGCGCAGAAAGGCGGCGCGGCGGCGGTCGAGCGGGTCGGACAGGCGGCGCGCGGCGGCGTTGAGCCGGGCGGTCAGCTCGCGGGTCGCGGCGAGCAACGCCGACTTGTCGCGCGGCGCGGCCTCGGCCGCCGTTTTCAGCTCGGGCGGGCCGTAATAGGCATCGATATAGCCATCCTCATGGGTGCCGATTTCCAGCGTCAGCCGCAAATAGGCCGCGGCAATATCGTTCAGCGCCTGCGCCGAGGCTGGGGTGCGGCGCACGTCGATCGCGGCGACGTCGGACGGGCCAGGCGCGCGCGCGATTTGACTCGTCGCGCAGCCGGACACGATGGCGGTGGCGGCCAGCGCCAGAAGGATCGACTTGGGCATCACGCGGTTACCGGCTCCTGATCTTCGGACGTATCTTCGACATCGCCATCGGCGGCAATCTCGGCGTCGGTTTCGCGCGCGACTTCGTCATGTTCGGGATGGAGCGGCGCGAAGCGGAGGACGGCAAAGCCGACCAGCGCCGCAGCGAGCGATCCCATCAGGATACCGATCTTGGCCTCCTCGATCAGCAGCGGGTCGCCGGGGAAGGCAAGGCCGCCGATGAACAGGCTCATCGTGAATCCGATCCCGCACAGCATCGCGACGCCATAGATTTGCAGCCAAGTCGCGCCGCGCAGCCTGCCCGCAATGCCCAATTTGACCGCCAGCCAGACGCTGCCGAAAATGCCGATCTGTTTGCCCAGGAACAGCCCCGCCGCGATGCCGAGCGGCAGCGGCGCGAACAGCTGTTCGGCGGTCAGCCCGCTGATATCGACCCCGGCGTTGGCAAAGCCGAACAGCGGCACGATCGCAAAGGCGACCCATGGATGCAGACCATGTTCGAGCCGGTGGAGCGGCGAGGTCTGGCAGTCGGGCGCCCCCGGCGTGTGCTCGAACGGGATCGCCATCGCCGCCAGCACCCCGGCGATCGTGGCGTGAACCCCCGAAAGCAGCATCGCATACCAAAGAAAGGCAAAGGCGAGCAGGTAGAGCGGCAGGCTTTTGACCCCGAGCCGGCCCAGGGCGAACATGGCGCCCAGAATCGCCGCCGCGGCGGCGAGCGCGAGCAGGTTGATCTTGGCGGTGTAGAAAAGCGCGATGATCGCCACCGCGCCCATATCGTCGACGATCGCCACGGTGACGAGAAACAGTTTGAGCGAGATCGGCGCGCGCTTGCCCAGCAACGCCAGCACCCCCATCGCAAAGGCGATGTCGGTGGCGGCCGGAATCGCCCAGCCTTGCGCCAGCCCCGGGGTTGAACCGGCAAACAGCAAATAGAGCGCCGCGGGGACCGCCATCCCCGCCGCGGCGGCGATGAACGGCAACCGCCGCCGGTCCCAGCTCGCCAGCCGTCCGTCGACGAACTCGCGCTTGATCTCGAGCCCGACGAGCAGGAAAAACACCGCCATCAACCCGTCGTTGATCCACAGATGGACGGTCATCGGCCCCAGCTTGTCGGTCAGCACCGGGCCGGTCACCGCGTGGATCGCATCATGATAGACGGTGCCGAGCGACGAGTTGGCGACAATCATCGCCAAAATGGCGGCGAAAATGAGCAGCATGCCGCCGGCGCTCTCGCTCGCGAGAAAATCCCGCAAAACCGAACGAGGCGGATAACCGCTGTGCATACGCTGATTGTCTCCATGGTCTGGCGGGGCGTCGGGGCCTCCCTAACCGCATGGGCGCGGCTTTACAAATTCATGCCGCGCGATAGCAATGGCGGCGTGGGTGGCGCGCTGCCACGGTGGCACAAGGCTGGTGGGTGGAGCTATCGACCGCATGGCTGGAATGGCTGGTGCTTGGGACCGGCCACGAACTGATGCTGTTTGCATCGGTGGGCATCCTGCTGATCGGGCTCGACGATCTGTTTTTCGATGCGCTGTGGCTGGGCACCCGTCCCGAGCCCCGGCCAGAACCCCGGTCCGACCCCGGCGATACGCCGCCGCTGGCCGGGACGCTGGCGATCTTTGTGCCGGCGTGGGACGAGGCGCGGGTGCTGCCCGCGATGATCAAACGGACCCTCGCGGCCTGGGATGGCGAGGATTTCCGGCTGTATGTCGGCTGTTATCCGAACGATGCTGCGACGCTGTTTGCGATATCGCCGCTGATCGTGCGCGACGAGCGGCTGCGGCTGGTGATCAACGCCGCCGCCGGACCGACGACCAAGGGCGACAATCTCAACCGGCTGTGGGCGGCGCTGGGCGAGGATGAGCGGGCGGAGGGCATGCGCTTTGCCGCGGTCGTTCTGCACGATGCCGAGGACCATGTGCATCCCGGCGAACTTGCCCTCTATCGCCTCTATCTGGGCGATCATGCGATGGTGCAGATTCCGGTCGCGCCGGTGGTCCGGAACGGGTCGCGCTGGATCGGCGGTCATTATGGCGACGAATTTGCCGAGGCGCATGGCAAGGAACTGGTCGTGCGTTCGCGCCTTGGCCTGCCCTTGCCGTCGGCGGGGGTCGGCTGCGCGTTGACGCGCAGCGCGCTGGCGTTGCTCGCGATCGAGCGCGGCGGCGATCCCTTTCGCTGCGACAGCCTGACCGAAGATTATGAAATCGGCATGGTGATTGGCGCCTATGGCCTTGGCGCCCGCTTTGTCGAGACCGCGCCGCTGGGCGGCGATGCTATCGTATCGCGCGGCGTCTTTCCGGGCGCGGTCGATGCCGCGGTGAAACAAAAGGCGCGGTGGATCGCCGGGATTGCGCTGGCCGGCTGGGACCACCTCGGCTGGCCCGGGTCGCGGCGCGCTATGGCGAGAGTTCCGGCCGGTCAGGGCTGGCTGGCGCGGTGGATGTTGTGGCGCGATCGCCGTGCCCCGCTGGCGGCCATCATCCTGCTCGCCGCTTACGCCGGGCTGCTCGTGACGGCGATCGGCTGGGCCGGACAGGCGCTGCTGGGATGGCATCAGTTCGCCCTTGGCGATGGCATGCGCCTGTTGCTCGCGCTCAACGCCGTGCTGCTGCTGTGGCGGCTGGCGATGCGCGCCCATTTCACCACCTGCTGGTACGGCTGGCGCGAGGGCGCGCGCGCCGTGCCGCGTGCGTTTGTGGCGAACATCATCGCGATGCTCGCCGCGCGGCGGGCCATCCTGCTCTATTGGCGGATGCTGCGTTCGGGGCAGGTGGTGTGGGACAAGACCGAGCATCTGGCGAGCGATATGGCGTGCGATACGGCGATGATTGCGGCGGTGCGGCGGTGATGGCGCGGCGATTAAACGCGCGCCGCGATGCGCCGGCGCTGCGTTTCCTGCTGCTGTGTGTTGGCGGCTGGATCCTGCTGCGGGTGATGGCAAATTGGAGCCCGGCGCTGCCGTCGCCGCCGGACGCCGACCGAACGCCCTGGTCGGCGCCGTCACCCTTTGCCGCGACCAATGCCATGGCCGATCGTAACGATCCGATAGCGGCGCGCCGGGACACCGCATCGCCGCCGCCGATGCCGATGCCGCGCGCCGTCTTTGCCGCGGCGTCGATCGCGAGCGATGCCGTGCCGGTGGCGCGCGATATTGTCCAATCGCCAATTCCGGGCGCGGGCGGCGACCGCCACAACCTGCGCCTGGCGCTGATGGCACGGCTGTTGCCGCCAGCTCCGGGCGGGGTGGCGCGATCGGCGATGGCGCCGGGTGGGCCTTCATGGTTCCCGCTGCCGGTCGCGGCCCGGTCCGACCCGGGGCAGGGCCGGCCGTTCTGGATGCGGCGGCAACTGGCGGGCTGGTCGCTCGCCGGCTGGCTTTACCTGCGCGATGGCGCGCTGGGCGCGCCCGAAGGCATCGCGGCGGCGAGCCAACTGGGCGGCAGTCAGGCGGGGCTGCGGCTCAGCCACGGGTTTGGCGGCACCGGCCGCGCGCGCGCCTATGGCCGGGCGACGATGGCGGTGCGGCGGCCCGAGCAGCGCGAGCTTGCGTTCGGCCTGGCCTTTGCGCCGCTGGCGCACTGGCCGATCGACGTCGCGATCGAGCAGCGCGTCGCGGCGGGCCGGGAAGGGCGCACCGCGCTCGCCATGACGGTCAGCGGCGGCGTGTCGGACATCGGCCTCGCGCATGGTTTCCGGCTCGAAGCCTATGGTCAGGCGGGCGTTGTCGGGGCGCGGCGGCGCGACGGCTTTGCCGATGGCGCGATCGTGATCGACCGCCGGATTGGACCCGATGCGGCATCGCCCTTGCGGCTCGGCGCGCTGGCGGCGGGGGCGGTGCAGCCCGGCGCGGCGCGGGTCGACGTCGGCCCGCGGCTGACCCTGCGCCTGCCCGACGTCGGCGAAGGCAGCCGGATCGCGCTCGACTGGCGCCAGCGCGTCGCCGGCGACGCGCGCCCCGAAAGCGGCGTCGCGCTGACCCTGGCGACCGACTTCTGACCCGCGGCGAAATTAAGGGCCGCAGCCGATTCCCCGCACTGAAAAAATGCTCTAGGGTCACGGGACTCGGCGACTTTTCGTGCGCCGCAGACGCGTTTGGGGCTCAAGGGTCAGGACCTGTGAATTGCGGGTTCGAGGTTTGAGGCGATTTTGTTCAGGGCGAGGAAGCGAGGCGCAGGCATATGAATATATTCCAAGGCTCGTTGACGCGGCCATGGACAAAATCGGTCAAATCCCCCCTCTTGCTTTACGGGGGGGACGCCGAAATGGCTTCGATCTCGGCCCCGCGTGGCCTCGCAGATGGAACCACCATGAGCGTCGGCCACGCGAGCCCGATATCTTCGCCATTTCGACGCCTCGAACCCGCAATTCACAGGTTCTGACCCTTGGATCTTTATCTTCCCGTTGCGAATCTGTCGGTCAATGCGCTGGTTATCGTCTTGCTCGGCGGCGGGGTGGGCTTTCTGTCGGGCATGTTCGGGGTCGGCGGCGGGTTTCTGACCACGCCCTTGCTGATCTTTTACGGCATCCCGCCGACCGTCGCGGCGGCGTCGGCGGCGACGCAGGTCACCGGGGCAAGCGTGTCGGGGGTGATGGCGCATCTCGAACGCGACGGGGTCGACCTGCGGATGGGCGCGGTGCTGGTGGCGGGCGGCCTGATCGGCTCGCTGATCGGCGCCGGACTGTTCGAGCTGCTCACCGCTTGGGGGCAGATCGATACGGTGATTTCGATCCTGTATGTGGCGTTGCTGGGCACCGTCGGGACGTTCATGGGACGCGAGGCGTGGGGCAGTTTTCGCGCCGCGCAGGCGGGATTGCCCGCCCCGGCGCGCAAGCGGCGCCACCATCCGATGGTCGCCAATTTGCCGCTGCGCTGGCGCTTCTATCGCTCGGGTCTGTATATTTCGCCGCTCGCGCCGCTGCTGCTCGGTATGGTCGGCGGGGTGCTGACGATGCTGCTCGGGGTCGGCGGCGGCTTCATCATGGTCCCCGCGATGCTCTATCTGCTCGGCATGGGAACGCAGGTCGTCGTCGGCACCTCGCTGTTTCAGATCCTGTTCGTGACGATCGCGACGACGATGGTCCACGCGCTGACCACCGGCGCGGTCGACATTGTCCTTGCCGGATTGCTGTTGCTCGGCAGCGTGGTCGGGGCGCAGTTCGGCGCACGCTTCGCGCAAAAGGCGCGGCCTGAATATCTGCGGCTGGCGCTGGCGGTGATCGTGCTGCTGGTGGCGTTGCAGATGGCGGTCGGCCTGTTTATCCGTCCCGACGAAATCTATTCGGTGCAATGACCGGCCTACGCGCCTTGACCCTGTGGCTTGCGGCGCTGCTGCTGCCGGTCGGGGCGGCGCAGGCCGCCGATCCGCGGCTGGTCCCCGATGTGTCGAGCCGGGCGATCGACATCCAGTACAGCTTTACCGGTGAGGAATTGCTGTTGTTCGGCGCGATCCTGTATCCCGGTCAGCGGCTGCCCGACGACCGCGCCGACATCGTCGTCGTGCTGAAGGGGCCGGTGCGGCCGATCGTCCTGCGCGAAAAACGCCGCGTCGCCGGGATCTGGGTCAACGCCAACAGCTTGAGGTTGCGCACCTCGCCGGGATTTTATGCGATCGGATCGTCGCGCCCGATCGACAAGCTGGTCGACGAACGCACCGCGGCGATCTTTGAACTTGGGCTCGCCAATCTGTCGATGTCGCCGACGGGATTTTCCGAAGCGACCAAGCTCGAACGCTTTGAAGCGGGGCTGACCGACCTCTATCGCCGGATCGGGCTGTTCTATGAAAATCCGGCGGCGGTCGAGATTACCGAGGGCGTGCTCTATCGCGCCCGCATCCCGGTGCCGGCGCGCGTCCCGGTCGGCACCTACCGCGCCGAAACCTATCTGATCAGCCGCGGCCGCGTGCTCGCGGTCGCCTCACGCGATGTCCAGATCCGCAAGGCCGGGTTTGAACGGTTCGTCGCGCTCGCGGCGCAGCGCCACGGCTTTCTCTATGGCCTGACCGCGGTGCTGCTGTCGCTGCTGCTCGGCTATGCCGCATCGGCGATATTCCGCCGTCGGTAAAACGCCTTTAACCTATATTTACTCTCGCCTGCGATACCGGTGTCCGGGACCACAATAGGCGGGGCGAGTACATGGATATGCAAGGGGGCGGATTTCCCGCCGGAGATTCGACTGCGGCGCAGCATGTCCGGCTTGCCGGTGGCGGCGCAGCGGCTTCGGTGGCACCCGTGATCAACCATCACCGCGACGATCTGATGATCGGCGAAGTGATCGATATTTCGGGTTCGGCCTCGCGGATCCTGCTCGACGCTGCAACGCTCGGCAAATTGTCGACGTCGAGCGACGCCGCGGTATCGATGGCGGGTCAGGTCGGCGCCCAGGTCAAGGTGCGGGTCGGCAATATCTGGCTGATCGCCAGCATCCGTGACCAGCAATTGCACGAACGCGGCGAAGGGCTGATCGTCGCGACCATCGACTTTCTGGGCGAAGGCGAAGAGGAAAAGATCACCGGCCGCATTTCCAATTTCCGCCGCGGCGTCACCCGCTATCCGATCCCGGGCAGCCAGGTGTTTGCCGCGACCAGCGCCGACCTCAAACAGATTTATGCCGCCGATGAACGCGCGCATGTCGAAATCGGCACCGTCTATCCGACCAAGGATATTCGCGGCTCGCTCTATGTCGATGCGATGCTCGGCAAGCATTTCGCGCTGCTCGGGTCGACCGGCACCGGCAAATCGACCAGCGCCGCGCTGATCCTGCACAAAATCTGCGAACTGGCGCCGCAGGGCCATATCGTGATGATCGATCCGCATGGCGAATATTCGGCGGCGTTCAAGGGTATCGGGGCGCTGTTCGACGTCGATAACCTCGCCATGCCCTATTGGCTGATGAATTTCGAAGAACATTGCGAAGTGTTCGTCACCGCTGAAGGCCGCGACCGCCAGGCCGATTGCGACGTGTTGTCGCGCTGCCTGTTGCAGGCGCGGACCAAGAACCGGCTGGCCGAGGGCATGACCAAGATCACGGTCGATTCGCCGATCCCCTATCTGCTGTCCGACCTGCTCAGCATCCTGACCAATGAAATGGGCAAGCTCGACAAGGCAACCTCGTCGGCGCCGTTCATGCGCATCAAGGGCAAGATCGAGGAAATGCGCGCCGACCCGCGCTATAATTTCATGTTCTCGGGCATGCTGGTCGCCGACACGATGGCGGGGTTCCTCGGCAAGATTTTCCGCCTGCCGTCCGATGGTCGGCCGATCTCGATCATCGACGTGTCGGGGGTGCCGTCGGACATCACCGGGGTCGTCGTCGCGGTGCTGTCGCGCCTGACCTTTGACTATGCGATCTGGTCGCGCGGCGAACCGCAGCGCCCGATCCTGCTCGTCTGCGAAGAGGCCCACCGTTACATCCCGTCAAAGGACGTCGGCAGCGGGCAGGCGGTGCGCAAGATCCTCGAGCGGATCGCCAAGGAAGGCCGCAAATATGGCGTGTCGCTGGGCCTCATCACCCAGCGTCCGTCCGATCTGGCCGAAGGCGTGCTGTCGCAGTGCGGCACGATCATCTCGATGCGCCTCAACAACGAACGCGATCAGCATTTCGTCAAGGCGGCGATGCCCGAAGGCGCGCGCGGTTTCATCGATTCGATCCCGGCGCTGCGCAACCGCGAATGCATCGTCTGCGGCGAAGGCGTGTCGATCCCGATCCGCGTCTATCTCGACACGCTGGAGGAGGAAAAGCGGCCCGCGTCGAGCGACCCCTTGTTCTCGAAGCTGTGGCGCGAAACCGGCGGCGAGGCCGAAATCCTCGAACGCGTGGTCAAACGCTGGCGCAGCCAGGGGCGGTAAGATTTCTCCCCTCTCTGCAAGGGAGGGGATCAAGGGGTGGGTATAGAAAAGGCGAGGCTCGATGCCTCGCCTTTTCTATGAGAGGCTCGCTT
>NZ_SCOT01000054.1 GCF_005502465.1 Sphingopyxis sp. L1A2A
GGATGGGGCGGGTTGTGGGGGTTCGGCGGGTGTGATTGACTCCGAGAACAAAAGAAATACAAATGTCTGATGTTAAGCGTCCAGCAATCTTTGTTGACTTAAATGGCAACAATCATAGAATTGGTGCGGTCGGGCGCGTTATACAGACTCGATCCCGGCTTGGGTCCAAGAGAGATGGAGGTAAGGCGGATTTTCCTTCTGCCTCGTGCTCGCGACTGGATGGCCAAAGAGCTTTTGGAGGCTGGATCGAGCTGGAATATCGAAGAGGATCCCGTCCAGCAACTCGATGCGCTGGTCTATGAGTTTTGTGTCGGCGAGCCACTGGCGATAGGACAGCGCTTTAAGGCGCTGCGCCCCGTCGGGAATGGCGTCTGGGAGCTCAAAACCGCAGATTTGCGCTTGTTTGGATGGTTTGTGCAACAGGACTGCTTCATTATCTGTGATTGTGACACCACATCGCGAGTAAAGCAGTTTAACCTGTATTCCGGTTACCGCGATCAGGCGGTGAGATTTAGAGAGAGGCTCGATTTGGACGAGCCGAAATTTGTTCCTGGAGATGATCCCGATGACGTCGTTTCAGATTGCTATCAGCCCTAGCAAGCGGGCGGCTGGGCGCTTTATTTCGAAGGTTCGGCGAGCATTGCAGCGGGCGTTGGTCGAAGAACAGGCGATTTCTGGCATCAATCAGTCGGCGGTTGCGGAAGCGATCGGCGTGCATCGATCGGTCGTCAGCCGCGAGTTGAACGGCCGACAGGATATAACTCTGGGTCGAATTGCTGAACTGGCATGGGCGATGGGACGAGAAATCGACTTTCAGCTTGTAAAACCTGGGTCGGAATCTGGAATTAATGCTCCGCTGGCTAAGCCAGGCGCTCTTTCAACGGGTTTCGAGGGTTTTGAGGCTCAGATGCTGAAGCCTACGTCAATTAACGCGCCGGTTTCGAAGTTTGAGATGGCCACGGCATGATCATCAATCCCCGCATGCCTACGGGTCATGTAGTCTTTTGCGACGACATTCGCGAGGAGATTGGCGGAAAGCGGACCTTTGTTGGCGTTTACGGGAATTTTTTGGTTATTTCTGCAGTGGGACCCGTAACGCTGCCGCAACTTTGTGCAGCGATAAGTTTGCGGATAGATCCGCCGACTGCGCCGACTGCCGTAACAGTGCGTATCTTTCGGTCGGATGGCGACGAGCTGTTGTTCGAGGCCTCAGCGGAATTTCCGCCTACTCCCTCAAACCCCTCTCCGTTTGGAGATGAGAATTCCGTGTCTTTTATCGAGCTGTTTGTGCCCGCTAGGATGCAGAATCTCGTAATCACCCAGGATTGCGCAATTAAGGTCCGCGCCTTTATTGGCGATGACGAAATCCGGCTCGGAGCGATTGTGGTAAGTTTCGTTGAACCAGCATCAGGCGACACTGTCACGTCCGCCGACTGATTCGGCCCCTTCACTTATACATCTGCGGCCAGCATCTGCTGGCCGTTTTCTTTTGGAGAACATCATGAACTGGTTTGGCCGGAAGGCTGCGCAGGGTGCTGCGCGGCCTGCTTTGTCGCGTGTGTATGGGGCGTATGGGATGATGGGGTCGTCGCCGACGCCTTTGTCTTATGAAGCGCAGCTGCGCGAGGGGTATCTGGGCAATGCGATTGTCCAGCGCAGCGTCAAGCTGGTCGCCGAGGCGGCGGGCAGCGCGCCGGTGGTGGCGAGCGATCCGGCGCTGGCGGCGCTGGTGGCGCAGGCGTCGGGCGGGCAGGGGCTGGTCGAGACGTTGGCGTCGCAATTGCTGCTGCATGGCAATGGTTATGTGCAGATTTTGGGCGACGGGGCGGGGGCGCCGGCCGAGCTGTTTGCGCTGCGCCCCGAGCGGGTGAGCGTCGAGGCCGACGCGCGTGGGTGGCCGGTGGCGTATCGTTACAAGGCGGGCGGCGCGGGGGTCGTGCTGCCCGCCGAGGATGGCGCGGGGCGGACGGCGGTGGTGCATGTGAAGGCGCTGCATCCGCTGGACGATCATTATGGCGCGGGGTGCCTGGGCGCCGCGTCTGGCGCGATCGCGGCGCATAATGCGGCGGCGGCGTGGAACGCGGCGCTGCTGGGCAATGCGGCGCGGCCGTCGGGGGCGTTGGTCCATGACCCGGGCGACAAGGGGATGCCATTGTCGGCCGAGCAGGTCGAGCGGCTGCGCGAGGAGCTGGCCGAGGGGTTTTCGGGCGGGGCGAATGCGGGGCGGCCGTTGTTGCTGGAGGGCGGCCTCAGGTGGCAGGCGCTGAGCCTGAGCCCTTCCGAGATGGATTTCCTGGCGCTCAAGGAATCGAGCGCGCGCGAGATTGCGATGGCGTTTGGGGTGCCACCGATGCTGCTCGGGCTGCCCGGCGATGCGACCTATGCCAATTACCGCGAGGCGAACCGGGCGCTGTGGCGGCTGACGGTGCTGCCGCTGGTGGGGAAGATTTTGGGCGGTATCGCGCAGGGGCTGGCGGGGTGGTTCGCGGGGGCCGAGCTGCGCGTCGATCTGGACCGGGTGCCGGCATTGGCCGAGGACCGGATGGCGTTGTGGCACGAGGTGTCGGCGGCGGATTGGCTGAGCGCGGACGAGAAGAAGGCGTTGTTGGGGGTGGGGTAGCCCGCATCGTCACCCCGGACTCGTCACCCCGGATCACGTCCGGGGTGACGAGTCCGGGATGACGAATGGGAGATATCGACATGGACGAAGACGAAGCGCTGGCGCGGTTGATCGCGCTGGCGGGGACAAGTGTGTCCGCTGCGCCCGACCCGGCGTTGCTGCGTGCGGTGGTTGAGGAGGCGAGCGAGTTGGGGGCGCGGCGGGCTTTGGCACGGCTTGGCCTGGCCGACGCGGCGGCGCGCGACGACATGGTCGATCTGCGCCAGCTGCTGGGCGCGTGGCGCGATGCCAAGACGAGCGCGTGGAAGGCGGCGGTCGACTGGGCGGTGCGCGGGGTGCTGGCGGCGCTGGTGGTCGGGCTGGCGGTGAAGCTGGGGCTGCCGGGGTTGCTGCGGTGAGGGCGGCGGGCGTTGCTGACGTGCCCTCCCCTAATCCCTCTCGCAAGCGGGAGGGGGACATTCGCTTCGCTGGTTATGCATCGGTGTTCGACCGGGTGGACCGCGGCGGCGATGTGGTGCGGGCGGGGGCGTTTGCCGCGAGTTTGCGGGAGCGGCGCGCGGTGCCGTTGCTGTGGCAGCACCGGCCGGGCGCGGTGATCGGGACGATCGAGACATTGGCGGAGGATCAGCGTGGGCTGCGGGTGGTGGCGCGGGTGACGCATCCGACCGCGGCGGCGCTGGTCGCGCGCGGGGCGCTGAGCGGATTGTCCTTTGGCTATCGGGTGACCGTGGCGCGCGGGAGCGATCCGCGCGAATTGCTGGGGCTCGACCTGGCCGAGGTGAGTTTGGTGGCGGCGCCGATGCAGCCGCTGGCGCGGGTGATCGCGCTTGATGTGCGCGCGGTGCCGACCGGTGCCGCGGCGGATTTTCAGAAGGAGTGACGGGCATGGAATTGGATATCGAAGTAAAGGCCGATGCGCTGGACGGCGCGTTCGACGCGGTGTTGGCGGCGGAGGCGGTCGATGATCTGAAGGCGTCGGTGTCAGCTTTGAAGGCGCAGGTCGATGCGCAGGCGGTGGCGGCGTCGCGGTTGCCGCTGGACGGGGCGAAGGCGGCTGATCCGGCGCGCGATGCTTTTGTCGAGCGGTATCTGCGACGCGGGATCGATGCCGGGGTGGAGATGAAGAGCCTGTCGGTGGCGGCGGGCGGCGACGGCGGCTTCGCGGTGCCGCGCGAGATCGACGGGGCGATCGCGGCGACGCTGAAATCGCTGTCGCCGATCCGGTCGATCGCGACGGTCGTGCAGACGGGGACGAGCGGGTATCGCAAGCTGATCGCGACCGGGGCGATGGGCGCGGGCTGGGTCGGCGAGACGGCGACGCGGCCCGAGACGGCGACGCGCAGCTTTGCCGAAATCGTGCCGCCGTCGGGCGAGCTCTACGCCAATCCGGCGGCGAGCCAGGCGATGCTGGACGATGCGATGTTCAACGTCGAGGACTGGCTGGCCGATCAGATCGCGCGCGAGTTTGCGGTCGCCGAGGGCGGGGCGTTCGTGAACGGCAACGGTACGAACCGGCCGAAGGGTTTCCTGACCTATGCCACCACCAACGAGATCGACAGCGTGCGGGCGTTCGGGACGGTGCAGCATCTGGCGACGGGGACCGCGGGGGCCTTTCCGGCATCGAACCCGCAGGACAAGCTGGTCGAGCTGGTCCATGCGCTGCGCGCGCCCTATCGCCAGGGCGCGGCGTGGGTGATGAACAGCGATACGCTGGCGCGCATCCGCAAGTTCAAGACCAGCGACGGGGCGTTCATCTGGCAGCCGGGCATGGTCGAGGGGCAGGCCGCGACGCTGTTGGGCTATCCGGTGGTCGAGGCCGAGGACATGCCTGACATCGCGGCGAACAGCCTGTCGATCGCGTTCGGCAATTTCCGCGCCGGCTATCTGGTCGCCGACCGCGGCGAGACGCGCATCCTGCGCGACCCGTTCAGCAACAAGCCGTTCGTGCATTTTTACGCCACGAAGCGGGTCGGCGGCGCGATCGTCGATAGCCAGGCGATCAAGCTGATGAAATTCGCCGCCAGCTGATTTTCGCTGGTGCGATCGGCGCCCGGCCCATGCTCCCTTGACCCCTTTCGGGTGGCGGGCCGGGCGCCATTTTTTTCGGATATCATCAACGAAAGGATGGGCTTGCCATGCCGACCCCCTTTTTCGCCGATCTGGTGCGCGAGCTGTGCCAGGAAGGCGGCACCGGCCCGTTGACGCCGACCGGCGCGGTGCCGGGCCATCGCCGCTTTGCCGATGTGGTCCCGGCGGACGTGCAATTTCACTATGCCATCGCCGGCATTGCCCAGCCCGGGCAGTGGGAGGTCGGGCGGGGACGGATCGACGGCAGCGGGCGACTGGTGCGCGACCTGGTCGCCAGTTCGTCGAACAATGGCGCGCCGGTCGATTTTGCGACCGGGCTCAAGACGATCGCGTTGACCGTTGGCGCCGCGTGGTTCGCGGGCCAGGACGGCGCAGTGACCGCGCTGACCGACGCGGTCGGCGGCAAGCAGCCGCTGTCGACGACGCATACGGCAGCGGCGACGGGGCTGGCCGATGACCAGATCACGGTGCGCCGCGCCGGGAGCTGGGTCAATGTACCGCTGTCGGCGCTGGCGTATCGCGATGCCGATGGACGGTTTACGCTGACCGGTGGGTTGGGGGTGCCCAATGGGACCGCGGCGGCGCCGACCCTGGCGTTTTCGGCCGACCCCGACACCGGCCTGTTTCGCCCCGCGAGCGACACGATCGCGGTCGCGACCGGGGGAACGGAACGGATCCGGGTGACCGCGAACGGGCGGATAACGGTGGGCGGCGCCGCCGCCAATTACCGCTTTAATATCGGCGAAGCGAACCCCGGGCGAGGCGTCCTGGCCGATTTCGGGAATATCGACGGCGCGCCCAACGGCGCGTTGATCAGCTTTACGCAGAACGGCATCGCCAACTGGTGCATCGGGCAGGTGCCGGCGACGTCGGCCCTGGCCATCTATCGCGACCGCAACGGCGGCAATGATGGCACCGAGCTGTGGCGGTGGGAGGCGGGCGGGGCGGGGCGCCCCGGCGCGGACAATGCCTATTCGCTGGGCACAGCCGCGCATCGCATCGCAACGGTTTTTGCCGGGACGGGGACGATCAACACGTCCGATAGCCGCGACAAGGCCTGGCGCGGCGCGATGGCCCCGGCGGAACTGCGCGCGGCCATACGGATCGCCGCCGAGCTGGGGTTTTACCAGTGGCATGACGCGATTGCCGAAAAGGGGCCGGACGGCGCGCGCCAGCATTTCGGGGTCCGCGCCCAGCAGGTCTGGACGATCATGGCCGACGAAGGGCTGGTCGACCCGCTGGGCGACGACGGCCGGCCGGGGCGCACCCCCTATGCCTTTTTATGTTGGGACGAGTGGCGAACCGATGGGCGCGCAGCACGCAGCCGCTTTGGACTTCGGTCCGACCAGCTGGCGCTGTTCGTCATGGCGGCGCTGGCGCAGCGGCTGGCGGCGCTGGAGGCGGCGGCATGATGGGCGGCAGCGCCCTTGCATCGCGCGCGATCAGCGATGCGGCGCGGCGCGATCTGGCCAGCGAGTGGGGCGGGCCCGAGCCTGCCGCGGCGCAGGCCGCGGTGCCGCCGATCCGCGAGGCCAGCCGCCGCGTGATCATACGCAAACCATAAACAAAGGAATGGCGATGACGATGATCGTGAAGGATCCGGACAGCCGGATCGATTTCGAGTTCGACTGGGCGGCGGCCTATCCTGGCGGCCAGGCGGTGCTGGCGAGCGTGTGGGCCATCGCGCCAGCCGCGGCCGATGGCGTCATGGTGGCGGCAGCAGCGCACGACCTGATGCAATCGACGGCGACGTTGGCGGGTGGGGTTGCCGGGCATGTCTATCGGGTCACCAACCGGGTGACGCTGAGCGATGGGCAAATCGACGAGCGGTCGATGACCGTCCGGGTGGAGGAACGGTGATGGCGGCTGGCCTGTTGCCGGGCGATGCCCCGGTGAGCCTGAACGAAGCGCGCGGCTGGTTGCGGCTGGGTTCGACGATCGACGACGCCGTGGTTGCCGGATTGGTCCGCGCGGCGACCAATATTTGCGAGGCGTTTATCGGCCATTGGCTGGTCATCCGCGAAGTCGAAGAGGTGCTGTCGCTGCGCGCCGGGCAGGTGCGGTTGAGCGCGCGGCCGGTTGCGGTGATCGATGCCGCGGTGCTGCTGACCGCCGCCGGCGATGAGACGGCGCTGGATGCGGGGGCGTACCGGCTGCGTCACGGCCGCGACGGCAGCGGGCAGCTGGTGATCGAGCAGCCGGGCGATGCCGAGCGGGTGCGGGTCAGCTACCGCGCCGGGATCGCAGAAAATCCGAACGGGATTCCCGAGGCCATCCGCCAGGGTATCGTGCGGATGGTCCAGCATTTGCACGATGCCCGCGATGCGGCGCCGGTCGCGCCGCCCGCGGCCATTGCGGCATTGTGGCAACCGTGGCGGCGGATGACGCTGGGCAGCGGGCAATGAGCGGCGCCGAGCAGGCGGTGCGCGCCCGGGCGCTGGCGTTGCTGACGGGCGATGCCGCGCTGGCGGGGCTGGTACATGGGATATTCGATGGCACGCCGCCGCGGGCCAGCGCCCCCTATGTTGCGGTTGGCGGCGCGGACGGCGTCGATTGGGGAACCAAAGACCGGGCGGGGCGCGAGGTGCGGTTGACATTGACGTTGGCCGGTGCGGGCGCGGCGATCGATGACGTTGCCGCGGGCCGCATCGACGCGGTGGCCGCGGGGCTGCGCGGGGCGGCGGGCGGCTGGTCGGTGGTGAGCGCGCGGGTGGTGCGGACGCGGTTCGGTTTTATGCGCGAGGGTGGCTGGCGGCACGAGGTGATCGTGCGGTGCCGGTGTTTGGAGGCTTAGAGCCAGACGAGTGCCGTTTCCTATATTCGTCATTGCGAGCGAAGCAATCCAGCGCGGTTTGCGCCACCTCTGGATTGCCGCGTCGCTTCGCTCCTCGCAATGACGAGGCAAGCTCAATGATCCGACCTTAACGATAGCCCCGGTGAAGGGATCCCGACTTCGCGGTGGCGACGGTGGCGATCAATCGCCCGGCAGCGAGTTGTTCGCTTTGTAATCCTTGAACTTGTCGGTGAAATTGGCGTGGTAATCTTCGACCTGCATGTCGGCGTCCTCGGTCGCGACCGCCACCGAATCACCGCCTGAGCGGCCCAGTGCAATCACCGCCTTGCGAAAGGCGTCGCGTTCGGCCGCACAATTCGCCTTGAGCGCCATTTCATATTCGACCTCTTCGACCTTGGCCTCGAGCGCCTTTTTCATGTCGTCGCGCAGGCATTTGGTGAAGGCGGCGCGCGTCGTGTCGACCGCGCCGGTCGGTGCCGGTGCCATGGCGGCCAAAAGCAATGTCGTAATAAGCATCCTGCGACTCCCCGTTCCGCATGTTTTTCTGTTGAGGAGATTAAACGATGGCAATTGAAAATGGGAGCGCTTTTCTGCTCAAGGTCGGCGACGGTGCGGCGCCGCCAACATATCAGACGGTCGCCGGGCTGCGTACCACCCAGCTGTCGGTGAATGGCGAGGCGGTGAACGTCACGACCAAGGATTCGGGCGGGTGGCGCGCGCTGTTGTCGGGCGCCGGGGTGCGATCGGTGTCGGTCAGCGCCGCGGGCATCTTTACCGGATCGGCGGCGGAAGTGCGGGTGCGCGGCCACGCGCTGGCGGGGACGATCGACGATTATGAGCTGCGTTTCGAGAGCGGCGAACGGATGCGCGGACGCTTTCTGGTCACCCGGCTGGATTATGCCGGCGATTATAATGGCGAGCGCAATTACACGCTGAACCTGGAATCGAGCGGCGCGGTGGTGAGCCTGTGAGCGCGGCAGCGAACAGCTTGCGCGGCGAGGCGGAATTGTGCGTCGGTGATCGGGCCTTTGTGCTGCGCCCGAGCTTTGCGGCGCTGGTCGCGGCGGAGGCGGAATTGGGGCCGCTGTTCGCGCTGGTCGAGCGCGCCGCGGACGGGCGGCTGGCGCTGGGCGAGCTGGTGGGCCTGTTCTGGCATTGTGTGAAGGATCGGCCCGAGGCGTTGACGCGCGAGGCGATTGGCGAGGCGGTTGTCGCGCAAGGGTTGGCGGCGGTGACCCCGGCGCTGCGCGTGCTGCTGGGACAGATATTGTCGGGGCAGTGAGGGGTGGCGGAGCGCGCTGATGCCCACCCCGCTGCGACTAACGAACAAGGTCGCAAGTCTCGCCGCAGCCCTGAAGGGGAGGGGAGCATTGGACCGTCTGCGACCGCTTTGCTGGGGGTTATGGCGCGCGTCGCGGGTTGGCGGCCCGGGGATTTCTGGGCAGCGACGCCGGCCGATGTGCGTGCGGTTCTGGCGGGGTGGGTCGAAGGCGATGCGGTGGCGCCGTTCGATGGCGCCGTACTGGCGGCGATGATGGAGCAATTTCCCGATGGATGAGATCGACGATATGGTGGTGGCGGTGCGCGCCGACACAGGGGCGTTTCGGCGCGATATTGCGGTGCTGCGCGCCGAGCTGGGCGGGCCGCTGGTCAGCGAGGCCGAACAGGCGGGGCGGGCGATCGAGCGGGCGCTGAGCCGCGCGATCGTGTCGGGCAAGCTGGGGTTCGAGGATTTGAAGCGGCTGGCGCTGTCGGTGATGGCCGATATTGCGCGCGCCGCGATTTCGGGCGGCATCGGCGCCGCATTGGGCGGTGGCGACCAGGGGGGCCAAGGCGGCGGTGGCGGGGGTCTGCTGGCGCTGGCGCTGTCGCTGTTTGGGGCGCCGGGACGCGCGACCGGGGGGCCGGTCAGCGCCGGCCGCGCCTATCGCGTCGGCGAGCGCGGTCCCGAACTGTTCGTGCCGACCGCGAGCGGCCGGATCGAGGCGGCGGGCGGGATGACGCGCAACATCGCGATCACCGTGAACGTGCGCGGCGAGGCGGGGATCGAACCGCAGCGGCTGGCGCAGACCGGGCGGCAATTGGCGCGGGCGGTACGGCGGGCCGTGACGAGCGGAGAAGATTGATGGGCTGGGCGCTCGTCGCGGCTGCCGAGCCGCATCATCGCAAGGGGTGGCTGAAGCGGTTCGACCCGCGATATTGGACGGTCGATTTTGCGCGGCCGATGATGGCGAGTGTGACGAGCGCGGCGCCGGGGGCGCTGCGGGTCGAGGCGGTGTTTTACCAGAAGCAGGATCTGGCGGGGCTGATCTGGGAGGCCGAGGACCGGTGGGACCATCCCTTGCTCGCCTATGCGACGAACCGCGATTTCCGGCACACGCAGCTGACATTCCGGTGGCGGTCGGGCGGGGTGAAGCCGCTCGATGCGCTGCATGGGCCGACGCTGACGATCGAGGGGCGCGACGCGGGCGGCGCGCCGCGCGCCTGGTATGTGCGGCTGTGGAATTATGCGGTCGGGACGGGCGAGGATGCGGTCGTCCGTCTGGATTTTGACGCGCTGAGCGGCGGGTTCTTGTTGCCCGGCGAGGCCGATCCGGTGTGGGCGGGCGACATCGACCGGATGTTCGTTTCGCTGGTGCCGCCGACTTACGACGGCGGCGACGGGGTGCTGGCGGCACCGACGCAGGGTTGGGCCGAGATGAGCGCGGTGGCCTGTACTGGGTCGGGATCGGTGCTGGCGATCGGCGATGTCGTGCTGCCCGAAACGGCGTTGGGCATGACCAATGGGTATGACGATTGCTATCATCTGGCCCCGGCGCGGGTGGTGCGGCAGATCGTGCAGTTGGGCTATCGCGGCGATGTCGTCCATTATGTCGGGATGAGCCATTATATGCGGCTGGCGGCGGCGGGCGGCGGGTTCGAGGCTGGCGTTGCGGGCGGGGCGATCAATGCGCCCTGTGCGGCGTGGCACGCGGCGCTGGCGGCGACCTGCGCGGCGGCGGGGCTGGGCCTCATCTGGTCGCTGTCCTACGAATTGTTCGACGCCTATTGCCCGGCAAGCTGGAAACAGCGCAGCGCCGACGGCGGCCCGGCGCTGACCGGCTGGATGCCGCCGTCGACCCTGTTATCCCCCGCCCATGCGGCGGCGATGGGATATTTGCAGCTGGTGGCGCGGGACTTTGTCGCGATCGGCGTGGCGGCAGGGCTGGCACCCAAGTTTCAGGTGGGCGAGCCATGGTGGTGGGTCGCCAGCGGCGGGCGGATCTGTGCCTATGATGCCGCGACGACCGCGGCGTTGGGTTCGGCGAGCGTCGCGATCGTCGATGTGCGGGGGGTGCTGACGGCGCCGCAGCTGACGATGCTCGACGCGCTGGGCGCGCTGCTCGCGGCGTCGACCGCGGCGCTGGTTGCGGCGGCGCGCGATGAGGCGGGGGAGGCGGGGCTGGTGAGCCATTTGCTGGTCTATCTGCCGACGGTGCTCGATCCCGCGGCGCCCGAATTGCGGCGGGCCAATGTGCCGCTGGGGTGGGCCAAGCCTGCGTTCGATGTGCTGCAGCTGGAGGATTATGACTGGGTGACCGCGGGACGCGGTGCCGAGACGGCGGGCGCGCGCGCCGCGATGGTGCTGCGTCTGATCTATCCGGTTGAAGATCAGCATTATTTTTCGGGGTTTGTGCTGCTGCCCGAACAGCGCGCGGGGTGGATGGCGATTGCCGATGCCGCGGCTGCGGCGCGGCGGGCGGGGGTGGCGCGGACGTTCGTGTGGGCGCTGCCGCAGGTAGCGCGCGACGGGTTCGTCAGTTTTGACGCGGAGGAGGATGCGGTGCAGGCTTTTGATGCGGTGGATTTCCCACTGGCGATCGGGCGCGAGGCGATGGTCGCGACCGAATTTTCGACCCAGATCGTCAGCTCGCCGTCGGGGCATGAGCAGCGCGCGAGCGAATGGGCGGAAGCGCGGATGCGCTATGACGCCGGGCCGGGGATACGATCCGAAGCCGATGTGCGGACGCTGGTCGATTTTTTTCGGGCGCGGCGCGGCGCGGCACGGGCGTTCCGCTTTCGCGATCCCCTTGATGCCAGTTCGGCGGCGGATGGCGGACTGCCGACGGCGGCCGACCAGATGCTGGGGGTCGGCGACGGGGTGCGGCGACAATTCGCGCTGGTGAAGATTTATGGGGCGGGGGATGCCGAGCAGGTGCGCGCGATCCGCTTGCCGGTCGATGGCAGCGTAAGGGTGTCGGTCGACGGGCTGGAGACGGCGGCGTTTTCGGTGACGGGCGATGGCGAGGTGCTGCTCGATGCGGCGCCAGCGGCGGGGGTAGCGGTGCGCGCCGGGTTTCTGTTCGACGTCGCGGTGCGTTTTGCCGAGGATCGCCTGGAGGCGAGCCGCGCGACCTTTCTGGCGGGCGAGTTGGCGAGCGTGTCGCTGGTCGAGGTGCGGGCGCCATGGTGATACCCGAAGCGATCAGCGCGGCGCCCGACTGGCTGCGCGAGGAGCTGGTCACATTGGCGTGGTGCTGGCGGCTGGCGCGGCGCGACGGGGTGGTGATCGGGCTGACCTCGCACGACCGCGATCTGGCGGTCGGCGGCATCCTGTATCGCGCGGCGCCGGGGATGAAGCCGTCGGCGCTGGAGACGAGCGACAGTTTGGACGCCGCGACGATGGACCTGGAAGGCGCCATCGCGAGCGATGCGATCGCCACCAGCGACCTGGATGCCGGACGCTGGGACGGTGCCGAGCTGGCGCTGTTCGTGACCGACTGGACCGCGCCCGCGGTGGCGCCGGTGACGGTCGCGCGCGGATCGCTGGGGGCGATCGAGCGGCGCGGGGCGGCGTTCACGGCGGAATTACAAGGGGTGACGCGGTTGCTCGACCAGCCGGTGTGCCCGGCGACGTCGCCATCGTGCCGCGCGATGCTGGGTGACCGGGCGTGCCGGGTCGATCTGGCGCCGTTGAGGCATGATCGGCGCGTGGTGGCGGTGGCGGGGCGCGCGGTGACGCTGGATCATGCGGTCGCCGGCATGGCATTCGGCGAGTTATTGTGGACCGAGGGGGCAAATTGCGGGCTGGAAAGTCCGGTGATCGCGGTCGAGGGGGCGGTGCTGCAATTGGCCGAGGCGCCGTCCTTTTTGCCGGAGGGGGGCGTGCGGGTGCGGGTGACCGAAGGGTGCGACAAGCAGCTGGCGACGTGCCGCGACCGATTTGCCAATGCGATCAACTTTCGCGGCGAAGCGCATCTGCCGGGCAATGATTTGCTGACGCGCTATCCCGGTGGCTGACGATGCCGCGCGCGCCTTTGCGGCGGCGCAAGCGATGGTCGGGGTGCGGTTTCGGCCGCAGGGGCGCGACCCGGCGACCGGGCTCGATTGCGTCGGGCTGGTCTGGGCGGCCTATGCGGCGGCGGGCGCGCGGTTGCCGGGGCCGACGAACTATCCGCTGCGCGGCTGGTCGCGGGCGCGGGTCGAGGCGGGGCTGGCGGCGGCGGGGTTTGCCCCAGTCCAGGATGCGGCACAGGTCGGCGACGTCGCGCTGATCGCCTGTGCGGCGGGGCAGTTTCATCTGGGGCTGATCGGAGCCGCGACATTTGTCCATGCTCACGCGGGGTTGCGGCGCGTCGTTGAGACGCCGGTTGACGCGCTGGCGCATGACGCGGTGCGGTGGCGATTTTTCAAGACGGGGGATGATGATGGCAACGTTGGTGCTGACGGCGGTCGGTGGGATTGTCGGGGGGCCGGTCGGCGCGGCGATCGGCGCGGCCTTGGGGCAACAGATTGATGCGGAGATCTTCAAGCCCAAGGGGCGCGAGGGGCCGCGGCTGGCCGATCTGAAGGTCCAGGCGTCGACTTATGGCCAGCAGATTCCCCAGCTGTTCGGGACGATGCGCGTCGCGGGCAGCGTGATCTGGGCAACGGACCTGATCGAACGGCGCGAGCGACGCGGCGGCGGCAAGGGGCGGCCATCGACGACCGAATATAGCTATGCGGTGTCGCTGGCGGTGGCGCTGTCGGCGCGGCCGATCCGCGCGATCCGGCGGATCTGGGCCGACGGCAATCTGCTGCGCGGCGCGAGCGGGACGTTTCAGGAGCGCTGCACCTTTCGCTGGCACCCGGGGGGCGAGGATCAGGCGGTCGATCCGCTGATTGCGTCGGCGACCGGAATGACGTCGGCGAGTGCCTTTCGCGGACTTGCCTATGCGGTGTTCGAGGAGCTGGAGTTGGGCGCGTTTGGCAACCGGATTCCCTCGCTGACCTTTGAGGTCGAGGCCGATGCGGGGGCGGTCGATGCCGGGATGATCGGTGACCGCCTGTTGGGCGAGACCGGGCGATGTTTCGGCGCGTGGCCGTTCACCGGTTATGCCGCGTCGGGCGACCGGGCGCGCGACGCGCTGGCGCCGTTGTTCGACGTCGATGGCGTGCGGGCTGCGAGCGGTTCGGAGCGGTGGCGGCTGACCCCGGCGGCGCTGACCGGCAAGCCGCTGATGCTGAGCGCGTTTCGCGAGGCGCGGCGGATGGAAATCGGGCGCGACACGGTCGAGCGGCAACGCGCCCCCCTGTCGTCGTTGCCGGGGTCGATCCGGCTGCGCCATTACGAGCCCGAGCGCGATTATCAATTGGGCCAACAGGCGAGCCGGGTCGCCGGGGGCGGCGTGCGCGAGGAGCGGATCGACCTGCCCGCAGTGCTGCCCGCGCCGTCGGCGCGGGCGCTGGCGGAGCGGCTGGCCGCGGCGGCGGCAGACGGGCGCGAGACGTTGATCTGGCAGGCCGATCTGGCGGCGCTGGCACTGCCGGTCGGGCATGTCGTGACGCTGGCGGATGGCAGCGCCTGGCGTCTGGCGGCGCGGACGGTGCGCGCGAACGAGATATTGATCGAATTGAAGCGGCACCAGCCGGTGCCCGCCATCGACCTTCCCGCCGAACCGGGGGTTCCGGTGCGGGCGCCCGACTGGCCCGATGCGGTGGGAACGGTGCATGTGTTCGATCTGCCAAATCTGGGGAGCCCGGGCGCCGCGTCGGCGCGGATACTGATCGCCGCCGCGGGCAGCAACGATGGCTGGCGCGGTGCCGATTGCTGGTTTGTGCCCGCCGCCGATGCCGAGTCCATCGCGCTGGGCACGGTGCGGCCGGCGGCGGCACTGGGGCAGCTGGCGGCGCCGCTGGCAGCAGGAAGCGACACATTGTTCGATCGCGCCGCAACGCTGATGGTGACGCTGGCCAACCCGGCGTTGGCGCTGGAATCGGTCGATGATGCGGCGCTGCTGGGCGGCGCCAATCGCGCGATGGTCGGTGATGAGTTGGTGCAGTTCGGCACCGCGGAGGCGGTGGGGGCGGGGGCGTGGCAACTGTCGCATTTGCTGCGCGGCCGGGCCGGGACAGCGCGCGCGGTGGGCCATCTGGCGGGCACGCCGTTTGTGCTGATCGACGATAGCGCGCCGATGCTGTTGCCCGAAACGCTCGCCCTGGCTGCCGAGAGCGGCGCCGCCCGGCTGCAATGGGCGCCGCGTGGCGGGACGGTGCTGACCGAGATGGCCGTCCCCGCGGCCAGCGGCGCGCTGCGGCCGCTGGCGCCGGTGCATGGACGGGTCGAGCCCGACGGGGCGGGCGGCGTCGTCATCAGCTGGCGCCGCCGCAGCCGCGTCGACACGGGTTGGCGCGACCATGTCGATCTGCCGCTGGGCGAAGGGCGGGAGGCGTGGCGCATCGAATTGTCGCCGCCGGTGGCGGGG
>NZ_SCOT01000055.1 GCF_005502465.1 Sphingopyxis sp. L1A2A
GGTTAGGGGTGGGTGCGAGCGCTAGCGAGCCGAGGCAGAGCGCCGCCTTCGGCGGCCACCCACCCCCGACCCCTCCCTGGAAGGGAGGGGAGAAGAACGTCCGCAATCAGTCGTTACCCGCCAAACCTACCCCAGCACCCACGACCGCCGCGGATAGCCCTGCGCCCACAGCAGCGCGGTCAGGTCATGGTGGCGGATCACCGCCGCCGCGGCCTCGCCCGCCGCCGGGTGCGGATAATAGCCGACCCCCAGGCCCGCCGACGTGATCATCGGAATATCGTTGGCGCCGTCGCCGACCGCCAGCGTGTCGGCAAGCGGCAGGCCGTGCTTCGCCGCCTCGGCTTTCAGCGTCTCCAGCTTTGCGGCGCTGTCGACGATCGGCTCGATCACCCGCCCGGTCAGCTTGCCGCCCTGAATCTCCAGCTCGTTCGCCAGCACCTTGTCGAACCCGATCGCTTCGCCAACCGGCCCGGCGAACGGCATAAAGCCCCCCGACACCAGCACCGAATACGCGCCATGCGCCTTCATCGTCTGCACCAAAGTGCGCGCGCCGCGCGTCAGTTTCACCCGCTCCATCCGGCACTCGACCAAGGTCGCTTCGGGCATCCCGGCCAGCAACCCGACGCGCTCGATCAGCGCCGCCCGGAAATCCAACTCGCCGCGCATCGCGCGTTCGGTGATCGCCGCAATCTCGGGCTTCAGCCCCGCATAGTCCGCCAGTTCGTCGATGCATTCGACGGTAATCATCGTCGAATCCATGTCGGCGATGATCAGTTTTTTGGTCCGATCGCCCAGCGGCTGGACGATCGTGTCGAGCGCGCCATGGTCCATCAGCGCCAGTGCGGCACGCGCGCTGACCAGGCTGCCGTGAAAGACGATGTCGGCGGCATCGCCGACATCCAGCCAGTGCGGCGCCCCGACATCATGCCCCGTCGCGTCGAGCCGGTCGATCGCTTCGCGAACCACCTCGTCGGTCAGCTTTCCGGCTGCTATCAGCGTCGCGACGAACATGGCTGCTCCTTCATCCTCTTTCGGCCCACGGCCACCTGTCGCACTTATCGCCGGACCCACCGCCAGCGGCAAGAGCGCATTGGCGGTGGCGGTGGCGAAAGCCGTCGGCGGCGTCGTGATCAATGCCGATGCCAGCCAGGTCTATACCGACCTCGCGATCCTCTCGGCGCGCCCGAGCGACGACGAAATGGCGGGCATCCCCCACCATCTCTTCGGCCATATCGACGCGACGGAGGCGCACAACGCCGCGCGCTGGGCCGATGAAGCGCGCGCCGCCATCGCCGCCGCACACGCCGCGGGCGACATCCCGATCCTCGTCGGCGGCACCGGCCTGTACCTGCGCACCTTGCTCTATGGCATCGCGCCGGTGCCCGATATCGACCCCGACATTCGCCTGGCGGTGCGCGCGCTGCCCGTCGCCGATGCCCATGCCGCGCTGACCTGGCTCGATCCCGCGGCGGCGGCGCGCCTGAACCCTGCCGACGCCACCCGCATCGCTCGCGCGCTCGAGGTTGTCCGATCGACCGGGCGCCCGCTCGGCCACTGGCAGGAATCGCGCGAAGGCGGCATCGCCGACGCCATCACCCTCGCCCCCCTGATCCTCCTCCCGCCGCGCGAGTGGCTGCGCGATCGCTGCGACGAGCGGCTGGTCCAGATGTTCGACGGCGGCGGCGTCGAAGAGGCCGCAGCCTTGCTCGCCCGCCATCTCGACCCCGATCTTCCCGCCATGCGCGCCATCGGCGTCCCCCAGATCGCGCAATATCTGTCGGGCACCATCGACCGCGCCGCCGCCCTCGACCTCGCGCAGGCGGCCACCCGCCAATATGCCAAGCGTCAATTTACGTGGTTTCGTCACCAGCCCCCCGCCGATTGGCCGCGGCACACCGAGTCACTAAACAACGATTCTGTTGATGAATTAGTAATAATATTACGTGAAAGACTGTTGACAGGATAGAATCATATACCTATTGCCCGCAACCCTGTTGCAGCGCACAAGCGCCGCAATCGCGATACGTGAAAGGAGTTTCGTCGTGACGGAAATGAGTGGTGCCGACATGGTGGTTCAGGCGCTGGTCGACCTTGGGGTCGACACGGTGTTCGGCTATCCGGGCGGTGCGGTCCTTCCGATCTATGACGCGCTCTATAAGCACCCGACGATCAAGCATATTCTCGTCCGCCACGAACAGGCGGCAACCCACGCGGCCGAGGGCTATGCCCGCGCGACCGGCAAGCCCGGCGTCGTGCTCGTCACCTCGGGGCCCGGCGCGACCAACGCGGTCACCGGCATCACCGATGCCCTGATGGATTCGATCCCGATGGTCGTCCTGACGGGGCAGGTGCCGACGACGCTGATCGGCACCGATGCGTTCCAGGAATGCGACACCGTCGGCATCACCCGCCACTGCACCAAGCATAATTATCTGGTCATGGATCCCGCCCGCCTCGGCGCGATCATGCACGAGGCCTTTTACATCGCCACCAACGGCCGCCCCGGCCCGGTGGTCATCGACATCCCCAAAAATGTTCAGGTCGCCACCGGCACCTACAGCGTGCCCGAAATGATCGAGCATAAAAGCTATCGCCCGCAGGTCGAACCCGACGCCGATGCGATTGCCACCGCGGTCGCGATGATCGCCGCGGCCGAGCGTCCGATCTTCTACACCGGCGGCGGCGTCATCAACGCCGGCCCCGATGCGAGTGCCGCTTTGCGCCAGCTCGTCGCGCTCACCGGCGCGCCGGTCACCTCGACCCTCATGGGCCTCGGCGCTTTCCCCGCCGACGATGACAAATGGCTCGGCATGCTCGGCATGCACGGCACGTTCGAGGCCAATATGGCGATGAACCGCGCCGACCTGATCATCGCGGTCGGCGCGCGCTTCGACGACCGGGTCACCGGCCGTCTCGACGCCTTCTCGCCCGATTCCAAAAAGATCCACATCGACATCGACCGCAGCTCGATCAACAAGATCATCCCCGTCGACCTCGCCGTCGTCGGCGACGCCGGGCGCGCGCTCGATGCGATCATCGCGGGGTGGCAGGACGCGGGGCACACGCCGCGCGATCTGGGCGAATGGTGGCGCCGCGTCGACGGCTGGCGCGCGACGCGCTGCCTCGATTTCCCCGAAAAGAAAGAGGATGGCGCCGAAATCATGCCGCAGCGCGCGGTCAAGGCGCTGTTCGACGCGACCCGCGGCATGGACCCGATCATCACCACCGAGGTCGGCCAGCACCAGATGTGGGCGGCGCAGCATTTCCATTTCGACAGCCCCAACCGCTGGCTGACCAGCGGCGGGCTCGGCACGATGGGTTACGGCTTCCCCGCCGCGGTCGGCGCGCAGATCGCCAAGCCCGACCGCCTCGTCATCTGCATCGCGGGCGAGGCCAGCCTGCAGATGAACATCCAGGAAATGGGCACCGTCGCGCAATATCGCCTGCCGGTGAAAATATTCATCCTCAACAACCAGTGGATGGGCATGGTCCGCCAGTGGCAGGAACTGACCTACGAAAGCCGCTATTCGAACAGCTATTCGGACAGCCTGCCCGACTTCGTCAAACTCGCCGACGCCTATGGCTGGACCGGCCTGCGCATCGACACGCTGGGCCAGCTCGACGACGGCATCGCCAAGATGATCGAGACCCCCGGCCCGGTGATCGTCGACTGCCGCGTCGCGCAGCTCGCCAACTGCTTCCCGATGATCCCCTCGGGCGCCGCGCACACCGACATGCTCCTCCAGCCGAGCGACGTCACCGGCACGATGGACGACGAAGCGAAAGCATTGGTGTGATGCGACATTTCGGACAAATCATCTCCCCCCCGGCGGGGGAGAAAAGACTTGGCTTGGCGGCTTGCCGCCTAGCAAGTCTTAGAGAGGGGGAGCGGCCCCGCGCGCCGATGGCGCGCATACCCCTCACCCAGCTTCGACTAGGCAGCAAGCTGCCAAGGCTTCGCAACCCTCTCCCGCAAGGGGAGAGGGGAGGAACTTCCCAATGAAAATCAAAACCGAAGCAGGCGAGCGCCATGTGCTCGCCGTCACCGTCGATAACGAAGCGGGCATTCTCGCCAAGATCACCGGGCTGTTCTCGGCGCGCGGCTATAATATCGAAAGCCTGACCGTCGCCGACATCAGCGCCGATCACGCGCTCTCGCGCATCACCATCGTCACCAACGGCCCGCCGCCGGTGATCGATCAGATCATCGCCCAGCTCGACCGGCTGGTGCCCGTCCACTCGGTCACCGACCTTGCCGACGGCGGGGCGCATGTCGAGCGCGAGATCGCGCTGGTCAAGGTCGCGGGCAGCGGCGACAAGCGCATCGAGGCGCTTCGCATGGCCGACGTCTTCCGCGCCAAGGTCGTCGATACGACGCTCAGCAGCTTCATCTTCGAAATTACCGGGACGAGCGACAAGGTCGACCGCTTCATCGCGCTGATGCGCGAATGCGGTCTGGTCGAAGTCGGCCGCACCGGCGTCGTCGCCATCGGCCGCGGGCCGGAGGCGCTCTGAATCAACGTCATCCCAGCGAAAGCCGGGATCGCATGCAGTTTAACACCGAGACCGATCCCAGCTTGCGCTGGGATGACGAATAATAGGGAAGAAAGACATGCAGGTTTATTACGATCGCGACGCCGACCAGGATCTGATCAAGGGCAAAAAGGTCGCCGTCGTCGGCTACGGCAGCCAGGGCCACGCCCACGCGCAGAACCTGCGCGACAGCGGCGTCGCCGAAGTCGCCGTCGCGCTCCGCCCCGGTTCGGCGACCGCCAAAAAGGCCGAAGCCGCCGGCTTCAAGGTGCTGACCAACAAGCAGGCCGCCGAATGGGCCGACGTCATCATGGTCGTCGCCCCCGACGAGCATCAGGCGAAAATCTACGCCGACGACCTCGCCGACAACATGAAGCCCGGCGCCGCGCTCGCCTTTGCCCACGGCCTCAACATCCATTTCGGCCTGATCGAGGCGCGCCCCGACATCGACGTCTTCATGGTCGCGCCGAAGGGCCCCGGCCACACCGTGCGCAGCGAATATCAGCGCGGCGGCGGCGTCCCCTGCCTGATCGCGGTCGCACAGGAAGCCGCGGGCAACACCGGCAACGGCTATGCCAAGGCGCTCGCCCTCTCCTACGCCAGTGCCGTCGGCGGCGGGCGCAGCGGCGTCATCGAGACGACCTTCAAGGAAGAGTGCGAAACCGACCTCTTCGGCGAACAGGCGGTGCTGTGCGGCGGCATCACCCACCTGATCCAGGCGGGTTTCGAGACCTTGGTCGAGGCGGGCTACGCCCCCGAAATGGCCTATTTCGAATGCCTCCACGAAACCAAGCTGATCGTCGACCTGCTCTATGAAGGCGGCATCGCCAACATGCGCTATTCGATCAGCAACACCGCCGAATATGGCGACATCAAAACCGGCCCGCGCATCATCACCGACGAAACGAAGAAGGAAATGAAGCGCGTCCTCGCCGACATTCAGTCGGGCCGCTTCGTCAAGGATTTCGTCCTCGACAACCAGGCCGGCCAGCCCGAACTGAAAGCCAGCCGCAAGGCCGCCGCGGCGCATCCGATCGAACAGGTCGGCGGCGAACTGCGCGCGATGATGCCGTGGATCGCCAAGAACCAGCTGGTCGATAAAGCCAAGAATTGATCTGACCATACCCAACTTCGTCATTCCCGCGAAAGCGGGGACCCAGCGAGCCGACGGTGCTACCGGGTTCCCGCTTTCGCGGGAATGACGAAGGATAGGACAGGATGCGAAACTCTCCCTTCGACACCCACCGCCGCGATCTCGTCGCGCTCGCGGCAGACAACCGCCGCCGCGCCCTCGCGCCGCGCGCCGGGCGCGACTTCGCCTCGAACGATTATCTCGGTCTCGCCGATAGCGATGCGCTGCGCGCCGCCCTCACCGCGGGCATGGAGCGCGGCCTCCCCGCCGGGTCGGGCGGCTCGCGCCTGCTGCGCGGCAACCACCCCGAACATGAAGCACTCGAAGCGCACGCTGCGCGCCATTATGGCAGCGAGGCGGCGCTGTTCTTCCCCACCGGTTTCGCCGCCAACGCCGCACTCTTCGCCACCCTGCCGCAGCGCGGCGATCTGATCGTCCACGACGAACTGATCCACGCCAGCGCCCATGATGGCATGAAGCTCGGCCGCGCCGGAACGATCGCCGCCGCGCATAACGACGCCCAGGCCTTCGACGACCTCATCACCCGCTGGCGCACCGGCGGCGGCGCGGGAACCCCGTGGATCGCGGTCGAAAGCCTCTATAGCATGGACGGCGACCGCGCCCCGCTGACCGATCTCGCCGCGGTCGCCGACCGCCACGACGCCATATTGGTGGTCGACGAGGCGCACGCGACCGGCGTCTTCGGTCCCGGCGGCGCCGGGCTCGCGCACACCCTCGGCCGCCGCGACAATCTTGTCACCCTCCACACCTGCGGCAAGGCGCTCGGCGCCGAGGGCGCGCTGCTCTGCGCCCCCGCGATCGCCGCCGACTTCATCGTCAACCGCGGCCGCCCCTTCATCTTCTCGACCGCGCCGTCGCCGCTGATGGCGTGGCTCGTCCGTCAGGCGATCGAGATCGTCGCCAACCAGCCCGAACGCCAGGCGCGCCTCCACGCCGTCGTCCGCCACGCCGCCGAACGCCTCGTCCCCCTCGGCATCCCGGCCAGCGGCACCCAGATCCTGCCGGTGATCGTCGGCGACAACCAGCGCACGATGCGGATCGCGGCGGCGCTCCGCGATGCAGGGTTCGACATTCGCGGCATCCGCCCGCCGACCGTCCCCCACGGCACCGCGCGCCTGCGCATCGCGATCACCCTCAACGTCGACGAAGCCGACATCGACGCGATGGCCGACGCGCTGGCCCACGCAATGGCCGCCGCATGATGCGCTTCGTCGTTACCGGCACCGACACCGGCATCGGCAAGACGATCTTTTCGGCCGCGCTCGCGGGAGCGACCGGCGCGCCTTATTGGAAACCGATCCAGGCAGGCCTCGACGACGAAACCGACAGCGCGGTCGTCGCACGCCTCGCCAATGTTGCAATCCTCCCCGAAACCTATCGCCTGAACACTCCCGCCTCGCCCCACATCGCCGCCGAAATCGACGGCATCACCATCGACCTCGCCGCGCTCACCCCGCCCCCCGGCAACCTCATCGTCGAGGGCGCCGGCGGCGCGCTCGTCCCGGTCACCCGCACCACCCTTTACGCCGACCTGTTCGCGCGCTGGCAAATCCCGGCGATCGTCTGCGCCCGCACCGCGCTCGGCACGATCAACCACAGCCTGCTGACGATCGAAGCGCTGCGCGCACGCGGCGTCCCGATCCACGGTATCGCCTTCCTCGGCGATGCGGTGGAGGACAGCGAAGCGATCATCGCCGCAATCGGCGGCGTGCGCCGGTTGGGGCGGCTGCCCATCGTCGACCCGCTGACGCCGGAAAACCTCGCCGCAGCATTCAAAGCGAACTTCGACCTCGCCAACTTCCGCTAAATACTTCGTCATTCCCGCGAACGCGGGAACCCAGCGCAAAGAAAAACTCACCCGCAGGGTGACAATCTGAATCGCAACGCTGACTCGCTGGGTTCCCGCTTTCACGGGAATGACGAAGGTGTAAGGAACGCGCCATGACCACAAACCAATCCCCCATCTGGCACCCCTTCACCCAGCACGGCCTCGGCGACCCGATCCCACTGATCGCCCGCGGCGAAGGCGCCCGTCTCTACGCCGCCGACGGCCAAAGCTGGATCGACGCCATCTCCAGCTGGTGGGTCACCACCCACGGTCACGCCCACCCGCGCATCATGGCCGCGATCCGCGCCCAGTCCGAACGGCTCGACCAGCTCATCTTCGCGGGCTGGACGCACGCCCCCGCCGAGGCGCTCGCCGCCGAACTCATCCGCATCACACCCGATCCGCTGACTCGCGTCTTCTTCTCGGACTCGGGTTCGACCAGCGTCGAGGTCGCGCTGAAAATGGCGCTCGGCTACTGGTTCAACATTGGCGAGCCGCGCCACCGCATCCTCGTCCTCGAACACAGCTATCACGGCGATACGATCGGCACGATGTCGGTCGGCGAGCGCGGCGTCTACAACCGCGCCTGGCAGCCCTTGCTGTTCGACGTCGATACCATTCCCTTCCCACACGAAGGACAGGAGCAGAGGACGCTCGACGCACTCGAAGCCGCCTGCGCTCCCCAAAAAACCGGCAACCCGCCCGCCGCCTTCATCGTCGAACCGCTCATCCTCGGCGCCGGCGGCATGCTCATATACCCCGCGTGGATGCTCGCCGAGATGCGTAGCATTTGCGCCCGCCACGGCGTCCTCTTCATCGCCGACGAGGTGATGACCGGCTGGGGCCGCACCGGCACCCGCTTCGCCTGCGACCAGGCGGGGGTGATCCCCGACATTATCTGCCTGTCGAAAGGCCTCACCGGCGGTAGCCTGCCGCTCGCGGTCACCCTCTGCATCGAACCGATCTTCGCGGCGCATTATTCGACCGATCGCAGCAAGACCTTCTATCATTCGTCGAGCTACACCGCGAATCCCATCGCCTGCGCCGCCGCCGCCGCCAACCTCGAAATCTGGCGCGACGAGCCCGTCCAGCAGCGCATCGACACCCTCGCCGACGCCCAGGCCGCACATCTGTCGCTGCTCAGCCACGACCCGCGCGTCGCCAATCGGCGCCGCCTCGGCACCATCGCCGCGCTCGACATCACCGTCCCCGACTCCGGCTACCTCTCGAACCTCGCCCCCCGCCTGATCGCCTATCATCGCGACCACGGCGTGTTGCTCCGCCCACTCGGCAACACCGTCTATGTGATGCCGCCCTATTGCATCACGCCCGAAGAACTGGCGCAGGTGTGGAACACGATCGGCGCGTCGCTGGAAACCATCTGATCCTCCCTGTGGCGAAGCCATGGGGAGGAACTATCCCTCCTCGTCACCCCGGACTTGATCCGGGGCCCATGCGGCGCCCGTGGCTATGGATCCCGGATCAAGTCCGGGATGACGAAAAGACGAAAAGACGAATGGCGGAAATCGACCGATTGCGGTCTTGAGCAATCCTCCCCACCCAAAAGCAGACTCACACCCTCACCCCCCAAATTTCGCATCCGCCGGCACCACCGCCCAATTCTTCTCCGCCGCCGCGATGTATCCCGCGCGGTTCATGTCCCACTGCGCCTTCACTTCCTGATTGAAGTTCAGATACAGCTTGCCGTCGACCACTGCATAGGCCAGCGGATCGCCCGGCGCGAGATAGCCGCGCGACATCGCCCACGCGCAATGCCCGCCATAGCGCGGCATGAACGCCTCCGGATTGGCGGCAAAGCGCGCCGCGTTGGCGCCATTGGCAAAATGATAGACCGCACCGTCATGCGCGACCGCGAAATCGGCGCTGCCCTTCACCGGCGCTCCGTCGCCGTCGAAATAGCTGACCGCATCATAGCCGCTAACCGCAATATTGCTGCCCTCGACCCCGACATAGACGGGCGCGGCCTCGGCGTGCGGGGCAAAGGCGGCGAACGACAGCGGCGCGGCCACCGCCGCCAGCAGGATGAACAGGGCTTGGTTTTTCACGATCGATCTCCATCTGAGTCCAACGGCCCGATGCCGACGCCCCGTCACTCCCAATTCGCTACCAAAGCGCAAAGGGTTACGCGGACAGGTTCGGCTTAGGTTCATCTCGGCGCTTCATGCTGCGCCGCAGGGAAACGGGGTCTGGGAATGCGATCTGTGACGATGAACAAAACCGGCCTCCTGCTCACCCTGCTCGCCGCACTCGCCGTCGCCGCGCCCGCGGCTGCGCAGGACGACAGCCTCGCGCAATCAGGCGAACCGCCACAGAAAACCTCGGTCCTCTACACTTTCGGCGACGACCCCTGCCCCGAACCGGTCGGTGACGAGATCATTGTCTGCGCGCAGCGGCCCGAATCCGAACGCTACCGCGTCCCCAAGGAATTGCGCGAGGAACTGAAGGACGACGCCCCCGTCGGCGGCGGCAGCTGGGCGTCGAAGGTCGAGGGTTACGACAATATCGCCCGCGCCACCCGCCCGAACAGCTGCTCGCCGGTCGGCAGTTACGGCTTCACCGGCTGCGCGTCCGCCGCGCTGCGCCAATGGTTCGAGGCGCGCCGCGCCCGCTGACGGAACCGCGGCGTGAAACATTGCGTTTCCTGTGCGCTGATTGACGCGGCCCTGCCCGCGCGCCTAGCCTGCACGCCCCCAACAGGAGACCAATCCATGCGCCGTATCGCTCCCCTCGCCGCCGTCGCGCTCGCTATCGTCGCGGTTCCCGTCGTCATCGCCCAGAACACCCCCGGCACCCCCGGCGCCCCCGACAAGACGCGCGTCGCCGCGGGCACCTATGCCGCCGACGCGGGGCACACGATGGTCGTGTGGGAAGTCGATCATTTCGGCTTCAGCAAGTACACGGGCATCTTCGGCGACGTCACCGGCACGCTCGTCATCGACCCCGCCAATCCCGCCGCGTCAAAGGTCGATGTGACGATCCCGGTCGCCAAGGTCACCACCGCCAGCAGCGGCCTGACCGGCCATCTGCTGCGCGCGGGCAAGGATGGCGGCAAGCCCGACTTCTTCGGCCCCGCTCCCGCCGACGCCAAATTCGTCTCGACCAGCGTCGTCCTCGATGACGACGGCGACGAGGCCAAGGTCACCGGCAATCTGACCCTGGGCGGCGTCACCAAGCCGGTCACTCTCGACGTCGATTTCCACGGCGCCGGCACCAACCCCTATAACAAGAAAGCGACCATCGGATTCGAGGCTGAAACCACGATCCGCCGCAGCGATTTCGGCATCGCCTATGGCATCCCCGCGGTCAGCGACGCGGTCGAACTCGAAATCCACGCCGCGTTCGAGAAACAATAAGCGCGGCGTAACCGCACCCCAATCTGTCACACGCACCGCGTAAACACCGGGGCGGGATCTCACCGGTCCCGCCCCTTTTTGCGAGGAGTCCGTGTGATGAGCGAACTGGTACGCGAAATTGTCGACGTGAACGCCTTCATCGGCGGCGACGAGGAAAATGCGCTGCTGACCGTCGAGGCCGAGGGCCTGACCCCGACCGCGGGCTGGGCCAATGTCCGGCTCGACCCGCATGTTTACATCACCCCGCCCGAGGACGGCGTCCAGGACTTCGACCTCGTCGGCGATCGGCCCGCGGGCAGCGACGCCGGCAGTGATCGGGGCGAGCTCACCCAGGTCGAGGCCGCGTGGGAAGGCCCGCTCGCCGACTGGCTGATCGCGGTGCGCGTCCACGCCATCGACAATATGATCGAGGACGAGGTGTTCGAGCCGTGGGACGAGGACGACGCGGAGAGCGAAGCCGCCTGACGCTCGCTCCCCGCGCAATTCACGATCCCCTGCCTGCGCCGGATCGCGGCCCGCCCGCGGTCCGGCGCCATTTTTGCGGTTCATCACCCAGCCAAGCCGGACAGGCCCGCCCACGCAATTTTCCCACTCCCCCCTTGCCAAGCGCGACATTTTCCATCACTAGAGCCGCCATGCGCGGCAACGCCCTCCTGCTTCTGCGACTTACACGCCCTTGGGCGTGACACTGGCTGCGCGTTAGTCGCGGCCACCCGCTCAAGGGTCCGATCGACATCATCGCAACCGACCAGCAGAAGACCAATCCCATGACCATGCTCCGCGACCCTTCGGTCAAATATAGTGCTTTCCCGCAGGTTCCGCTGACCCAGCGCGACTGGCCCACCCGCGTCACCACCGCCGCCCCGATCTGGCTGTCCACCGACATGCGCGACGGCAATCAGGCGCTGATCGACCCGATGGATGCCGAGAAAAAGGCGCGCTTCTTCGACCTCCTCTGCCGCATCGGCCTGAAAGAGATCGAGGTCGGTTTCCCCAGCGCCGGCGCGACCGAGTTCGACTTCATCTCCGGCCTCGTCCAGCACGGCCGCATCCCCGACGACGTGACGCCGCAGGTGCTCACCCAAAGCCGCGCCGACCTCATCCGCACCAGCTTCGACAGCCTCGCGGGCGCCAAAACCGCGATCGTCCACGTCTATAACGCGGTCAGCCCCGCCTGGCGCCGCATCGTGTTCGGCATGGAAATGCCCGAAATCAAGGCGATCGCGATCGAGGGGGCCAAGCAGCTGCGCGACAATGCCGCGCGCCTCCCCGGCACCGACTGGCGTTTCCAGTACAGCCCTGAAACCTTCTCGACCGCCGAACTCGATTTCAGCATCGAATGCTGCGCCGCGGTGATGGACATCCTGCAACCGACGACCGAAAATCCGATCATCCTCAACCTGCCCGCCACGGTCGAGGCGTCGACCCCCAACATCTACGCCGACCAGATCGAATATTTCGCCAAAAACCTGCCGAACCGCGACGCCGCGATCATCAGCCTGCACACCCACAACGACCGCGGCACCGGGGTCGCCGCCGCCGAACTCGGCCTGCTCGCGGGCGCCGACCGCGTCGAGGGCTGCCTGTTCGGCAATGGCGAGCGCACCGGCAACAGCTGCCTCGTCACCATCGCGCTCAACATGTACACGCAGGGCATCGACCCCGGCCTCGACTTTTCAAACATCGACGAAGTCATCGCGACGGTCGAATATTGCAACCAGCTCCCCGTCCACCCGCGCCACCCCTATGGCGGCGAGCTGGTCTACACCGCCTTTTCGGGCAGCCATCAGGACGCGATCAAAAAAGGCTTCGCCGCGCGCGAGCGCCAGAATGACGAACGCTGGGAAGTCCCTTACCTCCCCATCGACCCCGCCGACCTTGGACGCAGCTATGAAGCGGTGATCCGCGTCAACAGCCAGTCGGGCAAGGGCGGCGTCGCCTGGGTGCTCGAACAGGACAAGGGGCTGAAACTGCCCAAGAAAATGCAGGCCAGCTTCAGCCATGTCGTCCAGGCGCTCGCCGACGAGACCAGCCGCGAGCTGACCGCCGAAGACATCTGGGGCGCCTTCGACACCGCGTATCTCAAGGTCGAGGCCAAGCGCTTCCAGCTCGTCGACTGGTCCGAAAGCCATGCCGGCGCCGACCGCATCTTCGCCGGCAAGCTCACCATCGACGGCGCCCCGCGCAGCGTCAGCGGCCGCGGCAACGGCCTGATGAGCAGCGTCATCGCCGCGCTCGCCGAATCCGGCGGCCCGGTCATGGACATCGTCGATTACAGCGAGCACGCGATCGGCCAGGGCAGCACCGCGCAAGCCGCCGCCTATGTCGAATGCCGCACCGCGGGTGGCAAAAGCGTCTTCGGCTGCGGCCTCGACACCGACGTCGCGACCGCCAGCGTGCGCGCGATCCTGAGCGCCGCCAACGGCGCCTGACATCGTAATGACGCTCAGCCACCGCCTCGCGCAGCCGTCGGACCTCGACGCGCTGCGCGCGGTGATGGCGCTCGCCATCGCCGAACTGCAAAAGGGCTTCCTCGACGACGCCCAGATCGCCGCCAGCCACGCCGTCATGGGCCTCGACACCCAGCTGATCGCCGACGGCACCTATTTCGTGATCGAGGCGGGTGATCGGATCGCGGGCTGCGGCGGCTGGTCGCACCGCGCAACGCTCTACGGCGGTGACCACGCCGCCGCCCTGCGCGACCCCGCCCCTCTCAACCCCGCCACCGACGCCGCCCGCATCCGCGCGATGTACACCCACCCCGCCTTTGCAAGACAGGGCGTCGGCCGCATGGTGATGGCGCTCTGTGAAGCCGCCGCGCAGCAAGCCGGCTTCGCCCGCACCGAGCTGATGGCCACCCTGTCCGGCGAACCCCTCTACCGCGCCTGCGGCTACATCCCGATCGAACGGATCGCCGCCCCCGGCCCCAACGGCGCGAGCGTCCCGCTCATCCGCATGGGCAAGCAGCTGGGCAGTACGTGACCAATCCTCCCTGTGGCCGAAGGCCATGGGGAGGTGGCAGTCCGAAGGACTGACGGAGGGGCAAAAACGCAACCGTAGCCGCCCCTCCACCCCTTGCTTCGCAAGCGGTCCCCCTCCCCATGCCTACGGCACAGGGAGGAACCAGAACCACCCCAAATCCTCCCTGTCGCGAAGCGATGGGGAGGTGGCAGCCGCAAAGCGGCTGACGGAGGGGCCACTAGCGCGACGTCACCAACCGCACCAACCCCTCAACCACCCCTTCCACATCCCGAAAAACCTCAACCGCCGCCACCCGAACCACCACAAACCCCTGCCCCGTCAACCACGCATCCCGCACCAAATCCCGCTCCACCCGAAAATCATGCGCCAGCCCATCGACCTCGACGATCAACCGCGCATCAGCCGCATAAAAATCCGCCACATACACCCCCACCGGATGCTGCCGCCGAAACTTCACCCCACCCGGCCGCCCCCGCAACCGCTGCCACAACATCACCTCAGGCAAAGACATCTTCCGCCGAAGCCCCCGCGCTTTCTTGACCGTAATCTTGGATGTCTGCCGCACCCCAACCTCCCAACCCGATCCTCCCTGTGGCCGAAGGCCATGGGGAGGTGGCAGTCCGCAGGACTGACGGAGGGGCAAAAACGCAACGTCGTCGTCCCCCACCAACACCCCCATCCCTAAACCACAGCGAGCAACCCAAAAACCC
>NZ_SCOT01000056.1 GCF_005502465.1 Sphingopyxis sp. L1A2A
GGGGTGGGCTGCGCGCCGCGGCGTTCGCCCGGCGCGACGGGCGGCAACCCGTTGTCTGACGGCCCCTGAACGCCGGGTGCGCGCCCGTCATCGGCAGGCGGCAAGCGGAAGATCGATGAGGGTGCGGGGGTTGGCGCCGGGGTCGGGGTGCCCGTATCCTGGGCGAGCGCAGGCCCCGCGCCTGCCAAAGAGAGCATCAGCGCAACCAGCGGCCACGCCGCCGCCCTGCTTGCCTGCCCCATCTTCCTGTCCGTCATTATCGTTCCGCGATCCCGAATATTGCATTTTTGGTCGGCGCCGCTGAATTGGCGCTGAACTCGGCCGTTTCCCCATCCGATCGATGACATCCGATCGGTGACAAGCGCCGCGCTGCGCCCTAGACGGTTTCCATGAGTGATTCCAGCCATCCGCCGCTCACGCCGAAACATCTTGGCCAATCGAGCGACCTTCCTGCCGCGCCCGAGGCGGCGATTCTCGACTATGTCGCCAATCCGCGCGTTGGCGAGCTGTACCTCGTGCGCTTTGCCGCGCCCGAATTCACCTCGCTCTGCCCGGTCACCGGCCAGCCCGATTTCGCGCATCTGGTGATCGATTATGCGCCCGGCAAAACAATCGTCGAATCAAAAAGCCTGAAGCTGTTCCTGGGGTCGTTCCGCAACCATGCGGGATTTCACGAGGATTGCACGGTCGGCATCGGCCGCCGCCTGTTCGACGAGATGCAGCCGCTATGGCTGCGCATCGGCGGTTACTGGTATCCGCGCGGCGGCATCCCGATCGACGTCTTCTGGCAATCGGGTCCGCCGCCCGCCGGGCTATGGCTGCCCGATCAGGGCGTCGCGCCCTATCGCGGGCGCGGATGAGATTTCATCTTTCCGTCACATATTGTTGACACTAGTGTAAACGATATGACCGCAGCCTCACGCCCGCACGACCACGCCATTGCCGTCGGTTCCGACCAGATCGATTTCATGGGGCACGTCAACAACGCCCATTATCTCAGCTGGGTGCAGGAAGCGGTGCTGTCGCACTGGCGCCACATCGCGCCGCCCGACGCGGTCGCCGCGCATCTGTGGGTCGCGCTGAAGCACGAAATCACCTATCGCCGCCCGGCCTTCCTCGACGACCAGGTCATCGCGACCGTGATCCTCGAAAAGGTCCAGGGCGCGCGCGCCTTTTACGAAACGATCATCAAGCGCGGCGAGGATGTGCTGGCCGAGGTCAAATCGAGCTGGTGCTGCATCGACGCCGAAACGCTGCGCCCGGCGCGGCTGGCGAGCGATGTCATCGCGCGTTTCTTTCCGGGTGAGAAGGTTTAGACGGCGGCCAGCGCCGCAGACGAATTACGGGCTTACCGGATCGTCGTCGCCGTCGACCGCCAGCCAGATGCCACCAGCTATGATCGCGAGTCCGAGCAGGATCGGAAGCCAGTTAGCGCCTTCGAGCTCATTCTCGCCTTCGATCGCGGATACCGCACGGGCACCGTCGAAAGCGGGCGCTGCCGAGGCTGCGACCGGCGAGAGGATCATCGACGTTGCTGCGATCGAGATCGCAGCCTTTTTCCAGAGAATCATGGCAAACTCCTTGTTGCAGATGAGATGAAACGCAGCCGAAAGGCAGTTTGGTCCATTATCACTGCGCGTTGCGCTGGCTCCGCGTCGGATCGAGTCAGGCCGCCGCGAAGCGGATCGGCAGGCGTTTCAGCCCGCCGACGAACACCGATTCGACGCGGGCCGGTTCGCCGGTCAGTTCCAGGCTTTGAATCCGCGGCAACAGCTCTTCCATCAAGATCCGCATCTCCATCCGCGCCAGATGCTGGCCAAGGCAGACATGCGCGCCGAAGCCAAAGGCGATCTGCTGATTCTTTTCGCGGTCGGGGTTAAACGCGAACGGATCATTGAACACAGCCTCGTCGCGGTTGCCCGAAACATAGTTGAGCATCAGCCAGTCGCCCGCGCGGATCGTCTGGCCGCCGATCTCGACATCCTCCTTCGCGCTGCGCATGAAATGCTGGACCGGGGTGGTCCAGCGGATCGCTTCCTCGATCAGCCCCGCCTTGTCGGCCTCTGCGGCGCGGAAACGTTCGAACAGCGCTGGGTTCCTGGCCAGTTCCATGATCGCCCCCGCGGTCGAGGCGCTCGTCGTGTCGTGCCCCGCGGTCGCGACGATCATATAATAGCCCGACATTTCGCGGTCGGGGATTTGTTCGCCATTGATCGTCGCATTGGCAATCACCGTCGCGATGTCCTCGCGCGGATTGGCGCGGCGGTCGGCGGTGAGCGCGGCGAAATATTGGGTGAAGTCGGCGATGACATAATCGAGCATCGCGATCGCCTGTTCGGCGCTGGTAATCGCTTCCCTGCTCCGGTTGAGTTCGGGGTCGGTCGGGCCGAACAATTGCTGGGTCAGCATCAGCATCCGCGGCTCGTCCTCGGGCGGCACCCCCAAGATGTCCATGATGACGCGCAGCGGATAATGCGCCGCGACGTCGCGGGCAAAATCGCACTCCCCGCCCTGCGCCAGCATCTGATCGACCGTCTCGCGCGCGATTTGCCGAATGCGCTCTTCGACGATTTTCAGGTTCTTGGGCATGAACCAGCTCTGGGTCAGCAGTCGGTATTTCATATGATCGGGCGCATCCATCTGGACCAGCGAGCGGATCAGATGGCCGTCATTGTTCGGGGTCGCGGCGCGCGCCAGCGCCTCGCCGTCGCGATTGGTCAGCACCGTCGGGCGGATGCCATTGGCGAAACGCTGCGGATCGCGGCTGATCGCCATGATGTCGGCGTGGCGGGTAACGAGCCAGAACGGGTCGTGATCGTGGTTCTCGGCCACCGCCAGCGGCGCATTGGCGCGCGCCCAGCTCAGCTGTTCGTGCAGCGGATCCCATTGGCCGTATGCGACGGGGTCGACGACGGCGGCGGCTACCTCTCCAGGCAATATCGGTTTTGTCATGCAACCTATGCTGCCGCGATTCGCGGCGGGAGTCGAGGGTTTAGGCGCCGACCGGTCGTCAAGCGATCTGCGGCGCGCCTGCGGGCATCGCGCTGGCCCATTCGGCGCGCGCCTTGCGGATCATCGCCTTCAGTGAGTCGGCGTTCTGCTGCCAAGCCGATGCACTCGCGGCGCTCCACGCTGGTCGGGCCGCCAAGCCCAGTTCCTCGACCGTCATGTCGATGAAGGCGTCATATTCGGCGATCGGCAGCGCGCCGTAACTGCGGTGGGTGAACACCAGTTCGGCGACGAGCGGCCACACCCAGCCTTCGTCCTGCGCCAGCCCCAGCATCATCTGGAGCGTTTCGTCGGTCATCCGCCGCGATGCGGCATCGACCGAAATGAAGCTGGCGCGGCGGTCGGGATAGGCGGCGAAGAATCGCTCGAACAGCGCGTGACGAATGTCGATGCCCGCGTCAGCGACGGCGATCAGGCTCGCCTCCATCAGCGCGGCATCGGCGTCGCTCATTTGAACAGGCTGCCCAAGATCCCGCGCATCAGTTGGCCGCCGAATTTGCCCGCGACCTGCCGCCCGATGCTCGTCGCCGCCGAGCGTGCCGCCGATTGCACCATTTTTTCGGTCATCGACGGCTTGGCGGCCTCGCGCGCCGCTGCCTTTTCAAGCCGCAGCCGCTCGCGCTCTTCGGCGGCTTTCACCTTGGCCGCTTCTTTCGCAGCGATGGCTGCCTGCTTGTCGGCTTCGACCTGCGCCTTCGCCGCAATCGCTGCGGCCTGCGCCTGATCGGCCTTCATCGCGAGCAGTTCCTCGGCGCTTTCGCGGTCGACGGCGGTGTCATATTTGCCCTCGACGGGCGAGATCGATTTGATGATCGCGCGCTCCTTGGCGTCGAGCGGCCCGGCGCGCGAGCAGGGCGGCTTGATCAGCGTGCGTTCGACCGGCGACGGGGCGCCATCGGGCATCAGCAGCGACACCAAAGCCTCGCCGACCTTCAATTCGGTGATCTCGCGCGCGACGTCGATCTTGGGGTTGGGGCGGAAGGTGTCGGCGGCGGCTTTGACCGCTTTCTGGTCGCGCGGGGTGAAGGCGCGCAGCGCGTGCTGGACGCGGTTGCCGAGCTGGCCCGAGACATCCTCGGGAATGTCGATCGGATTTTGCGTGACGAAATAGACCCCGACGCCCTTCGACCGGATCAGACGGACGACCTGTTCGATCTTTTCGGTCAGCGCCGGCGGCGCATCGTCGAACAGCAGATGCGCCTCGTCAAAGAAAAAGACGAGCTTGGGTTTGTCGGGGTCGCCAATCTCGGGCAGCGTTTCAAACATTTCCGACAGCAGCCAGAGCAGGAAGGTCGCATAGAGCTTCGGGCTCGCCATCAGCTTGTCGGCGGCGAGGATGTTGACATAGCCGCGGCCATTGTCGTCGCAGCGGATCATGTCGTGGATGTCGAGCGCGGGTTCGCCAAAGAAATGCGCGCCGCCCTGGCTTTCGAGCGTCAGCAATTGTCTTTGAATGGTGCCGACGGTCGCCTTCGACACATTGCCATATCTGGTGGTGAGTTCGTCGGCGTTCTCGGCGCACCAGACGAGCATCGCCTGCAAATCGCCGAGGTCGAGGAGCAGCAGATTCTGTTCATCGGCGACGCGAAAGGCGATCGCGAGCACGCCCTCCTGCACTTCGTTCAGCCCCATCAGCCGCGCGAGCAGCAGCGGCCCCATTTCGGAAATGGTGGTGCGGATCGGATGCCCCTGTTCGCCGAACAGATCCCAGAAGATGACGGGATTGTCGCGGTACGCCCACTCGCTGTCGCCGATTTCGGCGGCGCGGGCGGCAAAAATTTCGTGCAATTTCGACATCGGGCTGCCCGCCATCGCCATGCCGGCGAGATCGCCCTTCACATCGGCGACGAACACCGGGACGCCGACCGCCGAAAAACCCTCGGCCAGCCCCTGCAGGGTCACCGTCTTGCCGGTGCCGGTCGCCCCGGCGATCAGCCCGTGGCGGTTGGCGCGTTTGAGCACCAGCGACTGGCGCGGACCATCGGCCGCGCCGCCGCCGCCGAGGCCGATATAGATTTCGCTTGCCGTGCTGCCGTCAGTCACTGTGCTTTTCCTCCACTTGGGCACCTCTCTATCGATCTAGAGTGACGGGGCGAGACAGGCAATCGGCAAACCCGGATGCGGCGGCGGTTGCCGGTTGGGGAAGGAACGGCGGAAAACTGCGCAACTTCACTCGCAAATCGCGACGAGCGACCGCTGTGCCGACGCCTTAAGGCGACAAAAGATACGGATGTGGCCGCCGGAGCGGCCGCCTTTGTCGCTTTAAAATAGCGGCGCGTGCCGGAGGTCCGGGAGTAGCATATGAGAGGAAGCGGCTGTGTCATCCGAGATCGTAGATCATGCCGGAATAATTTAGGAAAGGCTTTTTGGATAATGCCCGACGGTGGCGGCCGACGATTGATTGCGGACTTCGCATGTTCTTACTCTCTCCCCTTGAGGGAGAGATACGAAGGCTTGGCAGCTTGCTGCCTAGCCGCAGTTGAGAGGGGGTCTACCCCGCGGGCGGTCCACCCCCTCACCAAGCTTCGCTAGCTCCTTGCGGAGCAAGCTGCGCTATCCTCTCCCTCAAGGGGAGAGGATAGTATGTCCGCTCTCCACACAGACGTCGGCACCAATCCATCACCCCATGATGAAGGCGTTGAGCTTATTCCCGTCGGGATCGCGGAAATAGCCGGCGTAAAAGCCTTCGCCGCGCGGTCCCGGGGGGCCTTCGCAGGTGCCGCCGTTGGCGAGCGCGATGTCGTAGAGGCGCTGGACCTGGTCCTTGTCCGCCGCCTGCAGCGCCACCATGACGCCGTTGCCGACGCTTGCGGCATTGCCGTCGAACGGCTTGGTCAGCCCGATGCCGGCCGCACCGCCCGGCTTGCCCCACGCGATGAAGGTGTCGAACTCCATCATCCGCGGGGTGTCGAGCTCGGCGGCGATCGCGTCGTAAAAGACCGCGGCTTTCGTCAGATCGTTGGTGCCCAGGGTCACATAGCCAATCATGATTCTTCTCCCGACTCGTTAGCGTTGGAACATAATAAGAACATAGGCAGCGCGGCGCAAATAAAAAGGGCGCCGGACCGGATGGTCGCGGCGCCCTTTATATAGGCAAGGATGCGGGGGCTTATTTTACCCGGACCGCGATAAACGCCGACGGATTACCACGACGCAAAATTTCAAGCAGCACCGCGTCGCGGCCTGCCCGCTTGGCATCGGCAACGGCTTTCGCCAGCGCGTCGCTGGTCGTCACCGGCACCCGATTGGCGCTGAGGATCACGTCGCCGCGGCGCAGCCCCTTGCGGCCCGCATCGCTGTTGGCCGAAGCGGCACCGATGACCAGACCCTTGGTATTGGCATCGACCCCGACCGCGCGCGCGATGTCGGGGGTGACGACCTGCACCGCCAGGCCCAGTTCTTCCTGGATCGCCTTGTCCGCCGCGCCGGTCGCATCCTCGGGCTCGGTCTGCTCCGCTTCAGGATCGAAGGTGGTGCCCGCCAGCTCTTCCTCGGGCGGCCGCGTGCCGACCAGGACGTTGAGCGTCATCGGCTTGCCGTCGCGAATGATTTCAAGCGGGATGCGCGTGCCGGGTTTGGTGTTCGAGACGATGTAGGACAGGGTCTGCTGCGGCGTGACCTCGCGGCCATTGACCTTGGTCACCACGTCGCCGCGCTTCAGCCCGGCCTTTTCGCCTGCCTGCGCCGGTTCGACGCGCTGGATGAACTCGCCGCGATCCTTGGGCAGGCCAAGCGCCGCCGCCAGATCCTCGTCGACCGGCGCGATGCCGATGCCGAGATAGCCGCGCTGGACCTTTTCGCCCGCACGCAGCGCGTTGATCACCGGGATCGCCGCGTCGGCGGGGATCGCGAAATTGACGCCGATATTGGCGCCGACGGGCGAGATCAGCATGTTGTTGATGCCGACGACATTGCCCTGCAAATCGAACAGCGGGCCGCCCGAGTTGCCGCGGTTGATCGCGGTATCGGTCTGGATATAGCGGTCGTAGGCGCCGCCCTGGCCGATGTTGCGCTGAACCGCCGAGATGATCCCCGCGGTCACCGTCGAGCCGAGACCAAGCGGATTGCCGATCGCGACGACCCAGTCGCCGACGCGCGCCGTGCGGCTGTCGGCGAATTTCACGAACGGCAGGCCGGTCGCATCGATCTTGAGCAGCGCCAGATCCGACGCGGCATCACGCCCGACGATCGTCGCGCGATATTCCTTCTGGTTGGTCAGCGTCACCGTGACCTGATTGACCGCCTCGCCGCGCGGGCCGCCCGAAATCACATGGTTGTTGGTGACGATATAGCCGTCGGCCGAAATGAGGAAGCCCGAGCCGCCGCCCTGCTGTTCCTGGGTGATCGGCTCGCGCGTCCCGGCAAAGGGATTGAGCCGGACGCCCAGTGTCACATTCTGCTTGGTCGAGATATTGACCACCGCGGGCTGCAGCTGCTCGACCAGATCGGCGAAGCTTTCGGGCGCGCCCGAACGCGGCACAACCTTGGCGATTTCGCTCTGTTCATTCTGCGCGACCTGCGCGCCGACGGGGGATTGGGTGACCAGCGCCAGCGCAGTCCCACCCGCCAGCAAGGCCGAAGTGATGCCATAAACATAACGCACGATCGGTAATCCTCTTCTCATCCGAAAAACTCAATAACCCCGGCTGCGGCGGTCTGCGGCGCAGCGGCTGAACGCCAATTGAACATGAACGGGCGCTTTCGGTTCCATTCACCGGCGCGCCGGATCGCATCAACCGCCGCTGAAGCGCTTCAGATATTCATTGTCGGGCGACATGATGATCGACGTGCCGCCTTGGTTATTCTCGCCCAGGAAGGTCTGGCGATAGCTCTGCATGGCGCGGTAGAAATCGTAAAATTCGGGATCCTTGCCAAAGCTGGCGGCATAGATGCGCGCCGCCTCGCCATCGGCGTTACCGCGGATGATCTGCGCTTCCTTTTGCCCTTCGGCGCGGATCGCGGTGGCTTCCTGCTGGCGCGCCGAGCGCATGCGGTTATACGCTGCGATCAGCGTCGCGCCTTCGGGCAGGTCAGCACGCTTGATCCGCACATCGATGACCTCGGCGCCATATTTATTCGCCTCACGGTTCAGCGCGACCTGGATATTGTCCATCACCGCGCCGCGTTCGGGCGACAGCAGGGTCGCAAAGGTGCGCTTGCCAAGCTCGTTGCGCAGCGACGAGCCCAGGATCGTCGCGAGCTGTTGCTGCAACCGCTCCTCGGTGCGGATCGCGGTATACATGCGCACCGGATTGGTGATGCGGAAGCGCGCAAAGGCGTCGACCTGCAACCGCTGCTGATCGGTCGACAGCACCTGCTGGCGCTCCATGTTCACGCCCATGATGCGCTTGTCGATATATTGGATGCCGTCGGTGAACGGCACGCGCAGGACGAGGCCCGCGCCCGAACTGCCGAAATCCTCATTCGCCTTGTAGCGGTTCACGGTGCGCTCGATTTCACCGAAGCGCAGGATCAGCGCCTGCTTGTCCTCGGGGACGATCGCCAGCGACTGCGACAGGATGACGAGCAGCGCGACGACCCCGACGAGCAGGCGCACGGGGTTCTGGAACAGCGAAGTCAACATCATTCGCCTCCCTTCGTCGCCGCGGCGGGCGGCGTGGCGGGAATCCGTTTCTGGACCTCGTTGAGCGGCAGATAGGGGGTCACCCCGCGCGCTTCGACGACGGTCTTGTCGACATTCGACAACACATTCTCCATCGTTTCATAATAGAGGCGCTTGCGGGTCACCCCCGGCGCCAGCCGATATTGTTCGTAAATCTGGTCGAAGGCGGCGGTGTCGCCGCGGGCGCGTTCGAGCACCTGCTGTTGATAGGCGCGCGACAGGTTGATCGCCGATTCGCGCTCCTGCAGTGCCGCGGTGACCTCCTTGAACGCATCGTCGACCTGGCTCGGCGGGTCGGCCTGGCGGATCGCGATGCCCTGGATAGCAACGCCGGCGCGATATTGGTTGAGCAATTCCTGCATGCGTTGCTGCACCTGCGCCTCGATCTCGACGCGGCCGGGGCCGATCGCATCGGTCAGGTTGAAATTGGCAACGGTGGCGCGCATCGAGCTTTCAGCGACTTCGCGGATCGTGCCCTCGGGATCGGCGAGCTGGAAAAAGAACAGCTCGGGATCGCGCACCGACCAGCGCACTTCATAGGCGAGGTCGACCAGGCTCTGGTCGCGGGTCAGCACGAAATTTTCGTCGGTCGCATTGGGCGAACCGACCGCCATGGTGCGGATCGCCCGCACGTCTTCGAGCCGGATGCGCTCGATCGGCGCCGGCCAGGTGAATTTCACGCCGGGGCCGACGGTGCGCGAATAGCTGCCGAGGCGGGTGACGACGCCTTCCTTTTCGGGCGGCACGATGTGGAAGGACGAAAAGATCACCCACAGCACCGCCGCGGCGAGCACGCCCCATTTCCAGAATTTCGCCGAATCGCCCAGGTTGAACTGACCGCCGCCGCCCGAGCCGCCGCCGCCAAAGCCGCCGCGCCCCTTGCGCAGCAGCTCGTCGAGCGCCGAGGGGCCGCGCGGCTTGCGGCCGCGATTGATGTCGATCGGATCGGGGGTCACCCACGGGTTGCGCGGGCCGGGGCGTTTGCCATCGCCGCCGCCCTTGCCGCCGTCGTCGTCGCCCTTGCCGGGACCACTGCCCCACGGGCTTTTGGTCATCTGAAGGATCGACCCGAAAAATTGCCGCAATCCGCTGGGGCTGCGGCGTCCGATGTTGCCGTCGATATTATCGTTCATAAGGCTTTTATAGGGTCGGCGCGCGCGATTAACAGGGGGGGCGCGCGAAAATGGCTGGCAATTGACCCGCGCATGCCTATCTGCCGCGGACATGACCGATCAAAGCGCCGCCATCGCCCGCCTGACCGCCGCCGCCGCCGAACTGAGCGACGGGCGAACATCGGGGCTGCGTTTGCTCGATGATGCCGGATTGCTGGCGGTCGTGCTCGACGTGTCGGGGCTGGCGGCCGAGGATCGCCAACCGCTGGAGGACAAGCTGCGCGCGGGCCTGCTGTCCGAAGCGGGGGTCAGCGAAGTGCGTATCGCGATGACCGCCGAGAAAAAGGCGATGACGATCATCGCGGTCGGCAGCGGCAAGGGCGGGGTCGGCAAATCGACCCTTGCCGCCAATCTGGCGGTCGCGCTGTTGCGGCTGGGGGTGAAGGTCGGGCTGGTCGATGCCGACATCTATGGCCCCTCACAACCCCGCCTGATGGACAGCGAGCATGTGAAACCCGAATCGCGCGGGTCGAAACTGATCCCCGTCCCCAACGCTTATGGCGTGCCGATGCTGTCGACCGGGCAGATCGCCGCGCCGGGACAGGCGATCGCGTGGCGCGGTCCGATGGCGGGCAAGGCGCTGGAACAATTGGTCGATGCGAGCTGGGGCGACATCGACACGCTGATCGTCGACCTGCCGCCGGGCACCGGCGACGTTCAGCTGACGATGATCCAGAAGCACAAGCCCGCGGGCGCGGTGATCGTGTCGACGCCGCAGGATCTGGCGCTGATGGACGCGACGCGCGCGGTCAGCCTGTTTGAACAGGCCGCGGTGCCGATTGTCGGGCTGGTCGAAAATATGGCGGGGTATGCCTGTCCGCATTGCGGCGAAGTCAGCGATCCGTTCGGCAGCGGCGGCGCCGAGGCGGCAGCGAAGGTGATGGGGCTCGACTTTCTGGGCCGCGTCCCGTTGTCGATGGGCATCCGGCTGGCGAGCGATGGCGGCGTGCCGCCCGCCGCCGGAACCGACCCGGCGGGCGAGCCGTTCCATGCCATAGCGGCAAAGGTCGCCGCGTGGCTGCAAGCGCGCAAACAGGGGTAAAGCGATATGGCGATCAACGACGAAGGTGAAATCCGCGACCTGCTCGGGCAAAAGCGCCGCATCGCGGTGGTCGGCGCGTCGCCCAACCCGGCGCGCGCGTCGAACGGTGTGCTCGCCTTTCTCCTGGCGCAGGGCCATGATGTGATCGCGGTCAATCCAGGCCATGCCGGCAAGACCATCCATGGTGCGCCGGTCGTCGCAACGCTCGCCGATGTCGAACCGCCCGCCGAGATCGTCGATATTTTCCGCAACAGCGACGACGCCGGGTCGGCGGTCGACGAAGCGATCGTTCACGGCGCCAAGGCGGTGTGGATGCAGCTGGGGGTGATCAACGACGCCGCCGCCAAGCGCGCCGATACCGCGGGGCTGATGGTCGTCATGGACCGCTGTCCCAAGATCGAGATTCCGCGGCTGGGGCTGCTGCGGTGAAGGCCGCGCTGGCGCTGCTCGCCGCGACCGCACTGGCCGGTTGTGCCTCGACTCCGGTTCCCGCCAAGCCGCAAGATGCCTTCTTCGCCGACCTGACCGCGCGGTGCGGCCAGGCCTATGCGGGCAAACTGGCCAGCAATCAGGACGCCGATGCCGATATGCGCGGCAAGGCGATGGTGATGCATATCCGCCGCTGTACCCCCGACCGCATCGAAATCCCGTTCCACATCGACGGCGTCGGCCCCGACGGCGGCTGGGACCGCTCGCGCACCTGGATCATCACCCGCACGGCGACCGGCCTGCGGCTCAAGCATGATCATCGCCACGCCGATGGCAGCAAGGACGAGCTGACGATGTATGGCGGCGACACCGCCGACGCCGGGACGGCAATGCGCCAGACCTTTCCGGTCGACGCCGAATCGATTGCGCTGTTCACCCGCACCGGGCGCAGCGTGTCGAACAGCAATATCTGGTCGGTCGAGACCACCGCGGACGGCTATACCTATGGCCTGAGTCGCGAAGGGCGCGATTTCCGCGTGAGCTTTGACTACCGCCAACCGGTCGCCCCGCCGCCCGCACCCTGGGGTTGGTAAGAAACGCTCCTCGCTGTCGCACCGCGACAGGGAGGATGGCATTGCTTCAAAAGCCTTTGCCCTTGCGACTCGCGCCGCTTATCAGCGTCGGCGATGGCGGGTATTCGCGACACCATGGATTTCAAAAAGCGGCGCCTGCCGCACGTCAGTCGCCGCCAGATGCTGGTCGGCGCGACCGCGGCGGGCGGGCTGGCGATCGCGTGGAGCCTGTGGCCGCGCGATTATCAGCCCAATCTGACCGCCGCCCCCGACGAGCATGTCTTTAACGCCTTTCTGAAGATCGGCGACGACGGGCATATCAGCGCCGTCGTCCCGCAATGCGAGATGGGTCAGGGCGTCACGACGCTGCTGCCGCAGATCATGGCCGACGAGCTCGGCGCCGACTGGCGGACGATCGCGGTCGAAACCGCGCCGATCAGCCCGCTTTATACCAACACGCTGCTGGTCGACGAGGATAGCGCGGTGTTTACCCCGCGCGCCGGGGTGCCCGATTTCGTGTCCGACGTCCGCAGTTGGGCGCGGCGCGAGTGGGCGGTACGCCACGCGGTGATGCTGACCGCGAACAGCTCGTCGGTGCGAATGTTCGAGGGACCGTGCCGCGCCGCCGCCGCGCAGGCGCGGGCGCTGCTCATGATGGCGGCGGCGGCGCGCTGGGACGCCGACTGGGAAGACTGCGACACGCAGGACGGCTTTGTCCTGTTGGGCCAGAAGAAGCTGCGGTTCGGTGAGGTTGCGGCTGCGGCGGCACGCCTCGAACCGCCCGCCGAACCGATCTATCGCGCCAGCAGCGGCGACCCGCTCTATGGCAAGGAGCTGACGCGGCTCGACCTGCCCGCCAAGATCGACGGGTCGGCCAATTATGCCGGCGACATCCGCCTGCCCGACATGGTGTTTGCCGCGATCCGCCAGGGGCCGCTGGGTGCGACGCGGCTGAAGGGTATCGACCGCACCAAGGGAATGGCCGCGCCCGGCCTGCTCCATGTCGTCACCCACGAGCGCTGGGTCGCGGCGGTGGCGCGCAACTGGTGGGCGGCGAACCGCGCGCTCGACCGCTTTGCGCCGGTGTTTGAAACCGCGGGGACGCCGATTTCAACGGACCGCATCGATGCGGCGCTGAAGCAGGCATTGAACGATGGCGGCTATCGCATATCGAGCAGCGGCGACGTCGCCGAAGCGATGACCGGGCGCACCAAGATCGTCGCCGAATATGCCGTCGCCCCCGCGCTGCATGCCGCCGTCGAAACGCGCACCGCCACCGCGGCGCCCGACGGCGGGCGGCTGCGCGTGTGGGTCGCGACGCAGGCACCCGCGCAATGCCGCGACGCCGTCGCGCAGGCGACCGGGCTGGCGGCGGGCGATGTCATCCTGTTCCCGATGATGGCGGGCGGATCGTTCGATGCCTGTCTGGATCATAGCGCCGCGGTGCAGGCGGCGATCATCGCGCTGGAGGTCAAGCGCCCGGTCCAGCTCGCCTGGTCGCGCGCCGAAGAAATCATGCGATTGCCGCCGCGCGCGCCGGCGCGGGCGCGGCTGAGCGCGACGCTGAACGCCGCGGGCGGGATCGACGCGCTGGTGACGCGGATCGCGGTGCCGCCCACCAATCATGAGGTGCGCGCGCGGTTGTTCGACAATATCCCCGCCGACGTCGCCCAGCGCGCGGAGGCAGGCAGCGCCGACGCCGCCGCGGTCGAGGGCGCAGCGACCAGCTATGCCCTGCCCCATCATGCGGTCGACCATTGCCCCGCCGACATCGGACTGCCGACCGGGCGCTGGCGCGGCAATGCCGACAGCTACACCGCCTTTTTCACCGAATGCTTCATCGACGAAATGGCGACGCGCGCCGGCACCGATGGCTTGTCCTATCGCATGGCGATGCTTGGCAACGCGCCGCTGCTCGCGCGCTGCCTGCTCACCGCGACCAGCCTTGGCGGGTGGGAGGG
>NZ_SCOT01000057.1 GCF_005502465.1 Sphingopyxis sp. L1A2A
AGAACACTCGCTCCCGACGCTCCGATATCCTCGCTCATCACCGCTCCTCGCAAAGAGCGGCTATCAGCACCCCGCAGCAGCTTCCCGCAAGGTGGCCTTCAGGACACGGTTACAGATCACCCTCTCCGCTCAATTTCTCTCCTGTTCTGGCTTGAAGGCCTCGCTATCCGATCCTTCTGAAGCCAGAACAGGCAATGCGATATTCAGGGTGTTCGGCACCGGGCGTTACCGGTGCCCGGTGCCGACACGATCTCAGCGAGATTTTTACGCCGTCGCCGCTATGACATATTCGGGCGGGACGATCCCGGTCCGGTCCCACCAACGTTCGGCCAGGCGCTTGCGAGAGTTGTCCGTTCTGAGCCAGTTCTGGCGAACCTTGCCGTAATCGCGGTGCTCCGGGTCATATCCTCGCAAGGTAATGAGGAAATGCACGTGCGGTGCGATTTCGGGCTGATCGTCGGTTTCCGCTTGATGATGGATCGCCCAGTCTACAACCATGCCGCGGGCCACGAGATAATCCTCGGCAAAGCCTTCGATCAGATTGCGCCAGAAGGCGAGGTCCTCATGGCGCGGCAGACTGCCAACGCAATGCGCGATTGTCGGCTCGTCGGGCCGATACCGCGCCGCATTCTCGTCCGCTTGTGCCCACAGCGCGATTCCCCCCAGCTTGGGCCCGGCCGCGCGGGCAGGAGCACATCGGCCCGCCGCCGCAAGGTCGGAGCGCGACGCCCAGTTAGGCGTCGGACCCCATTCATCAACGCTATTCTGGCGGTTGATGTAGGCATAGCTCGCCTGCGCCGTGCGGTGCGTGCGCAAGAGTTCGGGCGTGTAGCGGCTTGAGCGTTCCCGGATTACATATCGAGTGTTGAACGGGCGGATGTTGTGGATGGTCGTCATTTGGTACGTCTTTCTACAAAGGACAAAGGGACCGCATCGCAGCGGTCCGCTTGCTGATTTGGGTTTGATGGAGGGACGGAGAGACGGCGCCGCAGTGGCTGCTGGACGTCGATTCACCGGATATTTAAAGCTGGTCGCTAGACCGTGCCCTGACGGGCATGACAGCGGCCCATCGCATGCGAAGCGTTGTGCATATGCACGCTCGCAGGCCTCGCTGCTCGAGCGACCCGAGCAGCGAGGCCATTTTTTTATCGATAGTGAGTTTACGCGTTAGGCGCGCTCAGGCGTGGAACAGGCCGTCCTCGAAGCTGACCCATCTCGCGGTTTCGTCGCCCGCAGCAAGGCGTTGTCGATAGTCGCGATAATGATGCGCGAAAGAGTCTGCACGGCGGATTGGGCGTGAGTTCCCGATATCGGCGAGCGCGGCCTTGAGATACTCGCTGGCATCGATCCAGTCGCGCAGGGCCAGCATGATCTCGAAAAAGGGTTCCGGTCGCGCGCTGCGGAACGCCTCGACATGCGCCCACAGCATCAAGCGTGCGGTCGCGACGCGCAGCGCATGGTCTTCGGCTGCCGCAGGCGCCGAGCGCGACCAGGCAAGCTCGATGTCCGCATCGCCGATCTCGGGCATCGGGATCGAGAAACGACGGCACGCTGTTCGCTCATCGAACCCATGGTCTCCCATTGCGACGGGATCGTTAGCCGTCTCGCCAAAGCAAAGTTCTGCAAGAGCCGGCTCGACGAAGAAGCGGCGGCTCATCGCGTCCATCGCCAACGTCATGCGATCGGCCGTGGACGCGATCTGGACCACGCCGGGCAACAGCGTCTTGTCGAGCAAGTGCGGCAATGGGATTTCCGATTTGCGCGCGTCGGAGACGCAGATCGTGTTGATCCAGCGCTGACCATCATCTTGATCGACCATCGTCAGGACCGCCGCCGCAACCGGCCTGCGTGCCAACGCCGGATGCTCGTCTGGTATGTCGTTGACGGGAATGCACGCCAGACCGATCACCTGTAGGCATTTGGGAAGTTGATACTCGTTCACGATATTCTCCTTTCGGAGGATCAGGGATCCGAGACAGCACTCCTGCCTCTTTTCCTTTCACCCTGTTCCTCGCTTCCCGCGTCAGCGTCTCCACCGCTTGGCGGGCGCGAAGGCGCGTCCCGCTTTTCCATCGGACGGACATGCGAGGTCGGTCTGCGGCGGCGCCGCAGGGGTGATCTTCATTTTAAGAGAAGCAGACCCTCCCTGAGGGTCTGCCGATCAGCGTCCTCGACCGCCGGGCTCTCGGCCGGGCAGTCTGCGGGCGGACGGATGAAGACCCTTCGATGGCTTCGACCGTTTCGCCTTTTGCTTCGCTGTTCGCCGCTTGATCCCGAACGCCATGATCGCCCCGGCGGCCGCCATATCCCCGCTGGACCGTGCCGATGCCAGCGCGCGCTTCAACCGATCCGCCTCTTTCGGCGGATCGAACCGCACCGAACCGCGCTCGACCAGTAGCCACTCTTCGTCGAGCAGCGGATCGCCCATGTGCAGCAAGCAGTCCGCTTCGTTTGCCCGCAGCGGCGCGGCTGGCAGCAAGCCGGACCCCACCATTCTATCATGCAGGATATCGTTGCGCGTCTCCTGCTGAACAAACCAGGCGGCCCTGGTGCGGGCGCTTATGTCAGGCTGGATGAGCCACTCTGCGCGAGGTCCGAGGGCGTCGCGCAGCGTCTCCACCGTGTCCGGTGCTTCGGCATCCGCACGCCGCGCGAACAGGAAAGGGACAGGCGCACGGCGCCACAGGGCGGCACGGTCGGTCTCGTGGTGTGCGTCGGTTAATTCGGCAGGCACCGGCGCAACTTGCGTCGCAGGTCGATCGAGCCAAGATGCCCGCCGCTTCTGCTCCACGTCCCACGCCGTCGGCCGGCGTGCCGGGCCGATATCGGGCAGGTTCCTGAACATCTGTGCACGCTGTTCGACGATCGTCGAAAGCAGATCCTGCCCCCCTGCGCTCCGGATGTAGGTAGTATCGAACCAACCGCGGGGGTCGTCGCGCAGATCGATCCGAAATGCGCCGCGCCAGTGCGCGATGCGAACAGGATAGGTCTTGATGACCGATTTTAGCGCTTGGAGCTGGTCATTGGTCGGTTTGTCGGGGAACGGCCCATTGATTGGGGTGTCGGCAAGCCGCTGGTACAGATCTGCAAACTTTTCTCGCCCGTTGTTTTGGATGGGTAGATAGTCGTCAGCGCGAACATCGCGTAGGATTTTGGCCTGCTTAGGGGCGACGGAAACAGAGTCTTCGGCGGGAATATCAAATTCTCGCGACAGCTCGGCACGCGGCGAGAGCCATGCGGGCACCGGCTGTGGTTCGCGGCCGGGTGTAATCGCACCGAACCTCACCAGGTCGGACTCACGCGCGCCCAACGATGCTATTGTCGGCAAGGGCCGATCGAGCGCGCGAGGCGGCGACAGTGCAAATTCTTGGTCGGCCTCCCGCTGGCGGCCTGACGCGATTTCGCGGGTCGCCTGAATGCGCAGATCGCGCAATTTGATCCGCCGCCCAATCTCGGGAGTATCGCGCCAGCGAATCACCGCCGTCTGCAGCCAAGCGCTTTTGTCGACGAGATTATTATCATCCAGACCTGCCGGTCCGCGCTTGGTCAGCAACGCGCAGACTTGGGCGAGCTCTTTCTGCTGGGTATCGCGGATCGCCGGGAGCCGCTTTCGATAGGGCGCGGAATTCAAATCGACGCCCCGGATCACATCCTGAGGATCGTCGGCAGGAAGCACGACCAAGCTTCCGTCGACTTCGCTGAGAAGGAGCGGCGTCTCAGCGATGCGCTTCATCACCGCATTGGGATCCAGCATCGTTGCGGAGCTGACCTCGCTGGACAACATTGCGTCGACAACGCGCGTCGGCTCAGGGTTCTGGATCGCAAGTCTCAGGTCTCGCTCGAGGCGCTCGCGAAGATCGGCGGCGCTGCGTTCAAGAAGCATCGCCTGCTCGCGGCGCTCGGCCATCGCCGCCTGTTCAACGACCAACTCCCGGTCGAGTTCATCGAGATAGGCTTCGGCCTCGTTACCCCGCCGGGTCCACGCGTGCGACAGATAGGTATCGTGTCCGTCCTTCCGCGCCTTGGCCGCATAGCTCGGGGCAAATCTCGCAACGATACGCGGATGGCTGCACGCCATAGCGCACAGCGTTTCGATCTCTGCGGCCTCAGCGCGCAGCCGGACCGCTGTATGCTCGCGATCGCGAAGCTCGCGCGCGAGCCGCTCCAGCCGGTCGCGGTCGTCCGAAGTGCGGACTTCGCGCACGCGCGCTTCGCGTAATTCAAAAGCCGTATCGGCATCCGCCAAATCTGCATCGCGCTTCGCAACCTGCTGCGCGAGCACGCGCACCCAGCCGATCGCCGCATTGTCGAGCGACACATCCGGCGTAGCTCCCGCACGTTCGAGCAAGGTGGCCTTGCCACCGACCTTACGCATGGTTTGCGCATCCAGTCCCATCTTCGCATAGGTTTCTGGCGAGAGCCGGTAATCAGCGTCAATTGCATCGAGTTCGACATTAACGAGACGGGCTATCTCGCACCGGAAGGGTTTCATGAAGCTGGCCGCGATTTGCGGTACGACATGGGCGTCGAACGCCAGTTCACCGTCGTTATCGATGGTCACCGCACGCTTGCCGACCTGAAAGTGCAGATGCCAGTTCTTCAGATTATTGAGCGCGTCGGGTTCGTGTCGTACGAACAGGGCGGGGACGACCCGCTCTGCGTCAGCATCGCCACTTTCGGATTTGGCGAGCGATTGCACCCAGACGTTCGCGCCGACAAGAATGCGTTCGTGCGCCGCGCCGTCGAGATGAGAAGGAAGCTCTGCCTCGCCCGCGATCACCGCATAGCTGCCGCGACCTTCGCTGAGCTTCACCGGCGGAGCCGCATCCGGCCAGCCCGGCAGCGCCGCGAGCCACTTCAGCGCGGCAGGCGCCTCCGGATCGATCCACGGCACACCAACCGACTGGCGCTTTTTGCCGAGCGCCTTGCCGCCATCCACCCGCCTCTGCTCGGCGTTGAGGATGTGACGCAGACCTTCCGGACAATCGTTGCGACGCGCAGCGCCGGCAAAAAACGCAGGCGCGAGTTCATATTTGATGTTGAGACGCGGCGGTCCGGCGGATTTGTTTTTTCGCCGCCCAAACTCATGCGCTTCGACCGCGTCCCACTGCTCGGCTCGCTTGACCGGATCCGGATCGAGCGTCGTAATGAGGATCTGGCGATCGTTATGGCCATGATCCTGCGTGTAGCGGTCGAACGTCGCAGCGGGCCGCTCCTCTGCCGCTATTTCCGGCTCCGCATTCGCATCGCCGATCTTACCGGTCGCATAATCATCGAAGGCGGCCGCCGCTCGCTCGCGGGTTACGTTGCGCGCCAGGTGGAAGCTGCGCTCCCCCGCCCCGCTCGTCAGCCGCGATATGTCCGGCACGCTCGGAATGCCGAACCAGGCGCGCCGGGCGGGAGCTGCTTTCCCGCGCTCCCAGCGCTGCGCGGAATCGAGGCTCGCGCGGACCTTGCCGCGCAGGAGGCCCAGGGGATCGTCGAGTTCCATTTCCGCAAGGTCGAGCGGCAAGTCGCGGATGATCCGCTTTGCTGCGCGCCTGCGAAAAGTTCCGATCGGGTCCATGATCTCCAGTCCACGCTTCCAAAGGCGGGCCGAGCCCGTCCTACCAGCCCGCGGCAGGCGCCCGCTCGGGAAATCCCGAGCGAAACCGACCTTGCTAATCCGAAGGATATCATGTTGATGTTAGCTTCCACAATCGAAGAATGGGCAGCTAACCTATTTCGCAAAACAAGTAAGCCTGCATCGAATATAGCTTACATGTCTGATAATCTCAAAATCTCCTGTGCCGAAAACTCCATCGAGGATGTAAGGGGATTTTCATTTCAACATACGCGATGATGGTGGATGTAAGGTCAAACGATGATCGCCTCACACCGACCTATCGGTGATAAATGAGCCACCATCCTGCGATATTTCCACATACGAAAGTAACGGTTATTGTGGAGATCGCTTTGACATTCCCATAAATAGTAGCCCGCCCGATTCGTCAGGCCTCCGCGAGATTGTTTGCGAGGCCAGGTCTTCTCGGTGCGGGAGGACGATTTGGATTACCTTGACGACGCTGTTGATGCCATTGGTAATCTATTATGTGAAGCGGCGTTCGCAGGTTTCGACGCGGCCGTGGATCAGCACCAGAAATCGCGAGCGACGGGCGCTGAACTGCGAGATGGCGCTGTTGCGCACGCGCTGCTCGGACCATGTTTAAACAGGCTATTACAAGGAATCATCGGTGAAGCGAGCCGCAAGACGGTCCCGCGTTTCAACGCCTACCGGCTCCATCCGCGGTATAGCCGTGACGCGCTCGTGTCCGAACTCGAGGACGCTGAGAAATCTTTCCACGATGCGATCCTCAACTCGTCCGGCCTAGCCTGGCCGTCCCGCATCTTCAACATCGTGGTCGCTATTATCCGGATCCGCGCCGTCACAATAGCGATTGGGTCTGAATGCATTGCCGAACCGGCACCGCCGGGTCAGCAAAAGAAAAGCGCACCCTCGCTCCGCCGCCGCAAGATTACTGCGGCCGATATTCCAGACGAGATTGCTGAGATCCTCCTGAATTCGACGAACGGGCCAGAGCACTGGGCTGCGGCGATTACCAATCTCGCGGCCATTCGCGGCACCGCTCTCGACGTCGGCGCGATTGCGACAAAGCTCTCGGCCCTCGCCGAACTCGAGGACGGACCTGAGATATTCAATCAAATCATCACGCGTCTGCTCTCAGCGGGTTACACACGACAAACGAGCTCCCCCGCTGCCGATCCAGTCATGTTCTCGACAGGGTTACAGCGGCTTCCCGAGCCGCCGCCTGCACCCGCACCTCCTACCGATCCGCCGCCCACCGTCCCCTCGCGGCAACAGACCGTTGCAACGGCACAACACGCGGACAAGGCAACATACAGTCCTTCGACGCCGTCTCCGCAACGGGCGGGGAATGAAGCCGCAGCGCCCGGTCGTGGAGCGGATCTCGCCGCGAAATTTGCCCGGCAAGCACGATCGCAGGGCGACGCCCGGCAACGTCTTGCCGACGCGCATGCCAAGCACGGCAGGCCCAAATCATGACCGCAAATTTCACGCGGGTAGCCGCACCCCTGCAGCCCAGACGGCCAAACTATTCAACGCAGAAAGGAAGTGACCCATGGCGACCAAAGAACAGGTTGAGGAGCGCCGGCGCAGGCGCAAGCGCCTCATGCTTTACGAGAAGGAGAAGGGCGGCGTCGGCAGCACCGGCACGATGGCAACATTTGCACATCCGCTCATGCACCGCGGCATTCCCATCATCTTCATCGAAGCGAGCCTGTCGCAGCGCGACATCGAACACGCCTATGGCGGTCGACACCGCGTCGAGCCGATCGACCTGGGTGACGAATCCGATCAGGAGAAGCTCATCACGATCATCGATGACGCACCCGAGGGCGCGTACATCCTCGTCAACGTTCCCGGCGGGCGATTTGAGGATCTTGATCGGGTCCACGAGTTTCTCCGCTTCGCGATTGAGGATGAAGAAGACCCGCTCGATATCGACGTCGATATCGTCTGGACTATGGGCCTCGATCAAGCGTCACGCGCGACGCTCGATGCCATGCTCGCCGGTGACCCGCCAGGCCGCGTGCTGCTCAACCTCCCAGCCTGGCACGGGCCGCCCCAAAAGTTCGTGCTCGTCGACGCCGAGCTTCTCGCAGCCGTCGAAAAAACCGGGGGCGATGTATTCTGCTGTCCGGCGTTGCCCGAGCACATCTACGACATGTTCCGCACCGGCAACATCGGCCTCGATCAGATCGATGCGGGCCTATCCCGGGGAACCCGCGCGCGCTTTCGCATGTGGCAGCGCGAAGTCGAAGAGGCCTTGGGGGAGTTGTTCTGATGAGTGAGATATCCAAGGCCGTGCGGGTGTATCAGGCGGTTTTCCGAAAGGAGCCGCGCCCACACACGCTACACATTCTGCAGAGCATGGAGCTGGCTTTCGGCCTTCAGGAAGATGAGCTGCTGACCCATTTGGTCGTGAGCCAGCTCAGAATTGCCGATCGCTTCGAAGCCTTGTTCGAGAAACGTCTAAGCGACGAGAATGGGCACAACTCGAAAATCGGTGAGCATACTCAAGATCTCGGCAAAGTCGTCGATAGTCTTGAAAAGCTGATGTTCGACGTCAACGTTGAGCGTGAGCGACTTAGACAGCGGCCAGCGTGGTCGGTTTATCCATCAACGGATCCACTGGGTATGGTGAACCGAACCCCGTCATTCCCGGTGCTCCGTTATCTGGCCGGTGCATTTCAGAACCGAAATGGGGACTACGAGCGCGACGAGCGGATCCGTGCTGCTCGATGGAGCATCATCTTCATGTTGGAGCTCGCGATTGCGCTCGTGCTGACGCCGTTCCTGATGTGGTGGTGGATCCATGGGTGACTGCGTTAGGACAGCCGCGCGAATCCCGGGCGCTCGTGAAGTGCGGGACAGGCGCGTTAACGGACAAGAAGAACGATGCCGGACACCTGGTCATCGTTGGCACTTTCGCCGCTATCGTTGGCGTATGCCTGCTCCTGCTTTGAGCCGCTGGCACGGTCGCTTTATCGATCTGGGGTCGGCGCTGCTACGCGGTAGTCGCTGTTGATACTTCCAGCGCGTCGTGTTCGGGCCGCGCGGCGCTGCAAGAGATATCCAGCCCAAGTCAAGTGACGCCGACGCGCTGGGCCGACCGCCGAGTTGCGGGGGAGATAAAATATGACGAAGATTATTGACCACAACGGCCACACTATTATCGACGGCGTCTTGCAGCTGAAAAATCTGCGAGTAAAGGGAGATCTCGACCTCACCGGCTGCACCGCGCTCACGGCACTGCCGGAGGGGCTGCGCGTGGAGGGAGATCTCAATCTCAGGGGCTGCACCGCACTCACCGCGCTGCCCGGGGGGTTGCAAGTATATTACTGGCTCGACCTCGCAGGCTGCGCCGCGCTGACCGCGCTCCCCGATGATATCAGTCTGTTCAATTTTGCAATCCTCAACGGGTGCACTGCCCTAATCGCATTGCCGAATGGGTTTAAGGTTTCCGGATATATCGAGCTTAAAGGCTGCACAGCGCTCACCGAGCTGCCGGAGAAGCTAAGCGCTGGTCTTTATCTCGACCTCAGAGGCTGCACCGCACTCACGGCGCTGCCGGATAACATGTGCGTCGATGAGATCATCCTCGACAAGCTTCTTATTTGCCCCGACAGCGTCACTCTCACCTCGTTTTCGGTACCAGAAACGGTCCGCTCAGCTGCTATTGGCCGCCCTCTTGGCGATGTTATCGAGCACTGGGCCCTTAAATACCGCGGCACCGCCAATCGGATCATTCGTAGAATCGAAATGGACGAAGATGTGACGTTCTACTGGGACGATCCTCAATGACGACAGACGCCATAAACTACAATGGCCACAGGATCGTCGATGGTATCCTGCAACTGGACAATTTGCGGTGGACGGGAGATCTGGACCTTAGTTTCTGCACTTCGCTTACCATGCTGCCGGAGGGGTTGCGTGTGCGTGGATCGCTCAATCTGGAATTTTGTACTGCCCTGACCAGCTTGCCGGAGGGCCTAACGGTAGACGGAGATCTCAACCTCAGAGGCTGCACGGCGCTCACCGACCTGCCGACCGGACTGACAGTGGATGGATTGCTCGACCTCAATCACTGCACCGCGCTCATCGCCCTGCCGGATGGGCTGCGTGTGGGTGGGGCCCTCGAGCTCAGGGGCTGCACCGCGCTAACTTCGCTGCCGAAACGCCTACACGCCGATGGAAACCTCACCCTCATTCGCTGCACCGCGCTCACCACACTTCCGGATGGTTTGAGGGTGCGTGGAGCGTTATTCATAGAAGGCTGCAATGCTTTAGCCGCGCTACCCAAAGGTCTCCGCGTGAGTTCACATTTATTCCTTCGCGAACCGACCACGATCGCTGCTTTGCCTGACGATATAGATGTTGGTTTAAGGATCGATCTCGAAAGCCTATTTATCGATGTAATCCCCCAATCCGGTGAAACTTGTATTGTCGTTCGTGATTGCGGCATCCCCGCCACCGTGCGCACACTCGCCATCGGTCGCCGGCTCGGCGAACTGATCGACCACTGGGTCTTAAGCTGGAACGGAATTGGCGAAAAAATCATCACGAGCATCCGCGATGCAAATCCAGGCGAGGTCGAATTCTATTTGGACTCTTAGTCTCGACCAGCGGCAATCTGCATCGTTCCAGCGCCGAGTGGTCACCCAGACAGGCCGCCCGCGCCGACGATCACTGACAATAGATGGTTTGTTAGCGCGTCCGCGCCCTTTCGATTGGCGATTTCTCCCCAGTCATCCCATCGATGCACCCGCTCGGCGAGCCAGGCGAACAGGTCATCACGCGACGCTGCGTCGGCGAAAGACTGCGACCAGACGATATTGCGCGTCGGCATCCGAGCGCCGACGGTGATGCCGGTCAGAGTCACCAAGTAGCGCTTTCCCAAATCCTCGCGCGCAAACAGATGGCGACGGAAACCCACCTCCCGCTCGAAGTCGATCAGCGCGCACTCCCGAGCCTCGGCGTCGGCCCCCTTGTTTGCACTGACCGCCGCCACAACCGCCGACATCGGCAGGCGCTCAAATTCCGGCTCGCGCGTGGCTTGCAGCATCATGAGGACCGACTTCCCCAATGCGCTCAGTCCCCCATCGAAGACGTTCCTCCCCTCCGATGTCTCGACCATACCGATGCTAGCGAGCCAGCACTGATAGAATCGCCAGAACATCATGTCCCCGCCGAAAACATCGTGGTTGCTCTCCGTGCCAAACCAGCTCGCATTGATCGCGGTCATGACCCTCAGCATCAGTTCATGCTGTTCGGGTGCGAAGTGGACCGGCGGGAAGCCCAGTTCTCCTTCCCAGAAGGCGTCCCTGACGCTCGCCCAATGGCGTCCCGCTGCATCCTCGTAGCCGCGCGGATTGGCTCGAAGCCACCATCCCCACGGGAGCTCGCCGGCGTGGCGATCAAAGTCGGCCACGGCCACCTCCGCGACTGGGATCGAGGCCGATCGGCGGCGGCTGGTCGTCGCGCTGGGGCGCGGCGTCCCCGTCCGCGATCGCGCGCAGTTGGGCAGCGAGCGCAACCGTTTCCCGGACAACATAGGCATCGTCGCGATAGGTCCGTGCGAGTTCCGATGACTTGGGCCTGGAGGAACCCTGCGCATGCCTGGGAATGAGATCGTACGCATGATCGCAACTGAAGCCGAACCACCATGCGTGCGGGTCTTCGACCCGGTGATCGGTAGCGTGCGCTACCGGATGGTAGGCCGCCGGGCTTAATGTCACGTGGCAGATGCGGCGCGCCTCGACGGCTAAACGACGCGCCGGACTCGGCCCTTCCTCGCACAGTCTTGAATAGGTCAAACCGCCATGCACCTCGATCCCGATGTCCGACGGAACTGCGCCATTATCCCAGCCCCAGAGTGGGTGGTCGTGGGGAATGCCGACATATCCGGATAGATAGCCATCGTCCGTGTCACGCAACATGATGCAGTCATAGCCACTCGCCTCGTCGCGCCAGCTGATCTTGTCCGCCTCTCCGAGCCACGGCCCCTTGCCATCGGGCCGCGCTGCCTGATCGTAGAATATCTCTTCCGCGGGAACGACGCACGCGCGGGTCGCATAAGCGCGACCGGTTACGAGAACGACGCCGCCCTCTCGCATGACATCGCCTCCGTCGCCGATCAGCTTCGCCAGAGCGAGGTCGGAGCCGAGGATCGGCAGCAGTGTGCCGTCCGTGGCCGGCGCAACGGCAACCGTGGCTGCCTTTCGCATGACGGACGTCTTGCGCTGCCCAGCGGGCACTAGCGCCTTGGACTTGGTGGTTTTAGCCATGTCTTCTCTCCAGCTTAATCTGCGGCACGGATGCTGATCGCTTCCGGCTACGCGTCATGGTGCTGCCCCCGGGGCGGTCTCCGAGTGCGTATCGTTTTCGCATGTCGGCCACGCGATGATCGGTCCGAGACCCCAGGTTTCGCTGCCGATTGGACTGCCCAGATGCGAGGGTGGGGAATGGTATCCCGACGGTGGTTCATGCGATGCCATTAGTAAGATCTGTAGTTACGTTATCGTTCGGTATATCAGACAACGACTAGAGTCAATCGGTCGGACGAAGTCGTTCGTTTGACCGAACGCTCTTTGATTCCTATGGCGTTGCTCTCATGTTAGGTTGTGTCGAGGGAGGTCATGGACATGTCGTTGGCGATGAGGCTGCAGAACCTTCGCACGGCAAAGCAGCAATCGCTTCAAACAGTGGCTGACGCCGTCGGCGCGTCGAAGGCGCATATCTGGGAGCTTGAGAAAGGCACCGCCACAAATCCGTCGATCGAACTTGTCCGAAAGCTCGCCAATCACTTTGAGGTATCTATCGCAAGCCTTGTTGGGGAGAAGCCAGACGAAGATAGCGATGACGAGCATTTGCTCGTCATGTACCGTGATCTGAAATCTCTCGATCCCCAAGATCGCTTGGTTCTTGGAGACATCATAAAGGGAATGCAGAACCGTCGGTCCGGGCGGTAGCGGAGCGGGCGCTCTTAGCACTGGTTCTAATGCCCGACCCATACCGTCGTGGTCGTCACCGGCGCCACGTCCGCGGCAAAGGACTTCGGCGCGGTCGGCGCTTTGGTCGATTCTGCTAATGGCGGTTCTGTCAGCCGGTCTTTGGGACGAATATTCGCATAGCGGACATTCGGCTCGATCGATCGAGGATGTTCAAGAAATTGGTAAGCTAACCGCGCTAAATTTCTTCACATGAAATGGTTTTTTGTAATCGCACTGGCGCTGACCCCGCTTTCCGCGTCCGCGCAGGTCATTAGTCGCTCGGGCCGGGCGATGGACGGCGACTCTCTCAATATGGCGGGGATCGCCGTCCGCTTGCACGGTGTGGACGCCCCCGAGCTTAACCAGACTTGCGCGCGCGGGGGACAAAGCTGGGCATGCGGCAAAGAAGCGTCGGCGAAACTGGCACAACTGGTCAATGGTGCCGAATTGCAATGTGAGCAGCGTGATGTCGACGACTATGACCGGATCGTCGCCAGCTGTGCGGATTCCGACGATCCCGCGCAGGGATACCGACATGATCACGCGCATCGTTCCGATCTGATCCCGCGCGGGATTCCGATCTGATGCCGCGCACGGCTCAGAGCCGTCATC
>NZ_SCOT01000058.1 GCF_005502465.1 Sphingopyxis sp. L1A2A
TTCTAACCCCTCCCCTTCAGGGGAGGCATAGAGCGACGCCGCTTGGCCCACCCCGCTGCGACTAGCCAGCAAGCTGGCAAGTCTCGCTGCCCCTCCCCTGAAGGGGAGGGGTTAGAATCACGCCGCCATCGTAAACGGTTCCAGCCCGGCCAGCCTCGTCCGCACCGGCACCTGCGGAATCGGCCGCGCGGGCAATCCCGCGACCGCCTTCGCCATCGCCGCGATATGCGCCGGGGTCGAACCGCAGCAGCCGCCCAGGATATTGACCTGACCATGCTCGGCCCACTCGCGCACCAGCCCCGCGGTGGTATCGGGCATCTCGTCATATTCGCCCAGCTCGTTGGGCAGTCCGGCGTTCGGGTAAACCATCACCAGCGCGTCAGCGATCTCCGACAGCACTTTCACGTGCGGACGAAGCTGCGCGGCGCCGAACGAGCAGTTGAGCCCAATCGTCAGCGGCCGCGCATGGCGCACCGCATACCAGAACGCCTCGACCGTGTGCCCCGACAGGTTGCGGCCCGACAGGTCGGTGAGCGTCATCGAAATCATCAGCGGCAATTCGCGCCCGACCTTCGCCTCGGCCTCGAGCACCGCCGCGATCCCCGCCTTCGCGTTCAGCGTGTCGAAGATCGTCTCGATCAGGATGAAATCGGCGCCGCCCTCGGCCAAGGCCACGACCTGATCGAGATAGACATCTTTCAGCTCGTCGAAATCGATCTCGCGATAGCCCGGGTTGTTGACGTCGGGCGACAGGGACAATGTCTTGTTCGTCGGCCCGACCGCACCCGCGATAAAGCGGCGGCGACCGTCCATCGCTTCATATTTGTCGGCGGCCGCGCGACCCAGCCGCGCGCTTTCATGGTTAATGTCGGCGACCAGATGTTCGGCGCCATAATCGGCCTGGCTGATCCGGTTGGCGCTGAAGGTGTTGGTCGATACGATGTCCGACCCCGCCGCCAGATAGGCCTCGCCGATCGCGGTGACGACATCGGTGCGGGTCAGCGCCAGGATGTCGTTATTGCCCTTTTGGTCATGCGTCAGTCCCAGCGACCCCGCATAATCTGCTTCGACCAGCTTGCGGTCCTGGATCTGGGTGCCCCAACCGCCGTCGGTCAGCAGGATGCGGTCCTTAGCAGCCGCCTGTAGGGCTTCGCGCGCCCCCAATTTCGAATTGGCGCTCATGCGGCCTGATCCTTTGCATTTGCGACCGGCCGCAATCCCAGCAGATGACAGATGGCATAGCTGAGTTCGGCGCGGTTGAGCGTGTAGAAATGGAAATCGCGAACCCCGCCGGCGTACAGACGACGGCACATTTCGGCGGCCACAGTCGCCGCCACCAACTGCCGCGCCGCGGGATGATCGTCGAGCCCGTCGAACAGCGACACCATCCAGGCCGGGATCGCGGTGCCGCACATATCGGCGATGCGCCGCGTCTGCGACACATTCGACACCGGCAGGATGCCCGGAATGATCGGCGCGTCGATCCCCGCCGCCGCCGCCGCGTCGCGAAAGCGCAGGAAGCTGTCGGGCGAGAAGAAAAACTGTGTGATCGCCCGCGTCGCCCCGGCGTCGAGTTTGCGCTTCAGATTGTCGAGATCGGCCTGCGGGCAATCGGCGTCGGGATGGGTTTCGGGATACGCGGCGACCGAGATTTCAAACGGCGCCACTGCTTTCAGTCCGGCCACCAGCTCGATCGCATTGGCATAGCCCTGCGGATGCGCGCTGTACGGCGCCCCTCCCGGCACGTCGCCGCGCAGCGCGACGATGTGCCGCACCCCAGCCTCCCAATAGGCCTCTGCGACCTCGTTAATCTCGGCGCGCGAGGCCTCGACGCAGGTCAGATGCGCGGCGGGCGGCACGGCGCTCTCTGCAGCGATGCGCGCGACGGTCGCATGGGTGCGTTCGCGCGTCGAACCACCCGCACCGTAGGTGACCGAAACAAAGCGCGGCGCCAATGGTTCAAGCGTGCGGAAGGTATCCCACAGCTGCGCTTCCATCTTCTCCGTCTTGGGCGGGAAAAATTCAAAGCTGACCCCGATGTCGCCTTCCAGATTGGCGAACAGCGGCGACGCCGCGGCGCGGCGCGCTTCCGCCAGCGAGTTCAAATTCGACGTCATGCCGCAAGCCTTTTGGGTTGGCCGTCGCCATCATGGGCAACCGGCGGTTGATCTTCATCGCTGCGTCGGCGGCCGAGCCATAGCTTCACGGCCAGTTCTCCGCCTTCGAGCGTTTGATTGCTTTCCAGCAGCAGCCCAGCCGAGGCGAACCAGCCACGGATCTGGGCATCCGAAAAGCCGAGCCGCGCATGGGCGGCAAGATTGCGCAGCGTCTCATCCTCATGCGGCGCAAAATCGACGACCAGCAGATGCCCCCCGCCGCGCAGCACCCGACTGGCTTCGGCAATCACCCGGTCGGGTTCGTGGGCAAAGTGGAGCGCCTGGTGGATGACGATGCTGTCGACGCTGGCGTCGCCCACGGGCAGGTTCAGGAAATCGCCCTGCAACAGATCGACCGGGGTCGTTTGCCCCGCCAGCTTGGCGCGCGCGATGCGCAGCATTTCGGGGCTGCGATCAAGCGCCGTAATCCGGCGCGCGATCGGCGCGAAAATCTCCGCCATCCGGCCAGTGCCGGTGCCGATGTCGAGCAGGTGACCGAGCCGGCGGTTGTGCATCATCGCCAGCATCGCGGCTTCGACTTCGCTTTCGGCGACATGGCGCGACCGGATCGCGTCCCATTCGGCCGCATGCTCGGCAAAATAGCGCTCGGCGACCGCCACCCGTTCGTCACGCACCGCCGCCAGTCGCCGCGCATCATGGGCGATGACCAGCGCCTCACGCGACGAGAATGGCCATTGGTCGGCCTGCCCGATGATCTCGGCAATGGGGCCGCTCTTGGCGATCCGCAGGAACACCCAGCTGCCTTCGCGCCGCCGTTCGACGATGCGCGCCTCGACCAGAATACGCACATGCCGCGAGACGCGCGGCTGACTTTGGTCGAGCACCACCGCCAGCTCGCCGATGGCCAGCTCCATTTCGCGCAGCAGCGCCACGACTCGCAAGCGCGTCGGGTCGGCCAAGGCACGAAAGATGTCGATCAGCTCGCTCATGGGAGTACATATAAAGGTTTCTTTATATCCGGTCAACCGAGCCGCGAACCCCTATTTCCGCCATGCAAGATCGGACCGGCACAAGTTTGCGACGAAACATCCCGGCTCGTCCAAAAAGGGCGTTGCACGCCATTTGCCGAGCGAGTAATTCTGCACCTGATTGGCATATTTCGGGATCGATCTGTTCCTGTGCCGGTCGATCAGTTCAATCCGAGAGGGGTTTCCCAAATGAAAAAATCGATCACGCTGTCGCTCGTCCTCGCCGCCTCGCTGGGCCTCGCCGCTTGCGGTGAAAAGGCCGCCGACGACACCGCCGCCGCCACCGAAGACACGGCAGCGACCGTCGAAGGTGCCGCTGACGGCGCGATGGAAGCTGCCGAAGGCGCTGCCGACGCTGCTGCCACGGCCGGCGCTGCTGCTGAAGGTGCCGCCGATGCCGCCGCTGCTGGCGACACCGCTGCTGCCGCCGACAAGGCGACCGAAGCTGCTGACGCCGCCAAGGAAGCGACCGACGCCGCCAAGGGCGCGATGGAAGAAGCTAAGAAGTAAGCATCTTTCCGGCCAATTTGGCCAAAGGAACACGGGGGGTCGTCGGTTCGCCGACGGCTCCTTTGGCCTTTTTGGGGACAGATATGATGCGGCCAGGCAGCAAAAGCTATTGATTGCCAAGCCCCTGATCCCTCGCTAACTCTCTGCGTCCATGGCCGTTTGCACGGTCATTTATTCGAAAGGAATTACCCATGCGCAAGATCCTCATCGCTTCGATGGCCGCCGCGGCCTTCAGCCTGACCGCCTGCTCGGAAAAGGCCCAGGAAGAAACCTCGGAAGCCGGCGCCGCCGTTGCTGACGATGCCGCCGCCGCTGGCGATGCCGTCGCCGAAGGTGCGGCCGACGCCGCCGACGCCACCGCCGCTGCTGCCGACGATGCCGGCAACGCCGTCGAAGGCACCGTGAACGCGGCCGGCGACGCCGCCGCCGCCGCGGGCGACAAGATCGCCGAAGAGACCGCCAAGGCCGAAGCCAACGACAAGCAATAAGTCGTTGGCACGTGTCTGAGCGTGCGACTATGGAAGGGCTCCATTCTTCGCGGATGGAGCCCTTTTTCGTGGGAGATGTCGTGATGGGTCGTGACAGTTTGGCAAAGATCCTCGCCGCTGCAGCGACCTTGGGGCTGGCCGCGGGGTGCAGCCGCACCGACAACGAGCCTGGCCCCGGCGGGGTAACGGTCAGCGAGGCGAAGGCGCTCGACGATGCCGCCGAAATGCTCGAAAGCCGCGACGCCGCGCCCGTGGGCGATACAGAGTCGGCGGTGAAAAAGGCCGAGCAGGCGGACAAATAGCATCTTTCCCTTCGTGAACAGCGATATTATCCTGCTTGGGCCCCGCGACTGGCGCTGAAGATGGAGACCCATCGGGAAGCGGGGCTGGCGGACCCGCCATTTCGAGCCGCGCGCCTGGGTGATCCATCGCCAGCGCAAGGACATCCGCATGACCGATACCCCTGCCACGCCGACGTCGACCACCGTCGTCTTCCTGCTCTTTCCGGGCATCACCCAGCTCGATTTCACTGCGCCCGCGCAGGCGCTGTGCCGGATGCCCGGCGCACGGTTGGTCGGCGCCGCCGCCAGCCGCGATCCGATCGCCACCGACAGCGGCTTTGCGATCCTGCCGACCGATGATTTCGCCAGTTGTCCGCAGGCCGACATCCTGTGCGTCCCCGGCGGACATGGCGTCGCCGACGCGCTGAGCGATGCCGCCACGATCGACTTCATTACCCGTCAGGCCGGGGGCGCGCGCTGGGTGACCAGCGTTTGCACCGGCGCCTTCCTGCTCGGCCGCGCCGGACTGCTGGCGGGCAAGCGCGCCACGACGCACTGGGCCTATGCCCATTTGCTGCCGCTGGTCGGCGCCGCCCCTGAAGCGGCGCGCATCGTCGAGGACGGCAATGTCGTCACCAGCGGCGGGGTGACGTCGGGGCTCGATTTCGCGCTGACCTTGATCGGCCGCTTGCACGGCGACGCGGTGGCGCAGGCGATTCAGCTCGCGATCGAATATGACCCCGCGCCGCCCTATGTCGGCGGCCACCCCGACCGCACGCCAGCGGCGATCACCGCGGGGTTGAAAGCGCGCGTTTATGACGCCGCCGCGGCGCGGATGGCGCAGGCGCTCACTGGCTAGCGGCAGTCGGCGAGTGCAATCTCGTAGAGTTTGGGCCAATATTTGCCGGTGACGAACAGGCGCTTCTTTTTCGCATCCCACGCGATGCCGTTGAGGACGCTGTCGACCCCGCGCGCACCGGCCTGTTCCTTCAGCCCCGACAGGTCGATCCAGGATTTGATCGCACCGCTGGCCGGATCGATCCGCACGATCCTGTCGGTCATCCACACATTGGCCCAGATTTCGCCATCAATCGCCTCAAGCTCATTAAGCATCGCCAGCGGGCGGCTGCCGAAACGCACCGTCACACGCTTCTGCTCGGTCATCGTCGCGGGATCGAAGAAGCGCAGCTGCGACGTGCCGTCGCTCAGCACCAGGCTGTCACCGACCAGCGTCACCCCCCAGCCTTCGCCCGCATATGTGAACGTGCCGACGGGTTTCAGATCCTTGATCGACCAGCGATTGCCGACCCCGCCCTGCCAGGTGACGCCGATGATCTGGTCGCGCCAGCGCGTGATCCCCTCGCCGAACTGGTCGGACGGCAGCTTTGTCTGCGCGACCGCCCTGCCGGTCTTGAGGTCGAGCCGCGCGACGCGCGAGCGGCCGTACTGGCCGGTGGCTTCGTAAAGATGGCCGCCATCCCAGAACAGGCCCTGGGTGAAACTGGTCGCGTCGTGGGGGTAGGTCTCGACGATACGATAGCCGCAACGCTCTATCGCCTGCGGCACGGCGGACGTCGCAGCGGCAGGATCGGCGAGCAGTGCGAGGGCAAGGACGAACATCATCACGGCCTAGTTATGCGGCATCGCCTTAACCGGCAATGTCCCAGCTTCCCTATTTCGTCATGCCGGACTTGATCCGGCATCCATGACCGCGCCGCCGAGATGGATCCCGGATCAAGTCCGGGATGACGATGAGGGTGACCTGCAAAGAAAAGGGCCGGAGGATTGCTCCCCCGGCCCGATTTCTGTCGACTGAGCGCCGAACGGTTTGGACTTAGAAGTCCATGCCGCCCATGCCGCCCATGCCGCCGCCGCCCATGGGCATGGCGGGCTTGTCGTCGGGCGATTCGGCGATGCCGGCTTCGGTGGTAATCAGCAGACCGGCGACCGAGGCGGCGTCCTGCAACGCGATGCGGACGACCTTGGTCGGGTCGATGACACCGGCCTTGACCAGGTCTTCATAGACGTCGGTCGAAGCGTTGAAGCCGAAGTTGCTGTCCTTCTGGTCGAACAGCTTGCCAGCGACGACACCGCCGTCGAAACCGGCGTTTTCGGCGATCTGGCGAACCGGAGCCTGCAGCGCGCGACGGATGATGTCGATGCCGCGGGTCTGGTCTTCGTTGATGCCCGACAGGCCTTCGAGCGCCTTGGTGGCGTACAGAAGTGCGGTACCGCCGCCGGGGACGATGCCTTCTTCGACCGCAGCGCGGGTTGCGTGGAGGGCGTCATCGACGCGATCCTTGCGTTCCTTAACTTCGACTTCCGAAGCACCGCCGACCTTGATGACCGCAACACCGCCGGCGAGCTTCGCCAGACGTTCCTGCAGCTTTTCCTTGTCGTAATCCGACGTGGTCGTTTCGATCTGCGCGCGGATCTGTTCGACGCGGCCCTTGATCGTGTCGGCATCGCCGGCACCATCGACGATCGTCGTGTTGTCCTTGTCGATCGTAACGCGCTTGGCTTGGCCCAGCATGTTCAGCGTGACGGTTTCGAGCTTGATGCCCAGGTCTTCGCTGATCATTTCACCGTTGGTGAGGATCGCGATGTCCTGCAGCATCGCCTTGCGGCGATCGCCGAAGCCCGGCGCCTTGACGGCCGCGACCTTCAGGCCGCCGCGCAGGCGGTTGACCACCAGCGTGGCGAGCGCTTCGCCTTCGATGTCTTCGGCGATGATCAGCAGCGGACGGCCCGACTGCACCACCGCTTCGAGAATCGGCAGCATCGACTGAAGGTTCGACAGCTTCTTTTCAAAGATCAGGATGTACGGATCGGCCAGCTCGACGAGCATCTTTTCCGGGTTGGTGATGAAGTAAGGCGACAGATAGCCGCGGTCGAACTGCATGCCTTCGACAACGTCGAGCTCGAAATCGAGACCCTTGGCTTCTTCGACGGTGATCACGCCTTCCTTGCCGACCTTGTCCATCGCCTGCGCGATTTTCTCGCCGACTTCGGTGTCGCCATTGGCCGAAATGATGCCGACCTGCGCGATTTCGGCGGTGCCCGAAACCGGCTTCGACTGCGCCTTGATGGTTTCGACAACGCGAGTGACCGCGAGGTCGATGCCGCGCTTCAGGTCCATCGGGTTCATGCCGGCGGCAACCGACTTCATGCCTTCGCGGACGATCGCCTGCGCCAGTACGGTCGCGGTGGTCGTGCCGTCACCGGCGAGGTCGTTGGTCTTTGAAGCGACTTCGCGGACCATTTGCGCGCCCATATTCTCGAACTTGTCCTTGAGTTCGATTTCCTTGGCGACGGTAACGCCGTCCTTGGTGATGCGGGGGGCGCCGAAGCTCTTGTCGATCACGACGTTGCGGCCCTTGGGACCGAGGGTGACCTTCACCGCGTCGGCGAGGATGTCGACACCGCGCATAATGCGTTCGCGCGCGTCGCGGCTAAATTTTACGTCTTTTGCAGCCATGGGGCTATTCCTTTCAAAGGCGCAGAAAACTGCGCAACTTCACTCGCAAATCGACAAACAAGCTCAGGCGATGACGCCGAGGATGTCCGATTCCTTCATGATCAACAGCTCTTCGCCGTCGACCTTGACTTCGGTGCCCGACCATTTGCCGAACAGGATGCGGTCGCCGGCCTTGACGTCGAGCGGGGTCACCTTGCCGTCATCGGCGCGGGCGCCCGAACCGACGGAGACGACTTCGCCTTCCTGCGGCTTTTCCTTGGCGGTGTCGGGGATGATGATGCCGCCAGCCGTTTTTTCTTCGGCTTCGATACGGCGGACGAGCACTCGGTCGTGCAGCGGACGAAATTGCATGGATATCCCTCCAATGATGCAATGGATGTCATTTAGCACTCACAGGGCGTGAGTGCTAACAGACGGCCATATGGGTGGGGGGTGTGACAGCGTCAAGGCGATTAAGGGAAAATTTTCGGCTGGCCGGTAGAGCGGCCAGATGGGGTGTGAGATTCCGATCAGCAAGGGCGGCCAAGAGCAAAATCCCAACACCATCTGGACCGAGGGACAGTTGACTCGCGGTCGGTTCATCGATGCCTTTTCACGGCTCGAAGGCGCGGTGACCGAGTATCTTGTCCGGCTTGAGCTCAAGGCCGCACCACGCGCTCTGTTTTCTCAGAAACTGAAATATCTGACGGCGTCTCGCGACCGGTTCGTTCATCCCAAGAAGCTGGATGACCGAATTGCCGCGATCATGACGCTGAACGACATGCGGTCGGACCTCGCCCATGCGGTGCTGACCGTCATCGTTCAATATGACGAGACCAAAGCTATCGAGCACTGGCTGGGTTTTCAGAATGCCAGTCTGTCAGACAAACCGCTTCGCGTCGTCTCGCTCGATCAGCTTAGGCAGATGACGCAGGACGCGAACCGCCTCGCTACGCAATTCACTCAGCAGCAACTCAAGGCAACAACCCCAGCTGCGCCCGCATCCGCCAGCGCATAAGCAGCACCGCCGACACCACAATAAGCCCGACCGCCAGCCCGATCCACACCCCGACCCCGGCGAGCGGGGTCCAGAAGCCGAGATAGATCGCGGTGCCATAGCCAGCGATCCAGTATCCGCAGATCGCGATGATCATCGGGGTGCGCGTATCCTGCAAGCCGCGCAGCACGCCCGCAGCAACCGCCTGCGCGCCGTCGAACAGCTGGAACGCCGCGGCAACGACGAGGAACTGCATCGCGAAACCGACCAGCGCCGCGTTGCGCGCCGCGTCGACATCGACATAGATCGACAACACCAGCGTCGGGAACAGCCACATCAGCAGCGCGGTGAACGCCATGAAGCCGATGCCCAGCACCAGCGACGCCTGTCCGGCCTGTGCGATGCCGCGGTGGTCGCGTGCCCCATAGGCCAGCCCGACGCGGATCGTCGCCGCCTGTGCCACCCCGAACGGAATCTGGAAAGCGAGCGCCGCGACCTGGAGCGCGATCGTGTGGCCCGCGAGTTCGGCTTCGCCGATCCGTCCCATCAGGAAGGCGGCGCCGGTGAACAATCCGGCCTCGGCCAAAATGGTCAGGCTGATCGGGGTGCCAATCCGCAACATGTCAAAAAAGCGCGTCCATTCGGTGCGCCACATATTGCCGAACAGATGATAGCGCCGCAGCCGCCGGTCGGACTGGATGACGACGACATAGGCGAGCAGCATCAGCACGCTGGTGAGCACGCTGGAGATCGCCGAGCCGTGCAGCCCGAGCGCGGGCATGCCGAGATTGCCGAACACCAGCGCCCAGTTGCCGAGCGCATTGACCCCAAGCGCGCCAAAGGTGATCGCCGTCGCGATCGTCGGCCGCCCAAGCGCCGAGACGAAGATGCGCAGCACCGTCGCCGCAATCATCGGGAACATGCCCCACATCAGGATCAGCAAGAAACCCGCCGCGCGCGCCGAGGTTTCGGCGGGCTGGCCGGTCAGGGTCATGATCGGCCCGCCCGCGGCGCAGATGCCCATGAAGACGAGCGACACCAAAGCGCTGAGCCAGAGCGCCATGCGCACCGTGCGGCGCACCTCGCGCACCGCATGTTTGCGGCGGCCGAGTTCGGCGGCGATCAGCGGCGCGGCGGCGCCGACCAGCCCGCTGCCGGTCCACAGCAGCAGGCCAAAGATCGACACGCCGAGCGACGAGGCGGCGAGCGCCGCGTCGCCGAGCCGCGCAACAAAGATGACGTCGATCGCGTGGACCAGCATCTGGAGCAGGTTTGCCGCCGCCAGCGGCAAGGCCAGCGCCAGCGTCGCCCGGAATTCCTGGCGAAGACCCCGCGGTGTTTCCGCGGTCAAAGGCGTGGCCTGTTGCAACATAGCCGGCCCGGATAGGCGCAGCGGCGCGGCGGTTCAATCCGGGGCGGCTATCGGGGGGATTTTCGATGGCGGGGGTGGCAAAAAGGCAACAGCGGCCCGCCTTCCCCCTTGATGGGGGAAGGATACGCAGCCTTATCGCCGCAGGCGATTAGGCGAAGTTGGATGGGGGTGATGGTGCGTCCTTGCACCATCGTTTCAGGCCGCGAGCCCACCCCCTCCGCTGCGACTAGCCAGCAAGCTGGCAAGTCTCGCTGCCTCCCCCATCAAGGGGGAGGGATTCAGGCCCACATCGCCACCATCTCGAACGCAAACGCCCCGAAGGTCAACGTCAGCCCGACGACGAACAGGCGATACGCATAGGCCAGATAGCGATATTTGCGCCGCGCGAGGACGATGCCGTTCTGATAGGTGTCGCGCAGCATCGTTTCGTACAGATCTTCCTCGCTGTGCAGCCGCGCTTTCACCGCGTCGATGAACTCATCCTCCTCCATCTGGGCAAAGCGGCCGAAGAACAGGATGTTGCTGTGGTCTTTGCCGTCCTTGAACACGATCGGCGGCGCCTTGCCGACGCGCGGCAGCACCGCCGACACCGCGAGCAGCGCCGACAGAAAGGAAAAGGTCGCGAGGATGGTCAGCGGCATCGCGAGCGCCCCCGCTCCGGCGCGCGCCTGCCCCACCGCGAGCGTGAACACGACGAAGGTCGCCCCCATCAGGATCGACGCCTTTTGATCCGCCATTTGCGACAATTGCATCGTCAGTTGCTGGTTGGTGCGGACGAGGTGGACCGCGTTCGGCGGGAAGGAAACCGCCGGCCGCGGCGCTGGTGTCGATGCGTTTTCGCTGTCCATGCGCTTTGCCCCCGTCCGTAATGCGCCAGCGACCCGCCACAGGGATGCCACGAAGTGCCCGGGGCGGCAAGATGCTGCCCTGTTCCCGCCGCATTCGCTTGCCAATCGGGGACGAGCGCGGCATTCCCGCGCGCAATCTTATTCCTTTATGGGACGCACCACATGAGCACCGCCCTGCGCGACCAGATTTTCGGCCTGATCGGCCCGTTCAACAAGAAAGGCGTCGAGCTGACCGACGCGACCACCTTTGCCGGCGACCTTGAATGGGACAGCCTGACGGTGATGGATTTTGTCGCCGAAGTCGAAGACACGTTTGACATCATCATCAGCATGAACATGCAGGCCGAAATCGAAACCGTCGGCCAGCTGGTCGCGGCGGTTGAAAAGCTGCAAGGCTAGACTCCCGATTCCGTTCGCATCGAGCGAAGTCGAGATGCCCCTCGACCTTACGCCACGCCGACGGGTGTCTCGACTTCGCTCGACACGAACGGGCCAAGGATATTTGATATGACCGACCTTTTCTCGAAATTCGACCCGCTGATCCAGCAGCGCGAAACCCTGCTCGCGACCGGGGTCACCGATCCGTATAATCTGGTGATGGAGAAGGTGGTCTCGCCGACCGTCGCGATCTGCAACGGGCGCGAGACGATCCTGCTCGGCACCTATAATTATATGGGCATGACCTTCGACGAGGATGTCATCGCCGCGGGCAAGGATGCGCTCGACAAATTCGGCAGCGGCACCACCGGCAGCCGCGTCCTCAACGGCACCTATCAGGGCCATAAGGAATGCGAAGAGGCGCTCAAGGAATTTTACGCCATGGATCATGCCATGGTGTTTTCAACGGGTTACCAGGCGAACCTCGGCATCATCAGCACCATCGCCGGCAAGGGCGATTATGTCATTCTCGACATCGACAGCCATGCGTCGATCTATGACGGCTGCGCGATGGGCAACGCCGAAATCGTCGCCTTTCGCCACAACGACGTCGAGGCGCTCGAAAAGAGGCTGAAGCGGCTGCCCCCCGAAGCGGGCAAGCTGGTGGTGCTCGAGGGCGTTTATTCGATGCTGGGCGACATCGCGCCGCTGAAGGAAATGATCCGCGTCTCGAAGGAAGCCGGCGCGATGGTGCTGGTCGACGAAGCCCATTCGATGGGTTTCATCGGCGAAAATGGCCGCGGCGTTGCCGAAGCGCAGGGCGTGCTGGACGATGTCGATTTCATCATCGGCACCTTCAGCAAGAGCGTCGGCACCGTCGGTGGTTTCTGTGTGTCGAACCATCCGAAGTTCGAGATCTTGCGGCTGGTGTGCCGCCCCTATGTGTTCACCGCGTCATTGCCGCCCAGCGTCGTCGCGACCGCCGCGACGAGCATCCGCAAGCTGATGCACGGGTCGAACAAGCGCGCGCATTTGTGGGAAAACTCGAAAATATTGCACAAGGGACTGCGCGACCTTGGCTTCACGCTCGGCACCGACGAGCCGCAGTCGGCGATCATCGCGGTGATCATGCCCGACCTCGAAAAGGGCGCGATGATGTGGGAAGCACTGCTGGAGGAAGGGCTGTACGGCGCTTGCCCGCGCGTTCAAAGCGGCCCAGGATCTCGCCGAACATAGC
>NZ_SCOT01000059.1 GCF_005502465.1 Sphingopyxis sp. L1A2A
GGGTAGGGAGGGTGCCTCCCCCTTGCACGCGGGGCCGGCCGGGGGGCTAGAGGCCGACCCGCAGACTCGCACGGAACGCCCAACCAATATGGTTTTGCTGTTCCTCCGCGGACATTTCGCCGGCGACCTGAAAGGCCGAATTGCCAGCGATGCCACGGAGACGGCCGACCCAGCCGCTCGTGCGATCATCAGGGGTAAGGGTGAACGGCGTGCCGTCCTTGAACGACGCGGTGGTCGAACCCAGGGTGCCGCCCACAATCTGGCGGCGGCCGCCTTCGATTTCGAAGCGCGTCCAGCCATCATATTGGTCGAGGCCGCCGAAATCCATGCCGAGCGCAACGGTGCCCGACACCGCTAGCTCGTCGCTGTCGCGGCCCAGCACCTTCAGGTCGAGCGCGTTGCCGCCCCCGGTTTCCTGATAGCCCTTCTCGGTCAGCTTGAAATAATCGACCGCGACCATCGGCCGGATCGTGATCCCGCCCGCTTCGGCATCATAAGCGAGCGACCCCGATGCCGACCACAGGGTGCCGTCCCATTTGCCCTTCATCGTCTTTTCGATGTCCTCGGCGCCTGCCTCGGCGCTGAAGATGCGGGTGCCCTTCAGACTGATCGGGGCGCCCGAGACGCGGGCGTTGGCCATGAAGCCGTCCGAGCGCAAGCGCCAGTGCAGCGCGCCTTCAAACTGGCTGGTGGCGACTTCATTGGCGTTGCTGCCGTTGCCGTCCTTGCCGCTGAGAAACGCGATCGAGCCACCGAAGTTGCCGATGTCGCTCTTGATTTCGGCGCCCAGCCCGATGCCCCAGCCGCTGACGTCATAGCTTGCAGTATCGCCGACGCTTTTCGACGTGCCCCACACCGCCTGGTTGACCCAATAGCCCCATTTGCCTTCGTCCTGGAACGGCGCATTGGGATCCTGCAGGTGGCGCGACAGCGCGCGCGAGCCCGAGGTGACGGTCTCGAACACGCCGCCCTCATGCTCGGGCAGCATCTGGCCCAGCTGGCCGCGGAATTGTTCGCCGCTGGTGATGCCCAGAAAGACGTCCTCGATCTTCTGGTCGGCAATCACCGCGTCGAGCACCGCGTCGAACGCGCCTGCTTCGGAACGGTTGAGCCCCAGCTCGGTCGTGCTCTTGCGCGACACATCGACGATCAACTGGGTCGCGTTCGAGGTCAGCGTGCCCTTGTACAGGAACGGCAGCAGCGTCTGCGACGCGGTCAGGTTGCTCGCGCCGGTCAGTGTGCCCGCGGTCAGCACGACATGTCGCCCCTCGGCCTGTTCGATGCTCGACAGCCGCAGCGCCAGTTTGGATTCGGCGCCAAAGCTCGCGCTGCCGGTGACCTGCAACGCGGTGCCGGTGCTGCCGGTGTCGAGCAGGACGCCGAGCGTTCCCTTGTCGGTGACCGCCAGCGACGCAATCCGCGCGGCGCCGGACACGTCGAAGGTGCCGCCGCCGACCGATACCGCCAGCCCCTGGGCATTGGCCAACGAGCCCGAAAAGATCGACGTGCCACCGATGCTCAGCGTATCGGCGCCGCCGCCGAAGTCGGCAGCGCCAGTGAACTTCGCCGTACCCGCCAGCGTCATGCTGTCATTGCCCGCCCCGAAGCGCGCGTTGCCCGCATAAGAGGCGTCACCCGACAGCGCGAGGCGATTATTGCCCGCGCCGAAAAAACTGTTCCCCTTCACCGATCCGTCGGCGATGTCGAAAATATCGTTGCCACCGCCAAAGCGGACGTCGCCGACGATGCTGGGCGCGGCGATCCCTGACGCGACGGCGGTTTGCCTGACGGTTGCGCCGGTGGCATGCGCCGACAGGTCGATCGCGACATTGCGGTCCGACGTGGCAAGCGCTCCGGTGGCGCTGATCGTGCCGCTGTTTTCGATGACATCGACATTGCCCGACAGGTCGATGATGCCGCGCGCGGTGCCATTATCGCCGCCGGTTTTGGCCGCGATCGTGCCGCTGTTGCGGATCAGCGAAACGTCACCGCCCGCCTGGACCAGCACCGCGGTCGCAACCGATCCTGCGACATTGCCGGTGGTCGTGGCTTCGACCTTGCCCGCGTTGCGCAATTCGGGGGTCGTCGCCCCGCTGCCGATGCGAATGGCCGTCGCGGCGACATCCTTCGACAGCGCGGTCACGCTGCCGGTGGCGCCAATGCCGATCCCGCCCGCGATCGTCACGGCGCCGCCCAGGCCGCCGATCTGCATCCCGTTGCCGTCCTTGCCGGCATAAAGCCCGTTACCGAGCACGGCGCCGTCGATGATCAGCCCCAGCCCGGTGCCGGTCCCGGCGACCGGACCGATCGTCACGCTTTGTGTGGCCGACCCGATCCGAACCGCCGCTGCCGACCCGAAAGAGCGCACAATAGCGCTGCCTTCCTTGTCGTCGGGGATGCCGTCCTTGTCCTCATCATTGTCAGTTGTGCTCGCATCCTTGGGCGGGACCGCCAGGATGATGCCGCCGGTCACATTGCCCTCGACCGACAGCGCCGGGCCGCCAAGCAGTAGATCGTCGGCGTCGAGTTTCGACGGATCGGCGGGCGGGGCGGTAAAACGATATCCGGTGGCGGTCAGATTGCCCTGAACCACCAGCGCCCCGGTGATGTTGCCCGCCAGCCGCGCGGCCGTTGCATCGAGGCCGATGGCGGTGATCGTCCCGGCCAGGCGAACATTGCCGGTGACGTCCTGCAACCCGACGCCGAGCGCGCGGTCGCCGAGCACCGAAATTGTGCCGTCGGTCGTGAAATTGCCGGTCAACGGCCCGCCCAGACGGATGCCCGCCGAATCATTGCCCTCGATCGCGATCGATCCGCTGTTGACGATATTGCCGGTGAAGGCGCCGAGGGTGGCGATGCCGACGCGGTTGCTGCCCAGTGCAAAGGCGCCGTCGATGTCGCCGTCATTGTCGATGTCGGTCGGCGCATAGGGTTCGTCGATGATGATCTTGCCGGTCGCGGCATTGGTGATCGATCCGACCGTCCCGGCGTTGGCGACGATGCCGCGCGCGCCATTGGCATTGCTGATCTCGATCGTGCCTTCGTTGATGACGCGATGATTGCTGTCGATGGTAACTGCGGTGCCGCTGGTCGGTTTCACCGAACCCGTCGAGGTGATCTTGATATCATCGGGTGCGCCCGACTTGATCGTCGAGGTCCGCACCGGTGCCGTGGTCGCGGTGGTGATCGTCGTTTCCGCCTGGGCAGTCGTCGAAAGCAGGGCGGCCAGGCAGGTGGTGGCCAGCAAAGTGTTGCGCATCGGGTTCCTCTTGTGATCGGGGCCGGGATGGCATCCCGGCAACAATCACAAGACGGAGCCCGCGCTCTGTAACCTTGGAAGAAAGGTGCAGCGCGGGCAAAGGCACTGCGGGCTTCGATCCTTGCCAGACCCTAACGCCGCCTGACGCCGTAATCGATCCTGATCCTGACCCAGGCCCCCACCAGGGGGCGCCCACCCAGGCGCGGCGGGCGCACCTGGAACGCCCAGGCGGCGGCGAGCACGGCGCGGTTGATCTGTGATCCGTTCGGATACTCGTCCAGCCCGACGCAGTCCTCGACCCGGTAATCCGGCGCGGTGCGGCAAGCGATCAACCCCCAGCCAGGCCCGCTGGCGGTGGACAAATAACCGCGAAGCTCGTCATCTCTCGGCTCGCGATACCAGGCTGCGGCATAGAGTGGTTCGCCATTCGGCGCCGTTCCCACCCGCTCCGTATCGCGGGATGATGATGAGCCACCGGTGTTGGGCGGCCCATAAACCTGTGCGCCGGGTGGGCGCGTCGCGATCCGGGGAGTCGCCGGTGGCGGGGGCCGTTCGGCTGGCGCCGTCATGATCGGCGTGGCGGGCGGCGGGGGCAGCGGTTGGGCCGGTGCTGGCGGCGCCGGTTCGTCGGGTGCCGGCTGCGGTGACACCGGCTGTTCTTCGGTCTGTTGGCGCTCGGCACTGCTCGGTTCGGGCGTTTCTTGCGAAATCTCGCTGGCCTCGAGGCTCACCACGCTGACGCGCGCCTCCCGGTAATCGGACGGCGTTTCGGCACCAAACGAGAGCAGCATGAGCAACAGCAGCGCCGGGATCAGAACCGCCAGGCTGATGGCAAGCGCGCGTCGCCCCGGCCCGATGCTGAGCGGTTCGACATGGGGAGTGGCTGGAACAGGGGTCAGCTGAGCAATCTTTGGTGGCGGCGTCCGCTGGTCAAGGTGCCGGGGCTATCTGCGCGGGGGATAGTGAGGCGCTGGACCTTTGACAAGGGTGAGCGCCGCCCGATCAGCGAAATGGTCGCCGGTGGCTGCCGTTTCGCTTCGACCGGCCAATCAGCGTTGTTTTTTGGCTATGGTCGCCGTGAAATCGGGATCCTTGTTCGCCACCCAATCGACGAATTTGCGCACGCTGGGGTGGGCCAGCAGGCTTTCGACATCCATCCCGTGGCGCTGCAGCTCGGAATTTGTAAAATTGGCGATCAGCGTTTGCTGGCAAATGCCGTGCATGGGAACAACATCTCGGCCGCCCCGACTTTTGGGCACCGGGTGGTGCCAGACAATGGTTTCGCCAGTGGGGCGTCCACACAGCCAGCAGGATATGATCGCGGCGGGAGCCTGCTCCTCGCGATGCAAATGTCCATAGGGATCCTGTTTCGAGTGTCTGCGAGCCATATGTCTACCTGAATTGCGCCGATGTGCGCCGTCCCCCTATCCGGTTGCGACCAGCATTACCACATGAGCATCTTCAGCTCGCGCGGTGCCAAGGAGCCTCGCTGCCGACCGCAGATAACGATCTGCTGATTGCGCCGGTCAATCGCGCTTGCTGCGCGACGGTCCGCTTTTCCTTAACGCAGGATCGCCTGATACCTTGGGTCCAGATTGATCGCCTGTTGTTCGTCGGCGCCGGCGCGTTTGGGATCGCCATATTTTCGCAACAGGACGCTGCGGTTGTAATAGGCGCGCGCCGACTTGGGCGACAATCCTATTGCGCGGTCAAGATCGGCCATCGCGGCCGCACCGTCGCCTTGCCGGTCATAAGCGAGCCCACGGTTGAGATAAGCGGCCGAAAGGTCCGGCGCGATGGCAAGCGCCGCGCCGAACGCCGCGATTGCCTGGTCCAGATCGCCGGACCATGCCAATTTCAGACCCTCGGATAGATGGGCGTCGGCCTGGCTCCGGACGGCTTTTGCCGCCTTGTCGGCGAGCTTGCGGCATTGCGACAGAGCCCGGTTCGGATCGTTCACCGTGCAGGCGTTCCAATCGCCGCGCCGCACGGGCTTGCTCCGCGCGGTGCGCGCGCCGGTGACGACGATCGATCCTTCGCTGCGGCTGGAATATTCTTCGGACGAGACGACCGACACGGCGACCGGCGTTTCTTGCAGGGTTTGTGACAGGGCACGCCCCTGAACGACGATGGGTGCGGCATCATCAGCGCGCATCATGGGCGGTGGCGGCGCGGCGGGCGCCGCCTGGGCGATCTCCATCGACTTGGCTGCCGTCGCGGTATCGACCGATCGAGGCGACGACGGGGCGAAGTCGGGGGTGTCCGGTGCGGCGGCGGGCGGCGTGACAGCCCTAACCGCATTTGGCGCGGCGGCGATCGCTGTGACGGGCGGCGCTTCATCCTTTGTGCCGGGCGCAATCGCTTCGTCGGCTGCGGGGGCCAGCGGCACCGGCGACTGCCACGCGAAAGGCAGGCTGATCGCAACCACAAGCGCGGCGGCGGCAAACAGCCCGGCCTGGGGACGGTGCGGAGCGCAGTTCTCTCGACCCGCCGCGAAACGTTCAGCGGCGATCTTCTCGGCAGCCAATCCTTCTGGTTCGGCAAGCGTCATCTGCTCAATTTGGCCTCCGCTTATGGCGCGACGATGCGGGACCAGTATCTTTGCGGCGTTCAAATGGGCCTGAAAGGTGGTTACGCCCACGACCTTCATACATCCCGCGAAGCCATGACGCGGGTCAGGAGGTAAAAAATGATCCGACTTCTTTTGTGCTCGCAGCATCTATGTCGGTCGCTGCCAATGAAATCGCATCGATCAGCGGTCACTCACTGACGGACGTCAACGAGATTTTGAACGCGCACTATTTGCTGCTCGATGACAATTTAGCGCGGTCTGCGATCCGAAAACTCGAAGCCAGCGCGCCCAACCGGACGCCCAACTACGATCAAGAGTCGACGCCCAGAGCCGAGAAAATCGTTTAGAAAAATGGTGGACGCACTAGGGCTCGAACCTAGGACCCGCTGATTAAGAGGCCGTTCTGTCGTGGTTTATTGTGTAGTGTTTTCAGGTACTTGGCTGCGTCCGTGCATGATCAGCTGCTCAATAGACCACAACGAACGACAATAGACGGCAACGCTTAACGTCACAAAATCACCCACAACCCGCTCGCGTCGCAACTGGCAGCTTTGCGCCTCATGTCGGCCGTTTGGCTGATCGAGTTTCAACCCGCAAAGCTGCCATTTGTATAAGCCTCCGCGGCTGGGTGTTCCCTCGACGCGTCGCGCCGCCCGTAGCGTCGTGACCGCCATCCCGGCGTATCAGGCGCGACAAGCTCGTGCGCCATCTACATCCGCTGCAAGGAGGCAGAAAGGCCCCGCCAGCGCCGCCGCGTCGAGTTAGCGGCTATCCCGGCGTTCTCGTTCTCGCTTAGGATTGGGCGTCTTTCCAGTCGCGCTTGATCTTTTTGGCGAGGCTCCATTTATGGACCTCGGTTGGACCGTCGTAGATGCGGAAGGCGCGAATTTCGCGGAAAGTTTGCTCGACGATCGTGTCGCGGGTGACGCCGGTGCCACCCATCACCTGGACGCAACGATCGGCGATCCGCATCAACGCTTCGGACACGGCAACCTTCGTCATGGAGCTTTCGACCGTGCCAAGTGATCCGGTGTCGAGCACGCCGGCGCACCAGTCGATCATAAGTTCGGCCTGTTTCAGGTCGATGAGATTTTCGGCGAGCATGAAGCCGACGCCCTCATGATCGACGAGTGGCTTGCCGAACGCGTGGCGGCGATTGGCATAGTCGGTGGCGATCTCGTTGGCGCGGATGCAGCAACCGAGCCAGCGCATACAATGAGTCAAGCGCGCGGGGGCCAGGCGGACCTGCGCATATTTGAAGCCCTCACCGGGATTGCCGAGCATCTGGTCGGCGGGCACGCGCAGATTGTCGATGGTGATTTCGGCATGGCCGCCAGGCATTGAGCTGTCAATGGTGTCTAGGACGCGATCGATGCGGATGGCGGGGTGGGGCAGGTCGACGAGGAACATGCAGGCACCTTCATCAGCCTTAGCCATGACGATGCCGACCTTGGCGCCCTCGGCGCCCGTGATGAAGGCCTTGCGGCCGTTGATGACCCAATGATTGCCATCCTGTCGGCACGTCGTCTGCATCATCGAGGGGTCGGATCCGGCGCCGCCTTCGGCGGCCGGTTCGGTCATGAAGAAGGCCGAGCGGGCGGTGCCGTCGATCATAGGTGCAAGGAAATGCGCTTTCTGTTCAGAAGATCCCATCTTGCCGAGCAGGTACATATTGCCCTCGTCGGGCGCGGCGGTGTTTACGGCGAGCGGACCGAGCGGTGACAGGCCTGAGCGCGTTAGGACATAGGCTGTTTCCGCATGACTCAAATGGCTGCCGCCGGGCAGGATATGCGGTGTCAGCACGCCTGCAGCTTGCGCTTTGTGGCGCATTTCGACGACCAAGTCTTCGGATGGACCATGGCTGCGGCACCGCGGATCGGGTTCATAGGCGACGATGACGTCGCGGACGAACGCTTCGACACGGTCGCCGATTTCGCGGGCGCGGGCGGTAACGGTCATTCTGGTCTCTCCGATTGTCTGCTTCTGCCCCGCGACACGGTCGCAATGGGACGGTGTCCGGCGTTCTTACCGCCTATTCGATTCGATTATGCGCGTCGATCCTTGAAAACGAGCGGTAAGCGGATCGTTCGCCAACCAGACCTTGGCGATCTCGTGGCTTATTCTCGTCATGGCAACAGTAGCCACCTTTGGCTGCCATTTTGCGCAAATTGCCCATCGCAATTGTGGGCGGAGAGTTTGCTGATTTTGGATCGCTACGGCGGTGCTGCCGGTTACCGGCCGTTGTTAATGGAAGCTTGCTTCGGAATGGCGCCAAAAGCCGTCCGACCGCAATCGGCCGGATCGAGCCGAATAGCAGTCGGTCTGAAACGCGCCTCATCTAAGTCGTAGTCGGCCGCGAGAGCGCTGCCTGAAACCTGCCATTCGTCGATGTCGGATCAGCGCGTCAGCAACGCTCCTCATTTGTGTCATTCGGATCGAGATCGACCTGCTCAGGAAACGGCCGTCCGACCGGCAATCGAAGTTCGAACATCGTGAGCCAGCTTGTGCCATTCGTTCCAAAATTTGGACGCACCGGATGCTGACATGGTTGAACAATCTTGGTCCAGTAAAAAACCCTCACTGGAATAGCCGCGGATCTCGTCACTTGCCTCGCGGCATTTAATCTATATAATTAGTATACTAAGTAATTGATTGAGGGCAAGGGTCGAAAATGCGGCGAATGTGCGCAAGCCATCAGCTAAATGATGCTCCTCAGACGATATGACCGCACTTACCGACTTACTCGCCGGCTTGATGACCCGCATTGCTGGCCCCGGTGAATTGACCGGTCTGGCGCGCCTGTCGGGCGGGGCCAATATGGAAAGCTGGGCGTTTGATTGGGCGGGCGGCGCCTATGTGCTGCGCCGCGCGCCGTCAGCCGATTATATGGCGGGGCGGCCCTATGGTCATGCCGACGAGGCGGCGCTGGTGATCGCGGCGCATGGCGCGGGGGTGAAGGCGCCCGAGGTCGTCGGGGTGCTGGCCGACGGCGACGGCATGGGCACCGGCTATGTGATGCGGCGGGTGATCGCCGAAGTGAACCCGGCGAAGATACTCGCCAACCC
>NZ_SCOT01000005.1 GCF_005502465.1 Sphingopyxis sp. L1A2A
CATCTGCCAGTTTGGAGCATAGCCGGATAATGTAGGACAGCGGTTTTTGGGGTAGGGTGTGCGAAATAGGATTTTGGGTGTGTGTGGGGCGGTGCGGGGCGGTGCGGGAATTAGTTTTCACGCGAAGGCGCGAAGTCGCGCAGATAAGAAAACACGAAGCACCACCCCTCTTTCGTCACCCCGGACTTGATCCGGGGTCCACGACGCCGGCGCTGGAATGGATGCCGGATCAAGTCCGGCATGACGAATGAGGGGGAGGTGCCGGATGAAGGGGAAGGTGCGGTTGTCGACGTCACCCACCCAACGGCGGCAACCCCAGTTCCTCTGTCAGATCGCGCCATTCCGGGTTCGCCGCCTCGATCAACTCGATCTTCCATTTCCGCTGCCAGTTCTTGATCTGCTTCTCGCGCGTGATCGCGGCGTGCATCGTCCCGGCGAGTTCGAACCAGACGAGCGTTTTGACGCCGTAGCGTTTGGTGAAGCCGTCGAAGCTGCCGCCCTGGTGCTGGCAGATGCGCTGGATCAGGTGCGAGGTGACGCCGGGGTAGAGCGTGCCGTACCGCGCGCTGGCCGTGATATAGACGCAGGGCTGGAAGTCGGCGTGCATGGGGTGGAGGCTAGGGCGGCGATGGACCCCGGATCAAGTCCGGGGTGACGAGGATTGGTGCGGAACGGAGCCTTCTCTTCGTACCGTCATGCCGGACTTGATCCGGCATCCACGCGGCGTGGGACTAATTGGGGATTGTTGCATTTGTCACCGTAATTGCGGCGATCAGCGATGCGACGCGCTGCTCTATCCAGAGATATCGTCCAGCGAATCTATCACGTCCTGGATGTCATTTGGCTGTATTGCCCACCGATATGCTAGATGAATTTCCCATTGAAATCCGAAGTCTATAGCATCATTTGCCAAAAATCGGCGCTGATCGAAATAAGTCCACTTCGCTTTCCCATCACTTTCGCTTCTGGCAATTATAAAGTCAATCTTATACAAAAAAGAAAGTATTGATCTTTCGCTGACCGAAGTTCCCGATCTAAATTCTATTCTAACCTGCTGCCGTATGTTCTTTATTTTATTGATAAGCTGATCTGTCGTAAACTTATAGTTTATCGAAGCATGCTTCTCCTTCTTCGATGGTTTGAATTTCAATAGTACATTTTTAATTTCGGGCATTTCGCTACGAAATTCGTTGACGAGATCTTGTAGTCTTTCATCCGAATAGGCTTCAAATGCTGAGGTGAGGTCTTCGGACTTAATTATAGAATGGCTCGATTTCCCTGCTGCACGAGCGGCGGCATGAAGCAATTTGACCAGGTCTCTCGGGCGCTTTCTGCACAAGGACATGAGGGGAACGGAAACTGGCACGTTTTCCCAAAGCCCGCGGCCGCTATAAATAGGGTCTATAACAGTTGACAGTATCTCTTTTGAAATTCTTGCTTGAGAAAGAGTCGTCAAATCGTTTAAGTTTCTCATATTGAAATAGGTCATCACGCGTATGGTGATCATTCTTAATATTTCATCATTTGACCATTGAAGTCTGATAATATCTTGTTCTATTTTGTCTGTAGATTCATCTGAAGTTCTTACAAGAAAATATACATCGGTTCTCAGTGCAATTCTACATTGTAATCCTTTGTCTGAGTTACAAAGATCTCGAATTGCGTTCAAAAGGGCGGATATATTGGAAATGTCGCTTTGACTCGCCGACCAACCACGATCTATGTCGTCTATATAAACTCTGATAACATTGTCTCGCAAAAATGAATCGGCAATTAAAGCATTAGCCTGATCATTTATATTTGGTTTAATTATTTCGATAGCGCGTCGTATAAAGGCTGTAGCTTTTTGCCCCGCATTTTGAAATTTTTCTTGCGTGGCATTATCTATCGATCCGCTGATCATGGAATCAACGGCTTTTTGAGCAACAATGCGTTTTATTCCAGATTTCCAACGTTCAATTTTTTGGATGAAGGGCTCGTCTGGAGCGGAAGCCATCAATTCAGCTATATCATTAGGCTGAATCTCGACCGCAAGAATATTGTTTTCTTGATCATCCAAAAACGCACGTTTTAGTAACGCAGATTTTCCTACTCCCTTGTGGCCGGTAACAATTCTAAGAGGAAGTGGCGCATTTAAATCATTGTAAGCGCCATTATTAAGAAAATACTCTTTTAGGCGCTCCGGATCTTCACTTTCGGCGTCTTCAGACCCAAACAACTTTCTTACTGTTACGTCATCGAAAGTTATCGCCATGAACTAGCTCCACCCCAAACTGTTTTCCGTTCCTTAAGCGTCAAACCGAAAACCCCCCAGCATTGCGCCGGTTCGAGCTCGCCGCCAGCACCTTTTTGCCCTGCGGGGTCAGCGCCCATTTGGCGCCCTGTTTCACCACCAGCCCCAGCGTGACGAGTTCGTCGCGGATCGGGTCGGTGGGGAGTTGGGGGCGGCGGTTCGACAGGCCTTCGAGCGTCGAACGCTGCGGCTGGCTGAGGATGAGGAGTTTTTGTTTTTCGGTCATTTGGTTGGCCTCTGACTTCTGGTCTTGTGTCTCGGGGTGGCGTTGGTGCCCTCCCCGCTGCGACTAAGGAGCAAGCTCCTAAGTCTCGCTGCCCCTCCCGCGAGCGGGAGGGGTTTTCGCGTGCTTACTCCGCGGCAATCCCCGCTTGTTTGAACATATCCTCGCCGTCGGTTTCGGCGGTGATCGCGGGGGCGAGGTCGTCGTTCGCCTTGGCTTTCTTGCGGTTGTCGAAGCTGGACCAGACATTGTTCCACTCGCCGCGAGTCGCGCCCTTGCTGTATTCGGTCGCGCGGGTTTCGAAGAAGTTGGCGTGCTCGACGCCGTTGAGCAGCGGGGCGAGCCAGGGGAGCGGGTGTTCCTCGATCATGTAGATCGGTGCGAAGCCGAGCTGGCCGAGGCGCCAGTCGGCGATGTAGCGGATGTAGCGCTTGATTTCCTTGGGCGTCATGCCGGGGACGGGGCCCTGTTCGAACGCGAGGTCGATGAACGCATCCTCGAGCCGCACCGTCTTCTGGCAGGTGTCGATGATGTCTTCCTTCACCGCCTTGGTCAGGCAGTCGCGTTCCTTGGTGAAGGTGTGGAACAGCTTGATGATGCCTTCGCAGTGGAGGCTTTCGTCGCGGATCGACCAGCTGACGATCTGGCCCATGCCCTTCATCTTGTTGAAGCGCGGGAAGTTCATCAGCATCGCGAAGCTGGCGAAGAGCTGAAGCCCCTCGGTAAAGCCGCCGAACATCGCGAGGGTGCGCGCGATATCCTCGTCATTGTCGACGCCGAACTGTTGCATATAGTCGTGCTTGGCGCGCATCTCGTCATATTCGAGGAACATGCCATATTCGCTTTCGGGCATGCCGATGGTATCGAGCAGGTGGCTGTACGCCGCGATATGCACGGTTTCCATGTTGCTGAACGCGGTCAGCATCATCTTGATCTCGGTCGGCTTGAACACGCGGCCATATTTGTCGTGGTAGCAATCCTGCACCTCGATATCGGCCTGGGTGAAGAAGCGGAAAATCTGGGTGAGCAGATTGCGTTCATGGTCGCTGATCTTCTGCGCCCAGTCGCGGCAATCCTCGCCCAGCGGCACTTCCTCGGGAACCCAGTGGATCTGCTGCTGGCGCTTCCAGAAATCGAATGCCCAGGGATATTCAAAGGGCTTGTAGGTGTTGCGGGATTCTAGAAGGGGCATGGCGGGCTATCCTCGGTTCTTGTCTTTTGTTTCGTGTCCCCGCGCAGGCGGGGATCCAGTGTGGCTTGGCGCAATCTCGCTCTGGACCCCCGCCTTCGCGGGGGAACACTTTAGATGCCTGCCGCAGATTTGATTTTGCTAAACATTTTCTGTTTCTCGCTTCCAGGGCGAGCCAAAACGAGCACGGAGTTCGTGTGAACGGTCGTGCCGTCGCCCTTTTTGATATCCAGAATCAGGCCTGTCAGCAATTCTTCGAGCCAATCTGCCTTATTGGACAAATCGTCGTCGTGCCGTGCATCGTTCATTTGCTTATCCTAAAAAAGCTGAGCTTTTCGCCTTTGGCGGAAATCATCACTGACACGCCAGGCATTCATCATAATCGGTGGTCTGCAGCTCGTACACCGGGGCTTCGGCGGTGTTGTCGGCCTCGACCCCGCCCGCGAAGCCGGCGCGCTGCACCGATTTGCTGCGGAGATAATAGAGCGATTTGATGCCGAGTTCCCACGCGCGGTAGTGGAGCATGAGCAGATCCCATTTCTCGACGTCCGCCGGGATGAACAGGTTCAGCGAGGCGGCCTGATCGATATAGGGGGTGCGGTCGGCGGCGAGTTCGAGCAGCCAGCGCTGGTCGATCTCGAAGCTGGTCTTGAAGCAGTCCTTTTCGTCCGTGGTCAGGAAGTCGAGGTGCTGGACGCTGCCGCCCTTTTCGAGGATCGAGTTCCAGATATTGTCGCTGTTCTTCGCCTTGTCGACGAGCAGGGCTTCCAAATGCGGATTGCGGATCGAGAAGCTGCCCGAGAGCGTCTTGTGCGTGTAGATGTTCGCCGGGATCGGCTCGATGCACGCGCTGGTGCCGCCGCAGATGATCGAGATCGACGCGGTGGGCGCGATCGCCATCTTGCAGCTGAACCGCTCCATCACCCCCTGATCGGCGGCGTCGGGGCAGGGGCCGCGTTCCTTGGCGAGCAGCATCGACGCCTGATCGACCTGGGCGCGGATATGCTTGAAGACGCGGAGGTTCGACGATTTCGCCATCGCGCCCTCGAACGGCAGGCCGCGCGCCTGAAGGAAGCTGTGGAAGCCCATGACGCCGAGGCCGACGCTGCGTTCGCGGCTGGCCGAATATTTGGCGCGCGCCATTTCGGGCGGGGCGCGGTCGATATAATCCTGAAGGACGTTGTCGAGCATGCGCATGACATCCTCGATGAACATCTTGTCGCCGTTCCACTCGTCCCAGGTTTCGAGGTTGAGCGACGAGAGGCAGCAGACCGCAGTGCGATCATTGCCGAGATGGTCGCGGCCGGTGGGCAGGGTGATTTCCGAGCAGAGGTTCGAGGTGGTGACCTTGAGCCCCAGATCGCGGTGATGCTTGGGCATCATGCGGTTCACCTGGTCGATGAAGATGATGTAGGGCTCGCCGGTCGCGAGGCGCGTTTCGACGAGCTTCTGGAACAGCGAGCGCGCGTCGACGCTGCCGCGCACGCTCTGGTCCTTGGGGCTGCGCAGGTTGAATTCGCCGCCGTCGCGCACCGCTTCCATGAACTCGTCGGTGATCAGCACGCCGTGGTGGAGGTTGAGCGCCTTGCGGTTGAAGTCGCCCGACGGTTTGCGGATTTCGAGGAACTCCTCGATCTCTGGATGGCTGATGTCGAGATAGCAGGCGGCCGAGCCGCGGCGCAGGCTGCCCTGGCTGATCGCGAGGGTCAGGCTGTCCATCACGCGGACAAACGGAATGATGCCGCTGGTCTTGCCGTTGAGGCCGACGGGTTCGCCGATGCCGCGCACGCTGCCCCAATAGGTGCCGATGCCGCCGCCGCGGCTGGCGAGCCAGACATTCTCGTTCCACGTCTCGACGATGCCTTCCAGGCTGTCGGGGACCGAGTTCAGATAGCAGCTGATCGGCAGGCCGCGGCCGGTGCCGCCGTTCGAGAGAACGGGGGTCGCGGGCATGAACCACAGGCGGCTGATATAGTCATAGAGGCGCTGGGCATGCTCCTGATCGTCGGCATAGGCCGACGCGACGCGCGCGAAGAGATCCTGATAGGATTCGCCGGGGAGGAGATAGCGGTCCTCGAGCGTTTCCTTGCCGAAGTCGGTGAGCAGCGCGTCGCGGCTTTTGTCCGTGACGATGTCGAATCGACGCGCGTGGACCTTCGCCTCGCTGCTGTCGTTGAGCTTTGCCGCGGCCGGCGCGTCAGGCGCCGATTCGTTCGCGACCGGCGCTTCATTTTTCGTCAGTTCCACCGTCGCCACGTCGCTCGTCTCCACCCGTTCCGTTTCCCGAAAATCCATCGTAATCGCCCCCGATTTGAACGCGCAACTGGTGCGCTTTGTTCCTGTCTTGTTCGACTCAGGGCGAAGCCCCGGTCTTAGCATCTAAACCGACCCAGGGGGCACTTATTTTGGCCGCACGAAGCACTTTCCCGTGCCCACATGTCGTGGGCGACGGAAATCCGCCAATTTTGGCCAAACACTATTTCTTGGGGTGCCCCCGTGGCCTACCCACCATCTATAGTGCCACGTCGGCGCGATGATGCAAGACGGTAAATGACGGATTAGAGACTCGGTTCGTCGATATTTTGATTCGTCTCGTCGCGGCTGATGCCCGGCCATCAGCGGTAGCGCCAGCGTTTCTGCGGGATAGCACGGGTCGCGGTGTGGTGACGCCCGTCAGCAAAATATTTTGCCTGGCGCGGGGCGGCGATCGACGCCATGCGGACGGCGGCGCGATCGCCGCCAATATCCTCAATGTGCCGCCGGATCGGCACGCGCGCGGCAGGCAAAAAAAAGGGCCCCGGCAATGCCGGAGCCCCTCCTCTAATCCATATCCAGGTTAGGCTTGACCGCCACCGCTATCGGTGCCGCCGCCACCCAGGAATCTCCAAAACCAACCCATAATAAATCTCCTGTCGGCACTGCCCACGAAGAACAGTTAACGGAGCATATACCATCTTTGGTAAGGTAAATCGAGTCTTAACCATAAAATTACCGCCAATCTGGCAGCTATGCGGTGCGGTTTTGCGACGGGGCGGCGAGGGTCGCCGCGAGCTCGGAAAATAATTGAGGTTTGCCAAGATGATAACCTTGACCAACATCACAGCCGAGCTGGTCGAGCAGGGCCATTGTTTCAGCATCTTCAATGCCTTCGGCGACCGCAACGGCGCCCAGGCGATGGGCTAGGTCAATGGTCGACTTAACGACTTCAAGGTTTCGTTGCGAATCGCGCATCGTCATCACGAATCGCTTGTCGATCTTGATTTCGTCGGCTTCGATTTCGGTCAGATATTCGAGGTTTGACTGGCCGGTGCCATAATCGTCGATCGACAGGCGGATGCCGGTGCGGCGGAGCTGGGCGAGTGTCTGGCGTGCCTGGCGGCTGTTTTCGATCTGCGCGGTTTCAGTGATCTCGATGGTCAGGATTTCGGGCGGCAGATGGTGCGCAGTCAGCATGACGCGGATCGTGCCGACAAGGTCGCTATGGTCGAGCAGCGTGGCCGACAGGTTGACCGACATGTTGATCCGGTGGCCGCGCTCGTGGAGCTGCGCGGCCGACCGGATCGCCTGATCCATCACAAACAACGTCAGGCGATAGATGTCCTGGCTCTTTTCGGCCTGGACGATGAACTCGTCGGGCGGGATCGGGCCGCGCGTCGGGTGCGTCCAGCGCGCTAGAGCCTCGACCCCAACCAGTGTACCGGTCGCGATCGCATATTGCGGCTGGAAGGCGACCCAGATATCGCCGCCGGTCAGTGCATCCTCGAGCTGCGAGTGGAAGCTCAATTGCCAGCCAGCATCGTCCTTTTGGCGCGGCACATATTTCGTCCACAGCGCGCGGGTGCGGATCGCACGTTCGGCAGCGACCAGTGCCGCGGCAAGGCGCTGCGCATTCGATCCCTCGAACTCGTCGTTGACCCCGAAGGCGATGGCGACGTCGACGCGCAATTCGCCGATCGTGAGCGGGGCGTTGAAGAGCGCGGCGAGCCCCGCCAGCTGCCCCTCGATCTGGCTGTGCTGATAATAGGGAACGAGCCATGCAAAAGTGCCGTCGAGATCGTGGTGGAGCGTCGTGCCCTGCGACGCCAGTTGCAGGCGGCGGGTGACCTGTTCGACCAGCTTGCCGATCCCGTCGCCGGGAATGAAGGCGGCGAGATCCTCGAAATTGACGACTTTCGCGGCAACGACCGTCGCGCTGCCGAACGACGCCTGCGACCGCAGTGCTTCGAAATTGGGCAGACCGGAGATCGGATTTTCGCGTTGTGCCGAATCGCGGCGGCGGGTGCGTGACACATTTGTACCGATCGCGGCGATGAAGAACAGTGCTGCACCGATCCAGACCGTTACAAGCATGAAACTCAGCGCAATCTTCGCTGCAATCAACAGAGCCGTTATCGCGACGGTCAAAGGCGTAAAGCCGCGACTTACGCGCGCGAACAATGCTGCGACAATGATTGCGACGACGAACAGAAACGCCGGAATCCAACCAACATCGACCGGATTTCCCCGTTTCAGCGTTTCTGCGGCTATCAGGTGAATATATCCGCCTGGAAGCCGATTATGGCCGGGAAGAAAGAAGGAATCTTGGAAATTGGGTGCAGTTGGCGCGAAAATGACATCCTTGCCAGCGAGTTCGCGAGCGCCGACCTTGCCGTTCGCGACGTCGGCAGCACTATAGGCCGTGATCGTTGCCGGATCATAGGAAAAGTCGAGGCGAAAGGTCGCCGGTGTCGCGCTGGTTTTTTCGGCGATCATCGATGCGAAACTGGGCAGCAGGCGGCCATCCGCAACATAGCTGATCGGAACGCGCCAGATCTGCCAGAACTCGGTTTCCCATGCGATGCTGGCGATTGGCACATTTACGCCGAAGGCGGGGCTGGGGAAAGTTGATATGTTTTCGTTGGTTCCCGGCGCCGACCGCGTCGGCACGGCCAGAACGACGCGATCACCCATCCGCCTTACCGCATCGGTGAGCGTCGGGAAGTCGCGATCTTTTTCGCGACGATCGAAATAGAAATCGACAAAAAGGCGCCGGGCTCCGGCGGCATTTACCGCATTGATTACAGCGGCATAGTGCATAGGCGAATAATCGCGGTTGGGCGATTGATCGAGGGTCTTGGCGTCGAGCGCGACCACGACAATGTCCCCCGACACCGGTCGCCATGCAACGCGGCCCACCGCCGCTTCGATGACGCGATCGACCGGTTCTGTAATCGACGACAGTCCCGCCGCGATGCTGAGCAACAGCGACAGGGCAATCGTCCGCCAGCTGATGATCAGATTTTTGACCGGAATGGGCACGCACGTCTCCAGCAATTGCCGGTCGTGCCTAGTCTCAGATGGTTATCATCGCGTTAATCATGAACAAATTCTTGCCCATGCTGATCCTCGAAAACTGTTTTGAATCCGCGCGTTTCAGGCGATTGTCGGTAAGGGAGCGAGCGTCGCGTCGCCGGCCAGGGCGGAGGCGGCCAGCCCGGTTGCCGCGGGCACGATTTGCTGCAGATAAAAGCGCGTCGAGGCGATCTTTGCCTCCAGAAAGACGCGGTCGCCGCTGCCGCTTTCGAGCGCCGCCTTTGCCGCCTGGTGCTGGATCGCCATCAGCCAGCCGCAGGTCGCGGTCGCGAGCATGGTGAGATAGGGATAGCTTCCCGCGAGCCGGTCGCCGGTGTTCGCCGTCACCATCCAGTCGGTGACCGCGCGACAGGCATCGGCGAGCTGCTGAAGCTCCGGAAAATCGGCGGCGCCGTGCGCGATGTCGTCGATCAGGCCGCGGACCAGATCGCCCCCCGCCATGCCGAGCTTGCGGCCGACCAGATCAGCGGCCTGGATGCCGTTGGTGCCTTCGTAAATCGGCGCGATGCGGGCGTCGCGATAATGCTGCGCAGCGCCGGTTTCCTCGATAAAGCCCATGCCGCCATGGACCTGAATCCCCAGGCTGGCGACCTCGCAGCCGATGTCGGTCGCGTGCGCCTTGACCAGCGGGATCAGGATTTCGGCGCGCATCGCGGCGGCTTCGTCGCCGAGCTTGCCAAAGTCGATCTGCGCCGCGGCATAGTAAGTGAGCGCGCGCGCGGCCTCGGTCTGGGCGCGCATCCGCCACAGCATGCGGCGGACGTCGGGGTGCTGGTCGATGGTGACCGGCGAGCGGTCGGCGGTGCCCGCGAGCGCCGACTGGACGCGTTCGGCGGCGAAGTGCTGCGCCTGCTGGGTCGCGCGCTCGGCGATCTGGATGCCCTGACAGCCGATCATCAGGCGGGCGTTGTTCATCATCACGAACATCGCGCGCATACCGCCCATTTCGGCGCCGACGATCTCGCCAAGGCAATCCTCGTCCTCGCCATAGATCATCACTGCGGTCGGCGAGCCGTGAATGCCGAGCTTATGCTCGATCGACGCGCAGCGGACGCCGTTCGCGTGCGCGGGCTTGCCGCCCGCATCGAGGCGAAATTTGGGGACGAGGAACAGCGAAATGCCGCGCGTGCCCTCGGGCGCGCCGGGGGTGCGGGCGAGGACGAGGTGGACGATATTGTCGGTGAGGTCATGCTCGCCAAAGGTGATGAAGATCTTTTGCCCCTTGATCTTGTACAGCCCGGCATGGTCGCCCTCGGTGACCAGTTCAGCGACCGTGCGCAGCGCGCCGACGTCGCTGCCCGCGGCGGGCTCGGTCAGGTTCATCGTGCCGTTCCACTCGCCGGTGATCAGCTTGGGCAGCCAGGTCTGGCGCTGTTCCTCGGTGCCATAGGCCATCAGCGCGTGGATCGCGCCGGGGGTGAGGATGCTGCAGAGCGAGAAGCCCATGTTGGCGCTGCCGAGCGCCTCGATCACCACCGTCGCGAGGGTGAAGGGCAGATCCTGGCCGCCATATTCGCCAGGGCCGTCGATGCTGCCCCAGCCGGCCTCGACGAACTGCCTGTACGCTTCCCTGAACCCCGGCGGCATGATGACCTTGCCGTCTTCCCATTTGGGGTTGTGGACGTCGCCAACACGGTTGAGCGGGGCGTAAACCTCGGCCGCGAATTCGCCGATGCCGGTGACGATCGCTTCGACCATGTCGGGGGTCGCGGCGGCGAATTTGTCATGCGCCGCCATCGCGTCGATGCGCGCGATATGGTCGAGGACGAAGAGTTGTTCGGTGGTCGGCGGTGTGTAGGTCATAAAGGGTCAGCATCCCTTGCTGGCACGGTCGAGGCGTCGAAATGGCGAAGATATCGCTTTCGCGTGGCCGCCGCAGATGGTGGTTCCATCTGCAAGGCCGCGTGGAAGCGAGGTCGAAGCCATTTCGGCGTCCCTGCGGGATTTGGCCGATTTTGTCCATGGCGGCGTCAGCGAGACTTGAAGTATCGACATACTGCGGCGCCTCGCGTCCTAGCCCTGAACAAAATCGACTCAAACCTCGACCGCGCCAGCAAGGGATGCTGACCCTGCTCCCCGCTTTTGCTGGCGATTCTGTGGTGGCCGCGGCTATAGCGCGGCATGGCGAAGGGTCAAACGAACGACAGCATGGCGACCGAGGTCTTGCCGTTTAACACGGATGCGATAGCGCGCGCCGCGGCGCTGGTTGGCGCGGGGCAGCCGGTCGCGGTGCCGACCGAGACGGTCTATGGGCTCGCTGCCGACGCGCGCAACCCGCAAGCAGTGGCGCGGATTTATGCCGCAAAGGGGCGCCCCGATTTCAATCCGTTGATTGTCCATGTGCCCGAACTGGCGGCGGCGGAGCGGTTGGGGGTGTTTGGCGCGGCCGAGCGGGCGCTGGCGGCGGGCTTCTGGCCCGGACCGCTGACGTTGGTGGTGCCGCGCCGCGCCGATTGCCCGGTCGCGAGCATTGCGACGGCGGGGCTGGACACGATCGCGCTGCGGGTGCCGGGGCACCGGGCGATGCAGGCATTGCTGGCGGCGACAGGCGCGCCGCTGGCCGCGCCGAGCGCCAATGCGAGCGGGGGGGTGAGCCCGACGAAGGCGGGGCATGTGCTGGCCACGCTGGACGGGCGGATCGCGCTGGTGATCGACGATGGGCCGACGACGGCGGGCGTCGAGTCCACCATCGCGCGCGTCAAGGACGGGGCGGTCGAGGTGCTGCGGCCGGGGCCGGTGACGTCCAACATGCTGGCCGAGGCGAGCGGGCTAGTCGTTGCGGGCGTCATGGGATCGGAGGTCGTCGCGCCGGGGATGCTCGCGAGCCATTATGCGCCGGGCAAGCCGGTGCGGCTGGGGGCGGTGGATTTTGCGGATGATGAGTTCGGGATCGGGTTCGGGGCGGTCGCTGGCGATTATGTTCTGAGCGAGGCGGGCGATCTGACCGAGGCAGCGGCGCGCTTGTTCGATGCGTTGCACGCGGGCGCGGCGAGCGTGAAGGCGCGGATTGCGGTGGCGGCGGTTCCAAGCGATGGGCTGGGTGCGGCGATCAATGATCGGTTGGCGAGGGCGGCGGTTTAAAAAAGTCCGTTCGCATCGAGCGAAGTCGAGATGCCGCTCAGTCATGCACTGACGATGGGTGTCTCGACTTCGCTCGACACGAACGGAGATAGGGGCCGCTAGGCTAAGCCGCCGCCGGCTCGATGGGATCGAGCTGCGGGGTTTTCCTTGCCACGATCAGACAGCCGACGACGATCAGCCCCGCGCCGGCGATCGTCGGCCAGGTCACCGCCTCGTCGAAGAACATCGACCCGAACAGCATCGCCCACAGAAAGCCGGTATATTCGGTGGTCGCCAGAATCTGCGCCTCGGCGCGGGCATAGGCCCAGCTGAGCAGCAGCAGCGAGGTGACCGCGAGGATTGCGGCGCCAAGGATGTGCGGGGCGTGCTCGCCGCCGGGAACCGCGAGCAACCACGGGGCGCCAAGCGCCAGGATCAGCGCGACGAAGCCGTTCTGGAAAAAGGCGATCTCCATCGGCTCGGCCATCTTCGCCTGCCGCCGCGCGAGGATGAGATTATAGGCATAGAGCAGCGCCGAGCCGACGACCGCCGTGACCGCCCACAGCGCATCGGGCGCATAGTCGCCGCGCCCCAGCTTGCCCGCGACGATGACGATCACCCCGGCGATGCCGAGCAATGAGGCGATGATCGAGCGCGGGCCGATCCGTTCGCCCAGGAAAATCGCCGCCATATAGAGCGTCGCCAGCGGCGCGATGAAGGCGATCGCGATCGCCTCGGCCATCGGCAATCGCGCCAGCGCCCAGAAAAAGCTGACCGCCATGCCCGCGACGAACAGCGAGCGGACGGCGTGGATACGAAGCGTGGCGCGGTCGGGCATCGCGGGGCGCGACGCGAAATAAAGCGCGCCGCTGAGGATCGTCCCGGCCCCGGTGCGCCACAGGACGGCGTTGTAAGCGCCGATGTCGATCGACAGCCCCTTCATCAGGACGTCCATCGCCGAAAAGGTCGCGATGCCCGCGCAGGCGATGAGGAACGGGATGACAGGAGAGGGCGAATCGGGACGCATGGTGGGGCTGTACCTTGCCTTCTCTCCTTCGGGGAGAAGGATATGGAGCCTTACCGCGAAGCGGTGAGGCGGAGTTGGATGAGGGTTGGGACTTTGCAGGCGATGGTGAAGCTGGCTGACCCTCACCCAGCTTCAGCTAGGCGGCAAGCCGCCAAGCTTTCGCAACCCTCTCCCCCAAGGGGAGAGGGAATATCACCGAAACGTCGCTTGTCCCGCCCCGTCAATGTTGAGTTTCTGGCCCGAGCAGTAGGAATTCGCGTCGCTGACGAACCAGACGACCGCGGCGGCGACGTCGGCGGGGACGGCGACGCGGCCGAAGGGCATTTTGGCGGCGAGATGCTGGATGTCGTCCTGACCGGTGATCGCGCGCGACAGTTTTTCGCCCATGTCGCTAACGGTGAGCGCGGGGGCGACGATGTTGACGCGGACGCCGTTCGCCAGCTCTTCCTTGGCGAGCGCATAGGCCAGCGCCTCGCCCGCGGCCTTGGCCATGGTGTACGGTGCGCCGTTCGGTGAGTGGGTGTAGGTCGCGATGCTGGAGATGACAATGATGTCGCTGCGCTTGTGGGTGCGCAGCTGTGGCAGCGCAAGGCGGCTCAGGCGGTGCGGGCCGCCGGCGTGGACGGCGAAGAGTTTGTCGACTTCTTCGGGGCTGGTGTCGGCGACCGACCGGCCGCGGCTGGCGATGCCAGCGTTGTTGACCAAAATCGACATCGGTCCGAAATCGGCTTCGACTGCGGCAACCATCGCGGCACAGGCGGCTTCGTCGGTGACCGACGCCTGATAGGCTTTTGCCTTGCGACCCAAGGCGGTGATCGCGGCGACGGTTTCGGCGGCTTCCTGCGCGCCGCGGGTGTAGTTGACCGCGACGTCGGCGCCCGCTTCGGCCAGCCCGATCGCGATCCCGCGCCCGATCCCGCGCGAGGCGCCGGTGACGAGCGCGATGCGGCCCGCAAGATTCCTGTCGGCCATGCGTCTCTCCCTATTGCATCAGTTCGTTGTAAATCTCGTCGTCGCTGCGGCTGGCGGCGTTGCGCCACTTGGGTGCGGCCTTGCGGTTGAGGACGGTGCCGTCGGCGGTCAGGATCGCGACGGTCGGGGTGCCCTTGATCTTTTTGAACCCGAAGCGTTTCGGCACCGCGGGGTTGCGGCCAAGCCCGCGGACGTGCGGCATGCCGATGTCGGCATAGACGATGGTGTAGCGATCGCGGACGGGTGCGAAGCGGTCGGTGGCGATCAGATTGGCGAGCCAGGCGCTGTCGTGGCAGCCGCCGGTGCCCATCACCAGCAGGACGCGCGCCCCCGATTGCGTCGCGCTGGCGAGCGCGGCGTCGATGGCGGGCATGGGATTGGGGTCGAAGGCGGCGCTTTGATAGGCGTCTTCGATGCCGGGCAGGGTGCGCGGCTCGCTGGCCGCGGCAGGGGCGAGCGCGAGCAAGGCGGCCGCGAGCGGGAGGGGGATGATGCGCTTCATCCGCCGACGATAGGTTTTGCATGACGTTTCCGTCAACGTCAGTTAGCCTTTGCCCCATGAGCTGGAAAAAAGAAGTGGGCGAACTGGGCCAACGCCGCGCGATGGCCGAGAAGATGGGCGGCGAAGAAAAGGTCGCGCGGCAGCATGGGCGCGGCAAGATGGACGCGCGGGCGCGGCTCGCGGGGATCGTCGATGCGGGCAGTTTTCGCGAGATCGGCAAGATCGCGGGGCGCGGGCGCTATGGGGCCGACGGCGAACTCGAAGACCTCGCCGCGAGCAATTTCATCTTTGGCCGCGCGAATATCGACGGCCGGCCGGTGGTTGCGTCGGCCGACGATTTCACCGTGCGCGGCGGTGCGGCGGATGCGGCGCTGCACCGCAAGTTCGTGCAGTGCGAGGCGATGGCGCATGAATATCGCCTGCCGCTGATCCGGATGATCGACGGCACCGGCGGCGGCGGGTCGGTCAAGACGCTGGAGGATATGGGCTATACCTATATCCCGCACGTCCCCGGGTGGCACGAGATCATTGCCAACCTCGACACGGTGCCGGTGGTGGCGCTGGCGCTGGGGCCGACCGCGGGGCTGGGCGCGGCGCGGGTCGTCGCGAGCCATTATAGCGTGATGGTGCGCGGGCTGTCGCAGCTGTTCGCTGCGGGGCCGGCGGTCGCGGCGGCGATCGGCGATACGCTCGACCGCGAGGAGCTGGGCGGCAGCGACGTCCATACGCGCAATGGGGTGGTCGATGACGAGGTCGCGAGCGAGGCCGAGGCGTTCGCGGCGGCGCGGCGGTTCCTGTCCTATCTGCCGTCGTCGATCCACGACCGCGCGCTGCGCACCGCATGCAGCGATCCAGTTGATCGGCGTGAGGAGAGCCTGCTGGCGGCGGTGCCACGCGAGGCGAAGCAGGTCTACGCGATGCGGCGGATCGCCGACGCAGTGTTCGACCGCGGCAGCTTTTTCGAGATGGGTGCGCGTTGGGGCCGCGCCGTCATCACCGCCTTTGCGCGGCTCGACGGCTATCCGGTCGCGGTGCTCGCGAGCGACCCTTCGTACCTCGGCGGATCGTGGGACGCGAAGACGAGCGAGAAGGCCGAACGCTTCGTCAAGCTGGCCGACCAGTTCCGGCTGCCGATCGTGCATCTGGTCGACAATCCGGGTTTCATGATCGGAGGCGAGGCCGAGCGGACGGGGACGATCCGTTACGGGGTGCAGGCGATGAACGCGATCTACCGCGCGACGGTGCCGCTGGCGTCGGTGGTGGTGCGCCGCGCTTACGGGATCGCGGGCAGCGCGATGTCGAACGCCGAGCGCTTTCAATATCGCTTTGCCTGGCCGTCGGGCGACTGGGGCAGCCTGCCGATCGAGGGCGGGGTCGAGGTCGCGTATAAGAGCGAGCTGGAGGCGGCGGACGATCCGGCGGGGCATCTGGCGGCGATCCGTGAGCGATTGAACCGGGTTCGCAGTCCGTTCCGCACCGCCGAGAAATTCGGGGTCGAGGATATTATCGACCCGCGCGACACGCGGCCGTTGCTGTGCGAGTTTGCCGAATTGGCGTGGCGGGTGGTGAAGTAGATATATCCACTATCGTCATCCCGGACTTGATCCGGGATCCATTTGCGCGATGTTGCATGGATCCCGGATCAAGTCCGGGATGACGAATGTTGGGGGGATCGGCATGACCACTGGGCGCCACCACGGTATGGACTGGCTGCGGATCGGGGCGTTTGCGCTGCTGATCCTTTATCATATCGGGATGTATTTCGTGCCGTGGGGCTGGCACGTGAAAATTTCCCAGCCGCTCGATTGGGTTACGATCCCGATGCTGGCGACCAACAGCTGGCGGCTCGCGCTGCTGTTCCTGGTGTCGGGCTATGCGAGCGCGGCCTTGTTCGCGAAATTGGGCGGCAGCGGGGCGTTCGCGCGGTCGCGCAGCGCGCGGCTGCTGATCCCGCTGATCTTTGCGATGATCGTCATCATCCCGCCGCAACCGTGGATCGAACTGGTCGGCCAGCATGGCTATCCGCACGGTTTCGGCTATTTCTGGCGCCACGATTATTTCGGCTTTCACAAGCTGGCGGGGATCGACCTGCCGACGTGGCAGCATTTGTGGTTCGTCGTCTATCTGTGGGTTTATACGATGCTGGCGGCGTTGCTGGCCGCGCTCATCCCCGCGGCGGCCCGGGCGCGGATCGCCGACGGTGCGGCGCGAGTGCTGGCGGGCTGGGGCGTGCTGGTCTGGCCGCTCGCGGTCTGGCTGCTGATCTATGCGCTGTTCCCCGATCATGACGAAACCCACGCGCTGTTCAACGACGGGCCGTCGCATCTTCATTATTTGACGCCCTTTTTCGTCGGCTGGCTGCTGCGCGTCCGCCCGCAGTTGTTCGATGCGGTCGCGCGCTGGTGGAAAGTCGCGCTGCTGCTCGCGGTGCTCGCCGTTGTGCCGGTCGCCTGGATCGAATGGGCCTGGCCGGGCGACACGATCGCCCCCGACTGGGTGTTCCTGCCCTATCATGTCGCGCGGCAGGTCAATGGCTGGATGGCGATTGTCGCGCTGATCGGGATCGCCGACGCCAAGTGGAACCGCGACCATCCGCGGCGCGCGATGCTGGCCGAGGCGGTGTTCCCCTTTTACATCATCCACCAGACGATCATCGTCGTCGTCGGCTGGTATCTGCTCGGGGCCGGGGTCGCCGCGCTGCCGTCTTTCCTGATCCTGCTGGCGGCGACGGTGACGGGGTGCTGGCTTTTCTATGCGATCGGGCGCAGCATCGGCTGGCTGCGGCCGTTGATCGGCTTGCAACGCCAATAGGGGGAGATCATCATGGGTGCATTAAAGGGCGTTCTCGCGATCGTCGGGATCGCGATGATATTGGTCGGCGGGCTGTGGGCGCTGCAGGGGCTCGACATCGTGCGTTGGCCGGCGAGCAGCTTCATGCTGGGCGACACGGCGTGGACGCGCAACGGCGTCGTGCTCGCGGTCGTCGGCATTTTTCTGGTCTGGTTCGCGCGCAAGCGCTGACGCGATCGCGGGCGGCGGCTACGCCCGGCCGGGGTAGCCGCCGCCCGCTTCGGCTGTGGATCCTAGTCGCCGAGTGCGAAGCTCGACGAGGACAGGAATTTCCAGCCGGTGCCGCTGCGCACCAGCGTTTCGACGATCGCTTCCTTGTCCCAATTGGGCTTGTCGGTGCCGCGCTGGCTGACGATGGTCAGCGCATAGGTGACGACCGCGGTGTCGCCGCTGAGCGAGATCGACTGCGGGCTCAGCTCATATTGGACGACCTTGCCCTGCGTATTTTGGAACTTGGTCCAGCGGACCGCCGAATCCTTGCCGCGCGGGGCGGCAAATTCGGACGACCACACCACCATCTGCGGATCGGCGTAGTTGGCGGGCCATTTGCCGTTCTGCGCGACGTCGTCGGCCCAGCTTTGTTCGATGACCTTCCACGCCTCGGTCTGCTGCGCCGACCAGGTCGGCATCTGGGCGCTGGCGAGCGGCGCCGCGGCCAAAACGAAAAGGGCCGCCGAAGCGGCGAACAATTTGTTGTACATGGCATTTCCCCTGTTGTCGTGCGCTCCCGCGGGGGGAGGGCGACTCGTTCGCAATCGCGCGAACCCGGTGCGGCCCGGGGGTCAGGAAAGCATGAACGCGGGGGCGTGGCAAACGGCCAGAAGAGGTATCCGCGACCGCGAAATTTGCGGAGTGTGCGTCAGTCCGCCCCGGCGAGTCCGGCCAGCGCCGCGCCGTCGACGCGCATCACCGTCCACTCGTCCATCAGCCGGGCGCCGAGGTTTTGGTAAAAGCCGATCGCCGGGGCGTTCCAGTCGAGGACGCTCCATTCGAGCCGCGCGCAATCGCGGGTGACGCAGAGCTGCGCCAGATGGGCGAGCAGTGCCTTGCCGAGCCCCGATCCGCGCGCCGCGGGGCGCACGAACAGATCCTCCAGATAGATGCCGGGGCGTCCCTCGAAGGTCGAGAAATTGTGGAAGAACAGCGCGAAGCCCTGCGGCGTGCCGTCGAGTTCGCCGATCACCACCTCGGCATAGGGGCGCGGGCCGAACAGCTTTTCGCCGAGCGTCGCCGCGTCGAAGCGCACGGCGTCGGCGAGCTTTTCATAATCGGCGAGGTCGCGGATGAACTGCGCGATCAATGGCAGGTCGGCGGGGGTGGCAGGGCGGATGGTGACGGCCATCTGTGCTCTGTGTCGCGCGCTGTCGCCGCTGTCAAACCGCCAGCTTGTGGAGCGCGCAGCTGGTGGCGAAGCCGAGCCCGCGTTTGAGCGCCGGATAGGCCGTGACAGTGGCAGCGGTCAGCGCCATTTCAAAACGTGCGGGGCGGCCATATAGCGTCTCGACCCTCGCGCCATGGTCATCGGCCGCCGCGTCGTGGCGCGCAATGGCTGCGCCGAAAGCGAAGGCGTCGGCCAGATCGGCCGGCGGCTCGCTTGCAAGCAGGCGGTTGATCGTATCGCGCGGGACGCCGTCGCCGCGTGCGCTATCGGCCGCGATCAGTGCGCAGGGGCCGCAATCGGCGGCAAGCGTCGCGCCGATCCGCGCGGCATGGAATGCATCGGCGGGGGCGGCGTGGCGGTGCGCGGTGACAGGCATGAAATGCTGGAATTTTTCGGCGGCGTGGCCGGGCGCGGCGATCAGGTCGGCCAGATAAGGGCTGTTGCCGCCGGTCGCCTTGTCCGCCGCCCGAGCGAACAGGCGTGGCGGGATGCCCGCGGGGGCGATCCGCTGGCGCGCGAACAGGATCGCCAAGGCAGCGATCACCAGCAACGGATGCCCGACCACGCCCGGCGCATCGGCCCAGAATGTTGCGGGGCCGCAGATCCCGGCGAGAACCTCATAGATATGGAGCAACCCGTGCAGCGTCAGCCACAGCCCGCCAACCAGCGCGGCGCGCCAGCGCAGCACCGGGTGCGCGGCGGCGTAGAGCAGGATCAGCCCAGAACCCAGATAGGCGAGGCCGATGTCGCGGATGAAATGCGCGTTCGGCGGCCCGGTGGTGATGACGGTGGGCAGAAAGACATACCATTCGAGCGGATTGGCGAGCATGAAACCGCCGTTGGCAATCGCGACGACCGCAGCGATCAGCAGCAACAGCTGGACCAGCCGGTCCAGCGTATCGAATTTGCCCAGCATCATGTTTCCCCCTCGATTGTCGCGCGGGATGCTTAGGCAGCGGCAGCAGCAATGTAAAAGTCCAAGATGTACCCGGGTCCAGAACCGTCAGGCCGCCTTGCCGTGCAGCGTGTCCATGCTCACCGAACTGCCCGCGTCGATCTCGGCCGCCTTGGCTTCGACCAGCTTGACGACATGCGCGATCATGTCGGCGTCAGCGATCGTGTGGTCGGTGACCCCCGACAGATAGACCATATGTTTGCCGTTGCCGCCGCCGGTGATGCCGATGTCGGTTTCGCGCGCCTCGCCGGGGCCGTTGACGACGCAGCCGAGGACCGAGAGCGACATCGGGGTCTTGATATGGCTGAGCGCGTCTTCGAGCGCCTGAACGGTGCGGATGACGTCGAAGCCCTGGCGCGCGCAGCTGGGACAGCTGACGACGCGGACGCCGCGGGTGCGCAGGCCGAGCGATTTCAGGATTTCGTAGCCGACGCGCACTTCTTCCTCGGGTTCGGCCGAGAGCGACACGCGGATCGTGTCGCCGATGCCGGCCCACAGCAGATTGCCGATGCCGAGCGCCGATTTGACGGTGCCGCCGATCAGCCCGCCAGCCTCGGTGATGCCGAGGTGGAGCGGGCAGTCGACCGCGTCGGCGAGCTGGGCATAAGCGGCGACCGCGAGGAAGACGTCGCTGGCCTTCACCGCGACCTTGTAATCGTGGAAATCATGGTCCTGGAGCAGCTTGATATGGTCGAGCGCGCTTTCGACCAGCGCCTCGGGGCAGGGTTCGCCATATTTTTCGAGCAGGTCTTTTTCGAGGCTGCCGGCGTTGACCCCGATGCGGATCGCGCAGCCGTTTGCTTTTGCTGCCCGGACGACCTCGCCGACGCGCTCGCTGCTGCCGATATTGCCGGGGTTGATGCGCAGGCAGGCGGCACCGGCGTCGGCGGCTTCCAATGCGCGCTTATAGTGGAAATGGATGTCGGCGATGATCGGGATGCGCGCCGCGCGCACGATCTTGCCCAGGGCCGCGGTCGATTCGGTGTCGGGGCACGACACGCGGATCAGGTCGGCGCCCGCTTCCTCGCAGCGGCGGATCTGGTCGATCGTCGCCACCGCGTCGCTGGTCAGCGTGTTGGTCATCGTCTGCACGCTAATCGGCGCGCCGCCGCCGACCGGGACGTTGCCGACCATGATCTGGCGGCTGGTGCGCCGCGCGATGTCGCGCCAGGGGCGCAGGCCGGGGTTGTGATCGCTCATGGTTTCGGGCTCGATCGAGAGGGGAGGATGTGCCGCTCTTTAGCGGTCCGGCGGGCGAATGGCAAAGCCAAGCATGGCCCGCGCCGCTGTTGCGCGAAAGTCACACTCTGAGGCGGAATCGGTGCCGCGCGCAATTTTCGTTTGTGCATTGCAGCAAAATCGGCAATTTTGAACGCGTTCGTCGTCACAGGCCCGTACCAAGAGGCGTGGACACGGACAGCAGGCCGGGACGATCCGTTTTTTTCTTTAGGGGGATCACCCATGAACTTTCTTACCAAAGCGTGTTTCGGCATGCTGCTTGCCGCGTCGGCGCTGTCGACGCCCGCTTTCGCCCAGGAAGAAGAAGCCAGCGGCCCGTTCTCGCTTTCGGGCGGCATTTCGGTCACGTCGGATTATCGTTTCCGCGGCATTTCGCTGTCGAACGAAAAGGTCGCCGTTCAACCGACGCTGACCGTCAGCCACGAAAGCGGCTTTTATGTCGGCGCCTGGGGCTCGTCGCTTCCCGACAGCCCGCTCTATGGCAAGTTCGAGCTCGACCTTTACGGCGGATTTGCGACCGAGATCGCCCCCGGCACCACCGTCGACATCGGCGCGACCTATTATGTGTATCCGGGCAATCAGGACTTCGCCGGGCCGAGCGACTATGTCGAAATCATCGGCAAATTGTCGCATGACATCGGCCCCGTGTCGGCGACCGGGATGGTGGCTTACGCCCCGGACCAGAATTCGCTGGGCAGCCAGGACAATGTCTACCTGAACCTTGGCCTGGGCTATGGCATCGCCAACACGCCGGTGACGCTGACCGCCGGGCTCGGTTATACCGACGGCTCGCTTGGTGCCCTGGCGCCCAACGGCAATTATCTCGACTGGTCGCTCGGCGCATCGCTCGCCGCCGGCCCGGCGACCTTCACGGTCCAATATATCGATACCGACATCAAAAAGTCGGGGATCAAGGCCGTTGATACATTGTTCGATCCAACCGTGGTCTTTACGCTGGGCGTTTCCTTCTGATCGCCTAGCGGGTCAGCGATCACGCGCTAAGGGGGCGGCTTCGGGGGAGGCCGCCCCCTTTTTCGTCCGCGCGATGCGCCGCCGGGCTTCGTTGCAACGCGCTTGACCGTGTCGGCGAACCGTGCAATTTCATCGACGAGTTGAAATGGCCGGAGAGTGTCCCCCATGCCTCAAAGCGTTTCCGTGCCCCCCGTGGCATCCGCAAACCCGCCCGCGCGCAGCGAACGCAGCCCCGGCGTCAAATTGGTCATCGCGGTGCTGATCGCGGTCGCGTTGATGGTCCCGCTGCTGATGATTTACGGCCTGCTATGGGATCGCCAGCAGCAGGCCGAAACCGCGCAGGCCTCGATCGGCCAGGGCTGGGGCGGCCAACAGACGATCGCCGGACCGGTGATCGTCGTCCCCTATCGCGCCACCGAAACGACGACGGTCACCGAAAATGGCAAGGATGTGACGCGGACGGTGAACGCCATCCGCAACCTCTATCTCTCGCCGCAGACCAACAAGGCCGATGTTGTCATCAAGCCCGAGAAGCGGAAGAAGGCGATCTACGAAACCGTCGTTTATGAAAGCCAGATTTCGGGCAGCGCCGATTTCGTGCTGCCTGCCGATATTGCGCGCTTTGGCGTTGCGCGCGAGGCGTTGATGCTCGACCGCGCCGAGGTGCGGTTGGGGGTCAGCGACGCGCGCGGGCTGGTCGACGGCAACAGCGTCGCGGTCAACGGTACCGCGCTGGCGTTGCAGCCGGGCAAGGGGCTGCTCTCGACCGGCAATTCGGGCACCTTCGCCTTTGTCGACTGGACCGCGGCGGCGCCGCTGAAGGTCGATTACAAGATCGGGGTGCGCGGGCTGGGCGATTTCAAGCTGATCCCGCGCGGCGTGGATACGCGCTGGACGGTCAAGTCGAGTTGGCCGAACCCGAGCTTTGGCGGCGATTTCCTGCCCGCGAAACGCAGCGTGACGGAAAGCGGCTTTACCGCGACCGACGCCATTCCCAACCTCGCGCTGGGGCAAGCCCAGGTGCTGACCGGTGACCTGTCACCGCCGGTGACCAGCAATTATGGCGGCGACAATGGCCCGCGTTATGCCGAGGTCGTCGATGTCGCCAATGCCCCCAGTGCCGAGGACAACACATCGGGCGGGGTCGCCAAGGCGGTGGCGATCAGCCTGATCGAACCGGTCGACCTGTACAGCCAGGTCGATCGCGCGATCAAATATGGCTTCCTGTTCATCGGCTTTACCTTCGTCGCTTTCCTGATGTTCGACATCATCGCAGGCGCCCGGGTCGCACCGGCCGAATATCTGCTCACCGGGGTCGCGCTGGTGCTGTTCTTCGTGCTGCTGCTCGCGTTCGCGGAGGTGATCGGCTTTACCTTTGCCTATATGTTGGCGTCGGCGGCGATCATCGGCTTGCTGGCCTTTTATAGCGCCGCGGTGCTGAAAAGCTGGAAACGCGCGCGGTTCCTGGCGGCGATGCTGATCGGGCTTTATGCGCTGCTTTATGTGCTGCTCAATCTCGAGGCTTACTCGTTGCTGATCGGGTCGGTGCTGATGTTCTTCGCCCTCGCCGGGGTGATGTACATGACGCGGAGCGTCGACTGGAGCGGGCTGGGAAAGAAGGATGAGGTGGCGGTGGCCTGACCACCTGCTTCGTCATTGCGAGGAACGAAGCGACGCGGCAATCTTCAGCGTGAAGCATCAGTCAAGGATGATGGCTGGAGATTGCTTCGCTTCGCTCGCAATGACGATGTTAGCTACCGCCAGCGCAGATTGTGGGGGCCGAGATCCGACAGGGTCTTGGCCCCCATCAATTTCATCCCGCGCTCCATTTCGGCGCGCAGCAGCGCGATGGCGCGGGCGACGCCATCCTCGCCGGCGGCGGCGAGCGCGTAGAGATAGAGGCGCCCGCCTGAGCAGGCTTTGGCGCCAACCGACAGCGCCTTCAAGACATGGGTGCCGCGGGTGATGCCGCCGTCGCAGATGACTTCCAGCTTGTCGCCGACCGCGTCGACGATCTCGGCGAGCGCGTCGAAGGGCGAAATGCTGCCGTCGAGTTGCCGCCCGCCATGGTTCGACACCATGATCGCGGTGGCGCCGATGTCGGCGGCGCGTTTGGCGTCCTCGACCGCGGCGATGCCCTTGAGGCAAAAGGGGCCGTCCCATTGCTGGCGGATTGCCTCGGCGCGGCGCCAGTCGAGACTTTGGTCCAGCATCGTCGTGAAATAGTCGGCGACCGATTTGGGGACGCTCGACCCTTCGGACACATGGGTGGCGAGATTGGGCAGGCTGAATTTCTCGCGGCAAACATAGTTGAGCCCCCAGCCGGGCTTGGCGGCGTAGCTCAACATATTGCCCGGGGTGAAACGCGGCGGCGATGTGAAGCCCGAGCGCAGGCAGCGTTCGCGGTTGCCGCCGACGATGGTATCAACCGTGAGCGCGACCGCGTCGAATTTCGCGTCGCGGGCCGCCGCCAGCATCGCGCGGTTCAGCCCTTCGTCCTTGTGGACATAAAGCTGAAACAGCTTGGGGCCGTCGGTGAGGGCGCCGGCTTCGGCGAGGCTGATCGTCGCGAGGCTCGATATGCCCGCCATCGTCCCGGCGTTCGCCGCGGCGCGGAGGACCGCGCGTTCGCCCTGCCAGTGGAACAGGCGCTGGAGCGCGGTCGGCGACAGGAACAGCGGCATCGCCATCTCGCGCCCGAACAGGGTCGTGCGCATGTCGACGCGGTCGACCCCGGCGAGTATGCGCGGGATCAGGTCGCAATCGTCGAAGGCGGCGCGGTTGCGGCGGCGAGTGACTTCGTCGTCGGCGGCGCCGTCAATATAATCGAACACCGGCCACGGCAGGCGCCGCTTTGCGAGGGCGCGGAAATCGTCGATATTGTGGCAGTCGGTGAGTTTCATGCTTGCCCTATTCCGTTCGCATCGAGCGAAGTCGAGATGCCGTGAAGGCGCGCACTGCCGATGGGTGTCTCGACTTCGCTCGACACGAACGGGGATGGAGTGACCGCATATTCGTTAAAACACCGTCCGCGCCGCCACTGTCCCCTTGGTCGCGAAGCTGAAGCGCGGTTCGACCGCCAGCTTTGCATCAAGAATATGCGCCGCCACCCGTTTCCCCACCGCAGGGCCGTTCTTGAACCCATGTCCCGATCCGCCGCCGACCAGCCAGACGCGGTCCTGCCCCGGAAAACGGTCGATCAGATAATCGCCGTTCGAGCTGTTCTCATATTGGCAGACGCGCCCGCCGATCAGCGGCGCCGACGCAAGTCCGGGGAAGCGTCGGGCGATATAGGCACGGGCTTCGGCGATCCCGGCGGGGGTCAGTTGCCGTTCCATCGTGTCGGGGTCGATCGCCGGACCGTGGCGGTCGATCGCGATCTTGAACCCGGCGCCCTCCAGGTCGGGGATGCCGTAAAAAATGCCGTTGTTGCTGTTGTCGGCCCACACCGGCAGCTCGGGCGGCGCAAAGCGCGTGTCGCCCTGCGGCGCGCCGAAATGATAAACCTCCTGCCGCGTCGCGACGATCTTGTTCATCAGCTGCTGCGGGAACAGCTCGGCGAGCCACGGCCCGGCGGCATAGACAAGATGATCGGCGGTGCCGCCATCGGGCAGGCTGTGGCGCTTGATCCGTTTCGACAGCAAGGGCGCGGGCATCACGACGCGCTCGAGCGCGATCTGGGCGTCGGCGATCACCTCCTGCACCCCGCGCCCGGCGATCAGCGCGCCGGCCTCGGTTTCGAGGATGCCGGTTTCGCCCTGATAGAATTGGATCTGACGATATTTGTTTTGCAACCAGCGGACGTCGCCATGCTCATGCCCGACGCGGTTTGTTTGCAGCCAGGCGAGCGATTGCGCGGTATAGGCGTCGCCCTGCGGCCCGAACCACAGGACGCCGGTGTTGTGGAAGATCGGTGCGCTCGCGCTGTCGGACAGCGCCTGCCAATAGGGCAAGGATTCGCGCGCCATTTCGGAATAGATGGAGTCGGCGCCGTAGCCCATGCGGATGACGCGGCTTTCGCCGCCCGACGACGCGCGCGCATGGCCGGCGCCATAGGCGTCGAACAGCCGCACCGTCTTGCCCGCGCGCAGCAGGTGCCATGCGGTCCAGGCGCCGAACACGCCAGCGCCGATGATCGCGACATCGACATGCTGGACCTTGGGCTTCGCAGGTTTGCGCTTCTTTGGCTTGCGTTCCTTGCGCTCGGCCGCGGCGGCGGTCGCCGCGACGGGGAGGGCGGCGAGGCCGGTCAGCAGCGCGCGGCGGCTGGGCGTGTTACCGCCCGCCACCGGACGCCTCTTTCTTGTAATAGCGATAGCCGCCGACCCAGGTTTCGAGCGGGGTCATGCGGCGGATCTCGTCGGGGCTGGCGAGCATCGGGTCGGCGTCGACGATCAGAAAGTCGGCGCGCATCCCCGGCATCAACGTGCCGATGCGGTCCTCGGCAAAGCCGGCATAAGCCGCGGTGCGGGTGAAGCCGTCGAGCGCGGCTTCGCGGCTGACCGCTTCCTCGGGGCGCCAGCCGCCGAACGGCTGACCCGCGGCGTCGGTGCGCGAGATGGCGGCGGCCAGCCCGGCAAAGGGATTGGCGCTTTCAACCGGGACATCGGAGCCGAAGGCAAGCCGGACCCCGGCGGTCTGCAGGCTGCGCCACGCATAAGCGCCCTTCAGCCGGTCGGGACCGAGCCGCGCTTCGGCCATCAGCCGGTCCGACGTCTGGTGCACGGGCTGCATTGACGCGATGACCCTGAGCTGCGCAAAGCGGGCGATGTCGGCGGGATCGATCACCTGCGCATGTTCGATCCGCCAGCGGCGTTCGCCCGGAACGTTGGTGGCGAGGTCGGCGGTGAGGTCGGTGATCGCGTCGAGCGCCTCGGCATTGGCGGCGTCGCCGATCGCGTGGATTGCGACCTGAAATTTGTCCATCGACGCGCGGACCATCTTGTTGCGCAGCTGCGCCGGGGTGAGCAGCGGCAGACCCTTCTGGCCCGGCGCGTCGCTGTAGGGCGTCTTCAGCCACGCGCCGCGCGAGCCGAGCGCCCCGTCGAGGTACAGCTTGACCCCGACCATGCGAAGGCGATCGTCGTACAGCCAGGGCGTCGGCTCGGACCCGGCGATGATCGCCATATTGTCGATGTCGCCGCCATAGCTGAGGATGCGCACCGCGAGCTGTTTCTTGTCCCCGGCGCGGCGAAACGCCTGCCAGTCGAGGATCGAGGTGCCCATGTCGGCGATCGCGGTGACCCCTTGGGCAAGCAGTTTCTGCTGCGCCAGATACAGTGCGCGGTCGAGGTCGCGCGCCAGCGGTTTGGGCTTGGCGCCGTCGATCAGGCTCATCGCGGCATCGACAAAGACCCCGCTCGGCTTGCCGCCCGCCATTTCGATGCGGCCGCCCTCGGGCGACTTGCTCGCCGCGGTGACCTTGGCGGCGGTCATCGCAGCGGTGTTGGCCCAGCCTGCGTGGCCATCGACCCGTTCGAGCCAGACCGGGCGGTTCGGCACCGCGACGTCGAGGTCGGCGGCGGTGGGGAAGCGGCCCAAACCCCATTTTTCCTGATTCCAGCCGCGGCCGATGATCCACGGCATTTCGGGATTGTCGGCGGCATATTTGCGGATCGCCGCCTGCGCCTCGGCCAGCGAACTGGTATCGCTGAGGTCGAGCAGCATCAACTGAAAGCCGAGGCCCATGACATGGCCGTGCGCGTCGATCAGCCCGGGGATGAGGGTGCGGCCCTTGCCGTCTTCCTTGAAATCGGGGCGTTCGGGGCGCTTGTCCTTGCGGTCGAGCAGCTCCTTGACCTTGCCCTGGCTGTCGATGAGCAGCCCGGTGAAGCGCACCAGCTTGCCGTCCTTGTCGAGCGTGATGCCGTTGACATTGTCGACCAGCGTATCGGCGTGCGCGGGGGCGGCGAGGGTCAGGGCCAGTGCGGTGAGGAGAAGGCGGTTCATTTCGGTAACCTTGTTATAAGCGAACTGGTGTCCCTGCGGCCATTGCCCAGTTTTTGGACATCAGCGTAAAATTGATCGACCAGCCCGGCGACCGGGATCGTCGCGCCGTTCGATCGCGCTTCGTCGAGCGCGAGGCCCAGATCCTTGCGCATCCAGTCGACCGCAAAGCCGAAGTCGAACTCGTCCTTTGCCATCGTGTCCCAGCGGTTGAGCATTTGCCAGCTGGCGGCGGCGCCGCCTGACACCGCCTCGAACACCTTGGCGGTGTCGAGCCGCGAGGCTTGGGCAAAGCGCAGCGCTTCGGACAGGCCCTGGATCACCCCGGCGATCGCGATCTGGTTGACCATCTTGGTCGTCTGCCCCGCGCCCGGGCCGCCGATATGGACCATGCGCGCGGCATAGGCCTGCATCACGGGTTCGGCGGCGGCGAAGGCGGCCTTGGTGCCGCCGCACATGATCGACAGCGTGCCGTTCTGCGCCCCCGCTTCGCCGCCCGACACCGGGGCGTCGAGGCAGAGGATGCCCAGCCCCTCGGCCTCGACCGACAGCTGGCGCGCGATCCGCGCCGATACGGTGGTGTGATCGACGAACAAGGCGCCCTTGCCCATCGCCCGGAACGCGCCGTCGCGGCCCAGCGTGACTTGGGCCAGATCATCGTCGTTACCGACGCAGGTCAGGACGACATCGGCGTCCGTCGCGGCCTCGGCCGGGGTCGCTGCCGCCGCGCCGCCATGCGCTGCCACCCAGGCGTCGGCCTTGGCGCGGGTGCGGTTATAGACGGTGAGGTGGTGACCGGCTTTCGCCAGATGGCCCGCCATCGGTCCGCCCATGACGCCGGTGCCTATGAAGCTGATGCGCAATTTTTGTTCGCTCATAGCATGGTCCATAACCATGGTTTGCGCGGTGCGCCAGATAGGCTAGGGCGAGCGGCATCATGAGCACGACCGCACCGACCCTGTCCGCTGCCGATTTGCCGGCGATCACCCTCGACGATGTGCGCGCGGCGGCGGGGCGAATTAACGGCGCGGTGATCCGCACCCCGACGCTCCATTCGCAGACATTGTCCGAAATGGTCGGCGCCGAAGTGTGGCTGAAGTTCGAGAATCTGCAGTTCACCGCGGCGTATAAGGAACGCGGCGCGCTGAACGCACTGCTGCTGATGGACCCTGAACAGCGGGCGCGCGGCGTCATCGCGGCGTCGGCGGGCAATCACGCGCAAGGGCTCGCCTATCATGGCAAGCGGCTGGGCGTGCCGGTGACCATCGTGATGCCCAGGACGACGCCGCAGGTGAAGGTGTCGCAGACCGCGAGCCATGGCGCCGAAATCGTGCTGTTCGGCGAAAAATTCGACGATGCCTCGGCGCATGCGCGCGAGCTGGAAATCGAACGCGGGCTGACCTTTGTCCATCCCTTCGACCATCCGCATGTCGCGGCGGGGCAGGGGACGGTGGCGCTGGAAATGCTGGAGGATGTCCCCGATCTCGACACGCTTATCGTGCCGATCGGCGGCGGCGGGCTGCTCGCGGGCATGGGTACCGCGGCGCGCGGGATCAAGAACGACATGCGGCTCGTGGGCGTGCAGGCCGAGCTGTATCCGTCGATGTATGCCGAACTCAACGGCGTCGATATGGCGTGCGAGGGCGACACGCTGGCCGAAGGGATCGCGGTCAAGGAACCGGGCAGCTACACGCGCAAGCTGGTGGCCGAACTCAACGACGACATCGTGCTGGTCGCCGAACGCCATCTTGAGCGCGCGGTCAGTCTGCTGCTTCAGATCGAAAAGACTGTGGTCGAGGGCGCCGGCGCCGCGGGGCTCGCGGCGATGCTGGCGCATCCCGAGGAGTTTGCCGGACGCAAGGTCGGGCTGGTGCTCACCGGCGGCAATATCGACACGCGCCTGCTCGCCAATGTGCTGCTGCGCGATTTGGCGCGGTCGGGCCGCATCGCGCGGCTGCGCATCCGGTTGCAGGATCGCCCCGGCGCCTTGTTCAAGGTGATGAAGCTGTTCGACGAGAAACAGGTCAACATCATCGAAATCTATCACCAGCGCATCTTTACCACACTGCCCGCCAAGGGGCTGATCACCGACATCGAGTGCGAAGCGCGCGACCGCGACCATCTCGACAGCCTGGTCGCCGCGCTGCGCGATGCGGGGTATATGGTGACGACGGTGGAGCTGGCTTAGGCCTCTCCCGCTCGTCATTGCGAGCGAAGCGAAGCAATCCAGAGCGGTTTACGCAGGCTCTGGATTGCCGCGTCGCTTCGCTCCTCGCAATGACGAGGCCTTGTGTCGCCGAGCGTCGGGGTTAAGCAACATCCCATGAAATCCTTCACCCTCTCGCTCACCGCCACCCCCGACAGCATCGACGAGCTGGGCCATGTCAACAATGCCGTCTGGGTCCAGTGGATCCAGCAGGTCGCGACCGGCCATTGGGATGCCGCGGCGCCGCAGGCGCACAAGGACGCCTATATCTGGGTCGTGGTGCGCCACGAGATCGACTATCTGCGCGCGCTCGGCCCCGGCGAAACGGTGATCGCGCGCACCTGGGTCGCCGACCAGCCGCAGGGGGCGAAGTTTGATCGCTTCATGGAATTCACCGGCGCCGATGGCAAAGTCCATGTCCGGGCGCGGACGGTGTGGGCGCTGCTCGACAAGGCGAGCGGGCGCCCGCTGCGGGTGACCGCCGCGGTGGTGGCGCCGTTTTCGGATTAACCCGGGGTCGGCGCGGCACGCTCGCGCAGCGGCCGCGCTTTGAGCGCCTGCAAGGTTTTCAATATCATCGCGTGCACATCGCCGGTCTCTTCAAACAGCCGTTTGTACACGCCGGTAATGTCTTCGCTATAGGCATCGACCATCGCCAGTTGGGCGCCGCCCTTGTCGGTCAGGCGAAGCAGCTTGCGGCGCGCATCAGCCGGATCTGGGCGCTGGGTCACCAGCCCCAGGCGGACCAGCGCCGGGCATTTCTGGATCACCAGCTGGTGCGATTGGCCCAGCGTTCGCGCGAGCTGCGCGGGCGACGCCTCGCCCGCCTGGCGGAGCGCGGTCAGCAGCGAACAGGATTTTACCGGGACGACGATGCCCGCCGCATCGAACAGGTCGCGCGTCTGGTCCTCTATCATCTGGCTCAACGCTTCGCTGAGCCGTCCGAGGAAGGAAATATCGTCGAGACCGGTTGAGGCGTCAGTCGCGGGCATAGCTTGTCGTCGTTCCGTCGCGGTCGATGCGTTCGAGCGCGGCGACCTTGCCCGCCTTGCGGACAATGCGGAAGCGGAAATCGCCGACACCCTCGACGGCAAAAAGATCGTTGCCCAAAGGTTCGAGGGTGACGCGAAACCGCTCGCGCCAGGTGTAGAGCGGCTTGCCGCCGACGATATCGATGCGGCGGCCGTCATAGCGCCCGGCGATGGCCTTAAGGTCGGCGGGCGCGATCGGCGCCGGCTGGGCGCGCGCGGCGAGCGCGGGCGCGAACCAGTCGGCGTCGGCCTGTTTCGCAGGATCAGCTTTGGCCAGATCGGCCAGCGCAAGCCGGTGGGCGACGGTCAGCGCCTCGGCCGATGCGACGGCATGATCGGGGGTGACGCCCTGTCCTTCAAAATCGCCGCGGTCGACGGGGTCGTGGATCTGACCGATCGGCACCTGCACGAAAAAGTCGCTCCCCACCGGCTTGCGGTCGACCGGATGCGCGCCGCCCGCGGTGCGTTCGCCGACCAGCGTTGCGCGGCCGAGCTTGCGGAGCGAATAGGCGAACCATTCGGCGGCCGAAAAGCTGGTCGACGAGGTCAGGACATAGACCGGCTTGCCGGTCAGCCGTTTGGCGGGAAGGGCGGGGAGCACCCATTGGCCGCGCGCGACGCGGCGGCCATCGTCGGTGTAATAATAATCGAACAGCTCCTGATCCTTGTCGCCGCGAAACAATTGGCTCGCCAGCAGCTGCGCCATCTCGAGGTGACCGCCATTATTGTACCGCATGTCATAGATGACGGCATCGCTGTTCTCGATGAAGCGCATCGCTGCGGCGGCGGCGTCGTAGCCCAGTTCGGGATCGGCGAAATGCGAAAGCCCGACATAGGCGACATTGCCTTCGAGCCGGCGCAGGTCGGTAAAGCCGAAATTTTTCCGCGCTTCGTCCCGCCGGTCGGTTTCGCGCAAGGCGGCGGCGCGGGCGGGGTCTTTGCGGGCGGCAAAGTCGGCGGCAAAAGCGGGATCGACCCCGACAAAGAAATGCAGATCGTTGCTGGCCGCGACCAGGTCTTTGGTCAGCGCCTGCGCCAGCGCGTCCTTGTCCTGCGCGCCGTCATAGTCGCCCTTGTCGAGATGGGCGCGCAGCGTTGCCGCGAGCGTTTTCGCCTTGTCGGCAAAGACATAATTGGCCTCTAACGTCTGGCCCAGCTGGTCGACCACCTGTTGCCGGTCGGCGGCGGTGAGCGGTGCCTCGCCGGTCGCGCCGACACCGAAAAGCCACGCCGCCGCGACGATCGCGACCGATCCGAATTTCGTCATATGACCATCATTCCTTACCGCGACTCGTTTATACAATATATTGCGCAATATATTGTATATCGGCGTGAGGCAAGGCCTTTCAGTCCGGCATGGGTCACCCAATCGCGACGTGCGCGGCGATGGTGGCGCGGGCGGAACGGCGGGTGACGGCGGCGGTGGGCGGCGCCGTCGCTAGAAACCAGCCCGGCCATGGTTTGATAGACAATCTGTCGTCGCATCCGTAATATTCGCGGCGGACATATAGGGGGAGGGCTGACGATGGCGATCTCTTCATTGCCGCAACTTGACCGGTTTTTCCTGACCGACGCTGGTCTGGAAACCGATATCCTGTTCAACAAGGGCATCGACTTGCCCTATTTTTCGTCGGTGACCTTGTTCACGTCGGACAAGGGCCTCGATGTGCTCGAAGCCTATTACCGCGACTTTCTCGACCTCGCGCGGCGGCGGGGGACCGGGCTGATCCTGGAAAGCGCGACGTGGCGGGCGAGTCCCGACTGGGCCGAACCGCTCGGTTTTTCGGTTGCCGAACTCGATCGGTTGAATGGCGCCGCGATCGAATTGCTGACGGGGCTGCGCGCCGAATATGCGGATGTGCCGGTGGTGGTCAGCGGCTGCCTTGGCCCGCGCGGCGACGGCTATGATCCGGGCCAGATCATGCGTGCTGACGAAGCGCAGGCCTATCATGCGCATCAGGCGGCGGTGCTCGCCGCGGCGGGGGCCGCCATGCTGGCGGCGATCACGATGACCAATGTTCCCGAGGCCGTGGGCGTCGCGAACGCGGCAAAGGCGCTGGGAATACCCGTCGTGATCAGCTTTACGGTCGAGACCGACGGGCGCCTGCCGACGGGCGACGCGCTGGGCGATGCGATTACGGCGGTTGATGCCGCGACGGGCGCCTATCCCGCTTATTATATGATCAACTGTGCGCATCCGACGCATTTCGACCGCATCCTCGACGATGGCGCTGCATGGACCGCACGTATCGGCGGGGTGCGCGCCAATGCGTCGTCCCTCAGCCATGCCGAGCTCGATGCGATGACCGAACTCGACATCGGCGACCCGGCCGATCTCGCGGCGCGCCACCGCGCGCTGGTCGACCGGTTCCCGAATATCCGGGTGTTGGGCGGCTGCTGCGGCACCGACCTGCGCCATGTCGCGGCGATTGCGGAGGCGTGCCTGGCCTAGGGCTGTTGCCAGCCGATCCGCGCGGGCATAGGCACTGGGCCTTCTCGGTGCGTCGGTGACGCACCGGGCGCTTTAGCGCGTCAGGCGACGTCTTCCTGCAGCGCCTTGACGATCGCAGCGACCGACGTCGGGGCATAGGCAAAGCCCATATGGCCGCAGTCGACCTCGACCTGGCGGTCGCTTTCGTGCGGCAGTCCGCGCGCGCTGCCCACCGCGATCACCCCGTCATAGGCCGACCACAGGGCAAAGGTCGGCATTTCGGGGCGCGGCGCGGGGTGGAAGTCGATCGGCGGATTGTCGACCGGATGGCGCGCGACCAGATGGTAGAGCCGCCAGGCGCGGTTGGCGCGGCGGCTGCCCGAAAAGGGCGAGCCGAGGGTGACGACGCGCGCGACCTTTGTCGGATGATGCTTGGCATATTCGCGCGCGTAAATGCCGCCCAGGCTCCACCCGACGAGGGCGGGGGCGTGGCCCGTGCGGTCGATGATCCATTGCACGCGGGTGTCGATGCGCTCGATGATGTCGGGGGTGGCGCCGCGGTTGAAGCCGAGGCCCCAGGCGTAGCAGCGAAATCCGGCGCGGCGCAGGTCGGCGCGTAATGCCTTGGTCGCCCAGTCGCCCGACAGGAAGCCGGGGAGCACCATCACCGGCGGATGGTCGCTGTCGGGATTGGGTTCGGGCGGCATCGCGCGGATGCGGCCCCACAGCGCGCGCGCCAGCCCCGTTACCTCGCGCCACAGCAGCCCCAGCGACGGCGGGGCATCGGGGTCGGCGATGCGCGCGGGCCATTCGGCGCGCCGGGTGAGCAGATTGCGGATCATGGAAGGCCTAATCTCACACTCGTCATTCCCGCGAAAGCGGGAATCCAGCTGGACCCCGGGTCAAGCCCGGGGTGACGAAATAGAAATCACCGCTTCGGGACCAGCTTTACCAGCTTGCCGTCCTCGCCGTCGATCAGCAGCCATACCGTGCCGTCATCGCGCACCTCGACCTCGCGGATGCGGGTGCCGAAATCCCAGCGATCGGATTTGGTCAGCTGGTCGCCATTGATCGCCATGCGGATCAGCCCTTCGCCCGACAAGGCGCCCATCAGCAGGCTGTTTTTCCAGCCCGGATACAGGTCGCCATTGTACCAGGCGAGGCCGCCGGGCGAGATCGCGGGGTTCCACCACAGTTTCGGCGCCGCAAATTCCGGCCGGGTCGGGTGGTCGGGAATGTCCTTGCCGTCATAATGATCGCCGTTCGACACGATCGGATAGCCATAATTGGCCTTGGCCGCGACCAAATTGACCTCGTCGCCGCCCCTTGGCCCCATTTCCTGGTTCCACAGCTGCCCCGCGCCGTCGAAGGTCAGGCCGAGAATGTTGCGGTGGCCGAGCGACCAGATTTGTGAGGTCACGCCGCCTTGCGCCGCAAACGGGTTGTCGGCGGGCACGCTGCCGTCGGGGTTCAGGCGGACGATCTTGCCCAGATTGGCCTGCATGTCCTGCGCCGGGTCGAATTTCTGGCGCTCGCCCGATCCGATGAACAGATATTTGCCGTCGGGCGAAAAGGCCAGGCGGTGCGAATAATGGCCGCGGCCGGTGACCTTCGGCGACTGGGCCCAGATCGTTTTCAGACCCTCCAGCCGCGGTGTGGCGCCCTGAACCAGCCGGGCCATGCCGACGACGGCGCCATAGGTGCCGCCGGCGCCGGGCTCGATCCAGCTCAAGTAAACGGTGCCGCTGGTGGCGAAGTCGGGGGCGACGATGATGTCGCCAAAGCCGCCCTGACCGCCATAGGCGACCGCAGGAACGCCCGCGACGTCGAGCGTCGGACCGCTTTCCTGCCACAGTTTCAGCTTGCCCGCTTTCTCGGTGATTAGCGCGGCGCGGGTGCCGGGGACAAAGGTCATCGCCCAAGGTTCGTCGAAGCTCGCGACTTCCTGAACCGTGAACGGGGCGTCGGCAACCGGGGTTGTGGGCTGATCACCCGACGCGTCGAGCTTGGCGGGATCGGCAGGCTGGCTCGACGCGGTGCTGGCCGAGCAGGCGCCGGCGGCGAGCGCCGCGGTAAGGGCGAGGAGCGGCAATATTTTCATCGGAAAAGCTCGCTTTGCTGGGGGAAGGATGCGCCAATCTGGCGCGGCGGCGCGGCAAAGTCGAGGGGCGTTTACGCGGTCTAGCGGTTGGCCGCTTCGCGCCGCGCCGTGATGATCTCGACGCTGTCCATAATCGCATCGACCGCTTCGCTGGCTGGCGGCGCATCGGCACGTTTTTGCGAGAATTGGCCGCTGTTCATGATTTCCTCGAGCGCGCCGCGGGCGCGCGAGACGCGGCTTTTCATCGTGCCGAGGGCGCAGTCGCAAATGCTCGCGGCTTCTTCATAGGACATGCCGCCGGCGCCGACGAGGATCAGTGCTTCGCGCTGGTCCTGCGGCAATTCCATCAGGCCGCGCTGCAAATCGGCCATTTCGCCGCTGTCTTCCTGGCTGGCGCGCGTCGACATCGTTCGCTCGACCGCGGTTTCGTCATATTCGCCGACAAATTTGTTGCGGCGCATCTGCGACAGAAAAGTGTTGCGCAAGATGACAAAGGTCCACGCCTTGATCGACGTGCCGCGTTCGAACCGCTCGCGCGATGCCCATGCTTTGACCATCGTATCCTGAGTCAGATCATCGGCGAGATCCGGGCTGCCTGACAGGCTGCGGCCATAGGCGCGCAAATGCGGGATAACGCCGGCCAGCAACACCTTGAATTCGGTGTCGGACAAGCTGTCGCCACCCGGCGCCGCAGCAGCGGGGTCGGACATTATTGCTTCGAACTTTTCTGGTCGAGTTGCGACAACAGGTCGAGCATATTGTCGGGAAGCTGTTCGGAAACGATATTGCCGTAAATCATCCGCAGCTTTGCGCTGACCGGTTCGGGTGCCTGGCGACCGGTGAGGGTGCGATGCCACTCATCGCTGTCGGTGCCGGGAAAGCTGCCCTGCTTGCGAATAGGCGCATCGGTGCCCGGGGGCGGGGTGCCCTGACCGTTCGTCCTGTTGTTGCCTTGCGTAGCCATGCGGAAGCAACGACGAAAACGGCCGCGAGTTCCCGACCAGCGCGTTTTTTGCGACGAAAGCGTTGCCAAGATGCCACAACGGCCCTATTCGAGGTGCCGCGCAGGCGACCAGGCTGGCGGCGAGGGGTTATGCTTTGCCTGTTCCGCACGACGGAAGGCTGGAGAACGCCGCTTGCTTTCCGTCATCTATGTTAGCGTTGCCGATCCGTTGATCGGCGAACAGGACATCGCCGCCCTTCTCGTTCAGGCCCGCCGCAACAACCAACGCGATGCGCTGACCGGCGCGCTGATCTTCAACGGCCATAACTTCCTCCAATTGCTCGAAGGTCCGGCCGACAAGGTTGACGCCTGCCTGGGCACCATTCGCCGCGATCCGCGGCATAGCGGGATGATCGAGGTGCGCCGCCGGACGATCGACGACCGCGCCTTTGCCGAATGGACGATGCTGTACGACCCGAATTTTCGCGGCCATGACGATAATCTGGCGCGGCTGGCGAGCAGCGGACGGCTCGACCCGCAGGATGCGTTGATGATGGAAAATTTCATTGCGCTCGGGCGTCGCGGCCGATCGGCCCAGGGCGCTACCGATTGACCGGCGCCATGAGCTTTTTTGGTGCGCTCGCTGCTTCGGGTTTGCATCGGGGGAGCAAGGCGCTAAGCCTGAACCGCTTCGCGAACGTGACTGCCAAAACTAAGGCCATATTATCAACAACCTGACGCCTCCAACGCTCGACCCGCAACCGCTCGACGATGCCAGCTTCAAGCGTGAACTGGCGGCGATGCTGCCGCACCTGCGCGCCTTTGGCCGCAGTCTGTGCGGCAACGCCGACCTGGCCGATGATCTGGTGCAGGAAACGATGCTGAAGGCGTGGAAGGCGCGCGAACAATATGTGCCGGGACCGGCCAGCATGAAAAGCTGGGCGTTCGTGATCCTGCGCAACTGTTTCCTGTCGCAGATGCGGCGCAAGAAATTTACCGCCGAATATGATGAGCTGGCGGCCGAACGACTGCTCGTCGCGCCCGACGATCAGGACGACAGCCTGCACCTGGCCGACGTCCAGCGCGCGCTGTTGATGTTGCCGGTCGATCAGCGCGAGGCGCTGGTGCTGATCGGGGCTGGTCAGCTATCCTATGAGGAAGGCGCGGCGATCTGCGACTGTGCGGTCGGGACGATGAAAAGCCGCGTGTCGCGCGCGCGCGCCGCGCTGCAAGCCATATTGGAAAGCGGCGCGATGCCGCTACGCAGCACCGATGAACTCGCGTCGAGCGAAGTGTTCCGGTCGATCATGGACGACGTCGATCACCTGACCGCGAACGGACCCGGGCGCGATTGATCGTCGTTACGCCGCAAGCTGCGGGGTGAACAACAGGCTCTGACTGATCGCGGCGCGCACCGTATTTTCGCGAAACGGTTTGGAAATCAAAAAGGTCGGCTCGACGCGCCCGCCGGTGAGCAGCCGTTCGGGAAACGCGGTGATAAAGATCGCCGGCACCGGCGCAATCGCCAATATATCCTGCACCGCGTCGATCCCCGACGACCCGTCGGCGAGCTGGATATCGGCGAGCACCAGCCCGGCATCGGTCGCCTCGAACGCGGCCACGGCATCGGCATGCGTCGCGGCAATCCCGGCGACCTTGTGGCCGAGCGCCCGGACGATCTGTTCGAGTTCCATGGCGATCAGCGGCTCATCCTCGATGATCAGCACCGACGTTCGCGATTCCCGGTCAAGTTCGCCCACAGCATCGGCCAGCAATGTTTCGACCGTCGTGCCGTCGGTGCCGGTGATGGTCGCCGCTTCGCCGACCGAAAAACCCTCCAGCGCGGTCAGCAGCAGGATCTGTCGGCCGAGTGGGGTCATTTGCGCCAGCCGCTGGTTCGCGGCGTGGACGAAGGGATCCTCGCCGTCGTCGTCGCCTTCGCCATCGTCGATATAAGCGCTTTCCCAGATGCGGTGGAAATTGCGGTACAGATCGATGCGGGTGCTGTGGCCGGCGCTGAATTCGTCGGGGGCGGCGACAATCACCTCCAGCGTCGTGTGGACAAAATTGTCGCCATGCTGCTGGCTGCCCGTCAGCGCGCGCGCGTAACGCCGCAAGAACGGCAGATGCCCGCGAATTTCATCACCCAAACTCATGCAATTTATCTCCCGCCCAGACAGGGTATACGCGGTCCGCCGGATATCGGTTCCGCATCGACGCGTCAAAATCGCGCCGCCAACCGCGACGTCCCTGTGCGCTGGGTCACTGCAACTTGTCCGGTTGCGGTGCGTAGAGTCAGCCGAGACACGACAGGCCGATATGTAAGTGAGTGGAATAACGCCACTTTCCTTATTTTGCGGCAAGCATGCTTTTTTAGGGACCATATTCATGGCAGAGCGGCCCGGTGCGGTACGAGGAAGCGAGGGGCGACACTTGATAGACGGGGCTGATCTGGATCCAGCGCAGACCGAACGTCTGCGCCTCACCACGTTGCGCGAATACCGAATCATGGACACGGCGCCGGAAGAGGGATTTGACCGGGTCACCAAAATGGTTGCCGACCTGTTCGATGCGCCGATCGCGCTGGTGTCGCTGGTCGACGACTGCCGCCAATGGTTCAAATCATCCTATGGCCTCGACACCCCCGAAACGCCGCGCGACATCAGCTTTTGCCAATATGTCCTGACCGAGGACAAGCCCGTCATAGTCGTCGATGTGCTGGGCGACGAACGGTTTCGCGACAATCCGCTGGTCACCGGCGATCCCTTTATCCGCTTTTACGCCGGGGTGCCGCTGCGCGCCTATAATGGCGCGATCCTGGGCACCTTGTGTGTCATCGATCGCAAGGAACGGGCGGTTCTGGCCGAGCGCGAAGTGGCGCGGCTCGAAGATTTCGCCGCGATCATCATGGCAGAGGCCGACATTCGCCGCATCGCGGCCGAACGCGATGACGCGCGGCAGACGCTGGAGCGCGCGCTCGATTTTTCGGGCATCGCGACCTGGCGCTATGATGCCCGGACCGGCGCGATCGAGTGGCGCGGTGCAGTCGCCGAACTGTGGGGCGCCGATTTCGAGACCGCGCTCGCCCATATCGACGGCTTTTTCGACCGCCTCCATCCCGACGACCGCGAAGCCGTGCGGACCGTGCTCGACGGGTCGATTTCAAACGGCACCCATTATGCGACCGAATATCGCATCGAGCATCCCGAACGCGGGGTGCGCTGGATCGCGGTGCGCGCCGACTGGGACGTGCGGTCCGACGACGCCATTCTGACCGGGATCAGCACCGACATCACCGAACAGAAAAGCCGTCAGGAAAATGCCAATCTGTTGATGCGCGAATTGCACCACCGGATGCGCAATTTGTTCGCGACGGTCAGCGCGATCATCTCGCTCACCCGCCACGCGGCGACCGATGTCGATGATTATGTCGAGCGGATCAGCGGGCGGCTCGACGCCTTGAACCGCGCGCAGAACGTCCTGCTCGGCGCCAATTTCATGACGGGGTCGATGCATGCGCTGCTGCGCGAGGTCGAGGCGGCGTTTCCGCGCATCCGCTGGTCGGGCCCCGACCTGCTCCTCCCCGAAAACGCGCTGGTGGCGATGGCGCTGGTGTTCAACGAACTGGCGACCAATGCGGTCAAGCATGGCGCGCTGTCAGGAGCCAGCGGCGACGTCGATGTCCAATGGACGCAGGATCCCGAAGGCGACGCGCCGCGATTGTTCCGGCTGACCTGGACCGAAACCGGCAATCACGGCCCGATCGGCCCGCCTGAAAAGACCAGCTTTGGCACCTTGTTGATGGAGCGCAGCGTCCGCAACAATCTGGGCGGCACGATCGAGCGTCATTGGGAACCGACGGGGCTGGTGCTCGACATCAGCTTGCCGGCGCGGTGGCGCGACGCCTGACCGCGTCCGGTTGATTTGTTCGCTTTATGTTCCTGTGTTACAGCAGGGGCGATGGCGGAAAAGATGATTCTGGAAAAGCTCGGTCTTTTGGCCGACGCCGCGAAATATGATGCGTCCTGCGCGTCGTCGGGGACGGTGAAGCGCGATTCGACCGAGACCAAGGGGATCGGGTCGACCGAGGGCATGGGCATTTGTCACAGCTATGCTCCCGACGGTCGCTGTATTTCGCTGCTCAAGATCCTGCTGACCAATTTCTGCATCTACGACTGCCGTTTCTGCATCAACCGCGCGTCGAGCAACGTCCCGCGGGCGCGCTTCAATCCGCAGGAGGTGGTCCGGCTGACGCTCGATTTCTACAAGCGCAATTATATCGAGGGGCTGTTCCTGTCGTCGGGGATCATCCGATCCGAAGATTATACGATGGAGCAGCTGGTCGAGGTCGCGCGCATCCTGCGCGAGGAGCATCGGTTTGGCGGCTATATCCATCTCAAGACCATCGCCGGCGCCGCGCCCGAACTGATTGCGCGCGCCGGGCTGTTCGCCGACCGGCTATCGACCAATGTCGAGCTGCCGACCGCGGCCGGATTGCAGAGCTTTGCGCCCGAGAAAAAGCCCGCGACGATCCGCAAGACGATGGCGTCGGTGCGCGTCGGCGCCGACGACGCGATCGAGGCGAGCAAGGGGCGGTTGCTCAAAAAGGCCAAGCCGCCGCGCTTCGCGCCTGCGGGGCAATCGACCCAGATGATCGTCGGCGCCGACGGATCGTGCGACGATGACATCTTGGCGAGTGCGACCAGCCTGTATTCGGGCTATCGGCTGCGCCGCGTCTATTATTCGGCGTACAGCCCGATCCCCGACGCCAGCAGCGACCTGCCGCCGGTGCGCCCGCCGCTGATGCGCGAACACCGACTCTATCAGGCCGACTGGCTGCTGCGCTTTTATGGTTTTCAGCGGGCAGAGATCATGGAGGGGGCAAGCGGCGGGATGCTCGACCTCGCCATCGACCCCAAGCTCGCTTGGGCGCTGATGCGGCGCGACATCTTTCCGGTCGACATCAACCGCGCGCCGCGCGAACTGCTGCTGCGCGTGCCGGGGCTGGGGACGCGCGCGGTCGACCGGATCGTCGCGGTGCGGCGCACCGGCAAGCTGCGGATTGGCGACCTGGCGAAGCTCACCGCGTCGGTGAAGAAGCTGCTGCCGTTCATCGTCACCCCCGACTGGCGGCCGGGGTCGCTGACCGACAGCGCCAGCTTGCGCGCGCGCTTTGCGCCGCCCGCGGAGCAATTGTCGCTGGCGCTATGAGGGAGGTCGTGCTCGCCCGCCCCGGCGATTTCGCCGAATGGCGCGATGCGGCGCGGGCTTTGCTGGCCGGTGGCGTGCGGCCGGAGGACGTGAGCTGGCGCACCGCCGACGAAGGGGCGTCGCTGTTCGGTGACGCGGCGCCCGCAGCGCCCACCACGTCGGTCACCCTGCCGCGCGAACTGGTCGCAATGACCAACCGGGTGATCTGCCATCGCGATGCTGCGGTGTCGGCGCGACTCTATCGCATCGTCTGGCGCGCGCTGCGCGACCGCCAGCTGCTCGCGCGGCGGACCGATCCCGACATCGACTGGCTCAGCAAGGCCGAAAAGGCGATCCGCCGCGACATTCACAAGATGCACGCTTTCGTGCGCTTCCGGCGGCTGGGGGAAGAGGCGGGGCGCGAGAGCTTTGCGGCATGGTTTGAACCCGACCATCGCATCCTGCGGCTGACCGCGCCCTTCTTTCAGCGCCGCTTCTACGGCATGGACTGGGCGATTGTGACGCCCGACGCGCGGGCGATCTGGACGGACGAGAAGCTGATCTACGGGCCCGGCGGGACGAAGGGCGAAGTGCCCGACAGCGACGTCGTCGAGGATCAGTGGCGCACCTATTATGGTGCGATCTTCAACCCGGCGCGGGTCAAGATCGCCGCGATGCGCGCCGAAATGCCGAAGAAACATTGGAAGAACCTGCCCGAAGCACAGGATATAGCGCCGCTGCTCGCGGGCGCCGCGGCGCGGGTGGAACGCATGCGCGAGACCGCCGTTTCGCTAGCAAACCCGCAAACCGACAAATGGCGAACCCGCGTGCCCGAAACCCTGGCCCTGACCGACGAGATCGAGACGCTGGACGAACTCGCGCGCGCCGTCGGCGGCTGTACGCGCTGCACGCTCCATTGCCATGCGACGCAGGCGGTGGTCGGCGAAGGACCATCGGCGGCGCGCATCATGCTGGTCGGCGAACAGCCGGGCGATCGTGAGGATCTGGAGGGGCGGCCTTTCGTCGGCCCCGCGGGGCAAGTGCTGGGTGAGGCGTTGGCCGAGGCGGGGCTCGACCGCACATCGCTGTTCCTGACCAACGCGGTCAAGCATTTCAAATATGAACCGCGCGGCAAGCGCCGCCTCCATCAGAATCCGACAACCGGCGAGATCGACATCTGTCGCTGGTGGCTCGACAAGGAGCGCGCGCTGGTGCAGCCCGACCTGATCGTCACCTTGGGCGGCAGCGCGCTGCGCGGGGTGACGGGAAAGAGCATGGGTGTCATGTCGATGCGCGGTGTGGTGCACGAACTTGCGGGAGGCACAAAGCTGGTCGCGACGATCCATCCCTCTTTCCTGCTGCGCTTGCCCGATCGGGCGCGCGCCGCCGAGGAACGCGCGGCGTTCGTCGCCGATCTGGCGCTGGCGCGAAAGCTCGCCGCCTGATGGTCAAGCCAAAGCCCTGGCTCGAACCGCATCCGCACGGGCTGTATGTGAAGCCCGCCGACCTGTGGATCGATCCCTCGCGCGCCGTCGAGCGCGCCGCAGTGACCCATGGTCATGCCGACCATGCGTGCAGCGGCCATGGGTCGGTGTTCGCGACGCCCGAAACGCTGGCGATCATGGCGCTGCGTTACGGCGTCGATGCCGAGGCGAGCCATAATCAGGCGTTCGGCTATGGCGACGGGTTCGAGCGCGGCGGGGTGCGCTTCAGCTTTCATCCCGCGGGGCATGTGCTGGGCAGCGCGCAGATATTGATGGAATATCAGGGCGAACGGATCGTCATCACCGGCGATTACAAGCGGCGGTACGACCCGACCTGCGCGCCGTTCGCGGTGGTGCCGTGCGACATCTTCATCACTGAGGCGACGTTCGGGCTGCCGGTGTTTCGTCATCCGCCGACCGGGGGCGAGATCGCCAAGCTGATCGGCGCGGTGCGCGCCGAGCCTGAGCGTTGTGTGCTTGTGGGCGCCTATGCGCTCGGCAAGGCGCAGCGGGTGATTGCCGAGCTGCGCGCGGCGGGGTGGAACGCACCGATCTATATCCACGGCGCGCTCGAAAAAATGTGCGCGCTTTACGCGGTGCACGGCGTCGATCTGGGCGAGTTGCGGCTCGTCGGCGAAACCGACAAGGCCGACATGGCTGGGCAGATCGTCCTCGCGCCGCCCTCGGCGCTCAATGATCGCTGGTCGCGGCGGCTGCCCGATCCGGTGACTGCGATGGCGTCGGGCTGGATGCGGGTGCGCCAGCGCGCGCGGCAGCGGATGGTCGAACTGCCGCTCGTTATTTCGGACCATGCCGATTGGGACGAGCTGACGACGACGATTTCGGATGTGAACCCCAAGGAAAGCTGGATCACCCACGGCAGCGAGGACGGGTTGCTGCGTTGGTGCGAGCTGCATCAGCGCAAAGCGCGCGCGCTGCATCTGGTCGGGCGCGATCTGGAGGAAGAGGCGTGAAACGCTTCGCGGCCCTCATCGACCGGCTGATCTACACGCGCTCGCGCAATTCCAAGCTCGCGCTGATCGTCGATTACCTCCGCCATACGCCCGATCCCGATCGCGGCTGGGCGATCGCGGCGCTGACCGAGAGCCTGGATTTTCCTGCGGTGAAGGCGGGGACGGTGCGGACGTTGTTGGCGACACGGGTCGACGAGGAATTGTTTCGGCTGTCGCGGCACTTTGTGGGGGATACGGCGGAGACGGCGGCGTTGCTGTGGCCCGATGGGCCAAGAATAAAGGCCGATCTTAGTGTATCCGAAGCGGTCGATGCACTCGCTACCGCGAGCCGCCGCGACGCGCCCGCAATTGTCGCGTCGCTGCTCGACCGCCTCGACGCCGACGGGCGTTATGCGCTGCTCAAGCTCGCGCTCGGCGGGATGCGCGTCGGGGTGTCGGCGCGGCTCGCCAAACAGGCTTTTGCGCAGGCGTTCGATGTGCCGGTCGACGATGTCGAGGAGCTATGGCACGCGATCCCGCCGCCCTATGCGCCCCTCTTTGCCTGGGGCGAGGGGCGGGCCGAGCGGCCGGACCTGAAGGACGTCGCCTTCTTTCGTCCCTTCATGCTCGCCCATCCGCTGGAGGACGCGACCGTCGACCTCGCCGATTATGCCGCAGAGTGGAAATGGGACGGCATCCGCGTCCAGATTGTCCATGGTGGCGGTCAGACCCGCATCTACAGCCGCGGCGGCGAAGAGATCAGCAGCGCCTTTCCCGAACTGGTCGCGGCGTTTGATCAGGATGCGGTGATCGATGGCGAACTGCTGGTGCGCGGCGAGGTGCAGGGGGGCGAGGCGGCGAGTTTCAACGCGCTGCAACAACGGCTCGGGCGCAAGAATGTGTCGAAGAAGATGCTGACCGATTATCCCGCGTTTGTGCGCGTCTATGACTTGCTTGCGGTGGACGGCAATGATCTGCGGACCCGGCCGTGGACCGAACGACGGCGCCAGTTGGAAGTGTTCGTACCGCGGCTCGCTGACAGCCATTTCGACCTGTCGCAGGTGATCGACGCGACCGACTTTGACGACCTCGCCGCGCGCCGCGCGGGCGCGCGCGATACCGCGATCGAGGGGGTGATGCTCAAGCGCCGCGATGCGCCTTATGTCGCGGGGCGCCGCGCCGGGCTGTGGTATAAATGGAAACGCGATCCGCTCACCGCCGATTGCGTGATGATGTACGCGCAGCGCGGCAACGGGCGGCGCGCGAGCTTCTATTCGGATTATACCTTCGGCTGCTGGTCCGACGCGGGCGAGTTGTTGCCGGTCGGCAAAGCCTATTCGGGCTTCACCGACGAGGAGCTGAAATGGCTCGACAAATTCGTCCGCGACAACACGCTGAACCGCTTCGGCCCGGTGCGCGAGGTCGAAAAGTCGCTGGTGCTCGAAGTCGCATTCGATTCGATCCACGCATCGAAGCGCCACAAGTCGGGGCTCGCGATGCGCTTTCCGCGGATTGCGCGCATCCGCCGCGACAAGCCCGCCGAAGAGGCGGACCGGATTGCGACGCTGCTGGCGATGGTGACGTAAACAGCGTCGTCATTGCGAGGAGCGTAGCGACGAAGCAATCTCCAGCCATCGGTCGGCGCAAGGCCGATGGCTGGAGATTGCTTCGCTTTGCTCGCAATGACGAGCGGAAAATTTGCCCTCAAAACCTTGCAACCGCCCTCCGCCATCCCGAGTTTAAGGTCCCGAACGTTCAATAATAAAACGGAGACTGCCATGACGATCGCTCTTCCCCCGCTGCCCTACAAGCAGGACGCGCTCGCGCCGCATATTTCGGCCGACACGCTCGCGACGCATCATGGCAAGCATCACAAGGCCTATGTCGACAAGGTCAACGCCGCGATCACCGGCACCGAACTCGCCGACAAACCGCTCGAGGAAATCGTCCATCATGCCGAAGGCGCGGGCAACAAGGGCCTGTTCAACAACGCCGCCCAGTCATGGAACCATGCCTTTTACTGGAACAGCCTGTCGCCTGAAAAGACCGCGCCCGAAGGCGATTTGCTCGCCGCGATCACCCGCGATTTCGGGTCGCTCGACGACCTGAAAAAGAAGCTGAAGGAAACTGCGGTAAACCATTTCGCGTCGGGCTGGGCCTGGCTCGTCTCGCGCGACGGCACGCTGTCGGTCACCGATACGCATGACGCCGGGACCGAGCTGACCGCGGGGATCAAGCCGCTGGTCGTCATCGATGTGTGGGAACATGCTTATTATATCGACCGCAAGAATTTGCGCCCGGCCTATGTCGATGCGGTGGTCGACGAGCTGCTGAACTGGGATTTCGCGGCGGAGAATTTCGCGCGCGATACGACCTGGACCTATCCGGCCTGACCGTAAGGTAAATTTCATCTGATACTATCGTCATGGCGGGTTGCCCATTATAGGCGCCGCCATGACCATCAGCCTCTTTGAACTCTTCAAAATCGGCGTCGGACCCTCCAGCTCGCACACCGTCGGGCCGATGGTCGCGGCGCGCCGTTTCACCGTCTGGCTCGACGAGCAGCAATGGCTCGACCGGACCGTGCATGTCGAAGCCGATCTCTACGGCTCGCTCGCGCTCACCGGCAAGGGGCACGCCGCCGATACCGCGATCGTCGCGGGGCTCGCCGGGGAGATCCCGGCCAGCACCAGTCTCGCCGCGATCCGCGCCCATTGGGACCACGCGACGAGCGAAGGTTTTCTCTATCTGCTCGGGCGCCAGCGCGCCCGCTTTCAGCCCGCGCGCGACCTGCATTTCCAGATGCGCCAGCGCCAGCCGTTCCACAGCAATGCGGTGAGCTTTACCGCGCGCGACGCCGACGGCGAGATCGTCGCCAAGCGGATGTATTTCTCGATCGGCGGCGGCTTTGTCGTCGATGAGGACGAGGCGGGGCGCAACAGCCGCGGCGCCGAGGACGAGGTGAGCCTGCCCTTCGCCTTCACCTCGGGCGCCGACCTGCTGAGCATGGGCGCGGCGTCGGGCAAGAGCTTTGCCGAAATGATGCTCGAAAACGAACTTGTCCATCGCCCGCTGGCCGAGGTCGAGGCCGGGCTCGACGCGATCGCGGGGGCGATGGATGCGTCGATCGACGCTGGCTGTTGCAGCACCGGGATTTTGCCGGGAGGCCTGAAGGTCAAGCGCCGCGCGCCGCAGATCGCCGCCGACATCCGCAACCGCCACGAACAAAATCTGACCGATCCGCTCGCGATGATGGACTGGATCAACCTGTGGGCGATGGCGGTGAACGAAGAAAATGCCGCGGGCGGCAAAGTGGTCACGGCGCCGACCAACGGCGCGGCGGGGATCATCCCCGCGGTGATCCGCTTTTACCGGCGCGGCTATCGCGGTGACGATGCCGGGGTGCGGACCTTCCTGCTCGCCGCCGGGGCGGTCGGCGCATTGTATAAGCGCAACGCCAGCATCTCGGGCGCCGAGGTCGGGTGTCAGGGCGAGGTTGGCGTTGCTTGTTCGATGGCCGCCGCCGGGCTGACCGCGGCGCTGGGCGGCACCAACGCCCAGGTCGAAAACGCCGCCGAAATCGGCATGGAACATAATCTCGGCCTCACCTGCGACCCGATTGGCGGGCTGGTCCAGATCCCGTGCATCGAACGCAACGCGATGGGTTCGATCAAGGCGATCGACGCCAGCCGCATCGCGATGATCGGCGACGGCACGCATGTGGTCAGCCTCGACACGGTGATCGCGACGATGCTGCAAACCGGCCGCGACATGCGTGACAAGTATAAGGAAACGTCGAAAGGGGGGCTTGCGGTCAGCGTCGTGGAGTGCTGATAGCCAAGCGAGATTGAGGAGATCACGCCCATGAAGACCCGCGCCGCCGTTGCATTCGAAGCAAAAAAGCCGCTCGAAATTGTCGAACTCGACCTCGACGGCCCGAAAGCGGGTGAGGTGCTGGTCGAGATCATGGCGACGGGCATTTGCCACACCGATGCTTACACCCTCGACGGGCTCGACAGCGAGGGGCTGTTCCCTAGCGTGCTGGGCCATGAAGGCGCGGGCATCGTGCGCGAGGTTGGCGCGGGCGTCACCAGCGTCGTTCCCGGCGACCATGTCATCCCGCTTTACACCCCCGAATGCCGCCAGTGCAAAAGCTGCCTGTCGGGCAAGACCAACCTGTGCACCGCGATCCGCGCGACGCAGGGCAAGGGCTTGATGCCCGACGGCACCACGCGCTTTTCGTACAAGGGCCAGCCGATCTTCCACTATATGGGCTGCTCGACTTTCTCCAACTTCACCGTGCTGCCCGAGATCGCGGTCGCGAAGATCCGTCAGGACGCACCGTTCCAGACCAGCTGTTACATCGGCTGCGGTGTCACCACCGGGGTCGGCGCGGTGACCAACACCGCCAAGGTTCAGCCGGGCGACAATGTCATTGTTTTCGGGCTCGGCGGGATCGGATTGAACGTGCTGCAGGGCGCAAAAATGGCGGGCGCGGGGATGATCGTCGGGGTCGATATCAACCCCGACCGCGAAGAATGGGGCAAGAAGTTCGGGATGACGCACTTCGTCAATCCCAAGGACGTGGACGGCGACATCGTCGCGCATCTGGTCGCGCTGACCGACGGCGGCGCCGAATATACCTTCGACTGCACCGGCAACACGACCGTGATGCGGCAGGCGTTGGAAGCATGCCACCGCGGCTGGGGCACCAGCATCATCATCGGGGTCGCCGAAGCGGGCAAGGAAATCAGTACCCGGCCGTTCCAGCTGGTCACCGGCCGCAACTGGCGCGGCACCGCGTTCGGCGGCGCCAAGGGGCGCACCGACGTGCCCAAGATCGTCGATCTGTACATGGACGGGACGATCCAGATCGACCCGATGATCACCCACGTCCTGACCCTCGACGAGATCAACAAGGGCTTCGACCTGATGCATGCGGGGGAAAGCATCCGCAGCGTCGTGGTGTACTGACCTATACTTATTCGCATTTCCCCGGTGCTTGCCGCCGCGCCGATCTTCGGCCATGCGGTGCCGACGCCGGAGGGGCGGGGGGAATGAACTGATGAGCGGACCTTTTGTCCTGACCTTCAGCTGCGTCGATGCGGTGGGTATCGTCGCTGCGGTGACCGGGCTGCTGGCGGAGCGCGACGGCTTCATCCTCGACAGCCAGCAATATGCCGACCTTGATTCGGGGCGCTTTTTCATGCGCGTCGCGTTTCGCGGCGCGGGGTCGCGCTTTCCCGAGGGACTCGCCGGGGTGCAGGCGGCGTTTGCGCCGATCGTCGCGCGTTTCGCGATGGATGCGCGGATCAGCGACAGCGCGGCAAAACCGCGCTTCGTCATCGCGGTGTCGCAGGGCAGCCATTGCCTCAACGACCTGCTCCACCGCTGGTCGACCGGCAACCTCGCGATCGACATCGTTGCGGTGGTGTCGAACCACGAGCATCAGCGGCGGCTGAGCGAATGGCACGGCGTGCCGTTCCACCACTTCCCGGTGAGCGACGCCAATCGCGCTGAGCAGGAGGCGCGGATCCTCGACCTGATGGCGCGCAGCGGTGCCGATTATCTGGTGCTGGCGCGCTATATGCAGGTGCTGTCGCAGGATCTGTCGGCACAGCTTTCGGGGCGCTGCATCAATATCCACCACAGCTTCCTGCCGGGGTTCAAGGGCGCCAAACCCTATCACCGCGCGCAGGAGCGCGGGGTCAAGCTGATCGGCGCGACGGCGCATTTCGTCACCAGCGACCTCGACGAAGGCCCGATCATCGAACAGGCAGTCGAGCGCGTCGATCACCGCGACAGCGTCGACGACCTGATCCGCATCGGCCGCGACGTCGAGGCACAGGTGCTGGCGAAAGCGGTGCGCTGGGTCGCCGAACAGCGGGTGTTGATCGATGGCCGCAAGACGGTGGTCTTCCGCTAGGCCGTCGAAGGGTATAGGTATCGATTCGCAACCAAAACCAGAGGAGCGCAGGCGATGTACAGCCACAATATGGTCGGCAGCAACGACATTGAAAAATCGAAGACATTCTACGACGCGACCTTCCAGGCGATCGGCGGCAAGCCGGGGATCCAGGACGACAAGGGCCGCCTGATCTATATGCACAACGGCGGGCTGTTCCTGGTGACGCCGCCGATCGACGGCCAGCCGGCGACCGCGGGCAATGGCTGCACCATCGGTTTCGCGATGGAGGATGGCGATCAGGCGAAGGCGTGGCACGACGCCGGTGTCGCCGCGGGCGGCACCAGCATCGAAGACCCGCCGGGCATCCGCGAAGGCAGCTTTGGTCAGCTCTATCTCGCCTATCTGCGCGATCCCGATGGCAACAAACTGTGCGCGCTGAAGCGCCTGTAAGCGGCCGATAGGACCCATGCGCGGCGAAGCGGGACTGCTGGCGGACCTAAGTGCGCTGTCGATCCCCTTCGCCGCCCATGAGCATGAAGCGGTGTTCACCGTCGCCGAAAGCGATGCGGTCAACGCCGCCATCCCCGGCGCGCACACCAAGAATCTGTTCCTCAAGGACAAGCGGGGGGCGTATTGGCTGGTCACCGTGCCGTCCGATGCGCGGGTCGATCTGAAGCGCCTGCCCGGCGCGATCGGATGCAAACATGTCAGTTTCGGCAAGGCCGCCGATATGGATCGGCTGCTCGGCATCACGCCGGGTTCGGTCACCCCGCTGGCGGCGATCAATGCCGCGCCGGGAAGCATCACCGTCGTACTCGACGCGGCGCTGGCCGCCGCCGATCCGGTCAACGTCCACCCGCTGCGCAATACCGCGACGCTCGCGCTGGCGGGCGGCGCGATACTGGACCTGCTGCGCCATTGGGGGCATGACCCGGTGGTCGCCCCCATCCCCGTGCAGGACAATCCATGACCATTGAAACCCTCTCCACCGTTCGCAGCCATGGCGGCACGCAAGGCGTGTACAGGCATCAGAGCACGACGACCGGCACCGACATGACCTTTGCGGTCTTTGTTCCCGATCATGCGCCGGGCGCGAAGCTGCCGGTGCTCTGGTATCTGTCGGGGCTGACCTGCACCCACGCCAATGTGATGGAGAAGGGCGAATATCGCGCCGCCTGCGCCGAGCATGGGGTGATCTTTGTGGCGCCCGACACCTCGCCGCGCGGTGATGCTGTGCCCGATGACCCTGATGCGGCGTGGGATTTCGGGCTGGGCGCGGGCTTTTACGTCGATGCGACCGAGGCACCGTGGGCGGCGAATTACCGGATGCGATCTTACATCGAGGACGAGCTGCCGTCGCTGATCCTGCGCGAATTTGCCGCCGCCGACATGACGCGGCAGGGGATCAGCGGCCATTCGATGGGCGGGCATGGCGCGCTGACCGTCGCGCTGCGGACGCCCGATCGCTTTCGCTCGGTGTCGGCCTTTTCACCGATCGTCGCGCCGTTGCAATGTCCGTGGGGCGAGAAAGCACTCGGCAATTACCTTGGCAATGATCGCGCGGCGTGGGCCGTGTATGATGCCTGCGCGCTGATCGCGGGCGGCGCGCGCGTTGCCGATTTGCTCGTTGATCAGGGCGAGGCGGATAATTTCCTGACCGAACAGCTCAAGACCCACCTGCTGGTCGAGGCGTGCGAGCTGGCGGGGCAGAAGGCCGAGATCCGGATGCAGCCGGGGTATGACCACAGCTATTATTTCATCTCGACCTTTCTGGCCGAGCATGTTGCGTGGCATGCGGAACGATTGAAGGCGTGAATCTCCCCTCCCTGAAAGGGAGGGGTAGCGAGCCTTGCGAACTTGTTCGCTAGGCGTAGCTAGGGGTGGGTATGCGGTAGAGCGCCGCGGCTCGCGTTGCTCGCACCCACCCCCAACCCCTCCCTTTCAGGGAGGGGGGGTCAAGGAATCAGCAGCGTCGATCCCGTCGTCCGCCCCGCCTGCAAATCGGCATGCGCGCGCGCCGCATCCTGCAACGCATAGCGCTGCCCAACCATAATCTTCACCGCGCCGCTTTCGATCATCTCGAACACGCGCGCCGCGCCCGCGGCGCGTTCGCCGGGATGGAGATAATAGTCGAACAGGGTCGGGCGGGTCACGAACTGCGAGCCATGCTGCGCGAGCACGCCTAGGTTCACCCCGGTCACCGGCCCACCGGCATTGCCATAGCTGACGATCAGCCCGCGCCGCGCGGTGGCTTTGAGCGATACGTCCCATGTCGCCATGCCGATGCCGTCGAAGGTCACGGGGACGCCCTGACCGGCGGTGATTTCGCGGACATGCGCGGCGACATCGTCGCTGTTGTACAATAGGACGTGGTCGGCGCCCGCTTCGTGCGCGGCGTGCGCCTTGGCTTCGGTGCTGACGGTGCCGATCACCGTCGCGCCGATCGCCTTTAGCCATTGGACGAGGATCAGCCCGACGCCCCCCGCGGCGGCGTGGACCAGCACGGGCGATCCCGCTTCGACTTTGGCGCAGCGTTCGACGAGCATTTCGACCGTGCACGCCTTGAGCAGCGCCGCGGCGGCGGTTTCGTCGTCGATGGTGGCGGGCAGTTTGAACAGCGACGCCGCGCTAACCAACCTTGCGCTGGCATAGGCGGTGCGTTCGGGCCCAAAGGTCGCGGCGCGGTCGCCGGGCCGGAAACCATGGACGCCGTCGCCGACCGCAATCACCTCACCCGCGGATTCGAGCCCGAGCCCGCCCGGTAACTGCACCGGATAGGTGCCGTCGCGGTGATAGATGTCGATGTAGTTGAGCCCGATGGCACTCTGGCGCAGCAGCACTTGTCCGGGCCCCGGTTTGCCCAGCGTGACGTCGCGCCAGTCGATGACTTCGGGCCCGCCCTGACTTTCGATGAAGGCTTCGATCGCTTTCATGCGCCGCTCTCCTGCTGTCCCGTCCATCTGGTGGGCCGGGCGGCAGGACGCAAGGGCAAGTCGTCCATCGACATCGTCATTGCGAGGAGCCGAAGGCGACGCGGCAATCTCCAGTTATCGGCCTAGCGCAAGGTCGATGGCTGGAGATTGCTTCGCTCCGCTCGCAATGACGAGGTTTTAGGTAGCGAACCGCTTACTTCGACGGGCGGCGCGGGCTGCGCTGGCCGAAGGGCTTGGGCTTGTAGCGATCGGTGGGCTTGCCGCCGGGGCCACCGGGACCACGCGGACGATCGCCAAAGCTGCGGTCGCCGCCGGGCGCGCGGCCCAGCGTGCTGCGCGGGGCACCATCGCGCGGGCCGCTCGAGTGTCCGCCCCCATGCCCGCCTTTATCGCGGCGCGGCGGATAGGTCGGGCCGTCGGGTGCGGGGGTGATCGCCACGCCGCTGTCGTCTTCGCCATCTTCATTGGCGCTGCGGATCACCGCCTCGGCAAAGCGATCGGCGATGGCGCGCGGGATGTTGAACATCGTTTCCTTGGGACCGATGCGGATCGCGCCGATCTCGTTCTTGCTGACATGCCCGCGGCGACAGAGCAAAGGCAGAATCCAGCGCGGATCGGCATTCTGGTGGCGGCCGATGTTGAGGCGGAACCATACGCTGTCCTCGAACCCTTCGCGCTGGTCGCCGCCGGCGCCGCGCTCGGGGCGCTCAAAGCGTTCGCCGCGTTCGGGGCGACCGGCGGCGTCGCGGCCGCGGGCGCTGTTGTCGATGAGGTCTTCGGGGGGCGGCATCAGCGCACGGTGCATCTGAACCAGCGAGGCGGCGATGTCCTCGGGGGTGCGCTCGGCCATCAGGCGCTGCGCGAGTTCGAGATCCTCGGGCTCATGCTCGACGGGGGTGAGCAGTTTTTCCATCAGCCGTTCCTGGTCGCGCTTGCGCACGTCGGCGGCGGTGGGGGCGTCCATCCATTCGGCCTCGATCCGCGCCCCGCGCAGCATGCCGTCGACGCGGCGGCGGCGCGGATAGGGGACGATGATGACCGCGGTGCCCTTTTTGCCCGCGCGGCCGGTACGGCCCGAACGGTGCTGGAGCGCCTCGGCGTCGCGCGGGATTTCGACGTGGATCACCAGACTGAGCGTCGGCAGATCGATGCCGCGCGCCGCGACGTCGGTCGCGACGCACACCTTGGCGCGGCGGTCGCGCAGTGCTTGCAGCGCGGCGTTGCGCTCGTTCTGGCTATGCTCGCCCGACAGCGCGACCGCGGCGAAACCGCGCTCGACAAGGCTGGCGTGGAGGCGGCGGACATTGTCGCGCGTGGCACAGAACAGCATCGCGGTTTCGGCGTCGTGGAGGCGCAGCAGGTTGACCACCGCGCCTTCGATGTCGGCGGGGGCAACAGTGACGGCCTGATAGGCGATGTCGCCATGGCCGCGGTCCTGGCCGACGGTCGAGATGCGCAGCGCGTTCGTCTGGTAGCGCTTGGCGAGCTGCACGATCGGGTTGGGGATCGTCGCCGAAAACAGAAGTGTACGGCGGGTCGCGGGGGTGCCGTCGAGGATTTCTTCCAGGTCGTCGCGAAAGCCCATGTCGAGCATCTCGTCGGCTTCGTCGAGGACCGCGACGCGCAGCGCCGACAGGTCGAGCGCGCCGCGTTCGAGGTGATCGCGCAGGCGCCCGGGGGTGCCGACGACGATCTGTACGCCCTGGCCGAGCGCGCGGCGCTCCTTGCTGGCGTCCATGCCGCCGACACAGGTCGCGATGCGCGCGCCGGCCTTGGCGTAAAGCCAGCTGAGTTCGCGGCTGACCTGCAGCGCGAGTTCGCGCGTCGGGGCGATGATCAGCGCGAGCGGCGAGGTCGCGAACGGCAGGCGGCCGTCCTCGATCAGCTCGTCACCCATCGCGAGGCCAAAGGCGACGGTCTTGCCCGAGCCGGTCTGGGCGGAAACGAGCAGGTCGCGGCCCTTGGCCTGATCTTCGCTGACTTGCGACTGCACGGGGGTGAGCGCTTCATAGCCGCGCGCGGTAAGGGCGTCCGAAAGGACGGGAGAAAGATTTTCGAAAGTCATTATTATCTCAATAACATAGGCGGTCACCGGTGCGGTGACGGGCCGATAGAAGGGGCTCAATGGGCTTAAATCACCTGTCCGGCAGCGTGTCCGCTTGCCCAGGCCCATTGAAAATTATAGCCGCCTAACCACCCTGTGACATCTACGGCCTCGCCGACCGCATAGAGGTTTGCAACGGTTTTGGCCACCATTGTTTGCGACGATAGGCTGGCGGTCGAAATTCCGCCGACGGTGACCTCGGCTTTGGCGAAGCCTTCGGTGCCATTGGGGCGGAAATCCCAGCGCGCGAGCCGCGACTCGGCATCGGCGAGTTTGCGATCGGTTTGCGCCGCGAGTTCGCCGGGGAGGCCGAGGCGTTCGGCGAGCGTTTCGGCGAGGCGATCGGGGAGCATCGCCCCCAGCGCCGCGCGTAGGGTGGCGCGTGGGCGGGTGCGTTTGGCGTCTAGCAGCCAGGCTTGCGGAGCGTCGGGCAAGAAGTCGATCGTGACGGGCTCGCCGTGGCGCCAGTAGCTGCTCACTTGCAGGATCGCCGGACCCGACAGGCCGCGATGCGTGAACAGCGCCGCCTCGCGAAACGCTGCCTTGCCCGCGCGCGCCTCGACCGGGGCTGCGATTCCCGACAGCTCGCGGAACAGCACATCGTCGCCGCCCAAGGTTAGCGGGACCAACGCGGGGCGCGGCTCGACGACCTTGAGGCCGAACTGACGCGCCAAGTCGTAGGCGAAGCCGGTCGCGCCCATCTGCGGGATCGACGGGCCACCGGTGGCGATGACGAGAGCGGGCGCGGAAAAGCTGGCATCGCCGAACCGGACGATGAACTTGCCGTCGGCGTGGGTGACGTCGTGGACCAGCTGCCCGGTGCGGACATCGACCCCGCCCTTTGCACATTCCTCCAGCAACATCGCGACGATCTGTTTCGCCGACCCGTCGCAGAACAGCTGGCCCAGCGTCTTTTCGTGATAAGCGATGCCATAGCGAACGACGAGCGCGATGAAGTCGGCGGGGGTGTAGCGCGCCAGCGCCGATTTGGCGAAATGCGGGTTCGCCGAAATAAAGCGGTCGGGCGCGGTGTTCACATTGGTGAAGTTGCAGCGCCCGCCGCCCGAAATCAGGATCTTCTTGCCCACCTGATCGGCATGATCGAGCAGCAGCACGCGGCGACCGCGCCCGCCCGCGACCGCGGCGCACATCAGCCCGGCCGCGCCGGCGCCCAGCACGATGGCATCAAATTCATTGGCCGACACCGCTACCTTCCCCCTTGATGGGGGAAGGATATGCAGCCTTGCCGCGACGCGGCTAGGCGAAGCTGGATGGGGGTGAGGGTGCGTCCTTGCACCGTCATCTCAGGACGCGAGCGCACCCCCTCCGCTGCGACTAAGCCAGCAAGCTGGCTAGTCTCGCTGCCTCCCCCATCGAGGGGGAGGGTTGGGTTGTGCGAATATTCCATGATCGCTCAGTGCAACTTGGCGATCGACAGGCTGTCGGCCTTGGCGCGCGCCTTCACCGATTCCTCGCTGCGGGTCAGCGCCTTGGCGATCGACTTCAGCGGCATGCCCTTTTTGGCCAGCGTGTGGAGCTTGTCGATTTCGGCCGGGGTCCACGGCTGTTTGTGGCGTTCGAACTTGTCTTTCATGCCTGCGTCTCCGGATCGGTTGCGACGGCGAGGATAGCGATCGCATCCTCGCGGTCCTGATATTCGACGCTCTCGCCGGGCTCGGCACCCATCAGCGCGCGGGCGAGCGGGGCGGAAAAGGCGACGCAGCCCAGCGCCGGATCGGCCTCGTCGCCGCCGACGATGGTGATCGTCTTTTCGGCCGTGCCCAGCCGATAGGTCACGCGGCTGCCGATGCCGACGCTGCCGTCCGCGGGCGGCGCCTGGACGTCGGCGGTCGATTGACGGGTGTGGAAATAGCGCAGGCGGCGCTGCAATTTCTTGCGCGCTTCCGCGTCAACGGTCGCCGCAATCTCGGCCTCGATCTGCGCGACCGCTTCGCCGAGCAGGCGCAGCCCGCGCGGCGTCACCCAGTTCGGGCCGACCGCGATGGGCAGCTCGAATTCCGGTTCCTTATGCTCGTCGTCGCCCTCGCGGCGAAACGCTACGCTCATGGTCTGCTTTCCGGTCGATATCGTAAAAAAACTGCCCCTGCGCGCCGAAGGTGGCGACAAAATGGCGCGGCGCGTCGGCGACCGACGTAACCTTCGGGTGGTTGCCCGCGAAACTCCTGTCGATGCCATCCCCCGCATCATCCGTATTCAAGGGAGTATCCATTATGTCGAATAGCCTGAAACTGTCGCTTGCCGCCTCGGCGGTCCTCGCCATGGCCGCCGGTGCGGTGACCATGCCCGCCGCCGCCGCCGATGGTGCCAAGGAAAAATGCTATGGCGTGTCGCTGAAGGGCAAGAATGATTGCGCCGCCGGTCCGGGCACCAGCTGCGCCGGCACCTCGACCGTCGATTATCAGGGCAATGCCTGGAAGCATGTCGCCAAGGGCAGCTGCGTCAAGATGGGCGGCACGCTGGCCGCGCACAAAGGCAATGCCAAGCCGGTCGCCAAAAAGGGCTGAGCCCGATGTCCCCCCACCCGCTCCGTGACTTGCCGCCGCGCGCCGGTTTCGGGCTGAAGCCCGAACATTATGCCGACGTGCTGGCGGTGGCGGAGCGGGGTGCCCCGCCCGCCTGGGTCGAAGTACACCCCCAAAATTACTTCGGCGCAGGCGGGCCTCCGCATCGCTGGCTGACCGCGATCGCGGCCTATGTTCCGCTGAGTTTCCATTCGGTCGGGCTGTCGCTGGGGTCGGCGGCGGGGGTCGATCGCGGTGAACTGGCGGCGCTGGCCGCGCTGTGCGATCGCTATGAACCGGCGATGGTTTCGGATCATTTGAGCTGGAGCAACGGGCCGGACGACCAATTCCCCGACCTGCTGCCCATCCCCTACAGCCATGCGGCGCTCGATCATTTCGTGCGCGAAGTCGGGCGCGTGCAGGACCGATTGCGGCGGCCGATGCTGATCGAAAATCCATCGCGCTACCTCAGCTATGCGCGGGATGATTGGGACGAGGTCGATTTCCTCCACGAATTATGCCGCCGCAGCGGTTGCGCCCTGCTGCTCGACATCAACAATGTCGAGGTGTCGGCGTTCAACCTGGGGCGCGATCCGGCGCCCTGGCTCGCCGCCTTTGATCCGGCGCTGGTCGGCGAAGTGCATGTCGCGGGACACAGCCGCCAGGATGACGATATGGGCGGCACGATCGCGATCGACGATCATGGGTCGGCGGTGCGCGACAGTTGCTGGGATATGCTGGCGGCATTCTTCCGCCGCGCCGGGCCGAAGCCGGTGCTGATCGAATGGGACAGCGATGTCCCCGATCATGCAACGCTGATGGCCGAAGTGGCCAAGGCCGATGCGTTGCTGGCCTGCGAGCCGGTCGATGCGTGACGGGCAGGTGGCGATCGCCGCGACGCTGCTCCGCGGCCCGGACCACCGGCCCGCCGACCTGTTCGCGGGCGACACCGCCGCCGTGCTGCGCGGGCTGCGCGTCCATGCCAATACCATCTCGCACGCGCGGCTGCGCGCGCTCGAAGCGACATTTCCCCGCACCCGCGACCATCTGGGCGCGGCCGAGTTCAACCGCGTTTCGCGGGCCTTTGTCGATGTCGGCGGCGCGCAGGGCCGGCCGCTGGCGCTGATCGGGGCGACTTTTCCGGGCTGGCTCGCCGATCCGCTCGCCGCCGATCTGGCGCGCGCCGAATGGGCGTGGCTCGAAAGCTATCATGCCGCCGATGCCGCGGCGCTGACGCTCGCCGATCTGGCCGGGCTGGACGAAGCGGCGTTGCTGGGGCTGGCCGTGCGGCGCCATCCGGCGGTGCGCGTCGTCGCGCTGTCACGCCCCGCCGCGCCGCTGCTCGATCCTGGCTTGGCGCGCGACGTGCGGGCGCTGCTCGTGGCGCGCCCCGATGCCGAGGTGCGGCTGCTCGCGATCACCGCTGCCGATGTCGCCGCGCTCGATATGGCGAGCGAAATGTCGCCGCTCGGTAACCTCATCGCGCATCTTGCCGAAATGCACCCCGAAGGCGGTGCCGCGGTCGCGGCGCTGATCGCCGCCGGGGCGTTCGAGAGGGTCTGAAAGATGAAGCGGATAGTTGCTTTTTACGATCGCGGCGTTGCGCTGGCGGCGGGCCGCATCCCCGAGGCGGCCGCGCTGCTGCTGCTGCGGATCGCGCTCGCCGGGGTGTTCTGGCGATCGGGGCAGACCAAGGTGGTCGAGGGCGGAGTGCTGCAAATCGACCCGGCCCAATATGATCTGTTCGCGTCGGAGTTTTCCGGCCTGCCGCTCGATCCCGTGATCGCGGTGCCGCTGACCACTTACGCCGAACATCTGTTTCCGATCCTGCTGCTCTTCGGCTTTGCCACGCGGCTGTCGGCGGGGGCGTTGCTGGTGATGACGCTGGTAATCCAGATCTTTGTTTTTCCCGACGCCTGGTGGCCGGTGCATTCATTATGGGCCGCGATGGCGGCGATATTGATCGTGCGCGGTGGTGGGCTGTTCTCGCTCGATGCGATCATTGCTAGACTGCGCCGCAGATGAGCATCGACGAACCTTCGCTGGCGCGATTGATGACGGCATCGCAGCGCGGTGACCGCGCCGCCTATCGCGCGCTGCTCAACGATTCGCGCCGGTGGTTGACGCGCTATTTCGCGCGCCGCATCGCGCCGCATCAGATCGACGATCTGGTGCAGGAAACGCTGGTATCGATGCACCGCAAGCTGGCGACTTGGGACAACAGCCGGCCGTTCCTGCCCTGGCTGGCGGCGATCGCGCGCTATCGCTGGATCGACATGTTGCGCCGCCAGCGCAACGAGGTCGAACTGGGCGAAGGCGACGCGGCGGTCGGGGCCGAGGACGAGGTCGTCCACGCGCGCCTCAGCCTCGACCGCATGCTCACCCTGCTTCCCGCCGGACAGGCGCAGGCGATTACGCTGGTCAAGATCGAGGGCGCCTCGATCGCCGAAGCATCGCAGATTTGCGGGCAGAGCGAGTCGCTGGTGAAGGTGAATATTCATCGCGGGCTGAAAAAGCTCGCGCAATTGATTGAAAGCGAATGACATGACCGACGCAGCGATCGACACCCTGATCGACGATCTGGCCGGCGAGCTTGAACCGGTGCGCCCGCGCCGCGTCGCGCGCGGGTCTCTGTGGGTCGCGGGCGGCTGGCTGGCGGGCGCCGGGCTGCTGTTGTGGCTGACCGGGATGCGGCACGACCTCGCGGACGGGACGATGATGCCGCCGCTGCCGCTGCTCGCCTTTTGGCTGATCGTTGCGCTGGGCTTTGCCGCGGCGTGGAGCGCGCTGCGGATGGGATTGCCGGGGGTCGGACGCGATTATAGCGGCTGGCGCTGGGCCGGGCTGGCGGCGCTCGCCTTGCCCTTTTCGGCGCTGGTGATGGGACTTGGCGACAGCCATGCGGCGATGGAAGCGGCGCGGCCCGAAAACGGACTGCGCTGCATGGTCGAAGGCGTGCTCGCGGGCCTCGGCGTCGGCGCGGCGCTGTTCGCATGGCTGAAGGGCGGCGCGCCGACATCGCCGACGCGCGCTGGCTGGGTGATCGGCATCGCGGCGGGCGCCGCCGGGGCGACGATCGTGGCGCTGCACTGCGCGTCGAACGATATGATCCATATCGCGCTGTGGCACGGGCTGGCGGTCGTGCTGTCGGGGGTCGCGGGCCGGCTGCTGCTGGCGCCGCTGCTGCGCTGGTAGCATCCGCTGGACAGCGAATCCTTCGTGTGTTATATGGATAACACACGAAGGAGATTTGCGATGCGTAACTGGACGATGGCGGTGTTCCCGCTGGCCCTGGCGATGACCGTTACCGCGTGCAACGGCACCGACCGCAAGGATGGTGACCAGCCGGGCAAGAGCGAGCGGACGCCGTCCGCCGACGCGGGGCCGGTCACGACCAAAAGCTATGCGCTGACCGGTTTTACCGAGGTCAAGGTCGCCGGGCCGGACGACGTGACCATCCGCCAGGGCGATGCCTTTGCGATCAGCGCCAAGGGACCGCAGGCGATCCTCGACCGGCTCGAGATCGAGGTCGACGGGCCGACGCTGTCGATCGGGCGCAAGCGCGAAAGTTTCAGCTTTTCGAGCCGCGATGACGATGATGTCGAGATTACCATCACTATGCCCCGCCTCAATGGGGTGCGCCTGACCGGGTCGGGATCGATCGACGCCGACAGCATCGACGGCGATGCGGTCGAGGCGGTGGTCACCGGGTCGGGCGACCTGAAGATCGCGAAACTGACCGGCAAGCGCGCCGACATCAGCGTGTCGGGGTCGGGCGATATCGAGATCGGCGGCGGCACGGTTGGCGCCGGCGAGTATAGCGTCACCGGATCGGGCGACATCGACGCCGACGGACTCGTCGCCGAGACGCTTGAAGTGTCGGTCACCGGATCGGGCAATGTCGAGGCGCAGGCGACCGGCACCGCCGACGTCGGCATCATGGGGTCGGGCGACGTGACCCTGAGTGGCGGTGCGAAATGTTCGTCGCGCCAGATGGGATCGGGTTCGGTCACCTGCAAATAAGGCAGCGCTGGTGCCGCCTGCCCGGACCGGGTAAGGCGGCACCATGACCTTTGCCCTCCGAAGCGCCGCGTTTGCGGCCGTCGCCCTGCTTGCCATCGCCCCAGCCGTGGCGGCCGAGAAACGCTTTGGACTGACCAGCTTCGAGGCGATCGAGGTCAATGCCGATTATGCGATCGAGGTGACGACGCGCGCCCCGGTTGGCGCGGTCGCGACCGGGCCGCAGGACGCGCTCGACCGGCTGACGGTCGAGGCGCGCGACGGGCGGCTGGTGATCGGCCAGCGCCAGTTCGCCGGCGACGCGGATCGCAAGGCGCCGCGCGGTGCGGTGACGATCCGCATCAACGCCGCGAACCTGCGGTCGGCAACGATGGGCGGCGCCGGATCGCTGCGCATCGACCGGATGAAAGGAACGCGCGTGAGCATCGGCCTGCGCGGTCCCGGGACGCTGTCGGTCGGGACGATCGCGACCGACCGGCTGTCGGTCACGATGATCGGCAACGGCACGATGACGCTGGGCGGCACCGCAAAACAGGCGCAGATGACCTTGTCGGGCGCCGGAATGTTCGACGCTGGCGCGCTGGCGGTGGATATGTTGACCTTTGATGGCGAAGGCGCGGGCGACCATATGCTGCGTGCAGTCAAGACCGCCGCGGTGACCGCGCGCGGCGTCGGCAAGACCGTCGTGCTGGGCAAGCCGGTGTGCACGGTGCGCAACATCGGCAACGGATCGGTGCAATGCGGGGCAGCGAAGAAATAGTTTTTCGTCTGACGTCGGAATGGCGGGAAGCGACCGATCATAGACCTCCGATTTCGTCATCCCGGACTTGATCCGGGATCCATCCGCCCTCGCGGCATAGCGCGGCGCAAGAGGTCATGGACCCCGGATCAAGTCCGGGGTGACGACGGCAGGATGTCCGCTCACCACCCCAAACCTGACTTCCGAGGGCGCGACGCTCAATGCCCCGCCGTTCCCAACCCGTCGACCTTCTTCGACTGGCGCGTGATCAGCCCCGGGAACCAGCGGGCGAGGCGCGCCAGGCGCTTCGCCATCTTGCCGACCGTCACATGGACCTTGTCGCCGTGGACTGCCGCCCAGGCCGCCTCGGCGACGCGTTCGACCGGGACGATTTCAAACCCGCTGTCGGACAGGCGATCGCGCGCCGGTGCGTTGCTGTCGGCGCTGACCTGATCGAGCAGCGGGGTGTCGATGAAGCCCGGCATCAGCGAGCGGACCTTGATGCCATGCTTGGCGAACTCGATTTCGAGCGCCTCGGTCAGTCCGCGCACCGCGAACTTGGTCGCCGAATAGATGGCGAGCCCGGCGACGCCGTAAAAACCCGATGCCGATCCGGTGTTGAGGATCGCCGATCCCGGCGTTGCGCGCAGCAAGGGCAGCGCCGCATAAATACCATTGACGACGCCGCCGAAATTGATCGCGATCAGCCGGTCGGCTTCGGCGGGCGGCATGTCGGCGAACTGGCCGCCGGTGCCGATCCCGGCGTTGTTGAACAGCACGTCGAGGCGGCCGCCGCTTTGCAGGGCAAAGGCGTCGAGCGCCGCGGCCCACTGGTCGCGGTCGCGCACGTCCATGACGTGGCGCGACGAAGCGCCTTCGGGAAGCAAGGCGGCGGTTTCGTCGATTCCGGCGCGGTTGACGTCGGCGATGCCGACGAACCAGCCCTGACCGGCAAAATGGCGCGCGACCGCGCGACCGATGCCCGATCCACCGCCGGTGATGAAGATCGCTTTCCGTGCCATAGGCTCCCTCCTGACATTCTTGTCAGTGCGACAAGATGCCAAGTTGACGTTTCCGTCAAGCGGCAATGACGGCTTGGCAAGGGGGCGGACCGCTGGTTAAGAGGGCGGCGATGACCCGCGGCCTCCGCCTGATCCTCCTGTCGCTGCTGATGCTGTGCGCGGGCCTCACCGCTCCTGCGCGCGCCGAGGTGGTCGTGAGTTTTTACAGCCATGATTTCGGCGACCGTTTTCCGCACGCTTTCATCGTGCTGAAGGGCAAGGTCGATGCGACGGGGGAGGTGATCGACGCCAATTACGGCTTCACCGCGACGTCGGTCAGTCCGGCGATCCTGTTCGGATCGGTGAAGGGCAAGGTGGAATCGTCCGAGCCCGACTATATTGCCAAGAGCGATCGCCAGTTCGACGTCGCCGTCGATGACGCGACCTACGCGCGGGTGATGGCGAAGGTCGCCGAATGGCGTGACCGCGAGCAGCCGAGCTATAGTCTGAACAAGCGCAATTGTGTGCATTTCGTCATGGAACTGGCCGAAATTGTCGGGCTGAAGGTCAATCGCAAGAGCAAATTGTTCAAGAAGCCGAAGAGTTTTTTGATCGAAGTGAAAGAGCTGAATCCGGGGTTGGGTTGAGGGCCGATTTCGACCGGTTACCGCCGTTCTCCCTTCACTTCGTCATTCCCGCGAAAGCGGGAACCCAGCGAGCCAGCGTTGCAACTGGGTTCCGAATGACGAGGAGGGTGTGGGGCAGCGCCCCACCCCAGAACCGCGTTTCGCGACCGATCCGGATGCCGCCGCGGCAACGCATCCCAGCCCCTAGACGCGACGCCGCTTTCACCCTATGTTCAGGGAACGGGGCGCAATATCTTGGGCTCCGGACGATAACAGGGGCGATTCTTGCGGTTATTGCTGACCCTTTTGGCATTGTTGACCGGTTTGGCGACCGCCGACCGGGCCGTTGCCGCGCCTGCCGTTCCGGCGGCGATGGGGGCGCTGGTCCTGCTTGCCGAAACCGCGGGACAGGCGGAAACCAGCGATAGCGAACGGCGCCCGACCGCGACAACGCCGACCCGGCGCACCAGCGGTGGCGGCACTGGCCGCAAACCGCGCAAAGCCCCGCCGCCGCATCTTCCCGGCCTGCTCACCGGCAGCGACCGCGCGCTCGAATAGAGCGGCGCTTTAGCGCCCGTTTCAAGGCGCCACCCCGCACCGGGGCATATGGCATATTCTTGCGGCCAACGCGCCGCCCTTTCATCTATATCCCAAGGAATCCTCGATGTTTTCTGGCCTTGCCAAGAGCCTGTTCGGCTCGTCCAACGACCGCTATGTCGCCTCGATCCGCAAGATCGTCGACAAGATCAACGCCTTTGAACCCGCCATGCAGGCGCTCGATGACGCGGCATTGCAGGCGCAGACGCCGACCTTCCGCGACCGCCTGATCGCCGGCGAAACGCTCGACGACATCCTGCCCGAGGCCTTTGCGACGGTGCGCGAAGCCGCGGTCCGCACGCTCGGTATGCGCCATTTCGACGTCCAGATGATCGGCGGCATCGTCATGCACCGCGGCGAGATTGCCGAAATGGGTACCGGCGAAGGCAAGACGCTGGTTGCGACGCTCGCCGCCTATCTCAACGCGCTTGAGGGCAAGGGCGTGCATGTCGTTACCGTCAACGACTATCTTGCCCGCCGCGACGCCGAATGGATGGGGCAGGTCTATGGTTTTCTGGGGCTGACCACCGGGATCATCGTCCCCAACCTGAACGAATTGCAGCGCCGCGACGCCTATGGCAGCGACATCACCTATGCGACGAACAACGAGCTGGGGTTCGATTATCTGCGCGACAATATGAAGTTCGATCGCCAGCAGATGGTCCACCGCACTTTCAATTTCGCGATCGTCGATGAGGTCGATTCGATCCTGATCGACGAAGCGCGCACCCCGCTGATCATCTCCGGCCCGACCGACGACAAATCCGAGCTGTATATTCGCGTCAACGAAATCGTCCATCATCTGGTCGAGGAAGATTTTGAGAAGGACGAAAAGTCCAAGTCGATCAACCTGACCGAGGATGGCACCGAGCATGTCGAAAGGCTGCTCGAGGATGCCGGGCTGCTCCAGGGCAGCAACCTTTACGACATCGAGAACACCCAGGTCGTCCATCACGTCAATCAGGCGCTGAAGGCGATCCAGATGTTCCGCATCGACACCGACTATATCGTCAAGGACGGCAAGGTCGTGATCATCGACGAATTTACCGGTCGGATGATGGACGGCCGCCGCTGGTCCGACGGCCTGCACCAGGCGGTCGAGGCGAAGGAAGGCGTCCAGATCGAGCCCGAGAACCAGACGCTGGCATCGATCACCTTCCAGAATTATTTCCGCATGTATCCCAAATTGTCGGGGATGACCGGCACCGCGGCGACCGAAGCCGCCGAATTTTTCGACATTTACAAGATGAATGTCGTCAACATCCCGACCAACCGCCCGATCGCGCGGGTCGACGACGAGGATGAATTTTACAAGAATATCGCCGACAAGTTCGGCGCCATCGCCAAGACGATCCGCGCCGCGAACGAGCGCGGCCAGCCGGTGCTGGTCGGCACCGTGTCGATCGAAAAGTCCGAACTGCTGTCGTCCTATCTGAAAGAGGAAGGCGTCGCGCACAGCATCCTGAACGCGCGTTTCCACGAAAATGAAGCGCATATCGTCGCGCAGGCCGGGCGCACCGGCGCGGTGACCATCGCGACCAACATGGCGGGCCGCGGCACCGACATCAAATTGGGCGGCAACGAAGAATTCCGCATCAACGACGAGCTGAGCGACGTCCCGGAGGGTGCCGAGCGCGACGCCGCGATCGCGCGCATTACCGCCGAAGTCGCCGCCGAGCGCGAAGCGGTGAAGGCGGCCGGCGGGCTGTTCGTTCTGGCCACCGAACGCCACGAAAGCCGCCGCATCGACAACCAGCTGCGCGGCCGTTCGGGGCGCCAAGGCGATCCCGGCCTGTCGAAATTCTACCTCTGCCTCGACGATGATTTGCTGCGCATCTTTGGCCCCGACACGCTGTTTTCCAAGATGATGAACAAGAATCTGGAGGATGGCGAGGCGATCGGGTCGAAATGGCTGTCGAAGGCGATCGAGACCGCGCAGAAAAAGGTCGAAGCGCGCAATTATGACATCCGCAAGCAGGTCGTCGAATATGACAACGTCATGAACGACCAGCGCAAGGTGATCTACGAACAGCGCGGCGAAATCATCGACAGCGAAACCGTCGACGAGGTGATGGTCGCGATGCGCGCCGAAACGGTCAATGCGATCATCGCCGATGCGTGCCCGCCGGGCAGTTATCCCGAACAGTGGAACATCGAGCAGATGAAGGAGCGGACGCTGAACATCCTCGACCTGTCGCCGCCGATCGACGACTGGATGCAGGAAGATGCGGTCGATGCCGAAATCTTTGAGGAGCGCATCCAGGCCCAGGCCGATGCGGTCGCCGCCGAAAAGGCGGGTCAGGTCGATGCCGAAACGTGGAAGGGCATCGAAAAGTCGGTGCTGCTCCAGACCCTCGATCATCATTGGAAAGAGCATCTGGCGACGCTCGATGCGCTGCGTCAGGTCGTCTTTCTGCGCGCCTATGCCCAGAAACAGCCGATCAACGAATATAAGCAGGAAGCCTTTGCGCTGTTCGAACGCATGTTGTCGAACATCCGCGAGGACGTGACGCGCACCGTCGCGCGGATCGACCTGCGCTTTGAAGAGCCCGAGGCTATGCCGCTCCCCGACCTGCCGGACTTTCTGACCACCCACATCGATCCGTTCACCGGCGATGATAACAGCGCCGACATCGACGGCGGCGAGCTGGGCGTCATCGCCAACACGCTGCCGCCGATGCAGTCGCCGCGTCCGGACCTGCCGGAGGGGGAAAATCCCTATGCGGCGCTCGACATCAGCCGCAACGCGCCCTGTCCTTGCGGTTCGGGCCGCAAGTACAAGCATTGCCACGGGGCGATTTGACCCCGATCGTCCGGCTCGCTTTCCATTCGTCACCCCGGACTTGATCCGGGGTCCATGCCGCGGCGCCGGGAGGGATGCCGGATCAAGTCCGGCATGACGAAGGAAGCGGCGGCCAACCCCTTGATGTTACCGTATCAATCGGCGTCACGAGGCCGCTTGCCATCCCGGGCGGGCGCGATTAGCATCGGGTGCATAAGCTCGGCGGCCACGTAGCCGGCGAACGACGCAGCAGCTGGAACAGAACGCGCCGCGCACGCCGAAGACATCGGGCGCGGCAAGGGGTGGCATGTTGCGTGGAAAGGGCGGACGCATTTCCTTTTTCGATGAAATGAACAGCCAGGAGGGCGAAACCCGGTCGCCCTATCGAGACTATTGCGGGTGGTTCGAGGCCGAGGATGTGGCGCGCATCCAGCACAAGACGGTGCAGGCCGAGGCACTGTTCCGCACCACGGGCATCACCTTTAACGTTTATGGCGCCGCCGATGGCGACGAGCGGCTGATCCCGTTCGATGTTGTGCCGCGGATCATTTCGGCCAGCGAATGGCGCCGCCTGTCGCGCGGCATCGAACAGCGCGTCCGCGCCCTCAACGCCTTTCTGTACGACATTTACCACCGGCAGGAGATTTTGCGCGCCGGGCGGGTGCCGACCGACCTGATTGCCGGCAATGTCGCATTTCTGCCGATGATGATGGGGCTCGATCCGCCCGGCGGCATTTATACCCACATCAGCGGTACCGACATCGTGCGCACCGGCGCCAACGAATTTTACGTGCTCGAGGATAATGCGCGCACCCCGTCGGGGGTGTCGTACATGCTCGAAAATCGCGAAACGATGCTCCAGATGTTTCCCGAACTGTTCGCGAAAGTGCCGGTGCGCGAGGTCAGCGATTATCCGATCAACCTGCTCAAATCGCTGGCCGCCTGCGCGCCGCCGGCGTGCGGCGGGACGCCGACGGTCGCGGTGCTGACCCCGGGGATCCACAACAGCGCCTATTATGAACATAGCTATCTGGCCGACCATATGGGTGCCGAGCTGGTCGAGGGGCACGACCTGCGCGTCGTCGACGGGCGCGTCGCGATGCGCACCACGCAGGGTTATAAGGCGATCGACGTCCTCTATCGCCGCGTCGATGACGACTTCCTCGATCCGCTGAACTTTCGCCCCGATTCGATGCTCGGGGTGCCGGGGATCTGGGACGTTTATCGCGCCGGCGGGATCACCATCGCCAATGCGCCGGGCACCGGCATCGCCGACGACAAGGCGCTGTACAGCTATATGCCCGACATCATCGAATTTTATACCGGCGAAAAGGCGTTGCTGCCCAATGTGCCGACCTGGCGCTGTTCGGACCCCGAGCATCTGCGCGAAGTGCTCGACCGACTGCCCGAGCTGGTGGTCAAGGAGGTCCATGGATCGGGCGGTTACGGGATGCTGGTCGGCCCCGCCGCGAGCAAGAAGGAACTCGCGGCGTTCCGCGCCAAGCTGGAGGCGAACCCGAGCAATTATATCGCGCAGCCGACGCTGTCGCTGTCGACCGTGCCGATCTTTACCAAAAAGGGACTGGCGCCGCGCCACGTCGACCTGCGGCCGTTCGTGCTGATGTCGCCGCAGGGGATCACGATCACCCCCGGCGGGTTGACGCGCGTTGCGATGACGCGGGGCTCGCTGGTGGTGAATTCGAGCCAGGGCGGCGGGACCAAAGATACCTGGGTATTGGAAGACTGATGCTAGGCAAGACCGCAGGCAGCCTCTTCTGGATGGCGCGCTATCTTGAGCGCAGCGAGAATAACGCGCGGTTGATCGACGCGGGGTTCCGCATCGCGCTCACCCGTTCATCGACCGCCGCCGCCGAATGGAAATCGGTGCTGGTGACCGCGGGGGTCAATCAGGCCTTCCAGACCGCGCATGGCGATTACAGCTCGGCCCGGGTGATCGATTTCCTGCTCCGCGATCCCGCCAACCCGTCGAGCATTTTGTCGGTGATCCGGCAGGCGCGCGACAATGCGCGCACCGCGCGCACCGCGCTGACCCGGGAGACGTGGGAGGCGGTCAACACCAGCTGGATGACGCTGACCGCGCTGCTCAAACGGCAGGTGCGCGAGGATGATCTGCCCGATGTGCTGACGACGATCCGCCAGCAGAGCGCGCAGGTGCGCGGCGCCCTCAACGGCACGATGCTGCGCAACGACGGCTATCATTTCGCGCTGCTCGGTACGTATCTTGAACGCGCCGACAACACCGCGCGCATCCTCGACGTCAAATATTATCTGCTGCTTCCCTCGGTCGCGCATATCGGCACCTCGATCGACAATGTGCAGTGGGAAACGATCCTGCGCTCGGTGTCGGCGCACCGCGCCTATCGCTGGCTGTACGGGGCCGAGATCAGCGCACTGAAGATCGCCGAATTCCTGATCCTGTATCCGCAGATGCCGCGCAGCCTGGCCTTTTGCAGCGAGCGGATGGAGAATCATCTGGCCCAGCTGCAACGTCATTATGGCGAAGAGACCGAGGCGTGGCGGCTGGCGCATGCGCTGAGCCACGAAAAACTCAATGCGCCGATCCAGTCGATTTTCGACGGCGGACTCCACCAATATGTGACCGGCTTCCTGCGCGACATCGCCAACCTCGCGCGGCAGGTCGAGCGCGACTATCGGTTTGTCGAATGAAACTGCGCGTCGAACATATCACCCGCTATCACTATGATGCGCCGGTCAAATATGCGCTGCAGCAGCTCAAGCTGACGCCGAAGGATCGGCCGGGACAGCAGCATATCGTCGACTGGGCGATCGACATCAAGGGCGGCGCGCAGCAGCTTCACTATAGCGACCATCACGGCAATGGCGTCGACCTGATCGCGATCGATGGCGGGGTGACCGAACTGACGATCCGTTGCCACGGCACCGTCGAGCTGGAAACCTGGGATGGTGTCATCGGCGCGCACCGCGGCGCGATGCCGCTATGGACCTTTCTGCGCCCGACGCCGCTCACGCGCGCGGGGCGGCAAGTGCGCGCGCTGACCGCGCAGCTGGGCCGTGATTACGCCAATGACATCGAACGCGCCCATGCGCTGTCGGCATTAATCATCGACCGGCTGGCGTACCGGATCGGGTTTACCGACGCGGAAACGACCGCCGAACAGGCGCTCGGCAGCGAAGGCGGGGTGTGCCAGGACCATGCCCATATCTTCATCGCCGCGATGCGCCATCTGGGGCATCCGGCGCGCTATGTGTCGGGCTATCTGATGATGAACGACCGCACCCAGCAGGATGCGACGCACGCGTGGGCGGAGGCGCATTTCGACCATATCGGCTGGATCGGCTTTGACGTCAGCAACGGCCATTCGCCCGATCAGCGCTATATCCGCGTCGCCACCGGGCTCGATTATCGCGATGCCGCCCCGGTGCGCGGCATGCGCTATGGCGCGGCGCAGGAAAATCTGGTTGTTCAATTGCAGGTCCAGCAATAAGCGGACCGGGGGAACACAGGATTATCCGGGGCGGGGATATAGGATTCGATGACTTATTGCGTGGGCATGCGTTTGAACAAGGGGCTGGTGTTCATGTCGGACACCCGCACCAATGCCGGTGTCGACGACATCGCGCAGGTCCGCAAGATGCGCAGCTGGCACGTGCCGGGCGAGCGTGTCATCACATTGATGTCGGCGGGCAATCTGGCGACGACGCAGGCGGTCGTCAGCCTGCTCGACGAGCGCACCAAGGCGCCCGAAGACCGCCACCCGTCGATCCTGGCGGCGCCGTCGATGTTCCAGATCGCGACGATCGTCGGCGAAACGCTGCGTCAGATCGTCATGCGCCACAATGCCGAGGGACCGGCGGCTGCCTCCCCCTTTCGCGCCTCGCTGATCGTTGGCGGCCAGATTGCGGGCGCCGAACCGCGATTGTTTCTGGTCTATCCCGAGGGCAATTTCATCGAGGCAGGCGAGGACAATCCCTTTTTCCAGATCGGCGAAACCAAATATGGCCGCCCGATCATCGTCCGCTCCTATGATCCGGCGATGTCGTTCGAGGACGCGGTCAAGCTGCTGTGCGTGTCGTTCGATTCGACGATCCGCGCCAACGCCGGGGTCGATCTGCCGATCGACCTGAAGATCCACGAGCGCGACGATTATACGACGGTGCGCGAACGGCGGTTCGAGCGCGGCGACCCCTATTTCGACAGCGTCGCCAACGGCTGGGCCGAAGCGCTGGGGATTGCGCTGGCGGAGCTTCCCGACTTTCATTTCTGATCCTGATCGGCCACCGTCCTCCGGCACTGGATCGGGAGGGATTGCCATGATGCGCTGGATTGCCGCCGCGCTTGTCTTGACGGCCACGCCCGCCACCGCCGACGAGGCGCGCTTCGACAAGGCCCTGGACGATTTTCGCGCGGTGCATCGCGCCGAAATGCGCCGGTCGAATATCGTCGGGAGCAGCTTCTACGTCGTGCTGCGCGGCCGGACGGTCGTTGCCGATCATCGGGGCGAGCAGGATGCCGAGGCGCATGTCCCGGTCGATGCGCAGACGATCTATCACTGGGCGTCGATCACCAAGACGATGACGGGAATCGCGATCATGCAGCTGCGCGATCGCGGCCTGCTGTCGCTCGACGATCCGATTGTCAAATATGTCCCGGAACTTATGGCGGTGCATAATCCGCATGGCGACACGGGCGCGATCACGCTGCGCCAGCTGATGAGCCACAGCGCGGGCTTTCGGAGCGGAACCTGGCCGTGGCGCGGCCATGACTGGCAGCCGTTCGAGCCGGCCAGCTGGTCGCAGCTGGCGGCGATGCTGCCCTATACCAAGGTCGAGTTTAAGCCCGGCAGCCGCTTCAGCTACTCCAACCCCGGCATCGTCTATCTGGGTCAGGTGATCGAGCGGCTGTCGGGCGAGGATTATGAAGTCTATATTGACAAGAATATCCTGAAGCCGCTGGGCATGCACGCCAGCACGTTCGACCGCACCCCGCCGCACCTGATGCCGCACCGATCGCACAGCTATACTATTCGCGACGGCAAGCGCGTGGCGGCGCCGTTCGATGTCGATACCGGGGTGACGGTGTCGAACGGCGGGCTCAACGCGCCAATGCCCGACATGGCAAAATATGCGGCGTTCCTGCTCGGCGATCCGGCGCGGCAATCCGACTATGATCTGGTACTGAAACGGTCTTCGCTGGAGGACATGTGGACGCCGCAAATTTCGGCGGGCGAGGACTTCACGCAGGGTCGCATGGCGACGACGACGCAGAGCGGCTTGGCCTTTTTCATCGATCGCAGCGCGGCGGTGCGGTTTGTCGGGCATAATGGCGACCAGAACGGCTTTCGCGCCTACCTTAGCCTGTGCCCCGACCAGCGGGTCGGCAGCCTGCTGGCCTTCAACACCGAGACGCGCGGGGTGCAGAATAGCCCCGCCAATCGCGACACGGCGGAATCGCGCATCGCGCTGGCGACCGACAGTTTGTGCGAGGCGCTGGCGAAATAGTCCGACTCTATCGTCACCCCATCGTCACCCCGGACTGGTCCGGGGTCAAAGGGCGCGCCGTCGCGATGGATCCCGGATCAAGTCCGGGATGACGATAGAGGCTACCGGTTCTTGCGTCCCTCGATCAGCCCGTCGACCAGGCTCGGATCGGCGAGAGTTGACGTATCGCCGAGCGCCCCGAAGTCATTCTCGGCGATCTTGCGCAGGATGCGGCGCATGATCTTGCCGCTGCGCGTCTTGGGCAGTCCGGGGGTGAGGTGGATATGGTCGGGGGTGGCGATCGGGCCGATTTCCTTGCGGACCTGTTGCTTCAGCGTCGCGGCGATCTCTTCGGTCGGTTCGACCCCGGCGTTGAGCGTCACATAGGCGTAGATGCCCTGGCCCTTGATATCGTGCGGGAAGCCGACGACCGCGGCCTCGGCCACCAGCTCGTGCAGCACCAGCGCGCTTTCGACCTCGGCGGTGCCCATGCGGTGGCCCGACACGTTGATGACATCATCGACGCGGCCGGTGATCCGCCAATAGCCGTCGGCATCGCGGCGGCAGCCATCGCCGGTGAAATATTTGCCCCGATAGGTCGAGAAATAGGTTTCAGCGAAGCGGCCATGGTCGCCATAGATCGTCCGCGCCTGTCCGGGCCAGCTGTGGGTGATGCAGAGATTGCCCTCGGCCGCGCCGCCACTCTGTTCGTCGACCAGCACACCGCCCTCGGCATCGACGAGCTGCGGGCGGATGCCGAAGAAGGGGCGGCCGGCGCTGCCCGGCTGGGCCGGATGCGCGCCGGGCAGGGTGGTGATCATGATCCCGCCGGTCTCGGTCTGCCACCAGGTGTCGATCACGGGAACGCGGCCCTTGCCGACGGTGTCGCTGTACCAGCGCCATGCTTCGGGGTTGATCGGTTCGCCGACGCTGCCGAGCAGGCGAAGCGAGCTGAGGTCGTGGCGCGTCACATAATCGTCGCCCTCGCGCATCAGCGCGCGGATTGCGGTGGGGGCGGTGTAGAGGATATTGACCCGATGCTTATCGACGACCTGCCAGAAACGGTCGTGACCGGGATAGTTGGGCACGCCCTCGAACATCAAGGTCGTCGCGCCATTCTGGAGCGGGCCGTAGACGACATAGGAGTGTCCGGTGACCCAGCCGATATCGGCGGTGCACCAAAACACTTCGCCCGGGCGATAGTCGAAGCCATAATGAAAGGTGCTGGCGGTCCAGACGCTGTAGCCGCCGACGGTGTGGAGCACGCCCTTGGGCTTGCCGGTCGATCCCGAGGTGTAGAGGATGAACAGCGGATCCTCGGCGCCCATCGGTTCGCACGGGCAGTCGGCACTGACGTCGGCCGACAGCGCATCGTACCAATGGTCGCGGCCTTCCTGCATCGCGACGTCGCCGCCGGTGTGCGCGATGACGAGCACCGCTTTGACGTCGATGCGCTCCAATGCCTTGTCGACATTGGCTTTCAGGGGAACGGTCTTGCCGCCGCGCCGCCCCTCGTCGGCGCAGATCACCCAGTCGCTCGCGCAATCCTCGATCCGCCCGTGGATCGCCTCGGGCGAGAAGCCGCCGAAGACGACGCTGTGCACCGCGCCGATGCGCGCGCAGGCGAGCATCGCCGCCGCGCCCTCGGGGATCATCGGCATATAGATGGTGACGCGGTCGCCCTTCCGGACGCCCATTTTCTTGAGCGTGTTGGCAAAACGGATGACATCGGCGAGCAGCGCGGCGTAGCTGATCGTCCGCGTCTCGCCATCGGGGGCGTCGGGCTCGAAGATGATCGCGGTGCGGTCGCCATGGCCTGCGGCGACATGCCGGTCGACGGCGTTGTGGCAGAGGTTGAGGACGCCGTCCTCATACCATTTGATCGACACCGGGTCATAGGACCAGTTGGCGATTTTGGTCGGCGGCGTGATCCAGTCGATCCGCTTCGCCTGTTCGGCCCAGAAGGCGTCGGGGTCGGCGATGCTTTGTGCATAGAGCCGGTCGTAATCGGCGGCGCCGCAATGCGTGTTGGCCGCGGCGTCGGCGGGGACGGGGACGAAAGGCTCGGACGGCGGCAATTCGGACGACACTTGACGACTCTCCCGCTAATGTTCTGACGACGCTCTCCCTATTCGATAGGCTGGATCGCGGCGAGCAAGCAAATCTTGAAACCCCAATATCGGTTCGCATCGTGCGAAGTCGAGATGCCGCTCGGCAACGCCCGCCTTCATGGTGTCTCGACCCTTCGGCACGCTCAGGACAGGCTTCGCTCGACACGAACGGGGAGAGGGGATTAGAGGGCGGCGCAAGGATGAACACGAGAGGAAAAACAATGGCCGGGATCGGCGAAGACGTCGGACTGTTGCTGGACGCGCTGGGTGTTGACCGCGCGGCATGGACCGACGGGTCGATGCCGTCGGCGACGCCGCTGACCGGCGAGCAGCTGGGCATGGTGCAGGTTGTCGATGGCGCGGCGATCGACGAGCGGCTCAATGCAGCGACGGCTGCGTTCCGCGCCTGGCGCCAAGTCCCGGCGCCGCGGCGCGGCGAACTGGTGCGATTGTGGGGTGAGGAACTGCGCGCCGCCAAGGACGATCTGGCGAAGCTGGTGACGATCGAGGCGGGCAAGATTCCGTCGGAGGGTGCGGGCGAAGTGCAGGAGATGATCGACATCTGCGACTTCGCCGTCGGACTGTCGCGGCAATTATATGGCCTGACCATCGCGACCGAGCGGCCGGGGCACCGGATGATGGAGGTGTGGCACCCGCTGGGCGTCGTGGGCGTCATCTCGGCGTTCAATTTTCCGGTGGCGGTGTGGGCGTGGAATGCCGCGCTGGCGCTGGTGTGCGGCAACAGCGTGGTGTGGAAACCGTCCGAAAAGACGCCGCTCACCGCACTCGCGACGCAGGCGATTTTCGCGCGCGCGGTGGCGCGCTTCGGTGATGCACCCGACGGGTTGGCGCAACTGCTGATCGGCGGGCGCGAGGCGGGCGAGGCGCTGGTCGACGACAAGCGCGTCGCGCTCGTCTCGGCGACCGGGTCGACGCGGATGGGCCGCGCCGTCGCGCCGCGGCTGGCGGAGCGGTTCGCGCGCGCGATCCTCGAGCTTGGCGGCAACAATGGCGTGATCGTCGCGCCCTCGGCGGACCTTGATCTGGCGCTGCGCGGCGTTGCCTTCGGGGCGATGGGGACCGCGGGTCAGCGTTGTACGACGACGCGGCGCCTGTTCCTGCACGATAGCATTTACGACGGTTTCGTTGCCAGGCTGAAGGCGGCTTATGCCAGCGTCGGCGTCGGCAACCCGCTGGAGGGCGAGGTGCTCGTCGGGCCGCTGATCGACCGCGCGGCGTATGAGATGATGCAGCAGGCGCTGGCCGCCGCCTCAGCCGCCGGGGGCGTCATCCACGGCGGCACGCGGGTCGGCGAGGGGGCGAGCTATTATGTGAAACCCGCGCTGGTCGAAATGCCGGGGCAGGTCGGTCCGGTGCTTGAGGAGACGTTCGCGCCGATCCTCTATGTGATGCGCTATTATGACTTGGGCGCGGTGATCGACCTGCACAATGATGTCGCGGCGGGGCTTTCGTCAGCGATCTTCACCACCGACATGCGCGAGGCCGAGCGGTTTCTGGTCGCGAGTGATTGTGGGATTGCCAACGTCAATCTGGGCACGTCGGGCGCCGAGATAGGGGGTGCGTTCGGCGGTGAAAAAGAAACCGGCGGCGGGCGCGAGAGCGGGTCGGACGCATGGCGCCAATATATGCGGCGGGCGACGAATACGGTGAATTATTCGGATGCGCTGCCGCTGGCGCAGGGGGTTTCGTTCGAGATCTAGTGCCCCTCCCGCAAGCGGGAGGGGAGATTAGACCGCGCGCCAGCCGAAGCCCTCATCAAGTGCCACGATCTGCCCCGCCGCACCAACCGGCTCCACCTTTCCATCGGTCAGGAACGCCAGCATCGCCGCATCGCCAATATCGACATGCGCCAGCGTGCGCTTGTCCTCCGGCGCCCGCGCCACAACAACCCCGGCCTTTGGACCGCCATCGCGGCCATAAAATACCGTATAGCTTTCGATCGTCGCCGGCCCGGCATAATCCTCGGCCAAATCGGGCACCGGGCCGCGCCGAGCTTCGGCTTCGGCCTGGTAATCGAAATCCTGCGGGAAGCTCGCCGCCGCGATCGGCTCGCGCCCCAGCACGATGCAATGATTGTCGGTCGCAAAACCGCCGTTGGCGAACAGAAAGCCATGGCGGCCCTCGGCGCGCAGGCGATCGACCATCGAGACAATGGCATGGCTCATATAGTTTGCGATCGGGCCGCCGCCAAAGGTCAACCCGCCGAACACCGTCGCGGGCCGATCGACCGGCCAGCCAAGGATGCGCCGCGCCATTTTAGGCACGCAGGGGAAGCAGCTGTAGAGTTCGACATGATCGAAATCCCGCGCCGTCATGCCGTTGAGCGCGAGGGTGCGGGTGATCGACGTTTCCATGCTGACGCTACCGTCATAGCGGTCGCGGTGGAGGATGCTCGCGGGCTCCTTGGCCGCGGCGCCCATGCCGACGTAGATCAGGCGGTCCTCGGGGATGCCGCGCCGCCACGCTTCGGCGAGGCTGGCGACGATAAATCCGGCGCCCTGGTTCACCGACGAATTGGCGACCATCAGCTTGGAATAGGGAAAGGCGATCGGCCGGTTGCGTTCATCGACGGTCAGGATGTCCGCAGCCGAGGTGGGCTTGCGGATCCACGCGCCGTCATTGGCGGCGGCGACTTCGGAAAAGCGCGACCAGATTTCGGCGCTTTCTGTTTGTGCCTCGGTGAGGCTCTGCCCCCACGCGGCGCGGGTCGCATTTTCATAGAGCGGATAAACATCGACCGGCGCGGCCAGCCCGTGCAACTGGGCGTAGTTCGGTTCGCGCCGCGTCGCGACTTTGCGGATCGCATTATAGCTTTTGTCCTCGCCGCTCGCGGCCTTGGCGGCGCGGCCCGCGGCGGTACGCAATGCTTCGCCGCCGATGATCGCCGCGAGTTTGATCTCGCCCGCGCCGATGCGGTTCGCGGCCTCGTTGAGCAGGCGCACCGGGGTGTCGCCGTGCGGCGCGGCGGACTGATAGTTGATCGCGGGCGTCGCCCCGATCGCGGCGGCGAGGGGTTCGCACAGTTTGCCGAGGTGGTGAAAGCTGATCTGATCGACGATCGCCAGACTGTCGAGGTCGGCCAGCGGCACGCCAGCGTCCTCGGCAGCGATCCGGAGCGCCGCGACCATCAGCCCGAGCGAATCGAGACCGTCGTCGGGATCCTCGGGCCGGTCGTTTACCTGTCCGACACCGATGATGACGGGAATGCGCTCGGGATCGGTCATCGTCATTTTAGCGCGCCTTCCACTCGGGCTTGCGCTTTTCGGCAAAGGCGCGCGGGCCTTCGCGCGCGTCTTCGCTGCGCATCAGCGCGGTGCGTTCGAGCGTGTTAGCTTCCCAAAAGGGCGCGTCGGCGGCGATGCGGCCCTCATGGATGCCGAGCGCGACGCGCTTCGATGCCTGCACCGACAGCGGCGCGTTGGCGGCGATCTTTTCGGCGATCGCGATCGCGGTGGGCAGCAGCTCGGCAAGCGGCACGACATGGTTGACGAGGCCGAATTCGGCGGCGCGCGCGGCGGGGATCGGGTCGCCGGTCAGCATATATTCCATCGCCAGCTTGCGCGGCAGCTGCTGCGCCAAGCGGAACGCGCCGCCCGCGGCGGCGAACAGCCCGACCTTGACCTCGGGCAGGCCGAATTGCGCATGATCGGCGGCGATGATGATGTCGCTCATCAGCGCGATTTCGCAGCCGCCGCCGAAGGCGAAGCCGTTGACCGCGGCGATGATCGGCTTCGAGATCGGGTGCGACACCATGCCGGCAAACCCCCACGCCTGCTGCGCCGGATCGTCGGGATAGAGGCTTTCGCCGCGCGACAAGGCAACTAGGTCGGCCCCCGCGCAAAAGCTCTTGTCGCCTGCGCCGGTGATGACGACGGCGCGGATTTCGGGATCGGTTTCGGCGGTTTCGAGCGCGGTGCCGATGCCGATATGGACCGCGGCGTTGACCGCGTTGCGTGCTTCGGGGCGGTTGATCGTGACGATCAGGACGTGGCCGCGGCGTTCGGTGAGGATGGTGGTGTCGGTCATCGCGAATCTCTCCCTTTGGCGGGAGTATCGCGGTTGGTTGACGTTTACGTCAACTGTAATCCTCCCTGTGGCGAAGCCATGGGGAGGGGGACCGTCCGCAGGATGGTGGAGGGGCGGCGACGTCGCGTCATGGCCCCTCCGTCAGCGGCTACGCCGCCGCCACCTCCCCATCGCTGCGCGACAGAGAGTATGAGTCGTTAAATCGACTGGCCGGTCTTCGCCCAATCGGCGAGGAAGCCTTCGATGCCCTTTTCGGTCAGGATATGCTTGAACAGCCCCTTGATCACCGACGGCGGCGCGGTCATCACGTCGGCGCCGATCTTGGCGGCTTCGAGCACATGGATGCCGTGGCGCACGCTGGCGACGAGGATTTCGGTCTCATAGCCGTAATTGTCATAGATCAGCCGGATGTCGGAAATCAGCTGCATCCCGTCGAAGCCATTGTCGTCGTGACGGCCGACGAAGGGCGAGACGAAGGTCGCGCCGGCCTTTGCCGCGAGCAGCGCCTGCGCCGCCGAGAAGCAGAGCGTGACATTGACCATCGTGCCGTCGCCGGTCAGCGCCTTGCACGTTTTCAGCCCGTCGATCGTCAGCGGCACCTTGATGCAAACGTTAGGAGCGATCTTGCGGAGAATTTCGGCCTCTTTCATCATCGTTGCATGGTCGAGCGCGACGACTTCGGCCGACACCGGGCCGGTGGTGAGGGCGCAGATTTCGCGCGTCACTTCCTTGAAATCGCGCCCTGACTTGGCGATCAGCGACGGGTTGGTGGTGACCCCGTCGAGCAGGCCGGTCGCGGCGAGTTCCTGGATGTCGGCGATTTCGGCGGTGTCGGCGAAGAATTTCATGGCGCGGGCTTTCTGTCGGAAGGGCGATTCGGGTGTTGCCGGTCCCCTAGAGCAATGCGCGCGAAATATGAACCGTCACGACCCCACTTTCGTCATCCCGGACTTGATCCGGGATCCATAGCCGCGGCCGCCGCATGGACCCCGGATCAAGTCCGGGGTGACGAAAGTGGGAAAGGGCTAGCGTTCCACCTTTGTTCCTATTATGCGAAGCCGCATGGCCAAAGCAAAACGTCAATATGTCTGTCAGAATTGCGGCTCCGCCACCTATCGCTGGCAAGGGCAATGCGCCGATTGCGGCGAGTGGAACACATTGGTCGAAGAGGCCGGCGAGACCGTCTTTTCGGCCAAGCACGACCTGAGCAAAGGCGGGCGGACGATCGCGCTTGAAACGCTGAATGCCGAAAGCAAGATGCCCGAGCGGATGCTGTGCGGGATCGCTGAATTCGACCGTGCGCTGGGCGGCGGCTTCGTCGCAGGGTCGGCGACGCTGATCGGCGGCGACCCGGGGATTGGCAAATCGACCTTGCTGCTCCAAGCGGCGGGACGGCTCGCGCAGGCGGGCAAGTCGGTCGTCTATATCAGCGGCGAGGAAGCCGCGGCGCAGGTGCGGCTGCGCGCGCAGCGGCTGGGGCTGGGCGATGCGCCGGTGGCGCTCGCCAGCGCGACGTCGGTGCGCGACATATTGGCGACGCTCGACCGCCAGACCGCCGATTTCGTCGTCATCGATTCGATCCAGACGATGCACAGCGACCTGATCGACAGCGCGCCGGGGACGGTCAGCCAGGTGCGCGCGAGCGCGCAGGAGCTGATCCGTTATGCCAAGGACAGCGATGCGGCGATCGTGCTGGTCGGCCATGTCACCAAGGACGGGACGATCGCCGGGCCGCGCGTGCTCGAACATATGGTCGATACCGTGCTGGCGTTCGAGGGCGAGCGCAGCCACCAGTACCGCATCCTGCGCGCGGTGAAGAACCGTTTCGGCGGCACCGACGAGATCGGGGTGTTCGCGATGGGCGAGGAGGGGCTGGGCGAGGTGTCGAACCCGTCGAGCCTGTTCCTGACCGACCGCAGCCGCGATGTGCCGGGATCGGTGGTGTTTCCCGCACTGGAAGGCACGCGCCCAGTGCTGGTCGAGGTGCAGGCGCTTACCGTGCGGCTGGCGAGCGGCGCGACGCCGCGGCGCGCGGTCGTCGGGTGGGACAGCGGCCGGCTGGCGATGGTGCTCGCGGTCCTGGAGGCGCGCTGCGGGCTGCAAATGGGCGCCGCCGAAGTCTATCTCAACATCGCGGGCGGCTACCGGCTGACCGATCCCGCCGCCGACCTCGCGGTCGCCGCGGCGCTGATTTCGGCGTTCAGCGAGCGGCCGGTGCCCGCCGACGCCATCGTCTTCGGCGAATTGTCGCTGTCGGGTGAAGTGCGGCAGGTGTCGCACGACGGGCTGCGGCTGCGTGAGGCCGCAAAGCTGGGTTTTTCGCGCGGCTGGGGGCCGCAGGGCATGAAGCCGGTCGGTGGAATAGCGGTGACCGCTTTCGCACGGCTCGGCGAACTCGTTGACCTGATGCTCGGTCGCGACTAGCCACCCCTGAATGGGAAGTCTGACAGCTCTGGATATCCTCGTACTGACGCTCGTCGGCGGCAGCGCGGTGCTCGGTTTTTCGCGCGGCCTGGTGCAGGAAGTGACGACGTTGCTCGCCTGGATCCTGGCGATTGCGGCGGTGCGCTTCTTTCATCCGGCTGTCACCGACCTGCTCACCGGTTGGGTCGGCAGCGGCGGCGGCGCGGCGATGCTGGCGTTCGTGTTGCTGTTCGGCGGCGTGTTCGCCTTTGCCAAATGGGGATCGCGCGCGATGGGACAGCGCAGCCGTGCCTCGCTCGTCGGCGGTTTCGACCGCGGGCTGGGGGCGGGATTCGGCGCGGTGAAGGGGCTGATGATCGCGGCGCTGGGCTTCATGGTGCTGACGCTGCTTTACGACATCGGCTATGGCAACGCCCAGCGCCCGACGTGGATGACCGACAGCCGCACCTATCCCGCGCTCAACGCGACGAGCCAGGCGCTGAGCCAGGTGATCGCCGAGCGCCGCGCGGAAGCACGCGAGGCGGAGGCCGGTCAGAAGGACGCGCCGACGCCATGAGCGCGCCGCTGTATAACCGCGATATTTTGGCGCTGGCGGTGGCGACCGCTGACCATCTGCCCAATCCCGACGCGCGCTATCACGCGACCGCGCGGGCGCCGCTGTGCGGCAGCCGCATCCTCCTCGACCTCGACGCCGATGACGCTGGGCGGGTGACCGGGATCGGCATGCATGTCGAAGCCTGCGCGCTGGGACAGGCCGCCGCGACGCTGCTGGCGCGCCACGTCAAGGGGCGCAGCCGCGACGAGATCCGTGATGCGCGCGATGCGATCGCGGGCTGGTTCGGTGGCACCGGCGACGTTCCCGATTGGCCGGGGTTCGATCTGCTCGCTCCGGCGCGGGACTATCCGGCGCGGCAGGGGGCGATCCTGCTGCCGTTCGACGCCGCGATCCTGGCGCTCGAGAAACAGGGCGTGCGGGTATGAGCCTGCTTGGGCTGAGCGCGGTGGCCGCCGAAGTCGCCGCCGAGCAGGCGAGTGACACGGCGCTGATCGAAGGCGCGATCCTGCTGGGGGTTGCGACCTTGTTCGTGCTGCTGTTCCGCCGTCTCGGGCTGGGCGCGGTGCTGGGCTATCTGATCGCGGGGTCGCTGGTCGGCCCCTATGGCCTGGGCCTGGTCGGCGGCGGCGAATCGAAGCTCGCCTTTGCCGAAATCGGCATTGCCTTCCTGCTCTTCCTCGTCGGGCTCGAACTGCATCCGCGGCGTTTGTGGGACATGCGCCGCGCGATCTTTGGGCTGGGTCTGGCGCAGGTCGTGGTGACCGGACTGATCCTCTCCGGGCTGATTTTCCTGATCCTGGGCTTCAGCTGGCAGGCGGCGCTGGCGCTCGGGTTGCCGCTCGCGCTGTCGTCGACCGCGCAGGTGCTGCCCAGCCTCAAAAGCTCGGGGCGGATCAATTCGCCCTTCGGTGAAAAAGCGTTTTCGATCCTGTTGTTCCAGGATCTGGCGATCGTGCCGATGATCACGATCGTCGCCGCGCTGTCGCGCGCGCCCGCCAATCCCGACGCGCCGCCGGGGTGGGAGACCGCGTTTTTCACGGTGTGGGCGATCGTCGTCCTGGTGCTCGCGGGGCGCTTTGTCGTCAACCCGCTGCTGCGGATCATCGGCCGCTATGGCGAGCGCGAGCTGTTCGTCGTCGTCGGGCTGCTCGTCGTCCTTGCCAGCGCCGCGTTCATGCACAGCCTGCACCTGTCGACCGCGCTGGGCGCGTTCATCGCCGGGGTGATGCTCGCCGATTCGCCGTATCGGCACGAGATCGAGGCCGACGTCGAACCCTTCCGCCTCGTGCTGCTCGGGCTGTTCTTCCTCGCGGTTGGCATGGTGCTCGACCTCAATGTCATCCGCGACGATCCGCTGCGCGTCGTGGCGCTCGCCGCCGGGCTGGTCGCGGTCAAGGTCGCGGTGCTGACCGTCATCGTCCGCCTGTTCGGCAAGCCATGGAGCGTCGCGCTGGGGCTTGGCCTGTTGCTCAGCCAGGGCGGTGAATTCGGCTTTCTGCTGTTCACCCAGGCGACCGAAGCGCAGCTGATCGCGCCCGAGGCCGCGAGCCTGTTCAGCGCCGTCGTGACGCTGTCGATGATATCGACTCCGTTCCTGATGCTGTTCGCGCGCAACCTGGAATTCGCCCCCGCCAGCGTCGAAGCCGAGCTCGACGATCCCGAACATGCCCCGCGCGGGTCGGCGATCGTCGTCGGGTACGGGCGGTTCGGGCAGATCGTCACGCAGATGCTGAACGCGGTCGACTGTTCGGTGACGCTGATCGACAAAAAGGCCAGCCAGATCGAAACGTCGGGGCGCTACGATACCAAGGTCTATTATGGCGACGGGCTGCGCGTCGATGTGCTGCGCCGCGCCGATGCTGAACAAGCGCGGCTGATCATCTTCTGCACGGACGATCGCAGCATCGATGCCGCGGTGCTGGCGCCCATCGTCAAGGCGTTTCCGAACGCGAAAATCCTGACCCGGGTGTTCGACCGCCGCCAGCTGATGGCGATCGACGGCGCCGGGGTCGATGGCGCGGTGCGCGAAACCTTTGAAAGCTCGATCGCGTTGGGGCTGCTGGCGCTCAAACAGATCGACGTCGGCGAGGCCGAGATCGCCGACGTCGAACAGGCGCTGCGTCATCTCGATGCCGAGCGCCTGCATGTGCAGATCAGCGAAGGCGATGTGACCGCGGGGATGGACCATCGTTTTGTCGCGGGCGGCGGACGGCAGGCGGCGAGCGTGCTGGAAACGCTGCGCGAACGGCGGCACGCGGCGAAGCTGGCGCGGGAAGAGGGCGACGCGGCGGCTGGCGTTTAACGCTGCGCCGATTCCTTTAAACATAGCCCTGAGCCTGTCGAAGGGCGCCTGTCCGAGAAGCGCCCTTCGACAGGCTCAGGGCTATGGTACAGAAGATCCGCATTAAACGGGGCAAACTTAGCGGTGCTGCTCGCCGTCCAGAAACGCCGCCACGACATCCAGGCCAAATTCGTCGGTGACAAAGCTCCGACCGATCCCGCGGGTCAGGATCAGCGGCAGCTTGCCGCCGCGCACTTTCTTGTCATGCGCCATATGCGCCGCGAGGGTTGCGCCGTCGGCATCGACCCCGGCGCTCGCCAGATCGTGCGGCAGGCCGACCACGGCGAGATGCGCGGCGACGCGGTCGGCGTCCGCCGCCGAACACAGGCCTTGCGCCGCCGAGAAACGATGTGCCAGCGCCATGCCCGCGGCGACCGCTTCGCCGTGGAGCAGTCGGTCCGAATAGCCGGTCTCGGCCTCGAGCGCATGGCCGAAGCTGTGGCCGAGGTTGAGCAGCGCGCGAATGTCCTGCGTCTCGCGCTCGTCGGCGGCGACGATGCGCGCCTTGGCAGCGACGCTGTGGGCGATCGCCTTGTGCCGCGCGGCGCTGTCGCCCGCGAGCAGTGCTTCGCCATGCGCCTCGCACCACGCGAAGAAATCGGCGTCGTCGATCAGGCCATATTTGATGACCTCGGCATAGCCCGCGGCCAGATCGCGGCGCGGCAAGGTGGCGAGTGTTGCCGGGTCGATGACGACCAGCGCCGGCTGGTGAAAGGCGCCGATCATATTCTTGCCCGCCGCGACGTTGATCGCGGTCTTGCCGCCGACGCTGCTGTCGACCTGCGCCAGCAGGGTGGTCGGCACCTGGATGAAATGGCAGCCGCGTTTGACGATGCTGCACGCGAAGCCGACGAGATCGCCGATGACGCCGCCGCCTAAGGCTATGACATGGTCGCTGCGTTCAACGCCTTCGCCGATCAGCCAGTCGGTCAGGCGCGCGAGCCCGGCCCAGCTTTTGGTGGCTTCGCCGGGCTCGAGGACGAAGGAGGAGAAGGAGATATTCTCCATCGCCAGCGCGGTGCCGAGCGGCACCAGATAATGATCGGCGACATGGGTGTCGGTGACGATCATCGTCCGCGGGCGCTTGAGCAGCGGCGCGACATGCTCGCCGATGCTGCGGATCAGCCCGTCCCCGATCAGGATCGGATAGCTGCGGGCGCCAAGGTCAACGGTCAGCTGTTCCATTTCGGATCTTCCCACTTTGCCAGGGCTTCCAATATTGCCCGCACGGTCTGGTCGTGCGGGGTGCTTGCCGAGCTGACGCGCAGATGCGCCTCGGCATAGATCGGGTTGCGGACCGCCGCCAGCTCGCGCAGCACCTCGGCGGGGTCGCGATTTTTGAGCAGCGGGCGGTGGCTGCGGCGCCCGACCCGCTCGACCAGCGTCGCGATGTCGGCGTCGAGCCAGACGCACCGGCTATCGCGGAGGATCAGCGCCCGGGTTTCGGCGTTGATGAAGGCGCCGCCGCCGGTCGCCAGTACCATCGGTTTGCCGGCGAGCAGCCGCGCGATCACACGGCGTTCGCCGTCGCGGAAATGCGCTTCGCCAAAGCGTTCGAAAATATCGGAGATTGTCATGTCGGCGGCGCGTTCGATTTCGTCGTCGGCGTCGGCGAAGCGCATCCCCAGCCGACCCGCCAGACGGCGGCCGACGGTCGATTTTCCCGACCCCATCAGTCCGACGAGCACGACCGACCGGTCGCGGATCGCGGCGGGGATCGCGCTGGAGCGGTTTGGCGCCGGGCTTTTCGGGTTTCGCGACATGGTGCGCGCGGCTATACCGCCCGGGACGCGCGGAACAACGGTTTTCGGCGATAGACGAAGGCCCGGCCTGCCGGGCGCGAAGGATTGGGGTGGACGTGGCCGACAAGATTGCCGAAAGCGCAGCGCGATGACGAAAAAACTGCTGACGCTGACCCTGGGCCTGTCGGGCACCGCGCTGGCCGCCGCGCTGGTGTTGCCCGCGATCGCGCAGGAATCGCTGCTGCCCGAAGGTTTCGGCAATTCGCCCGAAACGCCGGCGCCGCGCCCAACGCCGACCCCGTCGCCCGGCACCGCGCCGACTTCGACCCCCAAAAACGGCACGCTTCCGCCGCCCGTCACCGCGACCATCGGCGCCACCGATACCGCCGGGACGCCTGCTGAAGCCGCCGATGAAGAGGGCGAGGATGGCGAGGAGGTCGAACCGGGGACGCTGAAATACGACCTGCCGCCCGGGGCACGGCGCCTGCTCACCCGTATCGGGCCGCTGACCCCTGAAACCGGCGGGCTGGCCCCCGATGCCTTTGGGGTGCGCGGCCAATATGCCGCCGCGATCATGCGGCGGACCAATGGCCAGTTCGCATCGCGCTGGGGCCAGATACTGCTCCGCCGCTCGCTCGTGTCGGCGATCGACACCCCCGACACGATCAACGGCGCCGACCTGGCCGCCGAACGCGCGTCACTCCTGCTACGGATGGGCGAATCGATTGCGGCGCGCTGGATCGTTCAGGCGGTCGATCATGACCGCGCCAGCCCGCGCCTCGTCGCTGCGGCGCAGCAGGCCTATCTCGCCAATGCCGATCCGGCGGGCATGTGCGCCTATGTGCCCGCGGGGCTCGCGCATGGCGACGAGCAGGCGTGGCGGCTGGCGTCGGCGATCTGTTCGGGGCTGTCGGGCGAGGCGGGGCCGGCGGGCTGGGCGATCGGCCGGGTGCGGTCGAGTGGCAAGATTTCCAATTTCGACATATTGCTCGCCGAACGCGTGCTGGGCGCGACGGGCAGCGGCCGCCGGTCGACAACGATCGAATGGGACAATATCGACCGGCTGACCAGCTGGCGTTTCGGCATGGCGACGGCGACCGCGGTTCCCGTTCCCGAAGCGCTGCGCACCGCCGCGCCCGCCAATATCAAGGGCTGGACGGTGCTGGCGCCGATGACCGACATGGCGAGCCGGGTCGCCGCGGCGCCCGAAGCGGCGGCGCGCGGGGTGCTGTCGAGCGAGGCCTATGTGTCGTTGCTAAGCGCCGCGGCGAGCGAGGAGGAACCGAGCGAGGCCCTCGCGGCCCAGACCGACCAACTGCGCGGCGCTTTTCGCCTCGCGACCGGGGCCGACCGCTATGCCGCGATGGAGGGTATCTGGGGCGCCGGGACAACCCCGGTGCAGCGCTATGCCGCGATGGTGTCGACGGCGCGCGCCGCCGCCGCGCTGCCGGTCCGCACCGACGTCGGCGGCGATCCGTGGCAGCTGCTGGGATCGATGCTGGCGGGCGGGTTTGACGAGAATGCGGTCGCGTGGGTGCCGACAGTAACCGTGGGCAGCCGCGCATGGGGGGTGCTCGCGGTCGGATCGCCGCGGCCGCTGACCGGCACCACCACGGGCGCCGTCGGACAATTTTCGGGCGATGACGACAGCGCCGACACGCTGCGCTCCAAATTCCTGCTCGCCGGTCTGGCCGGGCTCGGACGGATCGATGCCGACGCCGCGGCGTCGGCGGCGAGCGACCTCGAGGTCGATCTGGGCAAACAGACGCGCTGGTCGCGCGCGATCATGGCGGCGGCCGAGCGCCGCGAACCCGGCATGGTCGCCTTGCTCGCCGCGACCGGGATGCAGGGCGAATGGTCGAAAGTGCCGCCCTATCATCTCTATTACATCGTCCGCGCGCTGCGCGAGGTGGGGCTGGAGTCCGAAGCGCGGATGATCGCCGCCGAAGCACTAGTGCGTGTCTGAACCGGCCCCAGCGTCGGACATCGACCATGTCTGAGCGTTCGACGTTGCGGTCAGACCATGTCTGACGGGGCGGCGATCGACCGTTTTCTCGAGATGATGGCCGCCGAGCGCGGCGCCGCGCGCAACACGCTGGCCGCCTATCGCCGCGATCTGGAGCAGGCGGCCGAATTGGTCTCGGGGCGGCTCACCGATGCCGACGTCGCGGCTTTACGAAAATTGATGGCGGGTTATCAGTCGCTTGCGGCGAGCAGCGCGGCGCGCAAGCTGTCGGCGCTGCGTCAGTTTTTTGCCTTTCTGCTCGACGAGGGCGACCGCGCCGACAATCCCGCGCTCGACATTGCGCGCCCGACGACCCGGCGCCCGCTGCCGCGCATTTTGACCCACGAGCATGTCGGGCGGCTGTTCGGGCAAGCCGAGGACGAAGCACATGGCGAGGCGCCGCCCGCCGCGGCCGTGCGGATGCTGCTGCTGCTCGAACTGCTTTACGGGTCGGGGCTGCGCGCCAGCGAGCTGGTGTCGCTGCCGCGCCGCGCGATCGCCGGGGAGCGCGAATATCTGATCGTGCGGGGAAAGGGCGACAAGGAACGGCTGGTGCCGCTGTCGGATCGCGCCCGCGGCGCGCTCGATCGCTGGCTTCCGTTGCTCGCCGACGGCGCCCTCTGGCTGTTTCCGTCGGGCAAAAGCCATGTCTCGCGCGTCCGGCTGTTCCAGATGCTGCGCGACCTGGCGGCCCGCGCCGGGATCGATCCGGCGGCGGTCAGCCCGCATGTCCTGCGCCACGCCTTTGCCACCCATTTGCTCGAAGGCGGCGCCGATCTGCGCGCCTTGCAGCTGATGCTGGGCCATGCCGACATCGCGACGACCGAAATCTACACCCATGTCGACAGCCGCCGCCTGGTCGAACTGGTCAACCGCCGCCATCCGCTTGCGACCATGGACATCGGGCCGGGATCAGCAGACGTTGACGTTGCCGCGCCATCGGCTTAGCGGTCCGACGATGACAGCCTTTCTGGACTTCGAAAAACAGGTCGCCGCGCTCGATCGGCAAATCGCCGAACTGCGCGACATGGGGGACGATCCCACCCTCAACATCGACAATGATATTGCACGGCTGGAGGACAAGTCCTCGAAATTGCTGCGCGATATCTATACGAAACTCACCCCGTGGCAAAAGACCCAGGTCGCGCGCCACCCCGACCGCCCGCATTTCAAACATTATATCGCCGAGATGTTCGACGACTGGATGCCGCTCGCCGGCGACCGCAATTTCGGCGATGATCAGGCGATTTTGGGCGGGCTGGCGCGCTTTCGTGGTCGCCGCGTGATGGTCATCGGCCATGAAAAAGGCGACGATATTCCGTCGCGCATGAAGCATAATTTCGGGATGGCCAAGCCCGAGGGCTATCGCAAGGCGATCCGTCTGATGCAGCTGGCCGACCGCTTCGGGCTGCCGGTGGTGACGCTGGTCGATACCTCGGGCGCCTTTCCGGGCATCCAGGCCGAGGAGCGCGGCCAGGCCGAAGCGATCGCGCGCTCGACCGAACAATGCCTGGCGCTGGGCGTGCCGATGGTCGCGGCGATCGTCGGCGAGGGTGGTTCGGGCGGCGCGATCGCGCTCGCCGCGGCGAACCGCGTGCTGATGTTCGAACATGCCGTCTATTCGGTGATTTCGCCCGAAGGTTGTGCGTCGATCCTGTGGCGGACGTCGGACAAGGCGGCCGATGCCGCGGCGGCGATGAAAATGTCGGCGCAGGATCTGCTGGGGTTGAAGATCATCGACCGCATCGTTCCCGAACCCGTCGGCGGCGCCCACCGCGCCCCCGATGTCGCGATTGCGGCGCTCGGCGATGCGATCGCGCAGGAACTCGACAGCCTGTCGGGCTTGCCGCGCGATGCAATCCTGGCGGCGCGCGAGGAAAAATTCCTCGCCATGGGCCGCGCCTGACCCGCCGCGATCGCGGAACCCGATCGGGGGGATTTGCGTTCACCGTCAAGATGCTGGCAAGCCGACGTTCAGGCGCGGCTTGCTTAGCCGCGAAGAAGGGATAATCCCGGAACGACGCGCAGTATGTGGGAGGTGTACCGATGACCCGAACGAAGAAAAAAGGCCTCGCGGTCAAGCTGGCAGCGACCGCGGCGCTCGGCAGCCTTGCCTTCACTGGCGCGGCCGACGCGCAGCTGAAAGCGATCAAGACCGCGACCAATATCACGCCGTCCGAACGCAAGCAGGGTGACGAGGCGCATCCGCAGCTGATGGCCGAATTCGGCGGCGCCTACAGCGGTCCGCAGGCGGCCTATGTCGGCCGCGTCGGCCAGAATATCGCGCTGCAATCGGGGCTGTCGAACGCGCGCAGCGACTTTACCGTCACCTTGCTCAATTCGCCGGTGAACAACGCCTTCGCGATCCCCGGCGGCTATGTCTATGTCACCCGCCAGCTGATGGCGCTGATGAACGACGAGGCCGAACTGGCCGGCGTGCTGGGGCACGAGGTGGGCCATGTCGCCGCGCAGCACAGCAAGAAACGCCAGTCAGCGGCGACCCGTAACCAGATTCTCGGCGTCCTCGGCGCGGTGCTGGGCGGTGCGATCGGGGACAGCGGCGGCGTGCTTGGCGGGCTCGGCGGCCTGCTCCAGAACAATGCAATGCAGGTCGCGCAGCTCGCGACGTTGGGCTTTTCGCGCAGTCAGGAGTTGCAGGCCGACCAGCTGGGCGTCCAATATCTGCGCAGCGCCGGTTATGATCCGCTCGCGCTGTCGACGATGCTCGCCAGCCTGGCGAACCAGACCAACCTCGACGCGCGGCTGACCGGCGGCGACGCGCGTTCGCTGCCCGCCTGGGCCAGCACCCACCCCGATCCCGCCTCGCGCGTCCGCAATGCCCAGACGCTGGCGAGCCGTGTCGGCGGCACCGGCGGCACGCGCAATGCCGATGCCTTTCTGACCGCGATCGACAATGTGCTGTACGGTGACGATCCGGCGCAGGGCGTCGTCGAGGGCAATGAGTTCCTGCACCCCGACCTGCGGCTGCGCTTCGCCGTTCCCCGGGGCTATGGGATGCAGAACGGCACCACCGCGGTGACGGTCAGCGGCAATGGCGGTCAGGCGCAATTTACGACCGGTCCGTACAGCGGCGACATGAACGCCTATATCGCCGCCGCGTTCAAATCGGTCGCGGGCAACACCGCGATCAGCCCCAGCGCGGTGCAGCGCACCACCGTTAACGGTATCCCCGCCTCCTATTCGACAGCGCGGGTCGCCAGCCAGTCGGGGCAGGTCGATGTGACGGTTTTTGCCTATGAATTTTCACGCAGCAGCGCCTTTCACTTTGTCACCCTGACCAAAGCGGGCGGAACGGGCGTTTTCAATTCGATGTTCAACAGCGTCCGGCGCCTGAGCACGGCCGAAGCGGCGGCGATCAAGCCGCGGCGGATCGATCTGGTGACGGTGGGGCGCGGCGACACGATGGCCAGCCTGGCGCGGCGCATGGCGTACAGCAATTATCAGGCCGAACGGTTCCAGGTACTCAACCGGCTGACCGCGTCGAGCCGCTTGACGCCGGGGCAAAAGGTAAAAATCGTCGTTTACGCGAGCCGTTGACCGGCAGGCAGAAAAAAAAGGGGCGGTGTCGCCACCGCCCCTTTTCTGTTTTAGCGACCGAGTAATTACGGTGCGGTGTTCAGGTTGGTGTTCACCTTGTTGAAGGTGTTGCTGACGCTGTTGCCAACTGCACCCATCGCGGTGATGCCGGCGACGGCGATCAGAGCGGCGATGAGGCCGTATTCGATGGCGGTGGCGGCTTTGGTGTCGCGGACGAACTTTTTGATGAACTTCATGACTGGTCTCCTGATTTCACTTACCCTGTTGACGGTCTGGTCTGGGTCAACACTGGCTGGTTTAGGACGAATAGGTTTTGAAAATCTTAATGGCGGGATGCGGATCGATGAGGATCCAAGTCCCAAAATCGAACAGTCGTCCGGCTACATCACGCTGGTCGAGGCGTTCGAAACATTGTTCCACATCCTGGTGGTGGAGTTGGCGGTGCCGCTGATGGCGGTGACACCCGCGAGAAAGATCAGGGCCAATATCAGCCCATATTCGACGGCTGTGGCGGCCCTGGTCGACCGCATCAGCCTGTAAATGTTGCCCATTGTTCCACCCCTGACTGAAATATAGTTCCCCGAGGATGGCCATATTCGCACAGGAAGGTTAACAATTTGTCCGTGCCTAACCCCGGAAAACCGCCAAAAACTGGGCTTGTCGTCGTCGCGGCGGCGCTGGTCGATCGCGATGGCCGGCTGCTGGTTCAACAGCGCCCCGACGGTTTGTCGATGGCGGGCTTGTGGGAGTTTCCGGGCGGCAAGATCGAGCCCGGCGAAACGCCGGAGCAGGCGCTGATCCGCGAACTGAGCGAGGAGCTGGCGATCGACGTCGAACAGGCGTGCCTCGCCCCCGGCTGTTTCGCCAGCGACATGCTGGGCGACCGCCATCTGCTGCTGTTGCTCTACGTCTGCCGCAAATGGCGCGGTACCCCGGTCGCGCAGCACGCCAGCGCGCTCCGCTGGGTGCGCCCGGTCGAACTGCACAGCCTTGCGATGCCGCCCGCGGACAAACCGCTGATCGGCTTGCTGGAAGCGTTGATTTAGCCGTTCGGTTTCAACGCCGCGGCCAGCGACGCGGTGCCGCTGCCGCGCCGCGCGGGCTGCGGCTGATCGGGGTGCGGCGCCCAGCCGCTGAAATGGACGAGGCGGACGCTTTCGGCGATGCGACCGTCTGGATCGGCCTGCGCCGCGAAGGCGGCGGCGATCCGGGCCGCCTCCTCGCGCGTCAAGGGCGGTGGGGCCGGGGCCAAGCGGCTCGCCAGGCCGGCGGCGCGCAGGTCGCGGACCAGCGCGAACCAGTCGCCATAGCGCACCGTCAGCGCCTCGACATCGACAACCGGCAGGGTGAAACCCACGCGCTGGAGCAGATTGCCCATCGCCGCGAGGTCGATCTGTGGGTGCAGCCGCGCGATCGGACGCACGCCGTCGGTCATTACCGCGCGGCGCAGGCGCGGCAGGCTGCCGTCACCGACAAAGGCGCCGAGCAGCAACCCGTCGGGCGCGAGCAGGGCGCGCAGGCGGAGCAGCGCGCCGGGCACGTCATTGATGCTGTCGAGCCCGCCGGGCCAGACGACAAGATCGAAGCTGGCGAAGGGCAGGTCGATGGCATCGGCTTCGGCGGGCAGCGCCTCGTTCGCCGCCGCCAGACGCGGGCCAGCCTCGACGATCGTCAATGCGGTGCCGGTGCCGCGCAAATGATCGGCCAGCGCCCTGTCGTGCGCGCCGATCAACAGCGTGCGGGGAAAGTCGCGCGTCACCATCGCCAGCCGGTCGTGCAAAGTTTCGGCGATGATCGGCGCCAGGAAATTGGCCGATGCGGGCAGGCGGGCCATGCGGTCGCGCTGGGCGCGGTGGCGGGCGGCGGAAAAAAGCGGGCGGGGTGATTGCGACATGCGCCGCTTGTGCCGTCCCGGGCGATGCTTCACAAGTCGGTGATGGCGACGACGACGGGGGATGCCAAGGATCAGGGCGCGCCGGGCAGGGCATGGCGCCGCGGCGCGCGCGCGGCGGTGCGCGCGATCGTCGATTATGCGCTGCCGCCGCGCTGCCCGGGGTGCGGCATCATCGTCGGCGCGGACCGGCAATTCTGTCTGGCGTGCTGGACGTCGCTTCACTTTCTCGATGGACCGGGTTGCTCGCAATGCTCGGTCCCGCTCCCCACCGCGCTGCCGGGCGGGCAGATGGCGTGCGGGGCGTGCCTGGCCAATCCGCCCCCCTTTACCGGCGCGCCGGCCGCGGTCGCTTATGGCCCGGTGGCGCGCATCGTCGCGCTGCGACTGAAATATGGACGGCGGACCGGCCACGCGCGCTTGATGGCGCAATTGATGGCGCGGCCCCTCGCCGCGCTGGGCGATGGGGGCGACATGCTGTTGGTGGCGGTGCCGCTGCATCGCTGGCGGCTGTGGTCGCGCGGTTTCAACCAGGCGGCGCTGGTCGCCGACGAATTGGCGCGGACAACCGGCGTGCCGCGCGATCATCACCTGTTGCTTCGGGCCAAGTCCACGGCATCGCTGCGCGGCAAGGGGCGGCGCGAGCGCGAGCGGATCGTCGCCGGGGCGTTTGCGCTGGCCGATGATGCCCGGGCGCGGGTCGCGGGGCGCCATGTCGTGCTGGTCGACGATGTCCACGCCAGCGGCGCGACATTGCGCGCGGCGGCGCGGGTGCTGCGGCGCAGCGGCGCGGCGCGGGTCTCGGCGCTCACCTGGGCGCGGGTCGTCCCCGACGCGCTGATGACGAGCAACATATTTGACTTTGCTTCGTTGGATTCCGATATATCGGACCCGTTGTGACAGGATAGCCGCATGGCCAAGATCGAAGTGTTTACCAAATTCCTCTGCCCCTATTGTTCGCGGGCCAAGGCGCTGCTCGACCGCAAGGGGGCCGCCTATCAGGAAATCGACGTCACGATGGACCGCGCCGGGTTCGACGCGATGGTCGCGCGCGCCGGCGGCGCGCGCACCGTGCCGCAGATTTTCATCGACGGGCAGCATATCGGCGGCAGCGACGATATGGCGGCGCTCGATGCGCGCGGTGGTCTCGACCCGCTGCTCGGCTTGGCCTGAGCTTGGGCAGAGCTTGATCGTTTTCGACCTTTGCTGCGCCGCCGGCGACCACCGTTTCGAGGCATGGTTCGCGAGCAGCGACAGCTTTGCCGATCAACAGGCGCGCCGACTGATCGCCTGCCCGGTGTGCGGCGACAGCGATGTCAAAAAGGCGGTGATGGCGCCGCGCGTCGGCGCCAAGTCGAACCAGCTGTCGGTGGTCGCGCCGGCCAGGCCGATCGATGCCCCGGCGCCGGGCGCCATATCGCCCGAACTGATGCGCCAGGTGATGGCCGACATAGCCGCCAAACAGGCGGAAATTTTGCCGCAATCGCGCTGGGTCGGCCGCGATTTTGCCGATGCGGCGCGCGCGATGCACGAAGGCCGCGCAGCCGAAGACCTGATCCACGGTCAGGCCTCGCCGGGCGAGGCGCAGGCGCTGCGCGACGACGGGATCGCAGCGATGCCGCTGCTGGTACCGATCGTTCCACCCGACGCCGTTAATTGATCCCGGCCAATTGACGCTGAGCGCCCCGCGCCGCTACACGAACCGCGGCGCACCCGTAGCTCAGCAGGATAGAGCATCAGATTCCTAATCTGGGGGCCGTGGGTTCGAATCCCGCCGGGTGCACCACTTCGCTTCGCTTCGCTTTATGAGGTCACCTCGGCCCGCATCGTCGGTCGTCCCGCGGGGTCGCGCGCCCATAATCGGGCCCCGCTGCCCTCGCGCGATAGGCAAAGGTCAAAGGGCGCGCCATCGATCAACGGGGCTTCGGCGCGGAAGCTGAAGCGGGCGGGCTTCAGGCTGGGCATTTCGCGCCGGGCATGATCGATCAGCAGCGTCGCGATCAGCGGACCCTGCACCACGAGCCCGGCATAGCCCTCGACATTGCCGGCATAATCGCGGTCGTAATGGATGCGGTGAGCGTTGAAGGTGAGCGCCGAATAGCGGAACAGCAGCACGGGATCGGGCGTCACGCGGCGGACCGCGGCGGCGGGTTCGGGCTCGACCGGCGACAAAACAGGTGACGCCGTCGGCGCGGCTGCAGACGCGCGATAGACCAGATCCTGTTCCTCGCGGATCGCCGCAATACCGTCTGCGGCAATGTCGTGCCGCAAGGTCACGAACAAGAGGTCGCCGCTGGCGCCGCGCTTGGCGCGGATCGCCGTGATCGTCGTGACGCGGGTCAGCGCCGCGCCGACCGCGATCGGGGCGAGGAATTCGACGCGGCCGCCCGCCCACATCCGGCGGGGGAGGGGAACGGGTGGCAGCAAGCCGCCATCGTCGCGGCGCGGGTGGCCGTCCTCGCCGAGCGCCGACTGGCGCGCGTCGGGCAGGAAATAGAGCCAGTGGCCGAGCGGCGGGACGGTCGCGGGCGGCGCTGCGTCCTGGTCGAGCAGCGCGGCAAGGCCGACCAGCGGCGCTGCGACCGCGATGTCGTGGCGCGTCTCGCTGCGACCGATCCAGGCGGAAAAATCCTCCATGCCGGCCTCAGAAACTTTTGGGCAGGCCAAGCGCGTGGGTCGCGACATGGCTCAGGATCAAATTGGTGCTGATCGGTGCGACCTGATAGAGCCGCGTCTCGCGGAATTTGCGCTCGATGTCATATTCCTCGGCAAAGCCGAAGCCGCCGTGGGTCTGGACGCACATGTCGGCGGCGTACCAGCTCGCCTCGGACGCCAGCATTTTGGCCATATTCGCTTCGGTGCCGCCATCCTGTCCGGCGTCGAACAGCCGCGCCGCCTTGTCGACCATCTCGGCGGCGGCGGCGAGCTGGACATAAGCGCGCGCGATCGGGAATTGGACGCCCTGATTTTCGCCGATCGCCCGCCCGAACACCTCGCGTTCCTTGGCATAGGCGGTGGCGCGGTCGATGAAGAAGCGCCCGTCGCCGATGCATTCGGACGCGATCAGGATGCGTTCGGCGTTCATGCCCGACAGGATGTAGCGAAAGCCCTTGCCCTCCTCGCCGATCAAATTCGCCGCGGGGACTTTCAGGTCGTCGAAAAACAGCTCGGTCGTCGCGTGGTTGAGCATCGTGCGGACCGGACGGACGGTCAGCCCGTTGCCCACCGCTTCGCGCATATCGACCAGCAGCACGCTCATCCCGTCGGACGCCTTGGCGCATTCCTCGCGCGGGGTGGTGCGGCACAGCAGGATCATCAGGTCCGAATGTTCGGCGCGGCTGATCCAGATTTTCTGGCCGTTGACGATATAATCGTCGCCGACCCGCCGCGCGAAGGTGCGGATGCGGGTGGTGTCGGTCCCCGCCGTCGGCTCGGTTACCCCGAACGCCTGCAGCCGCAATTCGCCGCGCGCGATCGCGGGCAGATAGTCGGCTTTCTGGGCGGCCGAACCATGTTTCAGCAGCGTCCCCATCGTGTACATCTGGGCATGACAGGCACCGCCGTTGCACCCCGAGCGGTGGATTTCCTCGAGCACCGCGGTCGCCGCGCCCAGCCCCAGCCCCGACCCGCCAAACTCTTCGGGGATCAGCACCGACAGAAACCCCGCGTCGGTCAGGGTGCGGACAAATTCGGTCGGATAAATGCGGTCGCGGTCGAGCCGTTGCCAATATTCGCCCGGAAAACCGGCACAGAGGCGGCGCACTGCGTCGCGGATTTCGGGATAGCTTTGCGGCTGGGCATCGGACATCGGCACTCGCTCTCCCTGATCGTCCGCTGAGCCTTAGGACGACCGGACGCAGCGCGCCAAGATGAATCGATAACGACGCGGCTCTTTCAACCCGCTGTCTAATCGGGCTATGACACCGCCGTCGATCGAGGAGTCGCCATGTCCGAAGTCCAACCATTTTTGTCCGATCGCCGCGGAGCGTTCGGGCGGCATCTGGTGGCGCACCGCAAGCGCGATGGCCGGTCGCAACTGGTGCTGGCGCTCGATGCCGGGGTATCCTGCCGCCATCTGGGATTTCTGGAGACCGGCCGCGCTAAACCCAGCGCCGACATGGTGGCGCGCCTGGCCGGAGCGCTCCGCCTTTCGGGTATGGAGCAGGACCGGCTGTTGCTGGCCGCGGGGCTGGCGCCGCGCTTTGCCGACCGAATTCGCGACGCCGGGACGCTGGGGACGCGCGCTTTCGACGCGGCGCTCGCGCTGGCCGCGTCGAAATCGGTTGCGTCATCGACACGGATCGCCGCCGAGTTTTTCGGCGAGATCGGGATTGATCATTTCATCACGGGCACATTGCGGGGCTCGCCCGCGGGGTGGGACATAAGGCGCGATGCGGGCGGTCGGCCCGCAGCCGGATGGCTTCAGCACAATTATACCAACCGCTATCGCAACACCGATTATCTGGTCCGCGCGACCGCGGCGCGCGACCGCGGATTTTTCTGGAGCGACATTCCGCCCGCGGTGATGAACGACGCCCAGCGCCGCATCCTGGCCGAAGCGCGCGATTTCCGGATCAGCGACGGCTTTGTCCTGCCGATCCCGGTCGGCGACGGTTCGGTTCGCGCCTTTTCGTCGTGGGGCGAGCGGGTCGAAACCACTGGTGCGACGCGCACCGCGGCGTCGCTGGTCGCCCGGGCGCTAGTGGAAAATCTGCACGATCTGAATCAGCTACCTGCGGGGTAGTCGCGCGGCGAGCCGCTGACTGACATCGTGAGGCTCCACTTATGGGGGAGCAGATGATGAACCGACGGGATGTTTTTGCCGCCACGCTGGCGGGCGGCGCTGCGCTCTCGCTGGCAGCGAAACCGACGCGCGCCGCCGCCCCGCGCGCGGCGACGGCAAGTCCCGCGTGGGTCACGGCGGGCGACGGGACGCGGCTGTACGTGCGCAGTTGGGGGACGGGGGCGCCGATCCTGTTCCTGTCGGGCTGGGCGCTGTCGTCGGATATGTGGGCGTATCAGATGGCGGCGCTGTCGGAACGCGGGTTCCGCTGCATCGCCTTTGACCGGCGCGGGCATGGCGGCTCGGACGATCCGGGCCGCGGCTATGACTATGCGACGCTGGCGGGCGATATCGACGCGGTGCTGACCGCGCTCGACGTCAGGGGTGCGACGGTCGTCGCCCATTCGATGAGCGGCGGCGAAATATTGCGCTATCTTGGCGGCAAGGCGGCGGCGGGCCGAGTTGCGCGTGTCCTGTTCCTTGCGACGACGCTGCCGTGCTTAGCGGCAAAGCCCGACAATCCGGCCGGCGTTCCCGCCGCCGCCTTCGACCAGATGCGCCAGCAGTTTTATCGCGACTTTCCGCAATGGATCGACGGCAACAGCGACCCGTTCGTGGTTCCCGAAACCAGCCCGCTGATGCGCCAGTGGATCAAGAATATCATGCTCGGTACTTCGCTGCGCGCGGTGATCGACCTCAACCGGGCGATGACCGCAGCGGATTTCCGCGCCGACCTTCGCGCTATCACCGTGCCGGCGCTGTTCATCCATGGCGACAAAGATGCCTCGGCGCCGCTCGCGATCACCGGGCTGCTCGCGTCGCAGCTGGTGAAATCGGCCAAGCTGGTCGTGTACGAAGGCGCACCGCACGGGCTGTTCGTGACGCATATCGACCGGCTCAACCGCGACATCGAGGCTTTTGCGAGGGCATAGCCGACGGCGACGTCGGTTCAGCCCATTGCACGATCGCTTGCCGACGCCGACGCGATACCCCGCGCGGGCGAAATCTCCGCTCCATGTCTGAAGAAATGGCTCCCCGGGTAGGATTCGAACCTACGACCGATCGATTAACAGTCGATTGCTCTACCGCTGAGCTACCGAGGAACATCCCGCCGATGCGGGCAAGGCGGCCCCTTTGCCGTGGACCGACAAGATTATCAAGAGGGTTTTGGCGCGACAGGCGCCGCTCAGACGATAAATTGTTCCATCGCGATGCGTTCGTCGAGGCCCTGGTCGGGATCGAACAGCAAAGTCAGCGGTCGGCTGCGGTCGGTGGTGACCAGCACCGTCTTTACATCGCGGATCTCGCGCTGGTCGGCGACCGCGCTGACCGGGCGTTTCGCCGCTTCGCGGACGTTGAAGCGGATGCTCGTCGATTCGGGAACCAGCGCGCCGCGCCAGCGGCGCGGGCGGAACGGGCTGATCGGGGTCAGCGCCAGCATTTCCGATTCGAGCGGCAGGATCGGGCCGTTGGCGCTGAGGTTGTACGCGGTCGATCCGGCGGGGGTCGACACCAGCACGCCGTCGCATGCCAATTCCTCGAGCATCGTCTTTTCGTTGATGATCACTTCCAGCTTGGCCGCCTGACGTGTTTCGCGCAGCAATGAAATCTCGTTGATCGCTGGCAGGATATGGCGCTCGCCGCTGATCGTCGTAATGTCGCCGCTGAGCGGATGGATCAAAAATGGCCGCGCCGCCGCCAGCCGGTCGATCAGCCCTTCGATCCGAAATTCGTTCATCAAAAAGCCGATGGTGCCGCGGTTCATCCCGAATACCGGCATGCTGCGCCGCTGGTCGAGCAACTGGTGCAGCATGTGGAGCAGGAAACCGTCGCCGCCGAGCGCGATCAGCAAATCGGCGTCGTTCAGATCGACGAAGTCATAAAGCGGGCGCAATTCGGCCTCGGCCTCCATGGCGGCGGGCGCGTTCGATGCGACAAGCGCGATCTTGCGATTCATATTGGTCCGCTTCCCCCGTGCCTTCAAATAACGGGGCGGCCGGTCAGCCGCCCGTTGCACTCATATGACGCGCGACCGCCGGTGTGGACTTTCGTTCGATATGAAAGTCATGCGCACGGGGTTTGCCAGCCAATGCCAGATCAATCAACCCATCGACATCGCCCGCTTCGCGCAGCGCCGCGCGCAGGTCGACATGATCGTCCTGCCCCAGGCACATATAGACGCGGCCCTCCACGGTCAGGCGGATGCGGTTGCACGTCGCGCAGAAATTGTCCGACAGCGGGGTGATCAGCCCCAGCGTGACCGGGCTGTCCTCGACCGCGAAATAACGCGCCGGGCCGCCGGTGCGCTTGTCGACCGGATACAGCGCGCGGACGTCGCGGAGCGGGGCAATGAAATGATGGAGCGGGATATAATGGTCGCTGCGGTCGGCTTCGACCTCGCCCAGCGGCATCGTTTCGATGAGGGTAAGGTCGCAGCCGGTCGCGGCGCAATAATCGAGCATCGGCAGCAGCTGGTCTTCGTTGAGCCCGGCGAGCGCGACCATGTTGATCTTCACCGCCAGCCCGGCGGCGCGCGCGGCGGCGATCCCGCCGAGCGCAACCTCGACGTCGCCGACCCGGGTGATGTGCCGGAAAGCCGCGGGATCGAGGGTGTCGAGGCTGACGTTGATCCGCCGCACCCCCGCCGCCGCCAGCATCGGCGCATATTCGGCCAGCCGCATCGCATTGGTGGTCAGCGTCAGCTCCTCGAGGCCGTTGCCGATCATCGTCCCCAGCCGCGCCGCCAGCGTGTCGATGCCGCGCCGCACCAGCGGCTCGCCGCCGGTCAGCCGGATGCGGCGAATCCCGCGCGCGACGAAGCGTTCGGCAATTTCTCCCATTTCTTCGATGCTCAGCACCGCCGATTTGGGCAGAAAGATCATGTCTTCGGCCATGCAATAACGGCAGCGCAGGTCGCAGCGGTCGGTGACCGACAGGCGCAAGTAACTGATCCGGCGGCCATGTCCGTCGATCAAGGGGGCCGCGGGCGCGGCGGATTGGGAAAATGTGGCAGCCACGCGCCCCTTGTGATGCAAAAGGCAGGAACTTGGCAAGCAAAGCCTGCTAGGGAAACCCGATGAATCGCCTCTCCGAATCCTTGTCCGCCTGCGTCCGCAAACTCGAAGCCCTGCACGCGCGCCACGACGCCGACGCTGGCGTGATCCTGGTCCAGGTCGACCAGATGGCGCGGATCAACAACAGCGCGGGAACCGCGACGGGCGACGCCGTGCTCGATGAAATCGGGCGGCGGCTGGAAAATTTTGCCAGCGACGAATTTGGTCAGGGATCGTGCGTCGACCGGCTCGACGGACCGCGTTTTTTGATCGTGCCCTCGACCCCGATGTCGCTGGGCGCGCTGCGGGCGCAGGAACGTGCGCTGCACGTTGCGCTGGCCGAACCGATCGTCGGAGATCCCAACGGCCGTCTGGCGATCCGGATCGCCGCGGCGCTGATCACCCGCGACGAATCGGTCGCCGCCCAGCTCCGCAACGCCGGTGATCAACTGTCCCGTCCCGCGTCGGCGCGCGACGGGGTGATGGTTCACGCCGCACTGTCGGGCAACGAGGTCATGATCCATTACCAGCCGCAATATGACGTCGGCACCGGCGAAATGATCGGGGTCGAGGCGTTGCTGCGCTGGCAACACCCTGAGCTCGGCCTGCTCGGCGCCGGGCCGCTGGTCACCGCGGCGCGCGCGGCGCGGCTCGAATGCGAGCTGACCGAACATGCCCACCGCGTCGCGCTCGCCGAAATGGCGAGCTGGCCCCGGTCGCTGGCGAAACTGCGCGTCTCGCTCAACATCACCGCCGCCGACCTGGGCGATCCCGAATTTGCCGGCAGGTTTGCCGCGATGGCGAAAGCGGCAAAGGTCGACCCCGACCGGCTGACGCTCGAGTTGACCGAACAGGCGATGCTCAGCGACCCGGCGAGCGCGGCCGAACAGCTGGCGCAGATCCGCGCTCTCGGCTGCGCGATCGCGATCGACGATTTCGGCACCGGCTATTCCAGCCTGTCGCTGCTCGCACGGCTGCCGATCGATTATCTCAAGATCGACAGCGGTTTCACCCGCACCATCGACGGCAGCGACCGCGACCGCATCGTCGTGCGCGCGATCGTCGACCTCGCGCGCGCGCTGGGGCTACTGGTGGTGGCCGAGGGGATCGAGAATGAACGCCAGCTGGCGCGCCTGTCCGAGCTGGGGGTGGCGACCTGGCAGGGGTTTTTGAAGTCGGGTCCGGTGCCGGCGGAGCAGTTGCTGGGGCTGATGGCGTAACCGTCGCCCCCGCCTTCGCGGGGGCGACGTCAAACGACCTGCTTCGCCAGCTTCGCCAACCCCTTTGACAATTGCAGCGCGCCGTTCAGCCGCGCTCCGGTGCTCACCCAGTCGCCGCTCACCGACAGCTTGTTGTCGGGGCGAAGGCGGGCGCGGCCTTTAAGCCGTTCGACATAGGCGATCAGCCCGGGGACATTGGCGAACTGGTCGCTGTGGAACGACACGAGTGCGCCCTTGGTGCCGACGTCGAGCTTGGCGATGCCCGCGGCGCGGGCGTTCGCCTTGATCTCCATCAGCTGGACCAGGTTCGCGGTTTCGGGCGGCAGCGGGCCGAAACGGTCGATCATCTCGGCCGCAAAGGCGTCAAGGGCCGGACGGTCGGCGGCGTCGTTGAGGCGGCGATACAGCGCCATCCGCAGCGGCAGGTCGGGGACATAATCCTCGGGGATCAGGATCGGCGCGTCGACGGTGATCGTCGGTGACAAGGCTTCGCGCGGGGGCAGCTTGCCCGCGCCTTCGGCCTTGGCCATCAGGATCGCCTCTTCCAGCATCGACTGGTACAGCTCGAATCCGACCTCGCGGATATGGCCCGACTGTTCGTCGCCGACGAGATTGCCCGCGCCGCGAATGTCGAGATCGTGGCTCGCCAGCTGGAACCCCGCGCCCAGCGTGTCGAGATCGCCGAGCAGTTTGAGCCGCTTTTCGGCGGTGTCGGTGATCGCACCATGTTCGGGGGTGGTGAGGTAGGCATAGGCGCGCGTCTTGGCGCGTCCGACGCGCCCGCGCAGCTGATACAGCTGGGCCAGGCCAAAGCGGTCGGCGCGGTGGATGATCAGCGTGTTGGCGCTCGGGATGTCGAGCCCGGATTCAACGATGGTGGTCGACAGCAGCACGTCATATTTGCGGTCGTAAAAGGCGCTCATCCGGTCCTCGACCTCGGTCGGGGTCATCTGGCCGTGGGCGACGACATATTTGATCTCGGGCACGCGGTTGCGCAGGAATTCCTCGATATCGGGCAGATCCTTGATCCGCGGGACGACGAAGAAGCTCTGCCCGCCACGGTCATGTTCGCGCAGCAACGCTTCGCGCAGCACGACGGCATCCCACGGCGCCACATAGGTCCGCACCGCGAGCCGGTCCACGGGAGGCGTCTGGATAACGCTGAGTTCGCGGAGGCCCGACATCGCCATTTGCAAGGTGCGCGGGATCGGCGTAGCGGTGAGGGTGAGGACGTGGACGTCGGCCTTGAGCTGCTTGAGGCGCTCCTTGTGAACGACGCCGAAGCGCTGTTCCTCATCGACGATGACGAGGCCGAGGTTCTTGAACTCGACCGATTTGGCGATCACCGCATGGGTGCCGACGACGATATCGATGTGGCCGCTGGCCAGTCCGTCGCGCGTCTTTTGCGCTTCACCGGCGGGGACGAGCCGCGACAGGCGGCCGATGTTGACCGGGAAACCTTTGAAACGCTCGACAAAATTGGTGAAATGCTGGCGCGCGAGCAAAGTCGTCGGCACGACCACTGCGACCTGCACTCCGGCCATCGCCGCGACGAAGGCGGCGCGCAGCGCAACCTCCGTCTTGCCGAACCCGACGTCGCCGCAGACCAGCCGGTCCATTGGCTTCCCCGACGCCATATCGGCGAGCACATCGCCGATCGCGCGGTCCTGATCGTCGGTTTCCTGATAGGGGAAGCGGTCGGCAAAGGCGGGGTAGGCGGCGTCCTGCGCCAGCAATTCGCCCGAGCGCAGCGCGCGCTGTGCCGCGGTTGCGAGCAGTTCGCCGGCGATCTCGCGGATGCGTTCCTTCATCCGCGCCTTGCGGCGCTGCCATGCCTCGCCGCCGAGCCGGTCGAGCGCGACGCCGTCGCTCTCGCCGCCATAGCGCGACAGGACGTCGAGATTTTCGACGGGGACATAGAGCTTGTCGCCGCCCGCATAGGTCAGCGCGACGCAATCATGCGGGCTGTTGCCGACCGGGATCGAGGTCAGTCCCTCATAGCGCCCGATGCCATGATCGAGATGGACGACCATGTCGCCGACGCTGAGCGTCGCGAGCTCGGCGAGGAAGGCGTCGGCGCTCTTGCGTCGTTTCTGGCGGCGGACGAGACGTTCGCCAAGAATGTCCTGTTCGGTGAGTAGGCTGATCGCATCGGAGGCGAAGCCGTGGTCGAGGGGGAGGACGATGAGCGCGACGTTGCCGCTTGGTGAGCCGCCTCCCAACCCGTTCGTGTCGAGCGAAGTCGAGACACCCCTCGGGGTGGCGCTGTTCTGCGCGGTGTCTCGACTACGCTCGACACGAACGGAACTCGAACCCAGTGCTTCCTGCCAAGTCTCTGCCTGCACTAACCCGGTAACGCCATGCTCGCGGAGCAGCCCGGACAGGCGCTCGCGCGCGCCGCCTGAATAGCTGGCGATGATCGTGCGCCGCCCCTTGCGGCGTTCGTCGCTCAGATGATCGGCGACCTTCTGATAGACATTGGCGTCGGCGGCGCGCTCGGGGGTGAAATCGCGCGCGGCAAAGGTTTCGAGGTCGATGACCTGCGGCGACGGCGCGACATCGAACGGGGTGACGACATGGACTGGGCGGCTGCGCGCAGCGCCCGCCCATTCGGCCTCGGTCAGATACAGCGTCTCGGGCGCCAGCGGGCGATAGCTGCCGGTCGACTCCTGTTCGGCGGCGACGCGGTTGGCATGATAATCGGCGATCGCGGCAAAGCGCGTCTCGGCGGTCGCCTCGCTGCGGTGGCCGCGCAGCACCGGGGTTGCGGGGTCGATATGGTCGAACAGCGTCGCCAACCGCTCCTCGAACAGGGGCAGCCAATGGTCCATGCCCGCCTGCCGCCGCCCCTCGCTGACCGCCTGATACAGCGGATCACCGGTCGCCTGCGCCCCGAACAGGTCGCGATAGGTCGAGCGGAAACGTTTGATCGTCGCTTCGTCGAGCAGGGTTTCGGTGGCGGGGAGCAATTGCAGCGCCTTGGCGGGACCAAGGCTGCGCTGGTCGGCGGGGTCGAAGCGGCGGATGCTTTCGATCTCGTCGCCAAAGAAATCGATGCGCAGGCCGTTTTCTTCGCCGGCGGGAAACAGGTCGACGATGCCGCCGCGCACTGCAAACTCGCCCTGGTCGGCGACGGTATCGACGCGGCTGAAGCCATTGGCGACGAGCAATTCGGCGAGCGAATCGCGGTCGATCCGCTGCCCCGCCGCCAGCGTGGTCGCGAGCTGGCGGATGCGGAACGGGGTGAGGGTGCGCTGAGTGATCGCGGCGACGGTGGTCAGGATCAGCTCGCCGCGCTTCGCCGGCTGTTGCAACGCCGACAGCGTCGCCAGCCGGTCGGCGCTGACCCGCATCGACGGCCCGGCGCGGTCATAGGGCAGGCAGTCCCACGCCGGGAAGCGGTGGACAATGAGGTCGGGGGCAAAGAAGGGTGCGGCGTCAGCGACCGCCTGCATCGCCGCATCGTCGGTCGCGACATAAACCAGGCGCCGGTCGCTGGCGCGCGCCAGATCGGCGAGCAGCAGCGGCAGGAAACCGTCGGCGGCGCGCGCCAGCGTCAGCGGCGCCGCTGCCGATCCGATCGCGGCGAAGATGTCGGCGGCGGGCGTCGTCATGGCAGCGGGATATAGTCCAGGCGGCGCATCGCGGCGATCATCGCAGGACGGTTCAGATGCGCGGGCGGCTCGCCGGTGCCGAGCGCCCACGCCATGATGTCGACATCGTCTTCCTCGACGACGATTTCGTACCAGGCGATCTCGTCCTCGCTCCACGTCGCGGCATAGCGGTCGAAAAACCCGCCGATCATATAGTCGGCCTCGCGCGTGCCGCGGTGCCAGGCGCGGAATTTCAGGCGTTTGAGGCGGTCGGTCATGGCGGGCCTTTTAGTCCGATCGAATGATTCAGCAACGAAGATCACCAAGTCCGTTCGTGTCGAGCGAAGTCGAGACACCCCGGCGGACAGCGCTATCCCGCCGGGTGTCTCGACTTCGCTCGACACGAACGGAATGTGGGGGCTAGACACGCCCTAGCCATGCGACCCGAAATCCTCAATCCGCTCTTTGCCGCACTCACCGACCTGAAGGGCGTCGGGCCGCAGCTCGCCAAGCCGCTGGCGCGGCTCGGGCTGGAGCGGGTCGTCGATGTGCTGTTCCACCTCCCGACCGGCCTCGTTCAGCGCTATCCGGTCGATCGCCTCGACGACGCACAGCCGGGTCAGCAGATCATCGTGACGCTTACCGCGCAGGATTACCGGTCGGGGCGCAGCCCGCGCGCACCGTTCGGCGTCGATGCATTCGACGCCGCGGGCGATCATGTCCGGCTCGTCTATTTCGGGCGCACGTCGGGCCTGGCGAAAAAGCTGTTCCCGCTCGGTGAACCGCGGCAGGTGTCGGGACGGCTCGATACCTATGGTGAGATGCGCCAGATCGTCCATCCCGACCATGTCAGCGAACCGGACAGCGAGGAGGCGATTGCCACGAGCGAGGCGGTCTATCCGCTGACCGAAGGGCTGACCAACACGCGGCTGACGCAGCTGGTCGAGATTGCGCTCGAACGGCGCCCCGAACTCGCCGAATGGATCGACGGGCCGCTGCTGACCAGCCGCAATTGGCCCGCCTGGCGCGAGGCACTGACGCGCGCGCATGCCAGTCCGCACGACGCCGCGGCGCACGACCGGCTCGCCTATGACGAGATTTTCGCGAGCCAGGTCGCGCTGATGCTGATCCGTGAGGGGCTGCGCAAGCGCAAGGGCCGCGCGGTGGTCGGCGATGGGCGGCTGATCGATGCGCTGCGGCTGCCGTTCGGGCTGACCGGGGCGCAGGAACGGGTGGGGCGCGAGATCGCCGCCGATATGGGCCGCGAGACCCCGATGCTGCGGATGCTGCAGGGCGATGTCGGGTCGGGCAAGACGCTGGTGGCGCTGCGCGCGATGTTGGCGGCGGTCGAGGCGGGGACGCAGGCGGCGCTGCTCGCGCCGACTGAAATATTGGCGCGCCAGCATTTCGCGACCTTGCAGGCAATGCTGGCGGGGCTGCCGGTCACCATCGCGATCCTGACCGGGCGCGACAAGGGCCGCGTGCGCGAATCGACGCTGATAGGGCTCGCCGACGGCAGCATCGACATCCTCGTCGGCACCCATGCGATTTTTCAGGATGCAGTGGCGTATCGCGATCTGGCGCTGGTGGTGGTCGACGAACAGCATCGCTTTGGCGTCGCGCAGCGGCTGATGCTGACCCAAAAGGCGGCGCGGCCGCCGCACCTGCTGGTGATGACCGCGACCCCGATCCCCCGCACCCTGCAACTCGCCAATCACGGCGAGATGGACGTGTCGCGGATCGACGAGATGCCGCCCGGGCGCACCCCGGTCGATACTCGCGTCGTGTCGGTCGACCGCCTCGACGAGGTGGTCGGCGGGCTTGAGCGTCATCTGGCGACCGGAGCGCAAGCCTACTGGGTCTGCCCGCTGGTCGCCGAGAGCGAAATGAGTGAACTCGCCGCCGCTGAAGATCGCGCCGCGCTGCTGCGCGAACGGCTGGGCGCCCATCGTGTCGGGCTGGTCCATGGCCGGATGAAGGGGCCCGACAAGGATGACGTCATGGCACAGTTTCAGGCGGGCGAAATCGGTGTCCTCGTCGCGACGACGGTGATCGAGGTCGGGGTCGATGTCCCCGCCGCCAGCCTGATGATCGTCGAACATGCCGATCGCTTTGGCCTGGCGCAGCTGCACCAGCTGCGCGGGCGCGTCGGGCGCGGCGCGGCGAAATCGGTGTGCCTGCTGCTACGCTCGCAAAATCTGTCCGAAACCGCGCGCGAACGGCTGGCGCTGATGCGCGAGACCAACGACGGGTTCGTGATTGCGGAAAAGGATCTGGAACTGCGCGGCGGCGGCGAACTGCTCGGGCTCAAGCAGTCGGGCGACGCCGATTATGGTCTGGCGAGCGCCGAGCAGTTGGTGCGGTTGCTGCCGGTGGCGCACGACGATGCGCGGCTGTTTGTCGAACGCGACGGCGGGATGGACGGCGCGCGCGGCGAGGCGGTGCGGCACTGCCTGTACTTGTTCGAGCGTGATGCGGCGGTGCCGCTGCTGCGGAGCGGTTAGTTGACGTCGGCCCGGGCGCCCATGGCGCGGATCATCGGCAGATAATCTTCGACCGCGATCGACTTGTCGAACTGGACACCGGTCTTGCCGCCCAATGACCACACCACCTTGGCCGCGGTGCGGCCGATGATCGGCATACGGAAGACGACGAGGTCGCCGATCTCGAGCCCGCGCTCGAACCGCATCAGCATGCCGTCGGCGCTGATGTTGACGCAGGTGCACATTTCCTGCCGTCCGTCCGGCATGACGAAGGGCAGGCGGACATAGACGTCGCTACGCGGAGCAATTCGCTGGTCGAGCCCGACATAATGGGCCTTGCTGGTGTCGATCTTGCGCATTTTTGTGGACCTTGTTGGTTTGGCCATGGACGATCCACCCGAATGCTGAAGAAGTCGTAAACGCTTTAGCGCGCTTTACCGCGATACCAGCCCATGTTTTTTGGACCCGAGGCTGAGCGGGACGGGCGCGTCGCCGGGCATGATCAGATGGTGCGGATCGCGGATGACGATGCCGTCGACCTTGACCGCGCCCTCGTCGAGCTTGCGCCGCGCCTCCTTGTTCGACGCGGCAAAGCCCAGCTCGCGCAGCGCATCGACGACGCTGATCCCTGCGGCGGGCGCTGCCGCCTGCGGCAGGTCGCCACCAATCTGTCCTTTTTCAAAGGTTTGCGCGGCGGTGTCCGAAGCGGTGCGCGCGGCCTCTTCGCCGCGGCACAGCGCGGTCGCCTCGTTCGCCAGCACCTTCTTCGCCTCGTTGATTTCGGCGCCGCCCAGCGCTTCCAGCCGCGCGATCTCGTCGAGCGGCAGGTCGGTGAACAGCTTCAGGAAGCGGCCGACGTCGCGGTCGTCGCAATTGCGCCAGAACTGCCAATAGTCAAAATGGGACAGTTGAGCGGGATTAAGCCACACTGCGCCGGCGGCGGTTTTGCCCATTTTGGCGCCCGCCGCGGTGGTGAGCAGCGGAGTCGTCAGCCCGTAAAGGTCGGCGCCGTCCATCCGGCGGCCCAGCTCCATGCCGTTGACGATATTGCCCCACTGGTCCGACCCGCCCATCTGGAGCCGGACCCCCATGTCCTTCGACAAATGGCGGAAATCATAGCCTTGGAGGATCATGTAGTTGAATTCGAGGAAGGTCATCGGCTGTTCGCGTTCGAGCCGCAATTTGACCGAATCGAACGTCATCATCCGGTTGATCGTGAAATGGGTGCCGACTTCCTGCAGCAATTCGATGTAACCCAGCTGTCCCAGCCAATCCTGGTTGTTGACCATCACCGCGTCGGTCGGGCCATCGCCGAAGGATAGGAATTGCTGAAAGATGCTGAAGATCGACGCGATGTTCGCCGCGATCGTTTCGTCGGTCAGCATCTTGCGGCTTTCGTCGCGCCCGGTCGGGTCGCCGATCCGCGTCGTCCCGCCGCCCATCAGCACGATCGGCTTGTGCCCCGTCTGTTGCAGGCGGCGCAGCATCATGATCTGGACCAGGCTGCCGACGTGCAGGCTGGGCGCGGTTGCGTCGAAACCGATATATCCGGGGACGACCTGTTTCGCGGCAAGTGTATCGAGCCCTTCCGCGTCGGTCATCTGGTGGATATAGCCTCGCTGATCGAGGACGCGCAGCAGGTCGGATTGATGGTTGGTCATAGCGCCCTCTTTTCAAGCGGGGCGCGCTTAGCATGGGGTTGAAGTTTTGGATAGCATTCGCAAAGCGCTGGTCTGCCACCCCGACACCCCGGCCAAAACGGTCCGGTCGGTGGCGGTCGAGGTCACGCTCTCGTTCGATGACGGCTTTGCGCTGCGCTATGTCGTCGAGGGCGCGGTGGGCGACATCGTGCTGCCGCCCGGCGACGGCCAACTCGTTATCGCCGACAGCGCGACCGACGGATTGTGGCAAGGCACCTGTTTCGAGGCGTTCCTGACCGAAGAGGGCCAGCCCGACTATACCGAATTCAACTATGCTCCCGACGGCCGCTGGGCCTGTTACCAGTTCGACGATTATCGCTCGCTGCTCCGCCCCGACGAGCTGGCGCCGTGGGACATGGTCGCCGAGCGCGGCGACACGCACTATGCGCTGCGCGTCGAACCGGGGATTTTCCCCGATACCGGGTCGAAACTCGCGCTGTGCGCGGTGATCGAAGAGGTCGACGGCACCAAAAGCTATTGGGCGCTCGCGCATCCGCCGGGCAAACCCGATTTTCATCATCCCGATTGCTTTGCGCTCACGCTTGCGGCACCCGACGCGGCATGACGATGACATTCGGTATCGATCGCCTGCTCACCGACCCCGCGCTGCGCGCGCCGCTGGCGGGTCAGCGCGTCGCGCTGCTCGCGCATCCCGCCTCGGTCACCGCCGACCTGACCCACAGCTTGGACGCGCTGGTCGCGGCGGGGGTGAATGTCACCGCGGTGTTCGGGCCGCAGCACGGGGTGCGCGGCGACCTGCAGGACAATATGATGGAGTCGCCCGACTTCACCGATCCGGTGCATGGTGTTCCGTGCTTTAGCCTATATGGCGAAGTGCGCCGCCCGACCGGCCAGTCGATGCACACCTTCGACGTCGTCCTGATCGACCTTCAGGATCTCGGTTGCCGCATCTACACCTATGTGACGACCTTGCTTTACATGCTCGAAGCCGCGGCGCAGCATGGCAAGGCGGTGTGGGTGCTCGACCGCCCGAACCCCGCGGGGCGATCCGTTGAGGGCACGCTGCTCCGTCCCGGCTGGGAGAGTTTCGTCGGCGCGGCGCCGATGGTCATGCGCCATGGGCTGACGATGGGCGAAATGGGGCATTGGTTCATTCGCCACTTCACCCTCGACGTTGAATATCGCGTGATCGAAATGGACGGGTGGGCGCCCGATGCCGCGCCCGGCCATGGCTGGCCGGAGGGCCGTGTGTGGATCAACCCCAGCCCGAACGCCGCGAACGTCAACATGGCGCGCGCCTATGCCGGGACCGTAATGGTCGAGGGCGCGACCCTGAGCGAGGGCCGCGGCACGACGCGCCCGCTCGAAATCTTCGGCGCCCCCGATATCGATGCCAAGGCGGTGATCGCCGAAATGCACCGCCTCGCGCCGCACTGGCTGGCGGGGTGCAAGCTGCGCGACATCTGGTTCCAGCCGACCTTTCACAAACATGTGGGGCAGCTGTGCAGCGGCGTCCATGTCCATGCCGAAGGGCCGTGGTACGATGACACCGCCTTCCAGCCGTGGCGGGTGCAGGCGCTGGGGTTCAAGGCGATCCGCTCGCTCTATCCCGACTATCCGATCTGGCGCGGCACCGATTTCAAATATGAATATACCGACGATGTGCTGGCGATCGACGTGATCAATGGCGGTCCCGATCTGCGCGAGTGGGTCGACGATGCGGGCGCGGATGCGGGCGATCTCGACGCGCTGGCGCTGCCCGACGAAGCGGCGTGGCGCGACGAGATTGCGGACCTTTTGACTTACTGAGCGGGGAAAGCGGATAATGATCCAACGACGGCAATTTCTTGGCGCCGCGGCGCTGGGCGGACTGGCCGCAACGTTGCCTTTGCCCGCTTGGGCGGCCGACACCGCGGGGCTTCCCAATCTCGCCGCCAAGGCGGTCCCGATCGGTAAGGCTGAGCGGGTGGCGCGGCTTGCCAAGGCGACGCATTTGCTGCGTGCCAACAATATGGACGCGCTGCTGATCGAGCCGGGGTCGAGCCTGATCTATTTCACCGGGGTGCGCTGGTCGCGCAGCGAGCGGCTGACCGCGGCGGTGCTGACCCGCGAGGGCGAGCTGGCGGTCGTCACGCCCTTTTTTGAAGAACCGTCGGTGCGCGAAAGCCTGGCCGTTGCCGCCGACGTGCTGACCTGGAACGAGGATGACAATCCGCTCGCCGCAGTCGCTGCCTGGCTGGGCAAGCGCGGGCTGACGAAAGGCAAGATCGGCGTCGAGGAAACGGTGCGCTATTTCGCGGTCGACGGGCTGGAAAAGGCGATGCCGCAGACGACGGTCGTCAACGCCGCGCCCGTCGTCCGGGGTTGCCGGATGCACAAGTCGCCCGCCGAAATCGCGCTGATGCAGATCGCGAGCGACATCACCATCGCCGCCTATCGCCACACCGCCCCGCGCGTCGAGGCGGGGATGACCCCCGACCAGATCGGCGCGATCATGGCCGCGGCGACGACCGCGCTCGGCGGACGCAGCGAGTTCGAGCTGATCCTGCTCGGCGAGGCGAGCGCCTATCCGCACGGGTCGGGCAAGCCGCAGGCGGTGAAGGATGGCGAGGTCGTGCTGATGGACTGCGGCGCCACCGTCCATGGCTATCAATCCGACATCTCGCGCAGCTTTGTTTACGGCAAGGCCAGCCCGCGCCAGCGGCAGGTCTGGGACCAGATGCGCAAGGGGCAGGACGTCGCCTTTGCCGCCGCGAAACTCGGCACCCCGGCGGGCCAGGTCGACGACGCGGTGCGCGCTTATTATGCCGGCCTTGGCTGGGGGCCGGATTACAAGCTCCCCGGCACCTCGCACCGCACCGGCCACGGCATCGGCCTCGACGGGCACGAGCCGGTCAATCTGGTGCGCGGCGAAACGACGAAACTCGCGCCCGGCATGTGTTTCTCGAACGAACCGGGCATCTATATTCCGGGCGAGTTCGGGATCCGGCTGGAGGATTGTTTCTATATGACCGACAGCGGGCCGCAGTGGTTCAGCGAACCGCCGCCGTCGATTGATCAGCCGTTCGGTTAAGTTCCCCTCCCTTCTTCAGGGAGGGGTTAGGGGTGGGTTGGCGAGCGAAGCTCGCCGCTCTACCCATTGATCATGCGCCGCGTGCCGAAAGAGATGACCGATCGTGCGCGCCGGTTGCGCAATGAGGCAACGCCTGCCGAGCGTATTATCTGGCGGCGGCTTTCCAATTATCGGCCGTCTTTCACTCGCCAGCTCGTGGTGGGTTCGTACATAGTCGATCTCGCATGCCGCGAAGCAAAGCTGGCGATCGAATTCGACGGTAGCCAGCACCTTGAGCAGCAAAACTATGACAACCGTAGGACCAAGTTTCTCGAATCTGAAGGTTGGCGAGTCATGCGGATTTGGAACAACGACGCACTCGCTAATCCGGAAGGCGTCGCCCGGCTGATACTCGAACAAGCCGCCGAGTGCCTCGGCGGTACCCACCCCCAACCCCTCCCTTCCAGGGAGGGGAGAGAAAGGCGGCCGCGCTACGAGTGATCCGGCTCTTTCGGTCGCTGCACCAGACTCACCAGCACGAACGAGATGATCATCAGCAGGTACCAGCTGCCCAGCTTCTCGACCCCGACCATATGCCATCCGTCATCTTGGCTGGGGTAGGTCCACGCGCGCGCAAACGTCCCGATATTTTCGGCGAACCAGATAAACAGCGCGACGAGCCCCCAGCCGACGAGCAAGGGCATGCGGCGGTGGACGTGCAGCGGGCGGAACCACACCTGGCAGCGCCAGAACAGCAGCGCGGTCGCCGCGAACAGCAACCAGCGAATGTCGTACACCCAATGGTGCGCGAAGAAATTGACATAGATCGCGGCGGCGAGCGCGTAGCTGGTCCAGACCGGGGGGTAGCCGGTGTAGCGGAAGTCGAAGATCCGCCACACGCGCGCGATATAGCTGCCGACCGCGGCGTACATGAAACCCGAGAACAGCGGCACCGCGCCGATGTGGAGCAGGCTCGCCTCGGGATATTGCCACGATCCCGCCGCGGTCTTGAACAGCTCCATCACCGTGCCGACGATGTGAAAGATCAGGATGACGAGTGCCTCTTTCGGCGTTTCCAGCCGGAAGGCGAGCATCCCGAGCTGGATCAGCACCGCGCCGATCGTGATCGCGTCATAGCGGTGGAGCGGTGCGTCGGCGGGCCAGAACAGATGCGTGCCAAGCAGCAGCGCGAGCATCAGCGCGCCGAACAGGCACGCCCAACCCTGTTTGAACCCGAACACCAGAAATTCGAGGAACCAGCCGCGCGGCCCCGGGGTGATCGCCATCGCCTCCAGTCGCATGCGGACGGCGTGGAAACGCGACTGGCTGCGCGGCGTTTCGCTATCGCGGTCAGACATAGACGGCGACGGCGGCGATCAGCAGCGCGGCGGGCAGCAACAGCGCCTGCGCCAGGATGGTGCCGGCGAGGCGGCTTAGCGAAATGAACGTGATCGCGCGGCGGAACTCCGCCTCGTCGACCTTCCCCTCGACCGCATCGTCGGTCATCACCGACAGCTGCGGGTCGATGAAGGCAAACAGCAAGATCGTTGCGAACCCGTTGATCAGCGCCGACAACTGCGACGCGGTGACGCGGAACTCGGGCGCGAGATAGCCGGCGTAAAGCGACGCAACGACGCCGACGGCAAGCAGGGACTGCGCCAGGCAATTGGCGATCAGCACACCCCAGCTGATCTCCTTGGGCATCCGCCAGCTCTTGAGGTGCGCCAGGCTGGGAAGCGTCAGCGAGCGGCCCAAGGTGCGCAGCCCGCTCGGGCTCACCGCCTTCACCGCCAGCTTCGTCGTCGACCGGTTGGTCTGGTACCAGCCGATCGCGGCGGCAAACATCCGCTGCCCGGTGGGGACGAGCAGGATGCCGAGCAAGGTCGCGACGCTCGCCGCGGCGAGCACCAGCTGCATGTCGATGAACAGCGACGCGCCGTTGCCGTCATGCAGCCGCGTTTCGATCCGTTTGGCCAGAAAGGGGCCGAGGAAGCTGTTCGATGTCCGCGAAAACAGCACGAGGATGTTGAACAGCGCGAACGACATCGCAATCCGCCGCGTCCGCACCCCGGCGATCCGCGCCGCATAGGCGAGCGCCCCGATCAGGTTGATAAAGCCGGTGAGCAACAGGATGGTGACGAGGGGAAGGTCGATCATGGCGGGCCTAGCGGAACTTCTGAAATCCGTTCGTGTCGAGCGAAGTCGAGACACCCCTAAGGCGCGCGCCACCGATGGGTGTCTCGACTTCGCTCGACACGAACGGGATTAGGGGATCGGATCGACATCGTCACGGCCTAAGTCGGCCGCCAAAATCAATGCTTTCGCGTCAGTTCGCGCATCGCATCGTCGAGCCCCGACAGACTCAGCGGATACATGCGGTCGTTCATCAACTGTTTGATCAGCTTGACCGACTGGGTGTAGCCCCAATGCGCCTCGGGCACCGGGTTCAGCCACACCGCGGCAGGGTAGACTTTGGTGATCCGGCCCAGCCAGACGGCGCCCGATTCCTCGTTGAAATGTTCGACGCTGCCGCCCGGATGGGTAATTTCATAAGCCGACATCGACGCGTCGCCGACGAATATCACTTTATAGTCATGGCCATATTTGTGGAGGATGTCCCACATCTGGTGGCGTTCGGACCAGCGGCGCTTGTTGTCCTTCCACACCCCCTCATAGGGGCAATTGTGAAAGTAGAAGAATTCGAGATTCTTGAATTCGGTCGTCGCGGCGCTGAACAATTCCTCGCACAGCTTGATAAAGGGATCCATCGATCCGCCGACGTCGAGGAACAGCAGCAACTTGACCGCGTTGCGCCGTTCGGGGCGCATCTTGATGTCGAGCCAGCCCTGGCGGGCGGTACCGTCGATCGTCCCCGGAATGTCGAGCTCGTCCGCCGCCCCCTCGCGCGCGAATTTGCGCAGGCGGCGGAGCGCGATCTTGATGTTGCGGGTGCCGAGCTCCTTGGTGTTGTCAAGATTGGCGAACTCGCGCTTTTCCCACACCTTCAGCGCGCGCTTGTGCTTGCTCTCGCCGCCGATCCGCACGCCCTCGGGGTTGTAACCCGAATTGCCAAAGGGCGAAGTGCCGCCGGTGCCGATCCACTTGCTGCCGCCTTCGTGGCGCTTTTGCTGCTCCTCGAGCCGCTCTTTCAGCGTCTCCATGATCTTGTCCCAGTCGCCGAGCGATTCGATCGCCGCCATTTCCTCGGGGGTCAGGAATTTCTCCGCGACCGCCTTCAGCCAGTCGGCCGGCACGTCGACCGGGTTCTGGCCATAGTCGGAAATGATGCCCTTGAAGACCTTGTTGAACACCTGGTCAAAGCGGTCGAGCAGGCCTTCGTCCTTGACGTAAATCGCGCGCGACAAATAATAGAATTGCTCGGGACTGCGGTCGATCACCTCGCGGTCGAGCGCCTCGAGCAGCATCAGATGCTCTTTCAGACTGGCGGGAATACCCGCGGCGCGAAGCTCGTCGAGAAAGCCGAAAAACATGGGGGAGGGCGTAACCCGTCGCGACCTACGGTGCAATCCCTTTACGTAAACGGAAAGTGAGGCTTGTCGGCGGGGGCGCAATGTTTGCATTGACCGAAAGCTGCCCTTCCGTTCGTCGTCATCCCGGACTTGATCCGGGATCCATGACCGCCGTGCAGCTATGGATCCCGGATCAAGTCCGGGATGACGACGGTGAGATAGCAAACGGCCGCTCCCCGCCCCAATCCAGCCTTCTACATATTTGCTCGCCCACGATCCATTGACCCCCCGTTAACCATTATCCGGCATGACCCGTCGATGATCTTTGGGTGGGTGCGCGCATGAAATATGATCCTATCAATCCGGCAGGGCCGGTGCTCGACCAGTCGGTCGCCAGCGACTGCGGCGAACTCGCCGTCGGGTGCAGCGAGGCGGCGGGGCGGATCAAGCGGTCGACTGACCAGATGGACCGCCAGATCACCGAACTCGGGCGGCTCGAAGAATTTGTCGTCAGCCTGGAGGCCGACCAGCGCCAGATCGCTGATTCGACCGACGAGGCGAAATTGCTGTCGGCGCGCGCCTGCGAACAGCTCGATACCGGCGCCGAGCGCGTCAACGCCGCGGTCGCCGAATTTCGGTCGGTCATCGACCTCGTCGCGCGGCTGGGCACCCATGTGACCAATTTCGCCGCGGTGATGGAACAGGTGCAGCAGGTCAGCCAGTCGATCGAGCAGATCGCCAAGACCACCAACATGCTCGCCTTGAATGCCGCGATCGAGGCCGAGCGCGCCGGCGATGCCGGCCGCACCTTCGCCGTCGTCGCCGCCGAAGTGAAGAAACTGGCGCAGAACACGCGCGGCGCGACCGACGAAATCCGCCGCAGCATCGGCAGCCTGGCCGCCGAGGCGGGGGGGCTGGTCACCGAAATCCAGGCCGGGGTCGAACAATCGAGCCGCGCCGAAGCGCAGTTCGAAACGATCACCGACGCGCTGCACGACGCGACGCATCTGGTGGCGCTGCTCGACGACCAGAGCGACCGCATCGCGCAATCGAGCGCAATGGTGCACGCCAATGGTGCGAAAGTCCGCGAGGCGGTCGACCGCGTCGTCGGATCGGTGCGCGACAATCGCGCGACGCTGGAGGGCACCCGCACCTCGATCCTGTCGATGGAGCATGTGTCGAACCGCATGTTCAACGCGGTGATCTCGGCCGGGGTCAGCCCACAGGATTCGGCGGTCGTCGATCTCGCCGCCAAGGTGCGCGACAAATTCGTCGCGCTGGCCGAGCGCGCGATCGCGAACGGCGACCTGACGATGGAGCAATTGTTCGACACCAATTATGTCCGCGTGCCGGGGTCGAACCCCGAACGGTTCCGCACCACCTTGTGCGACTGGGCGGATGCCCATTGGCGGCCGCTGTTCGACCATGTCGTCGCCAGCCATCCCGAGGTCAAAATGTCGTCGGCGGGCGACATGAACGGCTTTCTGCCGACCCACATCACCGAATGTTCGCGCGCCCCGACCGGCGACGTCGCGCACGACACCGCTTATTGCCGCAACGGTCGGGTGCTGTTCGACGACACTGACAAGGCCGCGAAGCGGAGCAACGCGCCCTTCTTCATGGCCGTCTATCGCCAGGAAGGCGATGGCACCAATTATGTCACGGTGCGCAACGTCTATACGCCGGTGGTGATCAATGGTCGCCGCTGGGGTGATGTCGAGGTGGCGTATCAGCTTTAGCCACCACGCCCCCAATCCGTTCGTGTCGAGCGAAGTCGAGACACGCTAAGGCGGCGCCAGACGTATCTCGACTTCGCTCGATACGAACGGGAATTTCAAGCTGATCGCGGCCTTCAGCTTCCCTGACGCCGCGCCATGAACGCCAGCTTCTCGAACAGCATCACGTCCTGCTCATTCTTGAGCAGCGCGCCATGCAGCGGCGGGATCGCTTTGCCGACGTCGCGATTCTGCAAAACTTCGAGCGGCATGTCCTCGTTGAGCAGCAGCTTGAGCCAGTCGATCAGCTCGCTGGTCGACGGCTTTTTCTTCAAGCCCGGGACGTCGCGGACTTCGTAGAAAATATCCATCGCGCGGCTGACCAGCGTCTTCTGGATGCCGGGGAAATGCACGTCGACGATCGCGTGCATCGTGTCGCGGTCGGGGAATTTGATGTAATGGAAGAAACAGCGGCGCAGGAAGGCGTCGGGCAGTTCCTTTTCATTGTTCGACGTGATGACGACGATCGGGCGTTCCTTTGCGGTCACCGTCTCGTCGGTTTCATAGACATGGAACGCCATGCGATCGAGCTCCTGGAGCAGATCGTTCGGGAATTCGATGTCGGCCTTGTCGATCTCGTCGATCAGCAGCACGGGCAGTTTGGGCGAGGTGAACGCCTCCCACAATTTGCCCTTGCGGATGTAATTGCGAATGTCGTGGACGCGCTCTTCGCCCAGCTGGCCGTCGCGCAAACGGGCGACCGCGTCATATTCATACAGGCCTTGCTGCGCCTTGGTGGTCGATTTGATGTTCCAGGTGATCAGCGGCGCGTCGAACGCTTTGGCGATTTCCTCGGCCAGCACGGTCTTGCCGGTGCCGGGTTCGCCCTTCACGAGCAGCGGGCGACGCAACAGCGTCGCGGCATTGACCGCGACCTTCAGGTCGTCGGTGGCGATATAGGCGCTGGTTCCATCGAAACGCATGGGCTCGTCTTTCCCTTAACGTGAACGTCAATCAAGCGCGGGCATAGCGAGCGGCGGGGGAGGGTGCAAGCGGGCAGGCGGACCGATGATCCTCCCTGTCGCGCAGCGATGGGGAGGGGGACCGCGCCCGAAGGGCGTGGTGGAGGGGCAGCGACGTCGCGCCAAAGCCCCTCCGTCAGTGGCTTCGCCACTGCCACCTCCCCATTGCTTCGCAACAGGGAGGATCGGCTTCAGCTAAGCGCCCGGCTTGCCGCGCGCGCCGCCATCAGATCCCACAGTCCGCTGTGCTGGACGATCAGCTGCTGGGCACCGAACACCATCGCGCGTTCGACCGCGGGGCTGTCGGCGACGGAGGCGGCCAGCCGCGCGGTATCGCGCAGATCAGGCAGGTTGCAGGTCGGCGGCGTCATGTCGAGCCGCTGGGCGCTGATGTCGAGCAGGACGCGGATCGTCCGCCAATCGAGCGTCAGCGCGATCGCGGCGCCGACGGCGCAGCCGTGGCGGTCCGATTCGGACAGCATGTCGATCGCCTTGCGCTGTGCCGCCACGGCCGCTTCGCATTGCGCCTGGCCCTGGGTGCTCGGCACCGGGCCGACCGCCGAGGCGATTTTCGACAGAAAGGCGCGTTCCTGGACAAAGGCATCGGCGGCCTCGTTCATCCATTGCCGCGATGCGGGATCGACCGCCTTGCGCGCGGCATTGTCGATGACCCCGGGGTGGCGGCCGTGGAGGAGACACAGGAAATGGACGGCATCGGCCAAGTTGCGCATCGCTTGCGCGCCGCTCGACAGCGCGCCGGCGCGGACGTGCGGATGCGCGCCGGTGCCGCCGCTGGCGACCAGCGAATCGAGCATTTCGGCAACGCCGCGCGGCTGCAGCTGGGGCTGGGTCGATTGGCTCAACGCATGTTCCTCGCCTGTGGCGCGGGCTGCGGAGCCCAAGCCGATGGAATATCAGCGATCATCCATAGGGCAACGTCGTAAACGTCGCGTTTATAGGCGCCGCTTGATTTGCATCTTTGCTGTTTCAGTCAGGGACAAAAGCAAGCTGGGGCAAAAGCAAAGGGACCGGCAAGCCCCGGGGAGAGCTTGCCGGTCCCATCAATGGCGCCCGGGGGACGCCATCAGCACGGACGGCCGGACGCAAGGGAGAGGGAATGTCCGGCCGGGCCGGCTCAGGCCGCGAGCGCGAACTCGTCGGCCTTTTCGGTGGTCGGCGCGGCGCCTTCGACCGCGATCAGCGACGGCGCGGCGGTGGCGGCGGTCCGGGCGGGGAACAGCAGGCGCGAGGCCAGCACGACGCCGCCGAGGGCGAAATAGCCGATGAAGGTCTGCACCGGGAAAAAGAACAGCGGCGCGACAAAGGCCAGGCGCAGCCACAGCGGATTAAAGCCAAAATCCTGGCCAACGGCCTCGCAAATCCCGAAAAAGGTATCGCGGCGGCGGAAGAGGTTGGTGGTTTCGTTTTCCATCTTTTTGGTCTTTCTCTTGGGCTGCGAGCACTGCCCCGCGCCGATGCAGGGTGCATCGCAAAGGCCGTGCCAGTTTCAGCAGTCTCCCGAATTTCCGAGCTTTTTGGGGTCGGCCATGATCTGCCGCCCGCTCTGGATCGCGAATCCATTCCCATCGATTGGGAATGATTGCCATTTGATGGGTGGCGCCTGAACCCGTGATGAAGGCCGCCGCATCGCGTGACGGGCGCTATCTGGTGCTGAAATACGAAGATTTAAAGAGGACCAGCCCGAATAATTGTGCGGCGCAGCATTGGCGGGGGTTGCGCCAGGCAGTGCTCCGCCCATCATTCGCACACGACGCCCGGCCGGTACGACGAATAGCCGCTAACGATCGGAAGCCGACACCTCTTATCTCGTCACCCTGAACTTGTTTCAGGGTCCATGGCCTGCCGTTTCCCTTGGCGCAGCGCTTGATTAGAGATCAGGCCATGGATGCTGAAACAAGTTCAGCATGACGAGGTTTGAAGCGCCGCTCCCCACCCCAAAGCGGACAAAAAAAGGGCGGCCCGTTGTCGGACCGCCCTTGGAATTCTCGCTTTCGATCAGCTTACTGGTCGAGGAAGCTACGCATCTTGCGGCTGCGCGACGGGTGCTTCAGCTTGCGGAGCGCCTTCGCCTCGATCTGGCGGATACGTTCGCGGGTCACGCTGAACTGCTGGCCGACTTCCTCCAGCGTATGATCTGTGTTCATCCCGATGCCAAAGCGCATGCGGAGCACACGCTCCTCACGCGGCGTCAGCGACGCCAGGACGCGGGTCACCGTTTCCTTCAGGTTCGACTGCACCGCGGCGTCGACCGGGATGACCGCATTCTTGTCCTCGATGAAATCGCCCAGATGGCTGTCTTCCTCGTCGCCGATCGGCGTCTCCAGGCTGATCGGCTCCTTGGCGATCTTCATCACCTTGCGGACCTTTTCCAGCGGCATCGACAGCCGTTCGGCCATCTCTTCCGGGGTCGGTTCGCGGCCGCTTTCGTGCAGGAACTGACGGCTGCAGCGGACCAGCTTGTTGATCGTCTCGATCATATGGACCGGGATGCGGATCGTGCGCGCCTGGTCGGCGATGCTGCGGGTTATCGCCTGCCGGATCCACCAGGTCGCATAGGTGCTGAACTTGTAACCGCGGCGATACTCGAACTTGTCGACCGCCTTCATCAGGCCGATATTGCCTTCCTGGATCAGGTCGAGGAACTGCAGGCCGCGGTTCGTGTATTTCTTGGCGATCGAGATGACGAGGCGGAGGTTCGCCTCGACCATTTCCTTCTTGGCGATGCGCGCTTCGCGCTCGCCCTTCTGGACCATGTTCACGACGCGGCGGAATTCGGTCAGGCTCATGCCCGCGGCTTGTGCGATTTCCGAAATCTCGATGCGGATGCGGTCGACCGCGCCGGCTTCGTTCTCGGCGAAGGCGGCCCATTTCTTGTCGATCGAGCCCACCGCGTCGAGCCAGGTTTCTTCCAGCTCGCGTCCGACATAATTGTCGAGGAACGCCTTGCGCGGCACCTTGTGACGCTCGGCCAGACGCAGCATCTGGCCGCCCAGCGCGGTCAGGCGGCGGTTGTAGCTATAAAGCTGATCGACCAGATATTCGATCTTGGTGTTATGGAACTGCACGCCTTCGACCTGCGCGGTGAGGTCCTCGCGCAGCTTGTGATATTTCTTTTCCGACGCCGACGGAAATTCGCCGCCCGACGACAGCGCTTCGAGCCGCGTTTCCTGCAGCTTCGAGAACGCCTTGAAGCTCTTGGTGATGTTCGCGAATTTCTCGAGCGCGTCGGGCTTGAGCAATTCCTCCATCGCCGCAAGGCTCAGCGTATTGTCTTCCTCGTCGTCGTCAAAGGTTTCGCGCTTGCCCGACGTGCCTTCGCCATCCTCTTCGTCGGCATCGGCGGCGGGTTCTTCCTCGACCTCGTCCTCGTCCTTGAACGAGACGCCGGCGGTTTTTTCGCTGATCTCGCCGTTGTCTTCGGCGCCTTCTTCTTCCAGATTCTCGGGCGCCGGGTCTTTCGACAGCATTGCTTCCAGATCGACGATCTCGCGCAGCTGCATGTCGCCATTGTTCAGCGCCGTCGACCAGTCGATGATCGCGTTAAAGGTCAGCGGGCTTTCGCACAGCCCCAGGATCATCGTGTCGCGGCCCGCCTCGATGCGCTTCGCGATCGCAATTTCGCCCTCGCGCGACAGCAGCTCGACCGCGCCCATTTCGCGCAGGTACATGCGAACGGGATCGTCGGTGCGATCGACCGTTTCTTTCTTCTTTTCGATCGCGGGGTTCGACACCGATCCGGTGCCGGCGCTGACATCGACTTCGTCGTCGGGCTCCTGGTCGGCCTCTTCCTGCACATCCTCGTCGCTTTCGACGATGTTGATGCCCATGTCGGAAATCGCCGACATGATGTCCTCGATCTGCTCGGACGACATTTCGTCCTGCGGCAGCGCCGCATTCAGCTCGTCATAGGTCAGGTAACCGCGCTTCTTGCCGCGCGCGATCAGCTTTTTGACATCGGCTTCGTTCAGGTCGATCAGCGGGCCGTCGGTGTCGGTATCGGTTTCGGCGGTGTTCTTGGTGGCCATGTTTGTTCCTGCCAAAGGGGCAATAAGTGGGTCAGCCTTGGCTGCTGTCGGACAGCGCAGCGAGGCGGCGGGTCAATTCTTTATCCATCGCGGACAGCTTTTGCTGCCGCGCAAATCCTTCGTCGTCCATCGTGCGCTGAAAATCCGCGGTGGCTTCGGCCAGCCGGGCGCGGATTTCGGGCTGGGTGACCAGCACGCCGATATATTCCTCTAGGTCGCGAAGCGCCGTTTCCCGCGCCGCATCAACCTCTTCGCCGTCAAGCCTGCGATTGAACGAGAAGTGCATTCCGTCGGCTCTGAGCAAGGTCGTCGCCCTATTATACACTTTCATTGGCTCCAATATGGCAAGCAAGCCCTCGCAATCAAGCCCTTCTTGGCCTCCCGCGTTGTCAAGCATCACCCGGAGCAGTTCGGCGTCGCCGGAATCGGCGACCGCAAGCCGGGTCAGCGCCTCTTCATGGCGTCGGATAGCGGCAGGGTAACGAAGCAATCCGGCGATCAGCGCGGCGGCATAATGGCCGCCGATGCCGATCTGTCCGATCGATCGCGCTTCATTGACCGGAGGTTGCAATCGGGGGTCGGGACCAAAGCGGCGATTGCTGCCGCGCTGGGGCTGCGGCGCCCACGGAACGCGCGGGCCGCGCTCGGTCTGCCTGCGCGCGAACAGCGTGTCGAGCCGCTCGCGAAATGCCTCGCGATAATGGTGGCGGACGTCGGCGTCCTCGATCGCGTCGGCGTGGGCGAGCAGCCGGGTCTTGAGCGCGGCGCGTTCCTCGGGGGTGGCGAGCGGTCCGGCGGCGACCTCATGCGCCCACAGGCGCTCGACGAGCGGCTGAGCCTCGTCGAGCAAGGCGGTGAATCCTTCGGCACCGCGCGCGCGGACGATATCATCGGGGTCTTGGCCCGGCGGCATCACGGCAAAGGCGAGGCTGAAGCCGGGACGGAGGAGGGGGAGCGCGCGCATCGCGGCGCGCATCGCCGCTTTCTGTCCCGCCGCGTCGCCGTCGAAGCAGAGCACCGGCACCGGCACCATCCGCCAGATCAGCCCGAGCTGCGCCTCGGTCAGCGCGGTGCCGAGCGGCGCGACCGCATCGGCGATCCCCGCCTCGGCCAGCGCGATGACGTCCATATAGCCTTCGACGACGATGATCCGGTTCGTCTGCCGCGATGCCGGGCTCGCCTTGTCGAGATTATAGAGGACGCGCCCCTTGTCGAACAACGGCGTGTCGGGCGAGTTCAGATATTTGGGCTCGCCGTCGCCCAGGATGCGTCCCCCAAAGGCTATGACCCGCCCGCGCGCGTCGCGGATCGGGATCATCAACCGGCCGCGGAACCGGTCGTAAGGCTCCTTGTCATCAACCGCGATCAGCATCCCTGATTCGACCAGCATCGCAGTCGGGAATTTCTTGAGCGCCTCCTTCAGCGCGCTGCGGCTGTCAGGGGCGAGGCCGAAGCCGAACGCCCGTCGCGTCGGGTCGGATATGCCGCGCTTGGTCAGGTAATCGCGCGCCGGGGCGCCGTTGCTGCTGTCGAGTTGCTGGGTGAACCAGTCGGCCGCGCCCTGCACGACATCGCGCAGGCTCGCTTGCTCCTCGGCCTTTTTCGCGGCGCGCGGATCGGCGGCGGGAACCTCCATCCCGGCCTCGGCGGCTAGCTCCTTGACGGCATCCATGAACGACAGCCCACGCTGGTCGGTCATCCACCGGATCGCATCGCCATGCGCACTGCAACCGAAGCAATGGTAGAAACCCTTCTCGTCGTTGATCGTGAAGCTGGGGGTCTTTTCGTTATGGAAGGGGCAGCAGGCCTTGTATTCGCGGCCCGCGCGGGTGACCTTCACTGTGCGGCCGATGAGGGTCGATAGCGTGACGCGCGCGCGCAGTTCGTCCAGCCATTGCGGGGTGAGGGTCACTTAGCTCCCCTCCCGTCCCTGCGCGGGGAGGCCATACCCCCACCTCCGTTTGTGTCGAGCGAAGTCGAGACACGTCGGCGCCCAGCTTCACGTCCCTCGACTTCGCTCGGGACGAACGGAGAGGGTGCGTGTTCCTCAAAACACACTGTGAGGTCCGGGCGTTCGTGAGGTGGCCTGGCAAAATGGCTGACCATTTCCCAGTCGCCCCGGATCAGCGCCTCTTTTTTCGCGCGCGACCAGGGCTTGATCCGGCGTTCAGCCTCCAGCGCCTCCACGCGCGTCGCAAAATCCTGCGACCAGACCAAAGTCACAGGCCGCCGCCGCGAGGTGAAATCGCAAAATCCGCCATGTTGATGCTGGGCGATGCGGCGTGCCAGATGGTCCGTGTGTCCTGTGTAATAGCGGCCGTCAGCACAAAGCAGGATATAGGTCCAGAACGCCATTGCTTCCCATACTCGTTCGTATCGAGCGAAGTCGAGATATGTTGGCGCGGTGCTATGCGTCCCTCGACTTCGCTCGGGACGAACGGCGAGGGGGTGTCGACGTTGAACTCAGGACAACGCCGCCTTCACCCACCCGCTCGCCTTGCTCATGTCCAGCTCGGACCCGTGGCGGTCCTTCACCGCGGCCATCACGCGGCCCATGTCCTTCAGGCTCTCGGCGCCCAGTTCCGCCGCAATCGCCTTGATCGCCGCCTGTGCTTCATCGTCGCTCAGCTGCGCAGGCAGGAAATCCTCGATCACGACGACCTCCGCCGCCTCGATGTCGGCCAGCTCTTGCCGGTTGCCCTGTTCGTACATCGCGATCGATTCGCGGCGTTGCTTGATCATCTTCTGCAAGACGTCGGTGACCAGCACATCGTCGTCGGCCGGCGCGGTGCCGGTGCGCAGTTCGATGTCCTTGTCCTTGATCTTGGCCAGCATCAGCCGGATGGTGCCGAGCCGCGCCTTGTCGCCGGCTTTCATCGCGGCGACCTGCGCAGCCTTGATGTCGTCACGAATCATACGTGTCCCCATGCGCTGCAAATTTCGGAAAGGTCTTCTCTAGCGAGAAGTTTCCCAATTCGATAGCTTGTGAATCACTTTTTTGCTGCCTAATTGATCGGCCGTTTAGCCCCCCGTCCGGAGCATGTTGAATGGCACCTGCCAACCCCTCTGCCGCGCCCGTTGCCCAGCCTTCCGGGGCCACCGGCGTCCTCGTCCTATCCGACGGAACCGTCCTGTGGGGCGTCGGATATGGCGCGTCGGGTGCGGGTGTGGGCGAGATTTGTTTCAACACCGCGATGACCGGCTATCAGGAAATCCTGACCGACCCGTCTTACGCGGGCCAGATCATCACCTTCACCTTTCCGCACATCGGCAATGTCGGCGCCAACCCCGAGGATATGGAGCGCGACAAGCGCGCCGCGATCGGGTGCGTCACCCGCGAACTGCCGACCGCGCCCAGCAATTTCCGCAGCGTCCAGACCTTGCCCGAATGGATGGCGGCGCAGGGGCTGATCGGCCTCGCCGGCATCGACACCCGCGCGCTGACCCGCCGCATTCGCGATGGCGGCGCGCCGACCGGCGTTGTGGCGCACAGCCCCGAGGGCAAATTCGACCTCGATAAGCTGTTGATGCTCGCGCAGGGCTGGCCGGGGCTGGAGGGCATGGACCTCGCCAAGACCGTCACCCGCGAACGCCAGGGTGCATGGGATGCGGGTGTTTGGCATCTGGGTTCGGGCTATGAGTCCCCCTCCCGCTTGCGGGAGGGGCTAGGGGAGGGCATGTCGCCAGCCTCGGACGGAACAAGCCCTCCCCCGACCCCTCCCGCAAGCGGGAGGGGAGAAGAAAAGCCCCACGTCGTCGCCATCGACTACGGCGCCAAGGACAATATCTTCCGCAACCTGGTCAAGGCCGGCGCGCGCGTCACGGTGGTGCCCGCGAAAACCTCGCTCGAAGAGATCGTCGCGCTGCGCCCCGCGGGGGTGTTCCTGTCGAACGGCCCCGGCGATCCGGCGGCGACGGGCGATTATGCGGTGCCGGTGATCAAGGGGCTGCTCGAACGCAATGTCCCGATCTTCGGCATCTGCCTCGGCCACCAGCTGCTCGCGCTCGCCGCGGGGGCGAAGACGGTGAAGATGCATCAGGGTCACCGCGGCGCGAACCACCCGGTGCAGCGCGTCGGCGGCGATTTTGGGGATGGCGTGGTCGAGATCACCAGCATGAACCACGGCTTCGCAGTCGACGCCTCGACCTTGCCGGGCGGCGTGGTCGAGACGCACAAGAGCCTGTTCGACGGATCGAACTGCGGCATCGCGATCACGGGGAAGAATGCGTTCAGCGTGCAATATCACCCCGAGGCGAGTCCGGGGCCGCAGGACAGCTTCTATCTGTTCGAGAAGTTTGTGGGGGGGCTGGTATGAGCGATGAGCCAATAGCTGCTCAAGTTGATACCAATTCTAAGGTCAGCAGTGCGCTGACCCCAGCGTTGGTGCTCGCGGCCTCGTCGATCGCAGGCGGTGTGGCGGGGTTACGAATTGGCCCCGAAGATTATCAGCAATACTGCGTTTTTCTGATGTTGGCTGGACCCGCTCTAGCTGCGTTGCAGATCATATTCTTTACTTTTGCTGATCGTGACCGCCTTCATTCGGAGCGTCACATTGAAAAGAAAATGATAATTTCTCGCCTGAGGCCGCAAATCGGCGACGCTAGATCGGTAGTAGAAATAGATGGTGATTCTCAGCTTATAGAAAACCCGCGAGCGCGAGGCCAAGGTGATGTATAATACTTTCATCCTGAACTTTAGCCCGTTTCTCAGCGATCCAAGCCCTCAGAGGATATTGGAGTATGTGAGGGGTCATGCGTTTACCTATCAGTATCTTGTGCCTTTTTCGGGAACCATTATTGTCAAATCTACGGCTGGCCTTGAACTCATTGTGAAAAGCTACACGCCATTTTTTCAGCCTTCTGATTTCTTGCTCACGCAAGCAAATCCAAGTTTTATCAACGGATTACTGCAATCCGGATACTGGGATTGGATCAATTCCAATAGCCCGCCCGCGCTAACGAGTAGCTGAAGAACAATGCCCAAAAGAACCGACATCCAATCCATCCTCGTCATCGGCGCTGGCCCGATCGTTATCGGTCAGGCTTGCGAGTTCGATTATTCGGGGACGCAGGCGATCAAGGCGTTGAAGGAGGAGGGTTACCGGATCGTCCTCGTCAACTCCAACCCCGCGACGATCATGACCGACCCCGACCTGGCGGACGCGACCTATGTCGAACCGATCACGCCTGAGATTGTCGCAAAGATCATCGCCAAGGAAACCGCGCTGCATCCGGGCGGCTGGGCCGTGCTGCCGACGATGGGCGGGCAGACCGCACTCAACACCGCGCTGGCGTTGTTCAACGACGGCACCCTGACCAAATATGGCGTCGAGATGATCGGCGCCGATGCCGAGGCGATCGACAAGGCCGAGGACCGCATCAAGTTCCGCGACGCGATGACCAAGATCGGTCTCGAAAGCGCGCGTTCGGGCATCGCCCATACACTGGACGAAGCGCTCGCCGTGCTCGAACGCACCGGCCTGCCGTCGATCATCCGCCCGTCGTTTACTTTGGGCGGCACCGGCGGCGGCATCGCGTATAATCGCGAGGAGTTCGAACATATCGTCCGCGGCGGCCTGATCGCCTCGCCGACCACCGAAGTCCTGATCGAGGAATCGCTCCTCGGCTGGAAAGAATATGAGATGGAGGTGGTGCGCGACCGCAAGGACAATTGCATCATCATCTGTTCGATCGAAAATGTCGATCCGATGGGCGTGCATACCGGCGACAGCATCACCGTCGCCCCGGCGCTGACGCTGACCGACAAGGAATATCAGATCATGCGCAACGCGAGCATCGCGTGCTTGCGTGAGATCGGGGTCGAAACCGGCGGGTCGAACGTCCAGTTTGCGGTGAATCCCAAGGACGGCCGCTTGATCGTGATCGAGATGAACCCGCGCGTGTCGCGTTCGTCGGCGCTCGCGTCGAAGGCAACCGGCTTCCCGATCGCCAAGGTCGCGGCCAAGCTCGCGGTCGGCTACACCCTCGACGAGATCATGAACGACATCACCGGGGTCACCCCGGCATCGTTCGAACCCACGATCGACTATGTCGTCACCAAAATCCCGCGCTTCGCCTTTGAAAAATTCAAGGGCGCCGAGGCGGTGCTGTCGACCGCGATGAAATCGGTCGGCGAAGTGATGGCGATCGGCCGCAATATCCATGAGAGCATGCAGAAGGCGCTGCGCGGGCTGGAAACCGGTCTGTCGGGCTTCAACTTCGTCGACCGCCTCAAGGGCGCGACCCACGACCAGCTGCGCAGCGAGCTCGCCAAGGCGACCCCCGACCGGCTGCTCAACGCCGCACAGGCGATCCGCGAAGGGCTGCCCTTGTCGGAAATCAACCGCATCGCAGGCTACGACATGTGGTTCCTCGAACGCATCGAGGAAATCGTCGAGGCCGAGAAGCAAGTGTGCCGCGACGGCCTGCCGCGCGATGCCGAAGGGCTGCGCAAGCTGAAAGCCATGGGCTTTTCGGACAAGCGCCTCGCGTACCTCGCGCTGCAATCGGCGAACCTGCAACCCGGCACGCGCCGCGCGACGGCGAGCGGCCGCGGGCTGATCCACGAAGCGGTCAAGGCGATGACCGGCGGCGTGACCGAGATGGAAGTGCGTCAGCTCCGCCACAAGCTCGGCGTCCGCCCGGTGTTCAAGACGATCGACACCTGCGCCGCCGAATTTGCGGCGCAGACCCCCTATCTCTACTCGACCTATGAAGCGCCGACCTTTGGCGAGCCAGAATGCGAGGCGAACCCGAGCGACCGCAAAAAGATCGTCATCCTTGGCGGCGGCCCGAACCGGATCGGGCAGGGGATCGAGTTCGATTATTGCTGCTGCCACGCGTGCTTTGCGCTCGAAGAGGCGGGCTATGAGACGATCATGATCAACTGCAACCCGGAAACGGTGAGCACCGATTATGACACTTCCGACCGCCTCTATTTCGAGCCGTTGACCGCCGAAGATGTGCTCGAAATCCTGCATGTCGAGCAGCAGAACGGTATGCTTGTCGGTGTGATCGTCCAGTTTGGCGGCCAGACTCCGCTCAAGCTCGCGCAGGCGCTGTCCGACGCGGGCATCCCGATCCTCGGCACCTCGCCCGACGCGATCGACCTCGCCGAAGACCGCGAGCGGTTCGCGGCGCTGGTCAACAAGCTCGGCCTCAAACAGCCCGAGAACGGCATCGCGCGCAGCCGCGAGGAAGCGATCGCGGTCGCGGCGCGCATCGGCTATCCGGTGCTGACGCGCCCCTCCTATGTGCTCGGCGGCCGCGCAATGGAAATCGTCGACGATCAAGCGCAGCTGGAAAATTACATCGAGACCGCGGTGCAGGTATCGGGCGACTCGCCGGTGCTGATCGACCGCTATCTCCGCGATGCGATCGAGGTCGATGTCGATGCGCTGTGCGACGGCACCGATGTGGTGGTTGCGGGGGTACTCCAGCATATCGAGGAGGCCGGGGTCCATTCGGGCGACAGCGCCTGCTCGATCCCGCCGTACAGCCTGTCGCCCGCGATCATCGCCGAGATCGAGCGCCAGACCGAATTGCTAGCGCGTGCGCTCGAAGTGCGCGGCCTGATGAACATCCAGTTCGCGGTCAAGGGCGACGACGTCTATCTGATCGAGGTCAACCCGCGCGCCAGCCGCACCGTGCCCTTCGTCGCGAAAGCGGTGGGTTCGCCGATCGCCAAGATCGCGGCGCGGGTGATGGCGGGCGAAAAGCTCGCCGACCTGCCGAAGATCAACCGCGACATCAAACATGTCGCGGTGAAGGAAGCGGTGTTCCCCTTCGCGCGCTTCCCCGGCACCGATCCGGTGCTGTCGCCAGAAATGAAGTCCACCGGCGAAGTCATGGGAATCGATCGCAATTTCAACCTCGCGTTCGCGAAAGCGCAGCTGGGGGCGGGCGACCGGCTGCCGACCGATGGCCGCGTGTTCGTGTCGGTCAAGGACAGCGACAAGCCACGCATCATCGGCGCGGTGAAGCAGCTCGCGGCGTGGGGATGGAAGGTGATCGCGACCGGCGGCACCGCCGACTATCTGGCGGGCGAGGGGATCGCGATCGAGCGCGTCAACAAGGTCGCGCAGGGCCGCCCGCATATCGTCGACCGGATCAAGGACGGCGACGTCCAGCTGATCTTCAACACCACCGAGGGGTGGCAGAGCCTGCAGGATTCGCAGTCGATCCGCGCCTCGGCGCTCGCGGCCGACGTCGCCTATTACACGACGGCGGCGGGCAGCGATGCCGCGACCCATGCAATTGGGGCGCTGCGCGCGCACTCTCTTGAAGTAAAGCCGCTTCAAGACTATTATTGAAGGACCGCTCCACCCCCCGACATTGACGGAACAGCGGCGCAGCCGCCCGGCGAAGTTTCGCTGGCGGCGGATTATTGACGAAGGACAACAGGATAATGGCAAGCGTTGAAAAGGTACCGATGCTGGCAGAAGGCTATGAGAAGCTGAGCACGCAGCTCACCGCACTCAAAGCCGAGCGACCGCTGATCGTCGATGCGATCGAGGAAGCGCGCGCGCATGGCGACCTTTCGGAAAATGCCGAATATCACGCCGCGAAGGAACGCCAGGGCCAGGTCGAAGCGACGATCGGCGACCTGGAGGACAAATTGTCGCGCGCGCAGGTGATCGATCCGACGATGCTGTCGGGCGACCGCATCGTGTTTGGCGCCACCGTGACCCTCGCCGACGAGGACGAAAAGCCGGTCAAATACCAGATTGTCGGCCAGGCCGAAGCCGATGCCAAGGATGGCAAGATCAGCTATAACTCGCCGCTCGGCCGCGCGCTGATCGGCCGCCGCGTCGACGACGAGATCGAAGTCACCGTGCCCGCGGGCGACAAATATTATCTGGTGAAGAAAATCGAATTCATCTGATGGGTCGCCATGGGACGGGATAGCCGATGAAGCCGCAGGACGCGCCGCTGGTCACCGGCTATGCGCTGGCGTGCGTAGTCGTCTTTGTCCTGCTGTGGATCACCGGGTTCCAGGTCGACGCGATCATCCGCGCTGGGTTCATTCCGGCGCGCTTCGGGACTGAACTGATCGTTCCGCCGGGGACGATGGTGCCGTTCTTCCTCACCCCGCTCACCTCGGCCTTCCTGCACGGCGGCGTGCTGCACATCGTCTTCAACATCGTCGTGCTGCTGTTTATCGGACGCCAGCTGGAGGCGCCATTGGGCGCCAAGGCGATGGCGGTGCTGCTCCTCGCCGGCGCCTATGCCGGCGCCTTCGCGCAGTTTCTGGCCGATCCGGCGTCGGCGGTGCCGATGATCGGCGCCAGCGGAGCGATCTCGGCGGTGATCGCCGTGTTCGCGCTGATCTTCAGCCGCTCGCAGGCACCCGCGATCGGCCCGATCCCAGCGCATTGGGTGCGCGCGCTCTGGCTCGCGGCGGCGTGGATTGCCGTGCAGTTGCTGATCGGCTTCGCGGGAGGCGGCGGCTTCGGCGCGATCGCGATCTGGGCGCATGTCGGCGGGTTTCTGGCGGGACTGCTGCTGGCGCGGCCATTGCTGCGGTGGCGGTTCGGGGCGCGGTAATCCTCCCCTAAGTCAGAGGTTGGCCAGCAACCCACCCGTCAGCAGCATCGCCACCCGCACATCGATCCCGCACCCTTCGGCGCGTTTCGCCGCAACGAAATCGGCAATCCCGTCCAGCGGCACCCGGTGGACGATGATGTCCTCGCTATCGACCCCGCCGCCATCGCCGACCCTGGTCAGCCCGGTCGCGACCAGCAGGGTGAAGCTTTCGCTGACCATCCCCGGCGAGCTGAAAAATTCGCCGACCGTGCGCCAATGCGCGGCGCGATAGCCGGTTTCTTCCTCCAGCTCGCGCGTCGCCGCCACGTCCGCCGCCTCACCCGCGCTGTCGTCGCCGACCAGTCCTGCAGGCAGTTCGAGGCAATTCACCTTGAGCGGCACGCGATATTGTTCGACCAGAATGACGTGGCGTCCGTCGGCTGCATCGTCGATCGCCAGGATCACCGCGGCATGGATGCCGCGCGAGCGCGACACATATTCCCACGTCCCCTGCTGCTTGACCGTGATGAAGCGGCCCTCCCAGCGGGTTTCGATGGGGGTGTCGGGGGCAGGGCGGGACATGAAATGCGCTCCTAAATCTCGATCAACCGATCGGGCAGTTCGTTCGGATTCTCGCTGCCGCGCGGAAAATGTTCGGCCAGGACGACGCCCATCTGCGTGACCGCCGCTGCCATGCCTGCACCCGGCTCGCCCGCGCGCACCCGTTCGATCAGCGCCGCCATCGCATCGCCCCACACGTCGGGCGACACTTTCGCCGCAATTGCCTCGTCGGCGACGATGTCGGCGCGATGTTCTTTCAGGCTGAGGTACAGCAGCACCCCGGTGCGCCCCAAGGTTTTCGCCTCGGTACCGACCTTGAACAGGTCGACGGCGCGCGCGCGCACCCGCTGCGCCTTGATCGCGCGCGGGGTTAGCGCCAGCCGCAGCGGCCGCCACAGCAGGATCAACCACATGGCGATCCATTTGACGACGCCGATGGCAATCACCGTCCCCAGCCATTGATTGGCGGTCAGCTCATAGCCCCAGCCGCCGGTCAGCCGGTCGTAAAGCCCGCGATAAAATTCGGGAAACAGCGCGACCACCGACATCGCGATAAAGGCGACGACGCTGGCCCACACGAGCGCGACATCGTCATAATCATTCGATTGCGTCGCAACGACGGTAACGATCTCGCCGCTCGTATGCGCCTCCGCCGCGGCGACCGCGACGGTGACGACATCATGGTCGGCGGCGCTGACATGGCTGATTTTCTTTGGCACGATCTGTGTCCCCTACCAGCCGCCGGAGGCGCCGCCGCCCCCGAACGAGCCGCCACCGCCCGAAAAGCCACCAAAGCCGCCGCCACCGCCGCCGCCGCCCCAGCTACCGCCGCCCCAGGATGAACCGCCGCCGCTGCCGCCGCCCCAATCGTCGCCGCCCCAGATGATGATCGGCGCATCCCACGGACGCCCCTTGCGCCGCTTTTTGCCGCGCCGCCCGATCCGCGCCAGCATCGGCAGGACGAAGAAAATGAAGATGATGAAGCCGACAAAGAACAGACCGCCAAAATTGCCGTCATCGGCGCGGTCGCGTTCCTGCGCCGCCGCCGCCTGCGCGCGCGCCGCGGCTTCTTCGGGCGACAGCTGGATCTGTTCGGCGATCGCATTGACCCCGGCCCGGATGCCGCCCGGATAATCATTCGCCTTGAATCGCGGCGTGATGGTATCGCGGATGATCCGTCCCGACATCGCGTCGGTCAGCACCGGTTCCAGCCCCAGCCCGACCGCGATGTGCATCCGCCGCTCGTTCGGCGCGATCAGAAAGACGACGCCGTCGTCCTTCTCGGCATCGCCGATCTGCCACTCGCGGCCCAGCCGATAGCCATAATCGGCAACATCGCGGCCTTCCAGATCGCTGACCGTTGCGACCACCAGCTGGTGCCCGGTCTTTTTCTCCAGTTCGAGCAGCTGCGTATTGAGCGCCGCTTCCTCGCCCGCCGGAATGACGCCGGCCTGATCAACGACCGGATTGCCCGCCAGCCTGGGAAAAGTCTGCGCGGCGGCGGGGGCAGCGGTCAGCAACAGTAGCCCGGTCAGGGCTGCCGTTGCGAACGGACGAAGCAGGGCGGTCAGGCCCATTTTACTGCCCGAAATCGACCTTCGGCGCCTGATTGGCGTTCGGCGTCACCGCGCGATACGGGGTCATCGGCTTGGCGCCATGGACAATCTTGGCGCCGATGATGTCGGGGAAGGTGCGGATCGTCGTGTTATAATCCTGCACCGCGCCATTATAGTCCTGCACCGACACGTTGATGCGGTTTTCGGTGCCCTCCAGCTGGGTCATCAGGTCGGCGAAGCGCGCCTGGCTTTTCAGGTCGGGATAGGCTTCAACGGTCACGAGCAGGCGGCCGAGTGCGCTCGACACATTGCCCTGCGCCTGCTGGAACGCCTGCACCTTGGCGGGATCTTCCAGATCGTCGGTGCTGAGTTTCACCTGCGTCGCCGACGCGCGCGCCTGGATCACGCCTTGCAGCGTCGATTGCTCGATCTGCGAGGCGCCCTTGGCGGTTTCGACGAGGTTGGGGATCAGGTCGGCGCGGCGCTGATATGCGGCCTCGACATTCGCCCATTTCGCCTTGGCGGCTTCTTCCTTGGTGGGAACGCTGTTGATGCCGCACGCGGACAGCGACACGGCCGCGACGGGGATAATCAGCCAACGGGCAGAACGCAAAGTCATGGGTCAGGCACTCCCTTCGCGCGGCACGGCGCCGCGCCAACTGCCTTAATATAGTAAGACGCCCGCCCACCCGCAATCATTGACGCCGATAATCGTGTCATGCAGTCTGAAACCCGCAATCGAAGCGACCAAAGGGGTGAGAACATGATCAAGGATTTCAAGGCGTTTTTGAACCAGGGCAATGTCATGGGACTGGCGGTCGGCGTCATCATCGGCGCGGCATTCGGGACGATCGTCAAATCGCTGACCGACGATGTCTTGATGCCCTTTATCGGCCTGATCACCGGCGGCGGGGTCGATTTCACCAACAAATATCTGATCCTGTCGGGCGGGGAGAAGGTCACCGCCGGGATGACGCTGGCTGCCGCCAAGGCGAGCGGCGCCAATGTGATGGCGCTCGGCAGCTTCGTCACCGCGATCATCAATTTCGTCCTGCTGGCGTTTGTCGTCTTCCTGCTGGTCCGCCAGGCGAGCAAGTTCATCAAACCGGCCGAGGCGCCGGCCGGTCCGACCGAGGTCGATCTCCTCACCGAAATCCGCGACGAGCTGCGGAAGAAATAGCCCACACCCGTTCGTGTCGAGCGAAGTCGAGACACCCATGCTGGGTGCTCGGCCTCACGGCATCTCGACTTCGCTCGATGCGAACGGAAAGAGAGGAACGGTTGCGCCCTTTCATTCGGCGCGCAGGCACCCTATATAGGCCCTGTCGGTTTCGGCCGACTATGGTGATAAATGGTGTCGTGGAATAGACACAGCGGACCCGGGGGCAGTACCCGGCGGCTCCACCACAAACCCGCCGATCCGACAGGAAAAGCGGGCTTCTGACGGGGCCGAACCAGGATCGACGTGTGTTCAAAGACGATATTTTTGCCCGGGCTGAGTAACCCGTTCAAGGCTCAAAACCAATAGGTGCTAACGATAACGAAGCACTCGCTCTGGCTGCCTAACCGATAAGCCTCACGGCCTAAGGTTAGACAAATAGAACGCGGTTCGGACCGAACCGGGCAACAGAATCGGATACCAGCGGCTGGGGACGAGCCGGGCAACAGAATCGTCCCACCTTTTCCCATAAACCATCCACCCACCTCGTCATTCCCGCGAAAGCGGGAACCCAGGGCGTGGTCAGCCGACGTCCGCCCTGGGTCACCGCTTTCGCGGGAATGACGAATGGAAAGGGGCGTCAGTGCGCCCCCGCACAACCGCCATGATCACCCAGCGCCTCGATCACCCGGCAATCGGCGGCGACCCCGCCGCGGCAGCGCCCGACGATGCGCGCCAGTTCGTCGCGGAGCAGGGTCAGCTGCGCGATCTTGTCCTCGACCTGCGCCAGATGGCGGCTCGCGATGCGGTCGGCCTCGCTGCAATCGCGTCCCGGATCGTCCGACAGGTCGAGCAGCGAGCGGATTTCCTCGATCGTGAAGCCCAGGTCGCGCGAATGGCGCACGAACGCCAGCCGCGACCGGTGCGCGTCGCCATAGCTGCGGTAGTTCGCCGCGGTCCGATCCGGCTCGGGCAACAGCCCGATGCGCTCATAATAGCGGATGGTTTCGATATTGGTCCCGGTTGCCCGCGACAATTCACCGATTTTCATGGCTTGACCCTGTAGTTGCTACAGGGTGCATAGAGGGTATCGACTCGAATATCAAAGGAGCCTCGACCGTGGCCGATCAATGCTGTGCCGGCGCCAGCGGCAAGACCGCGCTGGACGACCCGCGCTGGCGGCGCATCCTGTGGATCGCGCTGCTGATCAACGCCGCGATGTTCGGGGTCGAGATTGTCGCGGGGGTCGCCGCGGACTCGCGCGCGCTGCAAGCCGATGCGCTCGATTTTCTGGGCGACGCCGCCAATTATGCGATCAGCCTGGGGGTTGCCGGGATGGCGCTCGCGTGGCGTGCGCGCGCCGCAATGGTCAAGGCGGTGACGATGCTCGCCTTTGGCCTGTGGGTGCTGAGTTCGGCGGTGTGGGGTTTCGTCAGCGGCTCAGCGCCGCATGCCGAAACCATGGGGTTGATCGGCGCGCTCGCGCTCGCCGCCAATGTCGCGGTCGCGCTGATGCTCTATCGCTATCGCACCGGCGACGCGAACATGCGCTCGGTGTGGATCTGTTCGCGCAACGACGCGATCGGCAATGTCGCGGTGATGGGCGCTGCGCTCGGCGTGTTCGGCACCGGGCAAAGCTGGCCCGACCTTGCGGTGGCGGCGATCATGGCGACGCTGGCAATCTGGGGCAGCATCGAGGTTTTTCGCCAGGCGCGCGGGGAACTTGCCACTGTCGCGGCGGGTTCGGCTGGTAGCTGACCGATCGGTATGTTAATCTGATTCCCGAATCCGAAATTTCTGCGCCGACGCGGCAACCGATAATGCACGCGCGGCATTGACTGCCTGACCTTCCCGTGGGCGCCTCTGCCCGACGGCAACCAGAAACAGAATCGGGGACGCGCGATGCAAACGCCTGGGGATCTTGATTTTTCGCGCCGCGGCGTGCTCGCGGGCGGGGCGTCGGTGGCGGCGGTGACCGTCGTGCCGACGCGCGCCAGTGCGGCGCCAACAAAGGCCGCAACCGCGCCGCCGACCGCAAAGGTCGCGTTTGAAGTGAACGGGACGCCGCACGCGCTCGAACTCGACACACGGACGTCGCTGCTCGACGTGCTGCGCGAGCAGCTGCAGCTGACCGGCACCAAGAAGGGCTGCGATCATGGCCAGTGCGGCGCCTGCACCGTCATCGTCGACGGGCGGCGGATCAACAGCTGCCTGACGCTGGCGGTGATGCACGACGGCGACAAGATCATAACGATCGAGGGGCTGGGCACTCCGGACAAGATGCACCCGATGCAGGACGCGTTCGTCGAACATGACGGCTATCAATGCGGTTATTGCACCCCGGGCCAGATCTGCTCGGCGGTCGCGGTGCTCGACGAGATCAAGGCCGGCATCCCCAGCCATGTCACCGCCGACCTGACCAAAGCGCCCAAAGTCACCGCGAGCGAACTGCGCGAGCGGATGAGCGGCAATATCTGCCGCTGCGGTGCCTATTCGAACATCATCGACGCGATGACCGATGTGGCGGGAGTGAAGGCATGAAGAGCTTCACCTATGAGCGCGTCGAGACGCCCGCCGCCGCCACCGCCGCTTTTGCCAAGACAAAAGGCGCCCGCTTCATCGCCGGCGGCACCAATTTGCTCGACCTGATGAAGCTGGAGATCGAGACCCCGGCGCATCTGATCGATGTCAGCCGCCTGGCGCTCGATACGATCGAGCCGACAACCGACGGCGGACTGCGCATCGGGGCGATGGTCCGCAACACCGATCTGGCCGCCGATGCCCGCGTGCGGCGCGACTATGGCCTGCTGTCGCGGGCGCTGGTCGCGGGCGCGTCGGGCCAGCTGCGTAACAAGGCGACGACCGCGGGCAATCTGCTCCAGCGCACCCGCTGCCCCTATTTTTACGACACCAACATGCCGTGCAACAAACGCAAGCCGGGCAGCGGCTGTGCGGCGATCGGCGGATTCAGCCGCCTGCACGCCATCGTCGGCGCCAGCGACGCCTGCATCGCCACCCACCCCAGCGACATGGCGGTCGCGATGCGCGCGCTCGACGCATGGGTCGAAACGGTCGATGGCGCCGGCAAGACGCGTTCGGTCCCGGTGGCCGATTTCTATCGCGCCCCGGGAAAGACGCCGCACCTCGACACGGTTCTCGCGCCCGGCGAGCTGATCACTGCGGTGACGCTGCCGAAACCGGTGGGCGGTACGCATATCTATCAAAAGGTCCGCGACCGCGCCTCCTATGCCTTTGCGCTGATTTCGGTCGCGGCGGTCGTCCAGAAGGACGGATCGGGCCGCGTCGCGCTGGGCGGCGTCGGTTACAAACCCTGGCGGATCGAGGCCGCCGAAGCCGAGCTGCCGCGCGGCGCCAAAGCGGTCACCGCCAAGCTGCTCGCGGGCGCCAAGCCGAGCCACGAAAATGCCTATAAACTGCCACTGGTCGAGCGCACGCTCGCCGGGGTGCTGGCACAAGCAAGGGGCTGAGCCATGAAGTTCGACACCCCCGCAACGACCAACCCGATCGACCAGCTGAAGGTGATCGGCAAACCCACCAACCGCATCGACGGCCCGCTCAAGACGACCGGCCTCGCCCCCTATGCCTATGAACGGCACGATGTCGCGGCGAACCAGGCCTATGGCTATGTTGTCGGATCGGCGATCGCCAAGGGGCGGATTTCGTCGATGAACCTCGATGCCGCGAAAGCCGCCCCCGGGGTGCTGGCGATTGTCACCGCTGGCACTGCGGGCAAGCTCGGCAAGGGCAATTTCAACACCGCCAAACTGCTCGGTGGCCCGGCGATCGATCATTATCATCAGGCGATCGCGCTCGTGGTGGCCGAAACGTTCGAGCAGGCGCGCGCCGCGGCGGCGCTGGTCCGCGTCGAATATGCGCGCAGCAAGGGCGCTTTTGAACTGGCCGCCGCGCTCGATGCCGCCATCAAGCCGCCGGCGGTGTTCGGCACCGAACCCGATAGCAGCGTCGGCGATTTTGCCGGCGCCTTTGCCGCCGCCCCGGTCCAGCTCGACGCCCGCTACACCACCCCCGACCACAGCCACGCGATGATGGAACCCCACGCCTCGATCGCGGCGTGGGACGGCGACAAGCTGACGCTGTGGACGTCGAACCAGATGATCGCCTGGTCGGTCGGCGACATGGCCAAGACGCTGGGCATTCCCAAGGAAAATATCCGGTTCGACTCGCCCTATATCGGCGGCGGGTTCGGCGGCAAATTGTTCAACCGCGCCGACGTTCTGCTTGCCGCGCTCGGGGCAAAGGCGGCGCGGCGGCCGGTCAAGGTTGCGCTGCAGCGCCCGCTGATGATCAACAACACCACCCACCGCCCGGCGACGATCCAGCGGATCCGGATCGGCGCGACAGCGGATGGCAAGATCACCGCGATCGGTCACGAAAGCTGGTCGGGCGACCTCCCCGGCGGCGGCCCCGAAACCGCGGTCGCGCAGACGCGGCTGCTATACGCGGGCGCGAACCGGATGACCGCGATGCGGCTGGCGGTGCTCGATTTGCCCGAAGGCAATGCGATGCGCGCGCCCGGCGAAGCGCCGGGGTTGATGGCGCTCGAAGTCGCGGTCGACGAGATGGCGGAAAAGCTGGGGATCGATCCGATCCAGTTCCGCGTCATCAACGACACCCAGGTCGATCCCGAAAAGCCAAGCCGCCCCTTTTCGCAGCGCCAGCTCAACGAATGTCTGAAAACCGGCGCCGACAAATTCGGCTGGGCCAGGCGCAATGCCAAACCGGGCATGACCCGCGACGGCCAGTGGCTGGTCGGCACCGGGGTCGCCGCGGCGTTCCGCAACAATATGAACGCGCCATCGGCGGCGCGCGTTCGCCTCGACACAGCGGGGGTGGTGACGGTCGAAACCGACATGACCGACATCGGCACCGGCAGCTACACGATCATCGCGCAGACCGCCGCCGAAATGATGGGCTTGCCGCTCGACAAGATCGTCGTGAAGTTGGGCGATTCGGCGTTCCCGGTGTCGGCCGGATCGGGCGGCCAGTGGGGCGCCAACAGCTCGACCGCCGGGGTCTATGCCGCCTGCGTCAAGCTGCGCGAAGCGGTGGCGCAAAAGCTGGGCATGAACCCGCTCGACGCGGTGTTCGCGGGCGGCAAGGTCAAGGCGGGGCGGCGCAGCGCGGCGCTGGGCGACGCGGCCAAAGACGGCGAACTCGTCGCCGAGGACAAGATGGACTATGGCGATCTCGCCGAAAAATATCAGCAATCGACCTTTGGCGCCCATTTTGTCGAGGTCGGGGTCCACGCCGCGACCGGCGAAATTCGCATCCGCCGGATGCTCGCGGTGTGCGCCGCGGGGCGCATCCTCAATCCCAAGGCGGCGCGCAGCCAGGTCATCGGCGCGATGACGATGGGCGCGGGATCGGCGCTGATGGAGGAGCTCGCGGTCGACAAACGCTTCGGCTTTTTCGTCAACCACGACCTTGCCGGCTATGAAGTCCCCGTCCACGCCGACATCCCGCATCAGGAGGTGATCTTCCTCGACGAAACCGATCCGACGACGTCGCCGATGAAGGCAAAGGGTGTTGGCGAGCTGGGGATTTGCGGGGTCGCGGCGGCGGTCGCCAATGCGGTCTATAACGCCACCGGCATCCGCACGCGCAATTATCCGATCACCCTCGACAAATTGCTCGATAAATTGCCTGCGATTGCATGATCGCGCGCCGGTCGAGGCACAATGTTCAGCCTCGCAAGTCTTCCGGCCGGTCGATGTCCGCCAGTTCGTCGGCGCTGGCGGTCACCAGCGCGGCACCGGCGAGCAGCGCCTTGCCGCCCCGGTCCCCGGCGCTGGCGGACAGGCGATCGAACAGCGCACGCGCAAACAGCGCGGGCGGCATGGCCGCCGTGCCATCGCTCGACCCCACGATAGGCACCGCCGCCGGATCGAAGCGATCGAGCAGTCGGTTGAGATGCCCGGCGCTGACAAACGGCATGTCGGCAAGGCACACCAACGCCGCCGTTTCCCTGCCGCGCGCCGCTTCGGCGATGCCGCACGTCAGCGAATGGGACAGCCCGCGTTCCGGCTGCGGATTGCCGACAATCTCGAAACCCAGCTCGACCAGCTGCCCCGCCAGCGCCCCGTCGGCGTCGCCGCAGACCGCAATCCGGCGCCCGGGCGCCAGCGCGATGATCCGCCGCGCGGCATGCAGCGCCAGCGGTTCCCCCGCCAGCGGGGCCAGCAGCTTGTCGTCGGACCCGAACCGCCGCGATTCGCCCGCGGCGAGCAGGATGGCGCTAATGTCGCCGGCGTCGATCATGATGGCCGCTTTCCCTCCTTGCCGCGCCCGCCGCGCGTCCGGCATCCTCACCCCAGAACGGCGATGATAGCAACCACCCCCGCCGACATCTTGCGCTTCGCTGTGGCCCGCGTCGATGAAGGCGTCGGCGCGGTGCTGGTGACCCTGACAGCCATCGACGGATCATCGCCGCGCGCGGTCGGCGCGCAGATGGCGGTGGCCGCCGATGGCCGCCATATCGGCTCGTTTACCGGCGGCTGTATCGAAGCGGCGGTGGTCGCCGAGGCGATCGGCACGCTGGGCGATGGCGCAGCGCGGCTCGTCCGCTTTGGCGCCGGGTCGCCCTATCTCGACATTCGGCTGCCGTGCGGCAGCGGCATCGACCTGCTGTTCAACCCGCACCCGGACCGCGACGCGCTCGCCCGAACGCTGGCGCAGCACGACCGGCGCGAACCGGCGGCGCTGCGCCTGTCAAAGGCGGGGGTGCTGCCCGGCTCGGACCCCGGTGCCGGCACCGGTTGGCAGGGCGACGCGTTCCTGCTCTGCTATCCGCCGACGCTCCGGATCGTCGCGATGGGGCAGGGCGAAGAACTCACGGCGCTGGCGCGGCTGGCGCGGGCCTTCGGCGCCGACGTCTGCGCGCTCTCGCCCGACGATCGGGCGTTGGCGGCGCTCGCTGCGGCAGGTTGCGAGACGATCGCGCTGACCACACGCACGCATCTCCCGCCGCTCGCCACCGATCGCTGGACCGCGATCATCTCGCTCTTTCACGACCGCGACTGGGAAGAGGCGTTGCTCCCCCCTGCGCTCGCCGCCGCCAGCTTTTACATCGGCGCGATCGGCAGCCCGCGGACGCAGCAGGATCGGCGCGATGCCCTGGCCGCGGCGGGCATTCCCCGGCACCGGCGCGACAAGCTGCAAACCTCGGTCGGGCTGATCCCCGCCACCCGCGATCCTGCGACGCTGGCGCTGTCGACGCTGGCGCAGATCGTGCTGGACTATCACCGGATTGGCCCATCAGCGGCGGCGGCGCAACCACCCGCGGCCGCGCAGGCTTTTCGCGACCGCTGATCCGAAAAGAGCCCCGCCGAAATTCGGTGGGGCTCTTCCAGGTCGCACACAGCAATCTACTGGCGAGGACCCTCGCCCTGTCGTTCTGGGTCGCGTAGAACGACAGGAATATCCTGAGCCCGACCCCTTCGACGCATCGCCGGATAAACCGGCACGATGCAGTCGAAGGAATGGCCCCCCCTTAGTCCTTGCAAATGGACCTTTATTTGGGACCGGCGAAAGGTTCATCCCCCTGTTGGGGGGTACTCAACCAAGGATCGGCGCCAGCAGCCGCATCAATCCGGCCTCGCCATCGACGCCGCATTTCAGATAGACCTGCTTGATCTGGCCGCGCAGCGTTTCCGTCGTGACGCGGCGTTCCGCCGCGATCCGGGGCCGCGGTTTGCCTTCATATAGTCGCATCGCAATATCGGCCTCGGCCGGGCTGAGCCGATAGATCGCCGCCAGATACTGCGCCACCCCGGCGCGATCGCGCTTGGGGCCGTTGGCGATCAGGATCGCATGCGGCAATTTGCCCAGCGACCATTCGCGTTCGGGCAGGCAAAAGCCCTCGATCACCGTCGGCGGTCGATCTTCGGCAACTGCGATCTTGGTGCGGACATGGTTCATGCCGCCGGGCGCGATCAGCGCCTGGATCGCCTGACGCAGCGTAAACGGCGATCCCGCCGCGTCGATCGACCGGCCCGAAATCCGGATGTCGCCGGCGCTCAGCATCGCTTCGGCGCCGCTGCTGTGGGCGAGCAATTGGCCGCGAACGTCGATGATGAAGGCGCTAACCTGAATCGCGTCGAAAGCGCCGGCCAGCAGCTTGGCCTGCTCGCCTTCCAGCTTTTCCTGCAACCGCACTGCGCGCCGCGCCGCCTTGGCGCCATGGCCAAAGATTTTGCGCTGCGCCGCGGTCGTGCGACCATCCTGGCGATCGCGCAACGTGGCCAGGCCGACGATGCCGAAATTGTCGATCACCAAATTGGTCTGGCACCCGAACGGAATGCCGATCTCTTCGCACCAGTCAAGATAGTCGGGCGAGGCCAGCTGGGGGATGACCCGGTCGTAATGGTCTTCGTGCAGGATGGGGTCGTAAAAGCCGCGCTCGACATGCCGGTTCGACGCGGCAACACGAAAATTATGGGTTTCCGAACCCCAGCCGCTGGCCGCGAAATGCTCGATCAGGTCGCTGCCGAAATTGGTCACGATGTTGAACGGAATTTCGCGGGCGCCGCCGACCCCGATCAATTGGCCATGACCCGATCCGGTGTGACCGGCCAGCGCGTCCAGCGCCTCCAGCCACCGGTCGGGCTGCAGCGCCGCCTGCATGAAAATCTCGTCCCAGTCCGGTTCCGTCCGCTGCCCCATCGTGTTCGCTGCTTGTTCAATCGTGCCCCAATGTCTCGCCATGTCACCCAAGTCTGTGACAAAAGCCAACAAATTAACTTTAAAAATGTTGAACGAACCGTGCAGCGGCGGCGATACCGCGCTTGTTTGGGGCATGCCGGAACGGGCTGGTGCCGACTGTCAGACTCGAACTGACGACCTACCGCTTACAAGGCGGTTGCTCTACCAACTGAGCTAAGCCGGCGCCCGGCGCTCCTTGCTTCAAATTACGCCAAAGGTCCAGCCTTCGGTGCGCGCGAGCGCAGCGTTTAGCGGCGACGGCGACCAGGCGGCCGCCTCACCCGCAATGCTGCGCAGCCAAGCGGCGGTCAGCAGCGCGTCGCAGCTATGATCGCTCATCGGACCGGTTCGTCCCGCTGGCGGTGAGCCCAATGCCGCCAGCGCAATATCAAGCGCCCGGCCATCGCGGATCTTGCTGCGCCCGGCCGCTATCCCGCCGGCGCGCGCCGCGACCCCGGTATAGATTTCGGCGAGCAGCGGGCCGCTCGTGGGCACCGGATCGAGCGGCCACAGCGGCATCATGGGGTGCAGCCGGTGGAGCAGGCGCATGCCCGCCAGGCTTGCCTTGCCGACCTGCGCGGCGCCGACCAGATTGAAATTGCTGACGCTTGCTGCCTGTTTCGTGGCGCGCTGGTGCTGCTCGACGATCCGCAGCCGTCCCGTGCCGGGCGCGAACAGGTCGCCGACATCGCCCTGCGCGTGGCGAAAATGTCGCCGCGCTTCGGGGTGCGCCAGAAATCCGCCGATCTCATAATGCGGGTCGGCCGCTGCCAGCTGTTCGACAAGCGCCCACAATCGGGTGATGTCCGCCGGGCTTTCGTCCCATTCGGGAAAATAGCCGCCGCAATCGGCAAAGGCGAACGCCGCGGAAAAATCGAAACCGACCAGCATGTCGGTGCCCGATGCCGCGACATCCTGCAACCACGCCAGGATTTCGGCGCGTGACCAGACATGGCCGGGGCGTTGCAGTTCGGGCGCGCCGGTACCGCTGGCCACTGCCAAGGCGATGCCGCGCTGCCGCGGCCCGCGCGCGCCCGACCAGTCGATGGCGGCAAAGTAGGCAAAGCGGCGCATCGGCGGGCTTTAGCGCGCGCTGGCGGCTTGCACAAAGCCTCGCTCCGCCCCACATGCACCCCATGCTGATCGAAACCGAATCGACGCCCAATCCGGCGACGCTCAAATTCCTCCCCGGCCGCGCGGTGATGGAGGCGGGAACCCGCGACTTTGCCAACCCCGAAGAGGCCGAGGCGTCGCCGCTGGCCAGTGCGCTGTTTTCGCTCGGCGATGTGACCGGCGTGTTTTTTGGCCGCGATTTCGTATCGGTCACCGCTGCGCCCGGCGTCGGCTGGAGCGACCTCAAGCCCGACGTGCTCGGCATCCTGATGGATCATTTCGTCGCCGATGTGCCGCTGTTCAACGCTGCCAGCGCGGGCTTTGCGGTGCCGCCAGAGGATGAGGCGGGCTTTGCCGACGACCCCGCCGACGCCGACATCATCGAACAGATCAAGGAACTGATCGAAACGCGCGTCCGTCCCGCGGTGGCCAACGACGGCGGCGACATCGTCTATCGCGGCTTCGACAAGGGCAATGTGTATCTCAAGATGCAGGGCGCCTGTGCCGGCTGTCCCTCCTCGTCGGCCACGCTCAAGAACGGCATCGAATCGCTCTTGAAACATTATGTTCCCGAGGTAACGGCGGTCCACGCCGTCTGACCAATTTTCACCGAGGAGTTAGCCCATGAGCGAGCCGCTATCCGACCGCGCTCTCGACCAGCTGTTTCGCACCGCGCGCACCTATAACGGCTATACCGATCGGCCGGTATCGGAGGATCAGCTGCATGCGATCTGGGATCTGATGAAATACGGTCCGACCAGCGCCAACTGCCTGCCGGCGCGGATCATCTGGTGCACCTCGGACGCGGCGAAGCAAAAGCTCGCGGCGCTCGCGATGCCGGCCAATGCCGGAAAAATCCTTGCGGCGCCGGTCACCGCGATCATCGGCATGGATCTGGAATTCTACGAAAATCTGCCCGAGCTGTTCCCGCACGCCGACGCGCGCAGCTGGTTCGTCGGCAACGATGAACTGGCGAAGGCGACGGCGTTCCGTAACTCCAGCCTGCAGGGCGGCTATTTCATCCTTGCGGCGCGCGCCCTTGGGCTCGACACCGGCGCGATGTCGGGGTTCAGCAACGACGCGGTCGATGCCGCCTTTTTCGCCGACCAGCCCAGCGTCAAGAGCAACTTCATCGCGACCCTCGGCTATGGCGATCCGGCGTCGATCTTCGAGCGCAGCCCGCGCCCCGATTTCGGCCGCTTCAACCGCCTCGCCTGAGCCGGATTTCTCTACCCCCATGCGCCATTTGGTGATCGATTCGGCGAGTGAGGCCTGTTCGGTGGCGCTGCTGGAAGCCGGGGCGGTCGTCGATCATCGCCACGCGGTGATCGGGCGCGGTCATGCCGAACGCCTCGTCCCGCTGATCGCCGAGCTGGCGAGCGGCGGGCGCGCCGACGCCATCGTCGTCGGCTGTGGTCCGGGCAGCTTTGCCGGGGTGCGGATCGGGGTCGCCGCGGCGCGGGCGCTGGCCTTGGGCTGGCAAGTGCCGGTGCACGGCTTTTCGACCCTAGCGCTGGTCGCCGCGAGCGCCGCCGACGCGATCGCCGCCGCGGGCGGCGCGCTGGTCGTGATGGAGGGCGGGCATGGCCAATGGTTCGTCCAGCCCTTCGCCGCCGACCTGGCGCCGCGCGCCGCGGTGCGCTCGCTGCTTCCCGAAGATGCCGTGGCGCTCGATGACGCACTCGTCGTCGGCAACCGCGCCGAACCTTTTGTCGCGCACCGTGGCAGCGGGCGGGCGCTGGCGGTGCTGCCCGACGCGCGCGCGTTCCTGCGGCTGCCGCCCGCCGCGCTGATCGACCAGCCCAGCCCGATCTATGGCCGCGCCCCCGACGCCAAACCGATGCCGAAGTCGATAAGCGCGGCATGACGGGCGACATCCGCCTTGCCACCGCGCGCGTCGGTGATCTTGCCGCGGTGATGCGCGTGATGGATGCCGCGTTTGCCCCGACCTATGGCGAAGCGTGGAGCGGGGCGCAGCTGCTCACCCTGTTCGCCTTGCCCTCGGCGCGGGTCTGCATCGCCTGGGATGGTGACCAGCCGTGCGGATTTTCGGCATCGCGCATTGCCGGGCCGGAAAGCGAACTCTTGCTGCTCGCGGTCGACCCCGCCTGGCGCGGCCGCGGGATCGGCCGACTGTTGATCCAGGACTGGCAGCTTTGGGCCAGCGCGCAAGGCGCCGATGAGTATTTCCTCGAAATGCGCGCCGACAATGATGCGATTCACCTTTATGCGCGCGCCGGGTTTTCGGAAGTTGGACGGCGTTCTGCTTATTACCGCGGTAATGACGGCGTGATGCGCGATGCTATTACCATGCGGCGGTCCAGGATTGCGACAGGCGCGGACTGATCGGTCATTGCGGAATTGCACCGAAAGTGGCAGTAATCCGCGTGGCGGAACAAATATTCCAATATTCGCCGACCAATCTTCTGGGTAAAAATAATAAGGAACAGTCTCATGTCCGATCAAGCCGATACCAATGAAATGCTGGTTACCCTGACCGCCGACATTGTCGCCGCGCACGTCAGCAACAACAGCGTCGCAATTTCCGATCTTTCGCTGTTGATCAATAATGTCCACGCCGCGCTGTCGGGACTTGGCAGCGCCCCGGTCGTCGAGGAAAAGCTGGTGCCGGCGGTGTCGATCCGTACCTCGGTCAAGCCCGACTTCATCACCTGTCTCGAAGATGGCAAAAAGCTGAAGATGCTGCGCCGCCACCTGATGACGCATTATGGCATGACCCCCGACGACTATCGCGCCAAATGGGGGCTGCCCGCCGACTATCCGATGGTCGCGCCCAATTACGCCGAAAAGCGCCGCGCACTGGCCAAGGAAATCGGTCTGGGTACCAAGGGCCGCGGCGGCGGGCGCAAGCGCAAGGCGAAAGTCTGACGCTTTCGCACCGGTCCGGCGCAGCGCCGGGACGGGGCGCCGCCGCCGGGTGCCGCCCTTGTCCTATCGCGGGGCCGACCCTATACAGTTGTCATAACAAAGACACGGCTGCATCTTGCAGGAAAGGCCAGCATGTCCGGTACCATCGATCTTGAAGCCCTGTGCCACGAAAAGGGGCTGCGTATTACCGAGCAGCGCCGCATCATCGCGCGGGTGATCTCGGATTCCGAGGATCATCCCGACGTCGAGACGCTGTACGAGCGCGCGTCAAAGGTCGACAGCGGCATTTCGATTGCCACCGTCTATCGCACCGTGCGCCTGTTTGAAGAGGCGGGCATTCTCGATCGCCATGATTTCGGTGACGGCCGCTCGCGCTACGAAGCCGCGCCCGAGGCGCATCACGATCATCTGATCGACGTGGAAACGGGCAAGGTGATCGAATTCGTCGATCCCGAACTCGAAGCGTTGCAAAAGGTGATCGCCGAACGGCTGGGCTTCCGCCTCGTCGACCATCGCATGGAGCTTTATGGTGTCGCCCTCGATCGCAAGCGCGACTGATCGCGCCGCGATCACCTGGCGGACGGTCGCCCGCCTGACCCTGATGGTGCTGGCGCTGCTGTTTCTGATCGTCCCGCATCTCCTCTACCGAGCCGTCGGGCGGCCGTCGCCGATGGTCATGGCGTTCCTCAATGCCGCGGGCTGGATCGCCGGACTGCGCATCCGCACCACCGGCACCCGGCTGCGCCGCGACGTCCTGTTCGTCTCGAACCATGTCAGCTGGCTCGACATCCTCGCGCTCGGCGGCGCAGCGCGTTCGGCCTTTGTGTCCAAGGCGGAAGTGAAAACGACCCCGTTCGTCGGCTGGCTCGCCGATCAGAACAGCACCATCTATGTCCAGCGTGACACCCGGCGCGACATCCACAGCCAGGCGAACAGCCTGCGCGACGCCCTCGCGCGCGGCCGCCCGGTGACGTTGTTTCCGGAGGGCACGACCGGCCCCGGCGACGGCTTGCTGCCGTTCCGCGCCTCGCTGTTCCAGGCGGTCATCCCGACCCCGCCAAAGCTGCGCGTCCAGCCGGTGTTCCTCGACTATGGGCCGGAAGCGAGTGACATCGCCTGGCTCGACCCCGAATCGGGGCTCGACAATTTCAAACGGCTGCTCGCCCGCAAGCGGCCGATCCCGCTGACGATCCACTATCTCGAACCGCTGCCCGATAAGGCTGAGCACGACCGCAAGGTCATCAATGAGGCGGCGCGCGCTGCCATCGCCGCCGAAATCGTGGCGGCTTCCGCCGCGCCGCGGCATCGCCTATAGCGCGCCGATGACATCCGACTCCCCCCAGACCGCCAAAACCTTCCACGTCAAATCCTTCGGTTGCCAGATGAACGTCTATGATGGCGAACGCATGGCCGAGATGTTGGGCGCCGAGGGCTATGTCGCCGCCGCCGATGGCGCCGACGCCGACCTCGTCGTGCTCAACACCTGCCACATCCGCGAAAAAGCCGCCGAGAAGGTTTATTCGGACATCGGCCGGTTGAAACGCGCCGACGGCAGCCGCCCGACGATCGCGGTCGCGGGCTGCGTCGCGCAGGCCGAGGGCGCCGAAATCGCGCGCCGCGCCCCCAGCGTCGATGTCGTCGTTGGCCCGCAGGCCTATCACCGGCTGCCCGACCTGCTCGCGCGCGCCGCGCGCGGCGAGAAAGCGGTCGACCTCGACATGCCCGCGATGAGCAAGTTCGGCGCGCTGCCCGGCCGCGCCGCGGGCCAGCGCCCGACCGCCTTCCTGACCGTGCAGGAAGGCTGCGACAAATTCTGCACCTATTGCGTCGTTCCCTACACCCGCGGCGCCGAGATCAGCCGGCCGTTTGCCGACCTGATCGCCGAGGCGCGTGCGCTGGTCGCCGGCGGCGCGCGCGAAATCACCTTGCTGGGCCAGAACGTCAACGCCTGGGATGGCGAAGACGGCAAGGGCAGGGCGATCGGCCTCGACGGACTGATCCGCGACCTGGCGCGCGAGGACGGGCTGGAACGGATCCGCTACACCACCAGCCACCCCAACGACATGACCGACGGGTTGATCGCCGCGCATGGCGAGGTCGATAAGCTGATGCCGTTCCTCCATCTGCCGGTGCAGGCGGGCAGCGACCGCATCCTCGCGGCGATGAACCGCAGCCACAGCAGCGAGAGTTATTTGCGCGTCATCGAACGCGTCCGCGCGGTGCGTCCCGACATCGCGATCTCGGGTGATTTCATCGTCGGTTTCCCCGGCGAGAGCGAGGAAGATTTCCAGGCGACGCTCGATCTGATCCATCAGACGCGCTATGCGATGGCGTACAGCTTCAAATATTCGCGCCGCCCCGGCACGCCGGCGGCAACGATGGATGACCAGATTTCCGAAGCGGTGATGAACGATCGCCTCCAGCGCTTGCAAGCGCTGCTCAACGAGCAGCAGCAGGCTTTTAATGAAGCGAGCGTCGGCAGCACGACGCGGCTGCTACTCGAACGCAAGGGCAAGCTGGACGGGCAGCTGATCGGCAAGACGCCGTGGCTCCAGTCGGCGCATGTCATCGCCCCCGGCCTCGCGATCGGCGACATGATCGACGTGCGGATCGTGTCGGCCGGTGCCAACAGCGTTGCTGCCGAGCCGTTGATGGAAGAGGTCGCTTAGTGCGACGGGCGGAAGCTGTCTCCACGAAGACACACCCCGTCGCCTTCCGTCGAATTCCGAAACTATCGGTGATGGACTCCCGCCTTCGCGGGAGTACACAGGATCATTCTTAGCATAGGTGACTTGCCCATATGTCCAAACGCCCGCTGACCGCCTCGACCCCCGCCGAACCCGGCGACCGCGTTCGACTGACCGCGGAATTTGAGCGAACGCAGTTGTTGGGCATTTTGTTCGGCGAGTTCGACCGCAATCTGGTCGGCATCGAAAACCGGCTGGGCGTCTATATTTCGGCGCGCGGCAATCGGGTCCAGATCGAGGGCGAGGCCGAAGCCGCGGCGCGGGCCCGCGACGTGCTCGTCGACCTGTATAACCGTATCGAACAGGGACAGGAGGTCGACGCCGGCATGGTCGATGGCGTCATCGCGATGTCGGCGCAGCCGACCCTCGACGGCATCATCCGCCACGACAAGGACGAAGCGCCGCCGATCATGATCCGGACGCGCAAAAAGACGATCGTGCCGCGCGCCCCGTCGCAGGTGCCCTATATGCAGGCGCTGGCGCGCGAGGACATCATCTTCGCGCTCGGCCCGGCGGGGACAGGCAAGACCTATCTTGCGGTGGCGCAGGCGGTGGCGCAGCTGATCACCGGCAGCGTCCAGCGCCTGATCCTGTCGCGCCCCGCGGTCGAAGCAGGCGAAAAGCTCGGTTTCCTGCCCGGCGACATGAAGGAAAAGGTCGATCCGTACCTGCGCCCGCTCTACGACGCGCTCCACGATTGCCTGCCCGCCGAACAGGTCGAGCGCCGCATCGCCAGCGGCGAGATCGAGATCGCGCCGCTCGCCTTCATGCGCGGGCGGACGCTGGCCGACGCCTTCATCATCCTCGACGAGGCGCAGAATACGACGATTCCACAGATGAAGATGTTCCTGACCCGCTTTGGCATGAACAGCCGCATGGTCATCTGCGGCGACCCCAAACAGGTCGATCTGCCAATCCCCGCGTCGTCGGGGCTGGCCGACGCGGTTAGCCGCCTGGAGGGCGTCGAGGGCATCAACGTCAGCTATTTCACCAGCGCCGACGTCGTCCGCCACCCGATCGTCGGCCGCATCGTCGATGCGTATGAGGGGCCGGGGGCCTGACAACGGCGCACGTCGCGCGGCGGCGTCCGGGCGGCAACCTTTGCGTCTTGCTCTGACGATCGCTATCCGCGAAGACGGATCGAAAGCGGAGGATCACCCGGAATATGCGTCTTACTTGGCCTGAAATCCGCGCCCGTGCCGCCAAATTCAGCGAAGATCACAAGCTCGATCATTATGAGAAGGGTCAGACGCAGACCTTTTACAACGAATTCTTTGCCTGCTTCGGCGTCGATCGCAAACAGGTCGCGGTGTATGAACAGCGCGTCAAGAATCTGCCCCAGGATCGCAAGGGTTTCATCGACCTGTTCATGCCGGGCAAGCTGATCGTCGAGCAGAAGTCGGCGGGCCTCGACCTGCGCGTCGCCAATGACCAGGCGCTCGATTATTACGAAGGCCTGCCCGAGGCGATCAAGCCGCGCTATATTCTGACCTGCGATTTTCAGCGGTTTGAATTGCTCGACCTGGACACGCGGCGCGAATGGCGCTTTCCGCTCGCCGACCTCAAAAAACATGTCGAGGCGTTTGCTTTCATTATCGGCGTCGAAACGCGGCAGTTCCGCAATCAGAAACCTGCCAACCCCAAGGCGTCCGAGCTGTTGGGCAAGCTGCACAAACAGTTGGAGGAGGATGGCTACAGCGGCCACAAGCTGCAATTGCTGCTCGTCCGGCTGCTGTTCATCCTGTTTGCCGACGACACTGGAATCTGGCCCAAGGACCAGTTTCTGGTCTGGCTGGAACAGCGCACTCAACCCGATGGGCGCGACCTGGGCGAGAAACTTACCGCGTTGTTCGGGGTGCTCGATACCGCGCCTGACGATCGTCAGGCCAGCCTCGATGCCGATCTGAACGCCTTCCCGCACATCAATGGCGCACTGTTCGCCGAACGCATCGACACCGCGTCGTTCAACAATGCGCTGCGCGACATATTGCTCGATGCCAGCGTGTTCGATTGGGGCAGCGTGTCGCCCGCGATCTTCGGTTCGCTGTTCGAAAGCGTGATCGACAAGGTCACCCGGCGCAAACAAGGTGCACATTACACGCCCGAGGAAGCGATCCAAAAGGTGATCGGGCCGCTGTTCCTCGACGATCTTTACATCGAGTTCGAGGCGCTGAAGGCGCGCAAGGACGGCGCCCGGGCCAAGGCGTTGGCGGCGTATCACGACAAGATTGCGGCTTTGACCTTTTTCGATCCGGCGTGCGGGGCGGGGAATTTCCTGGTCGTCGCATACCGCGAGATGCGCGAGCTGGAACGGCTGTTGCTGCGCGAAATCCATCCGCCCGAAAGCCGTCAGTTGGTGCTCGACGTCACGCTGCTCTCGAAACTCAACGTCAACCGCTTTTACGGGATCGAAATCGACGAATTCCCCAGCCAGATCGCGCAGGTCGCGCTGTGGATGACCGATCATATCGCCAACACCAATTTGGGCGATGATTTCGGCAAGCCGTTCGCGCGGGTGCCGCTCGTGACCGCGCCGAATATCCGTCAGGGTGATGCGCTCGAGATCGACTGGGCCGACGTCCTGCCGCCCGCCGAATGCAGCTATGTGTTCGGCAATCCACCCTTCATCGGGTCCAAGATGCAAAGCGACGCGCAGCGCGCGCAGGTGCGCCGGATCGCGCAGCTGGGCGGATCGGGCGGCACATTGGATTATGTCGCGGCCTGGTTCTTGAAAGCTGGCACATATCTTGCGGGGGGGGGGTATTGGACGCATCGCCTTTGTCGCGACCAATTCGATTTGTCAGGGCGAACAAGTCGCGCAATTGTGGCCAAAGCTGTTCAACGAACGCCGCCTCGAAATCGCTTTCGCGCACCGCACATTTGTCTGGCCGGGAAGGGCGGCGGTGCATTGCGTTATCGTCGGGCTGGCGCAGCGCGGGGATGAACCGGTTGAGAAGCGGTTGTTTAGCTATCCGACGTCCAAGGGTGCGCCGGTTGAAACAAGGCATGGCCAGCTAACGGCCTATTTGTTTGATGCGAACGGTGCCGATCGCCATTTGGTCGTCCGAGAAGAAAGTCGCCCGATTAATGATGCGCCGAGGTTGCGTATCGGTTCCAAGCCCGTCGACGGCGGTTATCTGATTTTTACGGCAACGGAACGCGCTCAGATGTTGGCGGCGGACGATGCTGCTGACGTATATCTACGGCCGTATATTGGGGCCGAAGAGTTTCTCAACGGTGGAACCCGCTACATACTCGCGCTTGATGAAGCCTCTCCTCAGGAGTTGGGACGCCATCCTGCTATAGTGGAGCGTTTGCGGCTAGTTCGGCGTTGGCGAGCTGGAGAAATCGCAAAAAAGAACTCGAAGGATGGTCTAGATCGATCATCGGAGAGCACGCGCTATCTTGCCGCCACTCCTGCGAGCTTTCACGTCACGGTTATGCCCGCCAACCCGTATCTCGTTGTTCCAGAAAACGGTTCGGAAACCCGTCAATATGTGCCCGCCGGGTGGTTGAGCGACGCAGTGCCTAGTAGCTTGATAAGAGTGGCAACTGAGGCCGGGATTTGGCATTTCGCTATTGTGGTGAGCGGAATGCACATGGCATGGCTCAACGGGATCGGCGGACGGCTAAAAAGCGATCCCCGTTACTCCATCGGCCTCGTCTACAACACCTTCCCTTGGCCCGAAGCCACTCCCGCGCAGCGGGCAAAAGTCGAACTACTGGCTCAGGCCGTACTCGACGCCCGCGCTTTGCCCAAAAATGCCACCTCGACCCTCGCCGACCTCTACGATCCTGATCGGATGCCGGGCGAGCTGTTCAAGGCGCACAAGGCACTCGATGCCGCCGTTGACCGGTTGTACGCGGCCAAAGGCTTTGCCGACGATCGGGCGCGGGTCGAACATCTGTTCCGATTATATGAGGCGCTGGTCATGCCCACCACTGCCGCACCTGCCGCTAACCGGCGAACCAGTCGGCGTGTCGCGCGCCGGGATACCAGGCTGGTATAAGCATCGGGTCACGGGGCAGCGGCGACGCGGGCTCCCCCGCGGCCGCTCTCTCGTTGATGCGGATCCACGCTGTCGCCAACCCTCGTCATTGCGCGCCAGGCGAAGCAATCCAGAGCGGTTACCGCCACGCTGGATTGCTTCGCCTGGCGCGCAATGACATCTTTCAATTTCAGCAAACGAGTCTCAATAGCATTAATCTTGACGTTGCGATTTCACGCCCCTAATGCGACGCTATTGCGAATCACTCGCAATCAATAGGGGAAGCATTTTGATTAACGACCGTTCGCCGTCTGCCACCCGCCTTGCCGCTGGCACCGCGCTGGGCCTTGCGCTCGCCGTCGTCGCCCAGCCGGCTTTCGCGCAGGATAATGACGGCGATTATTGGGCGCAGCGCAAGAGCCAGATCGTCGTCACCGCGACGCGCACCGCGGTGAAGGCCGAAGACATTCCGGTGACCGTCACCGTCAAGAGCGATGAACAGATCGCCGACGAGCTGGTCACCGACATCCGCGACCTCGTCCGGTTCGAGCCCGGGGTCAGCGTCCAGCGCCAGCCGGCGCGCTTCGGCGCGGCGCTCGGCGCGACCGGCCGCGCCGGTAACGACAGCTTCAACATCCGTGGCATCGGCGGCAATCGCGTGCTGATCCAGGTCGATGGCGTCCGCGTCCCCGACGGCTTCAGCTTTGGCGCGCAGGCTTCGGGACGCGGCGACTATGTCGATCTCGGCTTGATCAAATCGGTCGAAATCCTGCGCGGCCCTTCGTCGGCACTTTATGGCAGCGATGGGCTGGCGGGCGCGGTCAGCTTGATCACCGCCGATCCGTCCGACTTCCTGGAGGAGGGCCAGCGCGTCGGCGGCCTGATCCGCGCCGCCTATAGCAGCGCCGATGACGAGTTCAGCGAAACCGCCATCCTCGCGGGGCGCAGCGGCGACTGGTCGGTGATGGCTGCCTACACCCGCCGCGATTATAGCGAGCTCGACAATCAGGGGGCCAACGCCGGCACCGTCACCGCGATCGGCACCTCGGGCCTGCGTCCCGGCACCGGCCCGCTACGCACCGTGCCCAACCCGCAGGACGGCCGCTCGAACGCGGCGCTGGCGCGCCTCGTTTATGACCCCGCGAACGGCCACAAGCTGCGCCTGACCGGAGAATATCTCGACACCCGCGTCTTTACCGAGGGGCTGACCGGCGTGACCGCGACCCGCAATGCGCTTGGCGTCATCACGTCGAGCGTCGACCGGCTCGAGGGCACCGACACCGGGGAACGCAAGCGCGTCTCGCTCGACTGGAGCTGGGAAGGCGAGGGCGCGATCGATTTCGCCCGCGTCGCGCTCTATTGGCAGGACGGCGAGGACCGCCAATATACCGAGGAGGACCGCACCCCGCTCGCCGACCGTACCCGCCTCAACAGCTTTGAAAACCGCGTCGTCGGTGCCTCGGCCGACGCCCGCGCCGATTTCGCCACCGGTGTGATCACCCACCGCCTGGTATTCGGCGGCGACATCAGCCAGACGCGCCAGCGCGGCCTGCGCGACGGCACCGTACCGCCGTTCGGAGAGGTTTTTCCGACCCGCGCCTTCCCCAGCACCGACTTCACCCGCGCCGGACTGTTCGTCGGCGACGAAATCTCGGTCGCGGGCGGCCAGCTGTTGCTTTACCCGGCGCTGCGCTTCGACTGGTACGACCTGTCGCCGCAGGACGACCCGCTGCTGCCAAGTTTCGCAGGCGCCAAGCAGGACGGCTCGCGCGTGTCGCCCAAATTCGGCGCGGTGTGGAAACTGACCGATCAGGTGCGGCTGTTCGCCAATTATGCGACCGGCTTCAAAGCGCCCGAACCGGGGCAGGTGAACCAGTTTTTCGAAAATCTCGCGTCGGGCTACACCTCGATCCCCAACCCCGACCTTGGCCCCGAACGCAGCGAAAGTTTCGAGGGCGGTCTCCGCTTGTCGAACAACGCCGTCAGCCTCGACGTCACCGCCTTTTCGGCCCGGTACAAGGATTTCATCAGCCAGGAAGTCGTCGGCGGCGGTTTCACGCCGGCCAATCCGGCGATCTTTCAATTCGTGAATCTCGATCGCGTCCGGGTCAAAGGGGCCGAGGCGCGGTTCGAGGGGCGAGCGTCGTCCGGCCTGTATGCGACGCTCGCCCTATCCTACGCGAAGGGCGACGTGATCGAACCGACCGGGGCGCGCACGCCGCTGTCGACGATCGATCCGCTCAAGCTCGTCGCCGGGCTTGGCTATCGCGACGCGCAGGGACGCTTTGGCGGCCAGCTCATCATGACCCACGCCGGGCGTAAAGAGGCGTCGCGCACGACCGGGCTGTGCACCCCCGAATGTTTCCGCCCCGACGGCTTCACCATCCTCGACGCGACGGCCTTTGCCCGTATCAGCGAAGGACTGACGCTGCGCGCCGGGGTCTTCAACCTCCTCGACAAGACATACAGCTGGTGGAGCGATGTCCGCGGCCTCGCGTCCACCTCGGCGATCACCGACGCCTATACCCAACCCGGCCGCAACGCGAGCGTATCGCTCAGCTTCCGTTTCTGAACACTGAAGGATTGCACCGATGAAAACCTGTCGCACGATTGCCGCCGCGCTGCTGCTCGCCGCCGCGCTCCCCGTCGCCGCCTTGGCGCATCCCCCGATCGCCGCCGACACCGCCGCGGCCAGTTTTGAACAGGACCGCGCCGACATTCTGGCGATGGCGGGCAATTACCGCGTCAGCTTCAACATGCAGGAATCGACGCGCTGGGATCCGGCTTACGAAGTGCTCGAACCCAAACGCTCGGGCGGCAACGAGGTCGTGCGCGTGATCGAGGATAGCGGCCGCAAGATCGTCCTCCAGCATATGCTCGTCATCACCACCGACGACGACAAGAGCATGATCATCAAACATTGGCGCCAGGATTGGGAGTATGAACCCGCCAAGCTGCTGGCCTATTCGGACCGCAACACATGGACATGGGAAGATGTCCCCGAACGCATGCGCACCGGCCGCTGGTCGCAGACGGTCTATCAGGTCGACGATTCCCCGCGTTACGGCGGATGGGGTCAATTCGAGACACAGGGCGGCGTTCGCCGCTGGCGCTCGAACTGGACCTGGCGCCCGCTCGCGCGCCGCGATGCCGTCCGGGGCCCGGTCTATGATCGCTATCTGTCGATCAATCGCCACCAGCCCAGCCCCGACGGCTGGGTCCATTGGCAGGACAATACAAAGATGGGGACGAAGGACGGCAAGCTGGTGCCGATCGTCCAGGAATATGTCCTCAACACCTATATCAAATATGACCAATATGACGTGAAGGCCGCCGACGATTATTGGGCGGCCACCAAGGATTATTGGGCCGCGGTGCGCGCCGAATGGGACCGCGTCGCTCTGGCCAAGGGCGGCATCGCGATCAATGAGGAGGCACAGACCGGCACCGTGATCAGCGGCCGCCTGCTCGAAATGGCCGACGAGGTGCAGGACAAGACACTGACCACCGCAAAAGCCATCGCCGAGGCGAAAAAGCTGATCGAGGCGAATACCCGCAAGCTGTGACGACCTGCGCCCTGTGAAGTCCGGAACCGGGGGCGGTCCGTCAGGGCCGCCCCCTATTTTGTATTACGCCTTTGCGCGCGCCCCATCGACGCTCCAGATCCCGGCGCCGCGCGTCGCGATGAACAGGAAGATGAAGCAGTAGAGCGCGATCGTTTCGCCGCCATTGACGATCGGGAAGGGGCTTTGCGTCCCGTGCGCGACCCAGTAACCGACCGCCGACATGCCGCTGGCGATAAATGCTGCGGGACGGGTGAACAGACCGATGATGATCAGCCCGCCGGCGATCAGCTCGATTGCGCCCGCTGCCTGCAGCATCGGGTTCAGCTGATAGGGAAAAGCGACCGGGAAATTAAAGAATTTCTGCACCCCGTGCGCCAGAAACAACAGACCCGCGACGATGCGCAGCAACGCATAGGCCTGTTCGCCGAAACCATCGAGAAACTTCATGACTGGACCCCTCCTCATCATTGTCGAGGCGGGCAGGCTACCGGATTTTTGCGCCCGCGCGAAATTTTTTCGCGCGCCATGTCACACCCGTCGATCCTGTCTCGTCATGTCGGTACAAAACAACCACAGGAGACAGATAATGACCGTCGTGACCGACCCCTTCGCCGCCGCGCCGCAGCTGATGAAACAATGGATGGGCGTCAGTCTTGCGGTACAGGACAGCCTGGAGCCGAGCCTGATCGAACTGGTGAAAATCCGCGCCTCGATCCTCAACGCCTGCGCCAATTGCATCAACATGCACACCGCTGAAGCGCGCGCCAAGGGTGAGACCGAGCAGCGCATCTATCTGCTCGCCGCGTGGCATGAAGCGCCTGTCTATACGCCGCGCGAACGTGCCGCGCTGGCGTGGACCGACGCCTTGACCCGCCTGTCGGAAGGCCACACACAACAGGCGGCAAAAGACGGGCTCGAAGCGCATTTCACGGCGGAGGAACAGGTGAAGCTGACGCTGATGATCAACATCATCAACGGCTGGAACCGCCTCGCGGTCGGTTTCGACCTCTGGTACGAACAGCCGGCGGCCAGGGCGGCCTGATGACGCGGCCGGGTTTGCATGATGCGGCGGACGCGGCGGCCAGTTTCGACCCGCTGCGCCCGCTGCTCACCCGCGTCGCCTACCGCATGCTCGGCTCGGTCGCCGATGCCGAGGATGTGGTGCAGGACGCCTTCATCCGCTGGCTCGCCGCCGACCGCGCCGACGTGCGCGAGCCCGCCGCGTTCCTCCGCCGCACCGTGACCCGGCTCTGCCTCGACCAGATCAAATCGGCGCGCCGCAGCCGCGAGACCTATGTCGGCCCCTGGCTGCCCGATCCGCTGGTCGAAGAGGAGGAGGCGGACGATGTCACCCTGCCGCTGATGCTCGCGCTCGAACGTCTGTCGCCGCTCGAACGCGCCGCCTTTCTGCTCCACGATGTCTTCGGCGTCGGTTTCGACGAGGTCGCGGCAACGATCGACCGCGATCCCGCCGCCACGCGCCAGCTCGCGGCGCGCGCCCGCACCCATGTTCGCGACGCGCGCCCGCGCTACAAGCTCGAAAAGGCGCAGGGGCTCCAGATCGCCGACGCCTTTTTCGCTGCCTCGCGCAGCGGCGACATGGCCGCGCTCGGCGCGTTGCTCGCCGCCGATGTCGGCATGTGGTCCGACGGCGGCGGCAAGCGGCCCGCCGTCGACCGGCCGGTGCTGGGATTTGCGACGGTGCTGAAACTGCACCGCAGTCTGGCGGTGCTGTTCGGCAAATATGGCTCGACTCTGATCCACGTCGGCTTGATCAATGGCCTGCCGGGCTTTGTCACCCGCGAGGCCGATGGCGAATTGCAAACGACGGCGCTCGAGATCGCCGACGGCAAGGTCGCCGCCATCTATGTCATGCGCAACCCCGACAAGTTGAGCCATATGCACTGAATGGGATGGCCGTTGACGGCCGGTTGCTGCCATAATCCTCCCTGTCGCGCAGCGATGGGAAGGTGGCAGCGCGAAGCGCTGACGGAGGGGCTTTGGCGCCACCGTCGCAAGGCCCCTCCACCATTCGCTTCGCGGACGGTCCCTCTCCCCATGATTTCGTCACTGGGAGGATTATCCCTCGTCGTCATCCCGGACTTGATCCGGGATCCATAGCTGCGCCGTCGCCATGGATCCCGGATCAAGTCCGGGATGACGATATTGGGGAAACCGATGGCAGCCCCCCCCAAAGCCGACCTCCGCGAAACTTTTTCGCTGTCCTACATGGCGCCGCCGCGATAGCGTCGCCGCATGATCAGCCCTCGCCATCTCCCCACCTTGTTCGCTATCCGAAAAACGCGATTTGCGCGTGAAGTTGCGCAGTTTTCTGCCGTTTTTCTTTCCCGGCATTTTCCATGCTGAGCGTTGAAACCTGCGCTGCGACGCCGTGGCCCGATGCGCTTGATTGGGATGCGCGGGCGGGCGAAGCGGTCGCCGCGGCGCTCGCGCTGACGCCTTACGCCAGCCTTGCCGACGCGGCGCCGCTGGTCGAGGTCGCGGTGCGGCTGACCGACGATGCCGAGGTCCAGACACTCAACCGCGATTTCCGCGGCAAGGACAAGCCGACGAACGTGTTGTCGTTTCCGCAGGTGCAGGATGATCTGCTCGAAGGCCTGGCGAATAGCGATGACGGCGAGATATTGCTCGGCGACATCGTGCTGGCGCGCGAAACCTGCGCGCGCGAGGCGGATGAAAAGGGCATTTCGCTGACCGACCATGCGACGCATCTGATCGTCCATGGCCTGCTGCATCTGGTCGGATATGACCATATCGACGACGCGAGTGCCGCCGCGATGGAGGCGCTTGAGGTGAAAGCGCTTGCATCGCTGGGCATCGGCAATCCATATGCAGAGCTCGATTAACAGGGAAAAGTACCACATCATGCCCGACGACCAGGGATCTTCGACCCGATCGGAAGAGGACAGTAGAACCGGCCTGCTGGCCGGACTGAAGACATTTTTGTTCGGCGGCGACAAGGAACCGTCGCTGCGCGAACAGATCGAAGAGGTCATCGACGAGGCCGAGGAAGACGGTCAGGAACGGCGCGGCAGCAATATCGTCGGCGACCTGTCGCTGACCGAGCGCAAGATGCTGCGCAACCTGCTCCACTTTGGCGAACAGACGGTTGACGATGTCGCGGTACCGCGCGCTGACATCATCGCGATCGCCGAAAGCGCGAGCTTTGCCGAAATCGTCGCCCAATTTGCCGAGGCAGGGCACAGCCGTTTGCCGGTGTACCGCGAAAACCTCGACGAAGTGGTCGGGATGATCCACGTCAAGGATGTGTTCGCGGTGCTGGCCGAGGGGCGCCCGCCGCCGCCGCTGATCGACCTGATCCGCCAGCCGCTCTATGTCCCGCAATCGATGGGGGTGCTCGACCTGCTCGCCGAAATGCGTGCCAAGCGCACCCATTTGGCGATCGTGATCGACGAATATTCGGGCACCGAAGGACTGCTGACGATCGAGGATCTGGTCGAGGAAATCGTCGGCGAGATCGAGGATGAGCATGACGACGAGCCGACCGCATTGTTCGCGCCCGGCGACGGTGGTTGCTGGGACGCCGACGCGCGCGCCGAACTCGACGATGTCGGCGAAGCGATCGATTCGCGGCTGGCCGAGATCGACGAAGATGTCGACACGCTGGGCGGCCTCGCCGCGGTGCTCGCCGGCCATGTGCCGCAGGTGGGCGAGATTTTGCTCCACCCCAGCGGCTGGCGGATCGAGGTGACCGAGGCCGACGAACGCCGCGTCCACCGCCTGCGCCTGCATCCGCCGGTCGTCGTCAATCTGGAGGCACCGTCCGAAACCGGCGATTGAGCGGCGGCCTAATCGTCGATGTTGACGACATTGTACCGCAGCGCTTCTTTGTGGGTCAGGCAGCGCCGCGTCGAACGGTCGCTGCCCGTCGCGACCGCTTTTTGCCGGTACATGATGTCGGACAACAGGTCGCGCGAGACGTCGAGCCGGATCAGCAGGTCATTGTCCTCGGTCGCCATCAGCGCCGCTTCGCGTTCGACATCGCTGATCAATTCGGTGGTCGATTCGGTGCCCATGGCGACGCTCGACTGAATCGCGTCCTTGTCGCCGGTCATCGTGAACATATGGACCATGAAATGGCCGCCGGGGTCGATCGTCCGCGCGCGGCCGCCCATGAAGACAAAATTGCACGCGCTGAAACAGGTCCATCCCGACGGGATGCGGGTGACCATCTGCCGCTCTTTGCTGAATTTGCGGATCAGCAAGCCCGCGGCATTGCCGGCGCGGGCATCGCCGCCGGGCGACCGGATCCAGATTTCGCTGATCGACGGATTGTCGGTCAGCACTTTTTCCAGCCGGACGGGCAGCTCGCTGTCGACGCGGCCTTCGGCCAGCAGCACCAGCTCGCCGCTCCGCTTGAACGGGGTCAGCACCATCGTCTTGTAATCGGACCAATTGGGCTTGGCCGGGCAGGTCGGATTGTCGGGATCCATGCCCGGCGGCGTGGCGGCGGTGCACGCCAGCATCGCGGCGAGTGCGGTGACCGATTTGACCCAGCTGCGCATGTCACCCCTCCCCATTCCTGCCCGACTCTAATCCACCGCCGACACCAAAACAATATCGCTGCATGGCGGCTTCACGGTATGATCGGCATCACTGACCGATCTTGTGGGGTCGATTATTCCGGCCTAGCCTTTGAAAAACAAGGGTGGGGGGAACAGGACATGCGGACCAGGTTGCGGCATAATTCGGCGCTCGTCGTCATCGGGGCGGTGTTGCTGTCCAGCAGCGCGGTTGCCGCCGCGTGGCAGGGTGCGCCGGGTCAGGAGCAGGGCGACAAGGCCTATGTCCCGCCGGTGGTCGCCGAACCGGCGCTGCCCGCGCTGCCCGCCAGACCCGCCCTCGATACCGACAGCTATCCGGGATGCCGTGAGGATTACCGCAAAAAGGACGCCCCATTTGAACAGGCGGCAGCGATCAATCGCTGCACCGTGGCGATCGACACCTATTATCGCCAGACAATGCTGCCCTATCGTCAGGCGATGATCGCCTATCAGGATGCGTTGTCGTCGCTTTATTCGACCCAGGTTGGCGCCAATAAACGTTATTCGGCCGCAACGCAGGATCGCTTCTTCCAGTCGGTCATGGCCGAACATGCGGCCTCCAATCCCGAGGGAGCCAACCTCGCCGCCTATCGCGGCATCGAGGCGCAATATCAGACCGATCGCGCCTATCTGGCCGATCGCTTCTGCTTCAACACCGGCTGCAACGGTTATCCGGTCCCGGCCTCGGTAGCCCGAGTGGCGGTGCCCGAAAACGCCGACAAGCCCGCGAAGAAAAAGGGCGGTGAGGCGAAGCGCGCTGATGGCACCAGCCCCGATGCCAAATGCAAGCGGGCGCGCAAACGCGGCGGCGCGCTCGGCGGGCTGATCGGCGGGGTCGCAGGGAATGCCGTGGGGCTGAAGGGCATCGGCACCGCGGTGTCGGGGCTGTTCGGCGCCGTGCTCGTCGCCGAGATTGCGTGCCAGCTCGATGAAAAGGAACAGAAGGTCGCGGCAGAGGCGACCGTGGCGGTCACCAAGGAGGAAGCCGTCGGCGCCACCGCCAATTGGACCAGCCCGACGCGCGAAGGGGTGGCGGGGTCGTCGACGATCACTGCGCTCAATACCGAACCCAATGGCAGCAAATGCCTGTCGATCACCGACATCGCGATTGTCGAGGGCGAGGAAACGCGCGTGTCAAAGCGCATGTGCCGCACGAAACCCGGCGAACCTTACAGCATCATGGCCTGACGGCGGCGTTGCGTTTGCGCGGCGAGGGGGTTAGCGCAGGCGTGATGGAAGTCTCCGACCTGCGTATCGCCCTGTTCAGCGGCAACTACAACATGACCGTCGATGGGGCGAACAAGGCGCTGAACCGCCTTGTCGGCTATCTGCTCGCGCATGGTGCCGCGGTGCGGGTCTATTCGCCGACGGTCGCCAACCCGGATTTCGAGCCGACCGGCGACCTGGTCAGCGTGCCGTCCTTCGCGATTCCCGGCCGCAGCGAATATCGCATCCCGGTGACCTTTTCGTCGCGCGTGCGGCAGGATATTTCCGCCTTTGCGCCGAATGTCGTCCACATCTCCAGCCCCGATCGCGTCTCGCGGCAGGCGGCGGCATGGGCGCGGCGGCGGCGGTTGCCGGTGGCCTGTTCGGTCCACACCCGCTTCGAAACCTATTTTCGCTATTATAATTTGTCGTTCCTTGAACCGGTGGTCGTCGCATGGCTCCGCAAGCTCTACCGGAAGTGCGACGCGCTGATCGCCCCGTCGGAAAGTTTCGCGCAGGTGCTGCGTGACCAGCGGATGAATTATGACATCGGCATCTGGACCCGCGGCGTCGAGCAGGGGATTTTCAACCCGGGGCGCCGCGACATGGATTGGCGCCGCTCGCTCGGCATCGAAGACGATGTGCCCGCAATCGCCTTCCTCGGGCGGCTGGTGATGGAAAAGGGGCTCGACGTCTTTGCCGACGCCATCGACGTGCTCGCGCGGCGCGGGGTGCCGCACCGGGTTGTCGTGATCGGCGAGGGTCCGGCGGGCGAATGGTTCGAATCGCGGCTGCCGAACGCCAGCTTCGTCGGCTTTCAGGGCGGCGAGGATCTCGCGCATGCGCTGGCCTCCTGCGACATTTTCTTCAACCCCTCGGTCACCGAGACTTTTGGCAATGTGACGCTCGAGGCGATGGCGTGCGGGCTCCCGGTCGTCGCCGCGCGCGCCACCGGCAGCGCCAGCATCGTCAAGCATGGCCAGACCGGCTATCTCGTCTCGCCCGGCTCGATCACCGGCTTTGCCGATCATCTCCAGCGCTATTGCCGCGACATTCAGCTGCGCGCCGACCATGGTTCGGCGGCGGTGCTCGAAAGCGGCGCCTATCAATGGGACGCGATCAACCAGGCAGTCGCCGACACCTATTTGCGCCTGATCCGCCAGAAACAGCGGCGCGGGGGCTGAGCGAACGATGGCCGGAGACTTGTTCGGCGGCGATGCACCGGCTCAGCGCGCAGGTAGCGCGACCGGCCCGGTGCCGCTCGCCGAGCGCCTTCGCCCCCGCACGCTGGCCGACGTTGTCGGGCAGGACCATCTGACCGGACCCGAGGGCACGATCGGCCGCATGGTCGCGGCGGGGCAATTGTCGTCGATCATCTTGTGGGGGCCGCCGGGCACTGGCAAGACGACGATCGCGCGGCTGCTCGCCGAGGCGGTGGGAATGCGCTTTTCGGCGCTGTCAGCGGTCTTCTCGGGGGTTGCCGACCTGCGGCAGGCCTTTGCCGATGCCGAAAAAATGGCCGCCGCGGGCAAGCGGACCTTGCTGTTCGTCGACGAGATCCACCGCTTCAATCGCGCCCAGCAGGACGGGTTCCTGCCCTATGTGGAGCGCGGGACCGTGGTGCTCGTCGGGGCGACGACCGAGAACCCCAGCTTTGCCCTGAACGCGGCGCTGCTGTCGCGCGCGCAGGTGCTGGTGCTCAATCGGCTGGACGAGGACGCGCTGGCGCAACTGGTCGCGCGCGCCGAAGCCGACATCGGGCGGGGCCTGCCGGTCACCGACGATGCCAAGGTCGCCTTGGTCACGAGCGCCGACGGTGACGGGCGCTTCCTGCTCAACCAGGTCGAGACGCTGTATGCCGCCGCGATCCCCGACCCGCTCGATCCCGCCGCGCTCGCGCAGTTTCTGCACCGCCGGATGCCGGTTTATGACAAGGATCGCGACGGGCATTACAATCTGATTTCGGCGCTGCACAAGGCGCTGCGCGGATCCGATCCGCAGGCGTCGCTCTATTATCTCGCGCGGATGCTGGTGGCGGGTGAGGAGCCGCTTTATGTGCTGCGGCGGCTGGTGCGCTTCGCCAGCGAGGACATCGGCCTCGCCGATCCGCAGGCGCTGGTGCAATGCCTCGCCGCCAAGGACGCCTATCAGTTTCTCGGCTCGCCCGAGGGGGAATTGGCGATCGTGCAGGCGTGCCTCTATCTTGCCACCGCGCCCAAATCGAACGCGGCCTATGCGGCGCAGAAGGCGGCGTTTGCATCGGCGCGCGACACCGGGTCGCTGGCGCCACCGGCGAACATTCTGAACGCCCCGACCAAGTTGATGAAAGACCTGGGGTACGGCGCGGGCTATGAATATGACCATGATGCGGAGGGCGGCTTTTCGGGCGCCGATTACTGGCCCGAGGGGATGGGCGCGCAAACCTATTACCAGCCGACTGGCCGCGGGTTCGAAAAGCGGATCGCCGAACGCATCGCCTGGTGGGACGACCAACGCCGGACACGAAGCGAGGGGTGACATCGCGGCGCGCGCAACGCCGCCGTCCCCCTATTCGAACGGCGGATAACGCTCGAACGCGGGCAGGCTGTCCAACTTTTCCATCCATCCGATGCGCTCGGCGGTCTGAATCTGCACCTGCGCCGGGATCAGGCCGGGGTCGTCCAGCGTCGCCGACTGGACGTCGATCTGCCCCGGAAAAATGGCTTCGCTGGTATAGAACAGCCCGGTGCCGCAATCGCCGCAAAAATGCCGCCGGCCATGTTCGGACGACGCATAGATTTTGGGGGTGCCGGTGATTTCGATCTCGTCCTGACCGACCAGCGCCCACCCGACCATCGGCGCCCCGGCGTGGCGGCGGCAATCGCTGCAATGGCACAGCGCATGATGCTGCACCGCGGTGGTCATCGAATAACGGATGGCGCCGCAATGACATTGGCCGCTGGCCCGGGGGCTCGAATCACTCATGCTTGCTCTCCTTATCCCAAGGCGGAGAACATAACATAAACATTGCCGCGAACGCAATTACCTCGCGCGTCAATCGCCCAGGTCGACCTGATGCGCTTCTGCCCACGCCTGATACTGGCCGCGCGGACTCGATGTCGGATGGCCGAGGATCGCAGGCATGTCGGCGCGCAGCGCGCCGAGGTCGAGCGAGCGGATCATCGCCTTGACCGGTCCGACCCCGGCGGGGGTGATCGACAAGCGTTCGATCCCGACGCCGAGCAGCGCCATGGCTTCCAGCGGACGTCCGCCCATCTCACCGCAGACCCCCAGCGCGACCTTGGTCCCCGACACCGTCCGCACGACGCGCGCCAGATAGCGCATGACGATCGGTGACAGCCAGTCGTACCGCTCGGCAAGACGCGGATGGGCGCGATCGGCGGCGAACAGGAACTGGGTCAGGTCGTTGGTGCCAACCGACAGGAAGTCGAGGTGCGGCAGCATCAGATCGAGCGTTTCGAGCAGCCCCGGCACTTCGAGCATCGCGCCATAGCGGATCGCGACCGGCAGTTTTTTGTTGTGCTGCGCCAGCCACGCCCGCTGCCCGACGAACAGGTCGCGCGCGGCTTCATATTCCCATGGTTCGGACACCATCGGGAACATCACGTTCAATGTGCGTCCGGCCGCCGCCTCCATCAGCGCCCGCGCCTGAACTTTCAGCAACCCCTCGCGTTCGAGCGCCAGCCGCAATGCGCGCCAGCCCATCGCGGGATTTTCTTCCTGCGCGGTGTCGCCAACATTCATGTACGGCAGTGCCTTGTCACCGCCGATGTCGACGGTGCGAAAGATCACCGGTCGGTCGCCCGCGGCGTCGAGCACGTCGCGATAGAGCCGCTGCTGGCGGTCGCGCGACGGCAGCGTCGCCGAAACCAGAAACTGGAACTCGGTGCGAAACAGCCCGATGCCGCGCGCCCCGGTCAGGTCCAGCGCGGCGATATCTTCGCGCAGGCCCGCGTTGATCATCAACTCGATCGGTACCCCGTCCTTGGTAACTGCGGGCAAATCGCGCAGCGAGGCCAGGTTAGCGCGGCGTTTTTGCGACACTTCCAGCTTGCCGTCGAACGCGTCCTGCACCGCCTGGGTCGGGCGCACATGGACCGCGCCGGCGCCGGTGTCGAGCAATAGCAAATCGCCTTCGCGGATCGACGCCCGCACATCGCTGACGCGACCGAGAACCGGCACCCCCATCGCGCGCGCGACGATGATGACGTGCGCGGTGAGCGATCCTTCCTCAAGGACAACGCCTTTCAGACGGCGGCGATCATATTCGAGCAGCTCAGCGGGGCCGAGGTTGCGGGCGATCAGGATCGAATCCTGGCGCAACCCCATTTGCGCCGCAGTGCCCATCTGCCCCGACACGATCCGGATCAGCCGGTTGGACAGATCCTCCAGATCGTGCATCCGGTCGCGCAGCAACGCGTCGTCGATCTGGCGCATCCGCATCCGGGTCCGCTGCTGGACCCGTTCGATCGCCGCTTCGGCGGTCAGGCCGCTGTCGATCGCCTCGTTGATCCTTCGCGACCAGCCTTCGTCATAGGCGAACATCTTGTACGTCTGGATGACTTCGTCATGTTCGCCGCCGACGCCAAATTCGGCCTGGCTCGCCATGCGGTCGATCTGTTCGCGCATCTTGTCGAACGCGGCATAGACGCGGTGACGCTCGGCCTCGGTATCGTCGGCGACGGTATGTTCGATGGTGATGCGCGGCTGGTGGAACACCGCCACCCCGGCGCCCATGCCGTCGACCAGTTTCTGTCCGCCCAGCCGCTGCGCCGATTGGTCGGCGGCGGCGGCGTCGGTGCGCGCGGCGGTATCGACCAGGTCGGCGTTGGTGATCAGTTCGGACAGGACCATCGCGACCGTCTGCAACGTCTCGATCTCGATGTCGGCATAGCGGCGCGGGTCGGCGTGCTGGACGCACAGGACGCCCACCGCGCGTTCGCGGCGGATGATCGGCACCCCGGCAAAGCTGTGGAACAATTCTTCGCCGGTTTCGGGGCGGTAGGAAAAGTCGGGGTGCGCCGCGGCTTCATCGAGGTTCAGCGTTTCGATCTGGTCGGCGATCATCCCGACCAGCCCTTCGCCAAGCCCCAGGCGGGTGACATGCACCGCTTCCTGCTTCAGGCCGCGCGTTGCATAAAGTTCAAGTGCCCCGTCGCGCAGCAAATAGATTGAGCAGACCTCGCTATCGAGGCATTCACCGATGATGCCGACAACTTGATTGAGCTTGCCCTGCGCGTTCGCACGCGACGCCATCACCTCGTGCAACCGGGTCAGGATGGTCCGCGCCGACTGGGCCGCGGATGAAGGAGGGGGCGGAGCATTGGTCATCGCTCCGCCCTGCTAACAGATGCTTGGCACCGTTGCTATGACCCCAAGTTAATTTCGCTTAAGGCTTTGCGGCCGCCATTTGGATGCCTGCTTCGGTCCGCGGCTGATGGCCACGTTGGGCGCGATACGCGGCAAGTTCGACCTGATAGCGCGCATAAGCGTCATAGAAATCGACGAAGGGCTGATCAACCTGCGCCAGCATCGCGGGGGCCATGGTCATCGCCGCGGCGCTGTCCATGCCGTGCATCTGCTGCGCAACCGAACCGGCGACGCGGCAAAATTGTTTTTGCGCCGGTGGCTGCGCAAAATAGTTGAACAGCTTGGTTGATGTGCGATCGCGCGCGGCGATGCCGTTGCTGCCGGTCGCGCGCCCCAGCCGCGCGATCACGGCGGTTTCTGCCGATCGGATCAGCCCGCCATGGCGGGCGATGATGCCGTTATAGTCGGCGACGAGTTGCAGCGAGCCCGGATGGCGGCACCCGATCGCCGCGACGTTCAGCGCGATGCGCAGGTTCCAGAACGCATCGTGACCGGTCATCTCACGGTTGGGCGTTGCAAATTCGCCGCGCGCGTCGCGTGGTGGCAGGCGCAGGTTCGGCGCCGCGAAACCCGGCGCCTCCGGTTCCTGCAAGCCATATTGTGCCGCTGCGGGTGCAGCAGCCAGCGCCGCCGCACACGCGGCAGCGAGTCCGATCCATCTGGTCATGTTCCCAATTCCCCCAATGCTCCCCTGAGCAACGCCGGGCGGTCCCGGCAAGAAGGAGACTAAGGGCAAGCAGAGAGTCGAAAGGTTGCCGGAAATTCATCATGAACGCAGCGTAAAGCCTGTTCCGCAGCCTTTGTTTGACGATAGTGAAATTCGGCGGTGCGGGCCCTGAAACGCAGGAGGGCCGGGGCTTTTTTGCAGGTGGCACGGGCCGCCGCGACCGGAGATCGGCGGCATGGCGTCATCACGCGCTGAGCGCGTGCCGGGCGAAATGCGACGAACCGAAATCGCTAGCCGCATGTCGCCCGGGCAGCGTTGCATCGATGCAACAATACCGCCTGGGGGCAGGGGATGGGCGGTTACAGCCCGGTGGGCGCGTTGGCGGGCGGCACCGGCGCGGCGATGGGCGCGACGGGGGCGCTCATGATCGGCGGCGGCGGCGCATATTTGGCGTCCCACGCGACGGCGTCGGACTGATAGCGCGCATAGGCTTCATAAAAATCATGGAACGGCTGGTCGAGGCGCGCGAGGTGCGCGGGCGCCTGTTCGATGACCTGTGCGGTCGGCGTCGACGACACCAGTTGGGCGATTTCGTTGGCGCGGGCACAAAAGGCCCGCTGCGCCGGCGGCTGGGCGAAATAGTTGAACAGCTGGGTCGACAAGCGATCGCGCGCGGCGACACCGCTGGTCTTATTTTCCTTGCCCAGCTGGGTGATCACCGACTTTTCGGTCGAACGGATCACCTTACCATGCGCCTTGATGATATTATTGTACGCCGACACCATCGTCGTTTCTTCAAGACCGCGGCAACCGATGGCGGCGACGTTCAACCCGATCTTGAGCTGCCAGAAAGCGCGGTCGCCGGTGATATTGCTGTTCGCGGTGACGAAGCGGCCGTCGATGCCGCGTCCGGGCAGAATCTGGGTGACCGCGGCATTGCCCGGCGGCAACGGCCGCGGCGGCACGATGATGACGACCGGCACCGGCGGCGGCGGCGCATATTTGGCGTCC